>CAYUVA010000046.1:20829-31367 GCA_964448115.1 uncultured bacterium
GGGGGGGGGAAACAGCCCCGAAAGACCGAATCTAATCACCCTCATTTTTACCTATGTCCCTTTTTCTTTTCCCCCCGTGTTCACGGTTGTCCCCTCTTCTTTTCCCCCCCGTTCACGGGGGGGATTAAGGGGGGGGGAAACAGCCCCGAAAGACCGAATCTAATCACCCTCATTTTTACCTATTGACAAATTGTGTCATTTATGCTTGTATTTCTCTTGCCATGAAGAAGTCTTTGATCGTAAGGGTTCCTGGCAGGATCAACCTCATCGGTGAACATACCGACTACAGCCTCGGTCTGGTTCTCCCTGCTGCAATCAACCGCTACCTCAAGTTCACCCTGAGCGAGAAGCAGCGCAAAACGATGAAGCTAAAGGCGATCGATCTCGACGAGGTCATCGAGGTTTCGCTATCCTCTAACATTCCACGCAACCAGAATATTTGGTCTAACTATGTCTTGGGGATCTATTTCCAGATGATCCGTGGCGGACCACCCATAGGTCTCGATGCATCGATCTCCAGCGAGATTCCCATTGGTGCCGGCTTGAGCAGCTCGGCGGCGCTTATCGTTGCCGCCGGCTTATCGTTCATGAAGTTCTTCAACCTTGAGATTGATGATCTTAATTTCATGCGACTCTGCCGCCAGGCGGAAATGAGATACACCGGCGTGCAGTGCGGTATAATGGACTACTTCGGGGTTTTCCTGGCAAAGGCGAACCATGCTTTGTTCCTCGATTGCAGCACCCTCGAATTCGCACATATACCGCTAAACTTCGAGAAGAATAATGTCAAAATCCTAGTGATAGATAGCCGCATCAAGCGCGAACTTACCAGCAGTAATTACAACGTGCGCCAAAACGAATGCGCCAAGGCAATTGAAATATTAAATGCAAAAGGTTACCAGATCGAACACCCCAGCATGATCAAGGAAACACAACTAGGGTTTATACAAGATATTCTACCTGAAGAACTCTACAAGCGGATGAAGCATGTGGTTACCGAGAACCTGCGCGTCAAGGAAGCGGTGGCTGCGCTCAATCGAAAAGACCTGCAAACACTCGGCAACCTGATCAGGAAATCCCATGAGAGCCTGAGCCATGATTACAAGGTGAGCATCCCGGAGATCGATCACATCGTCGAGATCGCCAATGAACACCCAGGTGTGCTAGGCGCGAGGATCATGGGTGGAGGCTTCGGAGGAGCTGCCCTTTGTCTAGCTTATGAGGATGCCGTGGAGGAACTGTCCAGCATTATGGAGGAGAAATATTACAAGCCAAAGGAGCTTGAGCCTGGCATCTACGACCTGGAAGTGGTTGACGGAGCCAAGTACTTCAACTAGGCTCTAACTTGCTAAGCGAGGTTAGCAATCGAAATCGCAAGGCGCCTTGGAAACGAGATCACCATCAACAATTCCATTGCAGGTGCATTCTATCGCTTCACCTAGATAAATGCCATTGAGATTCACGGTTGCTGTTCCCTGGAACTCTCCGCTGTCCGATAATACAATCTCGGCGCTGATACGAAGGGTTATAACCGGATCCTCAAGAGCCAAAGTACCCTCGATGTTTACATTACCATTGTCGTAGTTTCCCTGAACAGGAAATCGGTAGCATTCTGAGCTTGGCAGTTCCGATTGCACCTGAATGTACCCGCTTACCAGGTTTCCATCGATATCCAGCTCTAGAAGCCCCTCATAGGCGATTATAACCAGGATCAGAATCCGACATTGATCGCTTCCCTGGCAGTTATTCAATACGAATTCGTAGTCATAACAACCAAACGGTATCGGCACAACATCATCATCTTCATCTTCTTCATAACAACCGATGGGCAAGAAGGCTGTAAGCAAGATAACAATTATCAGTGTTTTCAAGATCGATCTCCTCATTTCATCTCTCCTCAAATGATAACTTCAATCAAATAAACGAACAAGCAGCGAATCAATAAATCTATGGATATACGATAAGATATGGCCAGGGATTCCCCTGAATGCCGCCTAGAAATGGCATCAGCTCCAGGTTGAATGTCTCGCTGAAAGGCAGGGTGAATCCCTCGATGCGCAGGTAGAAGACGCGCTCGAACTGCTCGCTCGGCTCCAGAAAGAGACCAGTCGGCGACCCCTGGTAATAAACCTTAACACCCATTGAGCTTATCCAGGAGCCAATCGACTCGTATTCACCCACCTGGCAATAAAGTTCCATAGTGTCAGGCACACCCCGCACCAACCGGGTTGACATGTATCCAGCGAACTCAATAAAGGGGCATTGCACCGCGCTGGTAGCAGTCGCTGTCGGAGTTACATAAGGGGGCATGGTGGCAGTTGGTGTATCGGTGGGGTGATCGGTCGGCGTAGCGCTCGCTGTCGGCGTAACTGAAGGCGCGATGCTTGGAGTTGCCGTCGGCGTCGTTGTCGGAGTCAATCGCCAGGGAAGACCCGGAACGGAAGCCTCCTGTGCATAAGGACCGCTTAGATAATCATCCCAATACCCCCTATCCTCAATGTAGGTATAGGCGAAGCTCGATTGACCGGGAAGACCCTTGGATCGCACATAAGCGATCTCATCAGCTATCTCGCTGAAGTCTTCATAGTTGCAGCTCATCCCCGGATAGATGTGTCTCCCATAAGCCCTGTCTGCATAGAAATCGACCAGAACATCGAAGTAGGGCGGGCTGCCTCCGATTGACCAATATATCATGGGGGTTATTGCATCGATCATGCCGCCCCGCAGCCAGTCGATCGAGTCCTGGTAGTAATCATAATAAGCCTCGGCAGCTCCCCAACCCCAGAGATCCTGATATACACCGACCACAGCGGCGCTAAGCGTAACCTGGCGGGGTAGGCTAAGGATATCGCTGTAAATCTGGCTCACCACATCGCCAAGTATCCAGCGCTGAAAATCATCCCAGGGCAGCGACTGTGGATTATCATTGACGAAGCGATCCAGAGTCCAGGCATCGTAAGAATAAACGCTCGAAGGATAGCGTATATAATCGAGGTGAATGCCATCAACCAGATAATAGGTTGTTATCTCGTTGATGACCATACGCAAGTGCTGTATGTACTCGGGGATTCCTGGGCTGAAGAAGACATAGCCGCTATTCAGTTGCATCCTCTGCCCCTGATCATCGACGCAGAGCCATTCCGGGTGCGCGTTGTACAGGTGCGGAGGCTCGCACGGTGGCGGAGGTGTGGTGCCGCTCCAGCAGGTCATGGCGTTTACCCAGGCGTGAAGCTCGATGCCGTTGATATGCGCCTCCTCAATGGCCACCATCAGCGGATCCCAGCCGGGATGTTGCCCCAAAGTGCCGCTCAGCTCCGCTGCCCACGGCTCGTAGCTGCTGTCGTAGAAGGCATCCGCCCTCCCCCTGACCTGGAAGAAGACTACATTGAAGTTGTGCTGGGCAGCCTTTTGGATGATGCTGCGCACATCGGACTCGGTGCTGTAGTTCCACCTGGTTACCCACAGGGCGCGGAACTCCTCGCTCGGTTGAGAAGGGGTTTCGGTCGGAGAGGCAGTGAATGTCTCGGTTGGTGTAAGTGTCGGCGTTCTGCTCGGTGTAAAGGTGGGCGCATCAGTTGGACTGCTAGTCGGCGTTCTGCTCGCCGTATATGTAGGTGCTCCTGTTGGAGTACGGGTAGGCGACAAGGTCGGCGTCCTGGTTGGCGTATAGGTAATAAAAGGCGTATCCGTTGATGTTGATGAGGCTGTGGGTGTCCTGGTTGCTGTACGAGTTGGTGTTCTGGTGGGTGTGCGTGTGGGAGTCGGGCTTACCCCGCTTATGCGAACGAACTTGGCAGCAGCGGTTCGCAGCACCCCGGAGGTCGCATTCCCTCGATTATGCTCCACTTTACCGGCAGTCCCCGTGTTGAAGTAGTATCTTCCAAGGTAAACCCATGTATCTTGAAGCTCCTCAAGCTGATCGATATAGTGGTCGCTAGTGCCCCCTGCATGGTGCACCCTGTACAGCACATCGTTCAAGCCGACGCTCCCCCAGGCAACATAGAGATCGTAATCCCCTGCAACCGATATATTCGGCTGATAGTACGCTGATCTTCCGCCATAGACCGCGCTTGTCCATCGAGTTCCGCTTGCGATGCAGCCTTGCGCGGTGCAGATCGAAGTGGTGCTATCCGCCCAGGTGCCGCTCTCGGAGTACCAGACATTGTTATGCCCATCCGGATAGCTCTCAATGATGATCGTCTCCTGGGGGATAGGAGTGTTGGTCGGTGTCGGCGTTGGTTCACCTCCATGCAGACGCTCATAGACCGCATCGCGAAGCCACCCGCTACTAGGATCGCTACCAATGTACCCATAAAGTATATCCCCTGGGCATGCAGTTGCGCCGACATCGCGATGTCCATAGATAGTCCTCATATTATCGCCATAGTTCCTGTAATAGTCCATACCATAAGGATCGATAGTATCGGTTACATGTCCAGCCATCCAGGCGAAGAGATCAGCCAGGGAATTAAGCATGGCGCTGGTCGGCTGGTGATTGTATGGCGGATGAAAGTACCCCATGCAGGAAATGCCCATGGAGTCGCAGTTATATCCATCATGTGCACCCCTGACATAGTCTCCCCCGTAACGCCCCTCAAAGATATGACCATGCTTACAGAATAGGTAATTATAACCAATGTCGCTCCAGCCGTTGTGATCCATGTGGTAGTCCTGATGCGCTCGCACCCGAGCCTTGCACTGTTCGAGCGTCTCCGCGTTCCAGTCCGAGGGGGCTGCGGTGTGGTGAACGCACAGGTGGGTGGTCTCATAGCAGTAACTTGGTGAGCCGTTCATCGGTCTAGCGCCCCACTCGCTGCGGGATATAACCGGCGGCTTGGGGTAGATGTCCTTGGACAAATCCGATGGCTTCACGGTAGGCTCCGCCCCCCCTTTGTATGGCTTGGTGCTATCGAAGAACAGGATGCTCAGCCGTTGCAACTCCAAGGGCATCGGTTCTGCGTTTATCCGGAGCCTTATCGAGTCATATACCGCCTCATTCATGGTCAGCAGGGTTGAAGCTGTGCCGCCATGGAAAGGATTGCGCCTGCCATCAGGATAGGTTGGCGAGATCTCATCATCGTTGAGGGGAAGCTCCTTCCAGTCGGTGTAACCACCTTTCCTGCCCAGCGAGACCTCGATGATATAAGAACGCTCACCGGTGATCCCTGGAAGCCAGTTTATTGCCAGGGCATTGAACTTGCTCGGCGATACAATTTCAAGCAGATGCTCGCCTTCCTTGAGGGTAAGGGGTTTGATGAGTATGACCTTCTCGTAATCGCCAGCCTTCTCGATATCCTCCCTTACCCGCTGTCCAGGCTCGCTATCGAAGATATGCACCACAGCCACTGTCCTTGCCAGACAGACGCTGATAAAGGATAATGAAACCAAGAAAGATATTGCTAATATGACCCCTAGCTTCCTCATCTATTTAAGTACCTTTCGACCTTGTAATATTTTAACCCTATAAGCAGCTAAAATCAAGCAATGACGAAGTAGTTTATTTCCATGCGGAGGCTTATTTCAAAAAGTGTGAGAGGATGAAATCTCGTGCTGCCCTGAAGGCTATCGCACGATGGCTGATGCGATTCTTGATATCTAAACCTAGCTCGGCAAAGGTCTGGTCATACCCATCGGGGATGAAGATGGGATCGTAACCGAAGCCGCTGCCTCCCCGCGGTTCATTTGAAATATGTCCCTTTACCACCCCTAGGAATACCTTACGAATGTTTGATTCTGGATGTACAAAGCCTACAGCGCAGCGAAATGAGGCTGAGCGGTCTTTGCCAGTTAGCTTGCCTAGCTTTTCGAGGATATACTCATTTTTCGTCTCATCTTTAGCCTCATCACCAAGGAACCTGGCGGAATAGACACCAGGAAAGCCATCGAGTGCATCAACGAAGATGCCAGAGTCATCGGATATGGCGGGAAGGTTAGCCAGCAATGCCACCTGGTCAGCCTTGCTTAGCGCATTAGCTTCTATGGTCGTCTCATCCTCGATTAGCTCAATATCCAATCCGAGCTGATCCAATCCCGTTATCGAGATCCTTGAACCAGCGAAGATATCATTCACCTCTTTTAGCTTGTTCAAGTTGTTGCTGGCAAGGACTATTTCCATTTGAAAAATAAAATAGTATAATTGTATCCAAATGACAAGTAACCGTAAGCTAAAATATGTATTGACCATCGCTGGTTCCGACCCCTCGTGCGGCGCGGGCATTCAGATGGACCTGGCAGTCTTCAGGCACCTGGGATTGCACGGTTTATCAGTTACCACCGCGGAGACCATTCAGAACACTCGTGGCGTCTATGGTTTGACCTGTATTCCTGGTCAGCAGGTCAGGGAGGCTGTCAAACGATTGCTTGAAGACTTCGAGCTTTCTGCAATAAAGATAGGGATGCTCGGCGATGGAGAGATAGTGCTCTGCCTATCTGAACTGCTCAAGGGGATGAATACGCCGATAGTGTTCGACCCGGTGCTTAAAAGCAGCAACGGATACCTGCTGCTCGACTACAAGGGCATAGAGTTTATGAAGAACCACCTGATGCCATTGGTCGAGCTGTTCTGTCCTAATATCCCCGAACTTGTCGCCCTGACCGGCATGAATATCAAGAGCGAGAGGGATATCGATCGCGCTGCCAAACGGCTTCTCGATGCTGGTGCCAAGAATATCCTAGTCAAAGGCGGGCATCGCCAGGACGATTCGGCAGACATCCTATATAAAGAGGGTGAAAAGACGGTGTTTCCCTTCGAGCGCCTAGAGGGCTACGATGTGCATGGAACTGGCTGCACCATGTCGAGCCTCATCGCTGGGCAAATGGCTTTGGGATTTGACCTTAAGGAGAGCATTCGTTTTGCTCAACAGGTCATCCAGCAAAAGATAAAGGATGCGGTCAAGATCGGCAAAGGGGAGCGGTTTTATCTAAGATTCTGAGAATGATCAGCACAGCTTTTCCAGTAGAGCTGCAAAGAACCCGCATCGCTTGTGTTTGAACGGTAAACACAGAACCTGCCCCTTTGAATCGAGAAGACCCTTTATACCTTTATTAAATTCATTTATTAGTATCTTTGTCAATGCAAAGGACTTATTCTTTTTCATGAAATCTTTAATCACAGAGGTCGTTTCCTCTGGCTCGAATGTACAAGCCGAATAAAGCAGCTTCCCACCAGGCTTCAGGTATCGAGCATTTACATCAAGCAACCTTGATTGGAGCCGGGCAAACTTGTCTATATCATCCGGCATGCGCCTCCACCTGATGTCTGGGTGTCGTTGTACCACGCCGAGATTAGAGCAAGGTACATCCAAGAGTATGCGATCGAACCTGCTGATAAAATCTTCCCTGGGCTCTGCGGAGTCGCCTACTATCAGCTCTATATCGGGTATGCCAAATACCTGCAAGTTCTTCCTTAATAACTCGATGCGCTGTTGCGAGATATCCATGGCGGTGATCCTGGCTTTCCCCTGTGTAATGATCGACATCAGCATAGTTTTCCCACCCGGAGCCGCACAGGCATCTAGCACATCCACATAGCCATCAAGGTCGAGCAGAAAAGGGATGGACATGGATAGCTCGTTCTGCGGATAAATGAACCCCGGCTCGACAGATGCAATCTCCATAAGATCAGGTAGTCTCGACTGGCTGACCAGTCCGATGGGGCAAAGCTCGCTTCGTATGAGCTTAAGCTTATTCTTGAAGTTGGTATAGAAATCCCTCGCATCTTTATGTCTCGGATTTACCCAGAAGCTAAGTGGAGGCTTGCTATTGTTAAATTCCATGATTGCACGACAGTTCCTCGTTCCATAAGCTTTCTTGTAACGCTTGACCAGCCACTGGGGATGCGAGTACATGATTGACATTCCATGGATGGTTCTGTTGTTAACTTGTATGAAGAGGTCTTTCTTTTTATTTTTTGCTATGTTTCTAAGCAAGCCATTAGCGAACTTGCGCCATTTGGGATTGACCAGTCCAGCCAGGTTGGTGCCCTCGTTCACCGCAGCATAGTCAGGCACCTTGTCCATGTATAATATCTGGTAGATACTCAGGCGAAGTATATTTTTTAGCCTATAATCGAGATGATGGTATCTTATGTTTGAAAACTCCCTGATAAGGTAGTCCAGCTTGCCTCGTTGGCGCATGATCCCCCACAGGATCTCGTAAAGAAACCCTATATCCCTTGCATCAAGGTTTGCCTTGCTTATCGCCTCTGCAACCAGGTTATCTAGTGATCGATCCTCAGATTGTAATCTGCAAAGCACCTCAAAGGCAAACCTCCTCGAATCGGTCGGCTTATCGCTCATTTCCAGCTCCAGGCTCGAAGCATTGGCCAATCTTATCCCTATAGCCGCACAAAAACTGTTTAGCTTCCATCTCACGCCTGCCCTCGGGCTGGAACCTGGTGATCTTGATTATTCCCTTTCCGCAGTGCACCCAAAGCTCATTTTTCGGGCAGTCGATGCAGAATCTCCCCGGCGTTCCCTCGATTGAGTCATAATCGAGTATCTCCACCGCGCATATCCGCAGCCTCATCCCTTTTATGAAGGTATGGGTGCCCGGCCATGGGTTCAATCCCCGCACTCGGTTATATATCTGCTCGGCGCTCAATTGCCAGTTGATCAGTCCATCCTCCTTTTTCAGTAGCGGGTAATAGGTCGCCTCCTGGTCGTTTTGCGGCTTGGGCTTGATCTGCCCACTGGGGAGTTTATCAAGTACCTCGATTAGCAGGTCAGCTCCCTCGATGGCGATCTTCTCAGTCAGGGACTCGACAGTATCGGTATCTTCAATATCGATCGCTTTTTTTGCCAGGATGGGACCAGTATCAAGCCCTTCATCCATGAGCATTATGGTTACACCGGTCTGTTTCTCCCCATTTATCAGCGCCCAGTTCACCGGCGCTCCCCCGCGATACTTAGGCAGAAGCGATGCATGTACATTGATACACCCATAACGAGGGATATCGAGCACCTCCTGGGGAAGGATCAATCCATAGGCAGCAACCACAATAGCATCAGGCTCCAGGTTACGCAGTAGTTGAAAAACCTCCCGGTTTTTACGCAATCGCTTTGGTTGATGGACAGGTAATCCCTCTTGAATTGCAAGGACCTTGACCGGCGAAGAAGCGATCCCCCTTCCTCTCCCTTTCGGCTTATCCGGTTGAGTAAAGACGGCAGTTGGCTTATAACCACCTTTCATTAAGCCTTGAAGGACCAGCACCGCATAGCGTGGAGTGCCCATGAATACTATATTCTCCAGCTTACTCATCATCAATTCCTTTTACCGTAGTAAATTAGCACAACGCCCTTCATGCCTGGTGAGAGGTTACCGCAGGGCTTACCTTTTTATAAGCCGACTAACTAAATGGTATCCGAGCAGGCTCTCTCCTAGAAAGGGCTTGAGATTCTCTAACGGGATGCCAAGCAGCGTGGGGCGGGTTATGCGATCGCAGCCCCAGCAAAGCTCGCGCTCCCTCTGCCGACCTTGATTCATTATGGAACGAAGCTCCTGGTAAGCCTCACCATTCCAGATTTCGGGGAATCGATATTGGTTGAGGTCGCCCATCTTCATCTCTCCATACCAGTCCTGCGGGCATGGACATACCGTGCCGTCCCAGAGCACAACCGATGCGTACCAGGGGAATGTGCAACGGGATCTCTTAAGGCTGTCATCTACCTGTTGCGGATCTTCCATGAAATCGTTTATCTTGACATTCCCTGCCCAAGAATGTGGCTTTTTTATGTAAAACTTGTCCACCGGCAAGCCTTTGAATCTTGCCATGAAGGCTTCCTTCTGCTCAGTTTTATACTTGTCTCTTATTGTCTCGATGACCTGGATGATGGTGTAGGGACCCTTGTTTTTCCTCGCCTTCATTTCCAGAAAACGGACAATATTGCATACCACCATCTCATAGTCTGATCCTCTCCTTATCGCCTCGTAGCCTTCTTTATCAAAGCCGTCAAAGGAGAAGCTGAGCAGGCTGAGTCCGCTGTCGATGAGCATCTCGCTTTTCTCGGCATCGAGCATGGTTGCGTTGGTGTGGATGCGGGTGGCGATGCCCTTGTTTTCTGCATAAGAGATGAACTCGTATAACTGCGGGTGAAACAGAGGTTCCCCGCGGTGGCTCAGGTTGATATCATAGGCGTATCTCTGGATATCATCGATCAGCCGCCGGTATATCTCAATGTCCATCAATCCCCTGATGCTCGTGTTATCGGCGCTGTTGGGGCAAAGGACGCAGGAGAGGTTACACTTGTTGGTGGTCTCTATCCAGTAGCGAAACGGCAGATATCCAAGGTGAAACCTTTTTAGCATAAAGCCAACGAATATCCTTGCCAACCTGGCTGTCCTTTTAAGCATCATCCTGCCTTTGCTTAATAATATACTGCCTCTACGATTAATGACAAGCAGCAAACAGGGCAGAAACTCAGCGAGGCGTCTGATATGCGCCTTGCCATTTTTACTTTAATTACGGAAGAAAAGCCTTCCTTCACTGTGATTCAGACAGTAATTTTGTGGCTATTAGGCTCCTGATTTATCAGGGGCTC
>CAYUVA010000047.1:0-29794 GCA_964448115.1 uncultured bacterium
CCCTGATAAATCAGGAGCCTAATAGCCACAAAATTACTGTCTGAATCACAGAACCCAACATAGTTTAGTATTTTTTCCATCGCCCTAATTCCTTCCATTTCCTTTATTTATATTTGTGGCTCAAACACAGGAAAGTTTCAAGGGAATGACAGTAGCATAATCAACCATGCGCAAGAGTTACATGTTTTCAAAATAAGAAGCTTATTTGTGCTATAATCCACCCATGTTTAAGGCTGTTGTTATCCCTTGCGGAATCACCATCATCCTGACCATGATTATTTTCCCCTGGGTAAATACCAGCTACTTTATTATGGCTGCCTACTATGATGCGGTAGGAAATAAGAACCAGCAGATTAAATATTTACAGAGACTTGAGGGTGTTACCTCAGCGCGATCTGCACTGCATGAGCTAGCGGTGAAACGCAGGGCAGATGCGCTCTTTATGTGCATTCTACGCTCGCATGTCAAAGGCGATCAGCCCCAGATCGAAGGCTACGAAAAAGATCTCACCTGGATGATAAACAATCTTGTTGCAAGTAAAAAGCCGATTGGCTTGTATCTTCACCTGCTGTATGCGCCGAAGCGGACCATCTATCAGCGGCTGGTCTCCATGTCGCGGGTCGATGCGCTGGCAGCGGCGGCACTTATTGATATCTATTGGCAAAGCGGGTGGCTGCATGGAATGGATATGACCCTGCGCGAGGCTCGAATGCGCTTCCCCGAAGCGCTGGAGCCGCTGGCGGTCTATTGCAGCAAGATAGCCATCTGCGGCGATGCGAATTACGCCAGGGAGCTTATGGCAAAGCATGAAGCCAGGTTCATGGACAGAGCCGATTATTGGCTGATGCGAGCGTTTATAGAAGTAATAGACCGCGAGGCAGGGGCTGCACAGTATGCTCTCTGGCGCTGCATCGAGATTGAGCCATCCAATGCGATTGCGCATCGCCTGGTGCGAGCGCTCTCCGAGACTGGTGTTGACAGCGCTTTTACTGAGCCGGCTCTATCGTCCTTGCTCCACAGGCAGCCGAAGGTTTATCCGCTAAGGCGCGCCTTTTTCCATCTTCTAGCGCTCGATGGCATCGCCGTCTCTGCTGACGAAGAGATGCTTCCCATTAGCAGCCTGATAAACAGATGGTAAAAGAGCAAGCAAATATCGACCTGGCGGTTTTCGCGCTGCTTATCACGGGGATGATCCTGTGCCTATTTCTGCTGCCGCCATTCATGGGAGCTGATGAGTTGGGGCACTATCGCGCTGTAATGGCTAAAGAAAATATGGATAAGCAATCCCTTTCATCGCTGAACCATGCGCTGATAGAAAGCAATTACTACTACCTATCTCACCTGCCTGGCGAGGAATCACGGCGGGGAGCCATCGATGAGCCGGGCAAGTATCCGCTGGCGCACCGGATGGAGCATCGGGTGCCCTGGCTCTATTATAAGCTCCTGGCAGCGCTATTGCCTTTAGGCAGTGATCATAAGGTCAATCTATATCTTTGTCGAATAGTCTCATTCGCGCTCGGTTTAATATTTTTTGTATGCACATTTTTGCTTCTGGGCAGGCGGTTTAGTGATGCATTGAACCCGGCTGTGCTGCTTTTACTATTCCCGCAGCTTCTTATCTTGTTGATATCGGTTAATGCTGATTCTGCGTTGCTGGCGCTGGCGGGCACCTATTTCCTGATCGCCTGGCAGCTATGCGAGAAGCGAGCATGGAGACATCTATTAGCCATTTTGATAAGCCAGTTACTCATGCTATGCACCAGGAGAACCGGCTTGTTCTTCATGCCGGCAACCATCTATCTCATGGTAATGATGCTTTGGGGAGCTTACAGCGAAAAAGGGAAGCACTCCATGCGCAAACTAGGGGAGGGACTGTTGTTTATCTTTTCGCTGATCTGTCTTGGCTTATGGTTTTTTTATTATTTAATCAAGCTCTATCCGAGCCAATTTTATGATATTTTATCAAGCCTTTTTCGGGATCTAGGTCAGTTCATGTCGAGCCTGGTCGCGCTTTCCATTCCCCCGCCAGGTAAGTTCATCGCTGGATTCAAATTCATGCTCAAGACAGCCGTATTCTATCCCGGCAGCGGGCATTACATGGCGCCAGCGCTTTTAGGATTTCTACCCTGGATGGTGATTTTTGCTATGATGATTCTTTCAACTATCAACCACAAGTGCTTCCTTAATGGCAAAACAAATAATAAAAGATTCATCGTAGTATCCATCCTGGTTCTGATATCGAACCTGGCAGGGATCGTCTTATTCCATGTAGCATCGATAGGCTTCTCGCCGCAGGGGCGCTATCTTTTCCCCAGCATCATCCCCATAATCGTGTTTGCTAGCATCTTTTCATGGCAGCAAAGCACAAGGCGACTGAATGCTCTTCTATTGCTTTTGGGATTGCTTACACAGATTTATGCCATTGTTTTACTTATGTTATGGTTTTACCTTTATTGATGGTAACATTTTGACAGAGGGCACGTTCTGTAATAGACTGCACATTATAGGAAGGTCCTTTATACGAGGATAGCTCATTGGACTTTACAAGGGGTAAGTCAAGCCATGAGAAGGTCGATTTTAGCCTGTATGTATCTTGCATTGATATTCCTGTCACCGTTACACGGTTGGGGGATAAATTATACGGTTGGTCATAGTGGCGAAGTTGATTTCAATACTATTACCGATGCTTTGAACCAAGCCACCGCTGGCGACAGTATTCTAGTGGAGCCTGGTGTTTATAATCCTGGAAGCGGGGAGATCTTTCCCTTGAACATGAAGGATGATGTGCAACTAATGTGGGCAGAGCCTGGAAATTTCCCCATAATCGATGCCGAGCATACTGAACAAGTTCTAAACTGTAACATGATCGCAGGACATGAATCTTTCATTGAAGGCTTTGTATTCAAAAGAGGAAAATCAACGAGCTATGGCGGTGGACTATATTTTTACGGCTCTTGGCTTGAACTAAATAGATGTATAGTTGCTGAAAGCTATGCTAAATATGGCGGTGGCATTTATTGCTCAAACTCCAACCTCACATTAAAGCATTGCATCATCACTCGTAATTATGCTTCAGTAGCCGGCGGAGGGGTCTATGTATCCTTTGATGCTGATCTTAATATGATAAACTCAATTATCTGGTCCAATAGCCAAGATATTTATACCAATGATGCTCCGGTCAACCTTTCCCACTGCGTGGTTGGCAGCGAGGCTTGGCTAAAGGGAGAAGGTAGCGGCAACCTGTTCACCTGCCCGATGTTCTTCGATCCCTTGAACGATGACTATCAGCTCAACTCTTACTCGCCGTGCATAGATCGCGGTATCGACTATGGGCAGTGGTATGCGGGGTTGCAACCCGATATCGGCGCCGTGGAGATGTTCTATACAGGTGCGCCGGCTATGCCGACACCATGCGTGCTCAATGTCGGGCATACTCATGGATATACTACGATCTCCGAGGCTCTGCAGGCGTGCAATATCCCTGGCACTTTAATCTATATCCACGAGGGGATGTATGATGCAAGCAGGAATGAGCAGTTCCCACTGGTGCTTTACGGGGTGAGCCTGATCGCCGTGGATGATGATTTGCCCGGGGATTACAATGTCTCCATTGTCGGCGATGGGCTTAACCCGGTCATCTTCTCTGACTCGACTTATGACTTCAACATAACCGGGTTGAAGATAAGCAGTGGTGGAGATGGTGGGATACGGCTTTTAGGCAGTTCCCCGAAGATAGAACAGTGCCAGCTAACCTACAACAACAGCAACAATAACGCAGGAGGCATCCACCTGGAGAGTGCCAATCCTCGCATCAAGGAGTGCCTGCTCATGCATAACCAGAGCACTATGGGAGCTGGTGGAATTCAGTTCATCAATTCAAATGCTTTGGTTGAAGACTGTACTATTGCATGCAACAATAGTTTTGGAGATCGTGGTGGGGGGATGAGAGCCGAGAACTCCCGCATGGTGATAAGAGAGTGTTATATTGTGGATAACACTGCATATTACGGTGGTGCTGGTGCGAGCATAATAGATAATTCCTTGCCAACATTCATAAACTGTGTTTTCTCGGACAATTATGCGGATGATATGGGAGGTGCCATCGGGGTCTTCAACTCCGATTACACGCTCAAACATTGCACAATTGCTAATAATTCCGTACCCATCTACACTCAAGGTGGTGCAATCTGGTGCGATATCAATTCTATCGGAACTATGGTTAATAGCATCCTATGGAACAATCATCCCGACCAGATATATGCCCCAAATCTACAGGATGTCTCCTACAGTTGCATCGAGGGAGGCTATGCCGGCGTTTCCATAATTGACTCAGATCCGCTATTCGTAGATGGCAACTTTGACTTCCACATAACCGAGCTATCCCCCTGCAAGGATACCGGCACCCCTATTGATGTCTTCAAGGATATCGATGATGAGGCAAGACCGGACCCTATTTACGAATCATACGATATGGGAGTCGATGAGAAGCATCTGCCCACCCCGACACCGAGCCCCACGGATACGCCAACGCCAAGCGCGACTCCAACCAACACCAGCACACCCACGGCTACCAATACAAACACCCCCTCAGGAACACCGACTGGGACTACAACCAATACACCTACTCCAAGTGGACTTCCAACCGATACGCCCTCAGCCACGCCGACTGCATCCCATACCCCATCACCGACTGGTACTTACACCGATACTCCAACGGTTACAGCAACAAGCACCCCGAGCCCGACTGATACTCCCACCCGTACACCAACTTCGACACCAAGCCGAACGCCCTCCAATACAGCTACCGATACCCCGACCCGCTCGTTTACCCCAACTCCGACCAATACCCCGCCAGAGATAACCGCCACCCCGACCATGACCATAACCCCATATCTATCGAGCACCCCGACCATGACCCCGACCGAGACCATCTCTCCATCACCGACCAGAACGCCAACCGGCTTGCCCACCGAGACGCCGACCAGCACACCGACGGTAACATCGACCGGCATGGCGACCTTCCCCCCGACTCCTTTCCCTCCCAATCCTCCGATCCTGTATGCAGAGCCACCATTCACTAAGGGAGTAACCAACACCATAAGCTGGAGCGATCAAGCGCCCAGCGGAGCCGTATATTACAAGGCGCTCTGTGCCTTGGACATAAACTTTACCACTGTCATCGAGCGGGTGCATACTACAGATCTAAACGCGACCTTCCATATTCTCGCCGATAGGGGAAGGTATTACTACAAGGTGCGAGCCTACAATGAAGCCGATGCAGCCAGCGACTGGTCCAACATAGTAACCTCCACGCAGGATGATAGCCCACCCTTTACCCTGCTTACTGACAATCCCGATGTAATCGGCTCCCCCCTTCTAGGACTTAACCTACACTCTTATGATGCCGTAAGTGGGGTAACTAGCATAAGGTTATTCTATAGCTACCAGGATGAGTATGACTGGCAGCAGGTGCCGATGGTCTTCTCCGTGTTCCCGCCGATCATTTTCAATGCCTTGAATGCAAGGGGAGCCGGTCTTTACCATTTCTATACCCTCGGCACTGACCTGGTGGGCAACGAGGAGCACAAGGAGACCATCCAGGGAGAAACGGTGCTTTTCGATATACCTATTAGCGATAACTTCGAGGCAGGGATGGGGGACTGGGAGCCTTACCAAGAAAGTAACTCCAATATCCTCGATATGCCACCGGTTTCCGATGAACAGGCGCACTCCGGCAATTATAGCCTTAAGTTCGAGCAGCCAGCAGAGGGTATTCAGTATATGATGGATGAACCTCAAACCACCAAGCATTACTATTACTTCTACGATACCATGAGCGATGGGAGCTTCTGGGGAGGCATTTATACACTGGGCGGAGAAAAGGTAGGTGGCGAGCGGGAGATCGGGGTCAACTTCGGGCTGTTCCCATTCACTTATAGCATAGGGATCGGCTTTAATAAAGGTTGGGTCGATACCGGCATCCAGAGGACGCCGGGGTGGCATCTGGTCGAGTTCACCTACCAATACGAGCAGGGAGAGCTAGTACTATACATATACCTGGAATCAGGGGGTGTGCTGCACCAGGTCTATCGGGAGACAGGGGCTGGAGCCTATAACAAGATCTTTTACACTACCCCGTCCGAGGAGCCGGGGCTTTACTATCTCGATGATGTCAATGTGGATACAGAAGCTCCCCTATGGCAAGGCTCGCAGGGGATACAAACCATAGCGAGTCTGCCCGACTGCTCGGTGGGGATTCTATGGTCGGTTGCCGAGGACAGGTACTCGCCGCCGGTGAGATACCGGCTGTACAGGGGAACCCAGCCGGATGACCTGCATCCGATCGCAACCACATACTACCCCAGTAAGATAGATCGCGGTTTGCAATCCGGAAGCGAATACTTCTATAATGTAAAGGCATTAGATTCATCACCGATGGCTAATATCGCCGATAGCAATGTAATAAAGAGCGTTGTGGCTGTAGATATGACATCGCCGGTGCTTAGGAATCCCGCCCCGCGCTATGGAGAGGATAACATCCTGCCCAACGCCTATACTTCGGTTGACATGCTCGATTTTTGCAGCGGAGTGGATGCCGGCTCCATCGCGGTCTGGATCAATAACCACCGGGTCTATCCGCTGCTTATACCGATATATAATGGCTATCGTATAATTTATCACCCTGATGAGCCTTATGCTCCGTTATCTTATGTCTCAGTTCGTATCGTAGGCTGCGATTTCGAGGGCAATTGCCTCGATGAGCAGTACAACTTCCGCACCCGGGCATCGACTGCTGAGCCGATAACGCCAACCATGACGCCGATAGCCACCGCCACCCGGACACCAACGCCATCGGCATCGATAACTGCCACCAATACAATGACGGCAACACCGACCGCAACAGCCACCCCACTGCCGAGCGCATTTTTGATCGCTGGATACTGGGATACCTATATCAAGCACGATACAAGCAGCCTGCTAAGTATAGTCGCATTGCCGGTCAAGCTCTCCATCGATGAATGTTCGGTGAGCATCTACTTTGGAGGCATGGATACCGGCGTTGATCTGCTCCCGGATACGCCGTTCGGGGGGGCATTCGGGATGGTTGCTGTCATCGAGGCTGGGAGCGTACCGAGCCAGAGGTTGCTGGTCGAGTATGCACTGCAACCACGGGATTCAACCGCATTGTTGGATTTTTTCCCCTATCTTAATGTGGGTGAATAATAAGCAAATCAATGGATTTAATGGAAACCATTTCATATAGAAAAGGAGATGCAAAATGAAAATCGTGAAGAAGTTGCTTGTAGGATTAACTGTTCTTGTGATTGTTGGTTTAGTTGTTGGTATTCTCTATTACTTCCACCTGACCCAAGAACCTTTCGGAAGTGCAGAAGAATACTGGGCGCAAGAGACAAGGGCTAAACTCATGGATGATGTTGTTGGACACTTCAACTACTGGCTAGGCGCTATTGATGTCATGTCTTATGCCAATGCCCCCTTTTGGAGTCCTGATGAGCCTTATCGGCTGGAGAAGTACACCGAGTGGTGTGAGCAGAACATGTATAATGAATTAATCCTGGATCGAGTTGCACACGGTTATTATTCCGATGCTGACTACGGTTTACCAAAAAAGATGCGCGGCATTCCATTAATGGTCGCTCTGCTTGGTGCCGGTATGGCATTCCCTTCGCTCGCTATTATCGAGCCGCAGCGCTCAAAGGAGATCTTTTGGAACATGGGTGAGCTAATAGAGTTCTTCCGCGGTCCGCAGTGTTGGATGGATTATGCAATCTATCAAGGCTGGGGAAGCCCTCTTAGGAATAATGTTATGTGGAAGGGACCATGTATATTTCTAGAGGGGCTTTATGAGCTTATGACTGGCGATAAACGATTTTCCGAGGAGTTCGTTGCCCTATGCCGCAACCTGTATGAGCTGCATGTTCAGAATATGAACCACCCCAACCATCCTTATGCCGGGGTATGCTGCGAGCCGAATCATTGGTTTCCGCAATGCAATTCATTCGCCATACTCGGATTGCATATCTATGATAAACTTTATGGGGTAGATGCAAAGCATGGCGTTAAAATCGGGGAAATATATGCCCGTGATGTAATTAAGCAGTATAAGGAAAAACTTAGCTCGAAGAAGACCGGATTAGTCTGTCGTAAATATCATCCCCGCGGCAATCAGGTCGATAAATACTCGACCACCTTCACAAATGCTCTAGTTATGATGAATTTACATTTCCTTGAGCCTGAATTCACCGAGAAAGGCTACAGGTATCTTCGTGAGAACTTTATTAGGGATCTTCCACTTGGCTTAGGGAGTTATGTCATAGAGAATCCTCAGGTTGATGAGAACGGCAATCCGATAAATATAGAATCAGATGATCCTCCTTCACTAGGAGAAGCCCAATATGCAATCACATCCATGTTTGCAGCAGCCAGGGAATTCGATGATAAGGAAACCTGGGACAAATTGAACAAGGGATTAACAAACCTGTTCCACCCCCATTACACGCAATCGGAGCTTCGTTTCGATGATACCAATCCAGAGATAATCGGTGCTGATGGTTTCACTTTGGGTAAGCTATTGAATGGGTTCAGCGGATGGATAATGTACGCAAAGGTTCATGTTGGGTGGGAAAAGATATTAACTCACGATTGGTCCAAACACCGGACACCACAGGGAGATTTCCTGGACACCTCTCCTTGGAGGTAATATATAAAGTATAAGAATAGATTACCGTCCATCGCAGCTATTCTAGTATTGCTTTCAATGCTAGGCAGTGTATCTGCCAATAATGATGGGGCTGAGAGCTTGTTTCTGCTATTGCCTGGTGGTGATATGGTCTCGGTGAGCTGGGCTTTAGAGCCCGACAATCAATTGTCAGATGAGGCAGGTAGCTTTGACCGACAGAGCTTCGGAGGTAGCCTGGATCTCCCTATTCCGATTAGTGATCGATTCTTCATATCAACAGGGATTAACTATCAGCAAAGCAAATATACCTTCACCGATATGGAAATAGATGAGCTAAAATTAACTGCCTTGAGTTTTCCGATTGGTGCTGGGTGTTTGCTAGGCAGCAAATCGTTGATCTCATTCACCTTCAGTCCTGGCATATTCTCTGATTTCTCAGATACGCTTAATTCCAGTGATTGGTTGATGCAGGGAGATTGTCTTTATGCCCGAAGGTTGTCTGAGCACTTCCTTTTGATGACCGGCTTATCAGTTGGAGAGGAGTTTCGAGATGTCGGTCTCTATCCTGTGCTAGGCTTTACATGGTTGATGGGCAGTAGGAGTCGATTGGAATTGATCCTGCCTGTTTACGCCAATTTCGCATATCGCATCACGGATCCGCTCAAGGGCTACATGTTTTTCACCCTCGATGGCTATCAGTACAACATCGAATACGGCGAGAATAGCGAGACTACCGAGTATGATGGGGCTGTGCAGATCATCAGGTTCGGTGGCGGGTTTTGCTATACAGCTCCGCTTGGCTTTAGCATCTACCTGGAGGGTGGGATTACCGGCGGTGGTGAGTTCGAGTTCAGGGATCTGCTGGGTAACAAGTACCTGGAACGAAGCGATCCTTCTGGCTTCGCCTCCATCCGCATCGGGTATACCATACAATAACCCACCTCTATAAGTCCTTGAGGGACTTGAAGCCACGGACCTTTAGTCGCTTTATCAATTTATCTCCTTTAAGAAAGAGATGTTTATCCTATCATATTGCGCAGGCGTTTTACTCTCTCCTCGATGGGTGGATGGGTGCTGAACAGATTCAGTAATCCCTTGCGGTGCAGCGGATTGATTATGAACAGGTTGGCTGTGGTAGGATTGACCTGCAGCGGTCTTTTTAGTGCATAGCTCTCCATCTTTTCCAGCGCGCTTGCTAATGCCCAAGGTTTCTTGGATATCTGCGCTCCGCTGCTGTCTGCCTTGTACTCCCTGGTTCGGGAGATCGCCATCTGTACCAGCACAGCAGCCAGCGGGGCTATGATGCTCATAGCGATTAAGCCGAATATGCCACCGCCTTCATCGTCTCTATCTACTCCGCCGAAGATCGCTGCCCACCGTGCCATATTGGCAAGAACCATGATAGCGCCTGCAATGGTGGCTGCAACTACAGATATCAGTGTATCTCGATTCTTGACATGTGAGATCTCGTGCGCCAATACGCCCTCTAGCTCCTCGCGGTCCAGAAGGTTCACGATCCCATTGGTAACTGCAACCGCAGCGTTCTTGGGATTGCGCCCCGTGGCAAAGGCATTAGGCACATCCATAGGGACTATATATACCTTTGGCTTGGGGATGTTGGCTGCATGAGCCAGCTTCTCCACCATCTCGTGCAACCACGGCGCCTGTTCAACGCTGACCTCTTGCGCTTTGTACATCTTTAGCACCAGCTTGTCCGAGAACCAGTAGGTGAAAAAGTTTATCACCGTGGCAAAGACAAGGGCTATTATCATGGCATTGCGGCCGCCGAGCATCCCGGAGACGCCGACCAGCAACACGGTTAAAAGCACCATCAAGAAGGTGGTCTTGAGTGTATTCATCCTTTCGCTTCCTCCTTATTGTTCGTTTCTCATTTTACCTTATATAACAATCTTATGTTAAAAAAGCTCCTTTTTTTGGTCAAATATCGTATCGATATTTTCTAAAAAAAGCGGTAGAAAATCACTTCTACCTTAGATGATAGGTATATTGCAGCATCACCAGGAGGCTAGGTTGGTTGTTGACTATTTCTCTGGGGGTGCTGGCATCGAAGATATCGTCGTACATCTCGTACTTGTTGCCAAAGACATTCTTGACCACTCCCACCAGGTGGAAATCTCGGAATCTAGCCCCCAGTGCAACATCGGTGAAATGTACCTCGCTGTCCCAGAAATCTATCGAATGAAGCTTGGTTTGCTGCCTGATAGGCTGATCATCGAACCAGTTGTAGCCCGAAAAATGGCTCATTACAAGCAGGTAGAGCAAATCCTTGTAATGGAATCTCAGCTTCAGGTTTGCGCCATTGGTGGTGAAGACAAACCTTCGATAGTAGGTCTCATAGCGCTGATAGCCGTTCTCCTCGCTAGGTTCCATATCCCTGACCGCCTCCTCGGAGAAGTTCTGCCGGCGATGCCAAAGCCCCAGTCCAAGGTCAAAATACCTCCCTAGGCGAACATCCAAGCTATACTCGGCTCCGTGTACAACACGCAATGGATTGTTGGTGAAGTATGACTGGTACAGGACGCGTGTAAAGGGGCTATCCTTGAAAAGTATGTAGTAGTCCAAGCCGCCCATATCATACTCGATGAAGAAGTCGGTATGCGTATTGTTGTACTGTATGAAATTCTTCACCTCATAGCCGAATAGAGTCATTCTATGGCTGAAGAACGGGCTGGGATTGTGTTCTCCGATGATCTCTGCGATCCGCATCTCTTCGGGCTTCAAGTCGGGATTACCGTGAACCTCTGCGGTGCGATACTGAAAGTCGGAGTATAGCTCGACAAAAGAAGGTGCTCGGAAGGCTCTACCGAGGTTTAGCTTCAGGGTGAAGACAGAGGATGGATAGTAAACAGCGCTTAATCTAGGGGAGAAGAATCCACTGTAAACGCTATGCTGATCATACCTAGCTCCAGCTAGCAAATAGAAGCGTGATGAAAACTCGTGCTTATCTTGAATATAGACCGCGACATTTGCTGCATCATGCGCATCGTATCCAAGAACGCTAGCATATTTATCTCCTTCGGGCTGGTCATCGATGAGGTCATAGCGATACTCGGCGCCGGCAAGGAAGCTGTTTTTGGTGGAGAACTTGGCGCTATAAAGCACCTCACCAGCTATTCGGCGCTGCACCTGCTTTATGGCCCGCATCGGAAAGTCGTTCTCGATCGCTTTTACCAGCGTATCAAAGGTCACCGAGTATGCGCCTAATGCTGCCTGTGGATCGGTGCTCTCCAGGTACTTTAGCAGATCGCCTATATCAACCTCACCGGTGGCTCTATATGATGCAAGCGCCTCCTCCCAGGCACCGGCACCAAAGACGAATACATTCAGTCCGCTGATATCCTCTATTTTAGCTATATCATAGACCTCGTCCATCTGGTTTACCGTGTATCTGCCCTCATCGATGTAACTGCGCAGCTTGAGGTTGGAGCTGCTCCCCAGCTCGATATCGAACATAAGGTCGCCGTAGTAACGCTTGACCTCCATCTCATCCCTTGGGGTGGGAAAGTTTACCACCCCGGGCAAACCTGCCTTATAATCAAACAGGGAACATTTGAACGAGAAGTGCTCGTAATCGATGCGCGCCCAGAAGTGGCGATCCCTATGCTCATTGTTGTGCCAGTGCAGGTCCTCATCCACCAGGGATGGCTCCTTTTCTGCGCTCTGACCATCGGTGCTCAAGGTTCTCAGGGTAAGCGCGGTCTGCACCCCTTCTATCTCCTGACCGGCTGAGATGATCACGAAGCCGGTATTGTAGGTACCCCCGCCGGCTTTGGTGTAGATGGCATTCATCTCCATGCCAGTCTTGGTGATGATGTTGATGACCCCCGCAAATGCATTGGCGCCATACAGCGAAGAGCCGGGTCCGGTTATCACCTCGATCTGCTTGATGTTATCTATCGGGGTTCGAAGGTCGGCGTAGAAGCTGCTTGAGAAGTTGTCGTTAACCGGCCTGCCGTCTATCATGAGAAGGATGACCTGGTTGAATGAGTTGAATATCCCCCGCAAGAACAGATTGCTGCGAGACAACTGTTTGGGAACCATCTCCATCGAGTTGATGTACTTTAGGGCATCAGCCAGGGTCAAGGCACCCATCTCCTCCAGCTCCTCATGGGTTAGGACCGTAACCGTCCCCGGCGCGGTTCTCACCGGCTCCACTTCCTTGGAGGCAGTGGTGATAAGCTCATCGGTATCGAGGAAGAATAGGCTATCCTCTCCACCTAAGGCTGAGCCGACAATAATGAGCGAGATAAGCAATGGTATTGATACAGGGATTCTCGTTCTCATAACTATCACCTACCTATTTGCGGGTTATTATTTATCTTTTAAAAATAAAGTCTGCTATCGAGATAAGATGCCGTTCTCCATCAATATCCTACCCCCTTTAATGGTCAAAACCGGCGCCCCCTTGAAGGTCATCCCCTTGAATGGCGTATTTTTACTTTTGGAGTAAAACTTTGCAGGATCGATGGTAGTCTGTGCCTCCAGGTCGATGATGGTTAAATCAGCATCGCTTCCCTCAGCGATCACTCCTTTTTTAATGCAAAGGATCTCGGCTGCATTGGTGCTTAACGCCCTGGCGATATCGATGAGAGGCATCCCCTGCTGGTGATATAAGGTATCAAGAACCACCGGCAGGGAGGTCTCCAGCCCGATGACCCCGAAGGGCGCGTTGTCGAACTCGACCTCCTTTTCAGCAATGGTATGTGGGGCGTGATCCGAGGCGATGACATCGATGGTCCCATCCATTACTCCCTGAATTAGCGCCCTGCGATCCTCCTCGCTGCGCAAGGGGGGCTTCATCTTGGTATTGGGATGGTAGCTTGCAACCGCCTCATCGGTGAGACGCAGGTGATGTGGCGTAACCTCGGCAGTAACCCGAATGCCCTGCTCCTTCGCCTTGCGTATCAGCTCCACCGAGTAGGCAGTCGAGAGATGGGCTATATGTATCTTTGCTCCAGTAAACCTGGCGAGCATCATATCACGTGCTATCATGACCTCCTCGGCTGCTGCTGGTATGCCCTTCAATCCGAGCCTGGTGGAAATGAATCCCTCGTGCATCACGCCGTTTGCACTTAGGCTGAGGTCCTCCTCGTGCAATATGATCGCTATATCGAAGATGCGACTGTACTCCATTGCCCGGCGGGCGAGCTGGGATGATGAGACCGGATAGCCATCGTCGCTTATGGCGACCGCCCCTGCCTGGAGCATATCAGCTATCTCAGCCAGATCCTGTCCTGCTAGATCTTTCGATATGGCTCCAATCGGATACACATCAGCCATCTTCAGCCTTTTTGCCCTGTCGAGGATATATTCGGTAACCGCTGCGTTATCGTTTACCGGGCTGGTATTGGGCATACAGGCGACAGCGGTGAAGCCCCCTGCTATGGCAGCTTTTAGACCGCTTTCTATGGTCTCCTTATCCTCTCTACCCGGCTCTCTAAGATGAACATGCATATCGATAAGCCCAGGGAAGGCTATCTTTCCATTAAGATCCAGTATCCTGGCATTATCAACCTTTATATCATCAGCTATTTGCTTAATCTTACCTTTTGATATGAGTATATCCGCCTTGCGGTCTGAATTGCTCTTCGGGTCGATAACTCTGAGGTTCCTAAGCAGAAGATCACTCATTTTCATGCCTCATACAGTATAGATATAAAAGCGCCATGCGAACAGCAACGCCATTTACTACCTGATGCAGTATCAGAGAGTAGGGTCCATCAGCTACTTCCGGATCTATCTCCACGCCGCGATTTATGGGTCCTGGGTGCATAATTATCGCATCCTTCTTCGCCTTTTTCATCCTTTTCAGGTTCAGTCCATAAAGCCGTGAATACTCGCGGAGACTGGGGAACAGGGGTCCTTTTTGTCTTTCGAGTTGGATGCGCAGCATCATGATAACATCCGCATCCTTCAAGGCTTCTGCCAGGTTGTAGGTTACCCGGACGCCCAGTTTCTCTATATGAAGCGGGATGACAGTAGGCGGACCGCAGACGGTAAGGCTTGCACCCATGGTGGTCAATCCGATGATATTGCTGCGCGCCACCCGGCTATGCTCGATGTCGCCGATTATGCTTACCTTCAAAGCCTTCAGTCTCCCCTTTATCTCCTTGATGGTCATCATATCAAGCAGCGCTTGGGTGGGGTGCTCATGGCAGCCATCGCCAGCGTTTATCACCGAGGCTTTCATTAACTGAGCCAGCATTACCGCCGCGCCAGAGCAGCTATGACGCACTACAACCAGGTCCGGGTTCATCGATTGCAGGGTCAAGGCGGTATCCTTGAAGGTCTCTCCCTTTTTTACGCTGCTAGATGATACGGAGAAGTTTATTACATCTGCGCTCAGGCGCTTGCCGGCTATCTCGAATGATGTCTTTGTCCTGGTGCTGTTCTCGTAGAAAAGGTTGATGATAGTTTTACCCCGAAGCGTGGGGACTTTCTTGATCTCCCTCTCCGAAACCTCCTTGAATGATAGGGCGCTGTCCAGGATCAAGGAGATGTCCGCCTCGGAGAGGTCGGACATGCTTATTAGGTCTTTGTGCAGGTTCCCCACTTCCCTCTCCTTCGCATATTACTCATTCTTTGTATTAGCATTAGGGCTTTTTGCTTCTAATGATTACCTCATCGGCGCCATCATTCTCGACTAAGCGTACCATTACGCGCTGCTGGTGGGTGGTACTCAGCTCCCTGCCGACATAGTTCGGCTGTATAGGAAGCTCGCGCAATCCGCGATCGATAAGCACGGCTAGCTCCACCAGTCGAGGCCTTCCGAAATCCACCAGTGCCTGCAGGGCAGCGCGCACGGTCCTGCCGGTATAAAGCACATCATCAACTATGATCACATTCTTACCGCTCAATGAGAACGAGATATCGGTCTTTTTCACTGTCGCCGCTGGTTTTCGGCTGTCGATATCATCCCGATACATGGTAATGTCCAGGTAACCCAAGGGGATCTTGAAATTAAGGATGCTATTCAACTTCTCTGCAAGCCTGTTTGCCAGGGTTACACCTCTTGTCCTGATCCCAATCAGCACCAGGTTGTCGTAAGTAGGATGCCGGTCGGCTATCTCGTGAGCGATACGAGTTATAGCCCTTTTCATGCCCTGAGCGTCCAGGGCGATTATTTCTTTGTTATCCACCATGTCCATCGGATAAGAGCCTTCCATGTTTTTCTTTACCGTGCCTGATTCCTGTCATTGCTGCCCTGTAATGCCTTAAGACACCTCGGATCTCGCATCCAGGCTCTCGCATAATTTTATATCATACTCAAGGCTGTTTATCATCATGCCAAGGTTCGTTTTCGATGACATTTATCAGTTATGCTTCTCATCAGGGGCTATATTTATTCCCAATGCTTTGATTTTTCTATGCAGGCTAGCCCTTTCAATCTTTAGCTGCTCGGCTGTGCGGGTTATATTCCAGTTGTTTTGCTCCAGCTTCTGTATGATGAATTTGCGCTCGAAGTCCTCCCTTGCCTTTTTTAGCGATAAGTCCCCGTTTGCTACTTTTGATCTCGAGTCCTGGTCGCCGGTTATATCCGCGGGGAGATCCTGTACATCGATGGTCCCTTCAGGTATCATTATCACCAGTCTTTCGACCAGATTCTTAAGTTCCCTTACATTCCCCGGCCAGTTGTGATGTATAAGTATCTGCATCGCAGCCTTACTGATGCTTTTGGGCGCTATATTGTTCTGTCTGCAAAAGATCTCCAGGAAATGCTCGGCTAAAAGCGGGATATCCTCCTTTCTTTCCCTTAGTGGAGGCATCTGAATAGGTATGACATTCAGGCGATAGAATAGATCCTCTCTGAAGCTCCCCTCCTTTATCATCTTTTTGAGGTCCTTGTTGGATGCTGCGATGACCCTGACATCGACCTGTATGGTCTCGCCGCTGCCTATCTTCTCGAATTTTTGTTCCTCGAGCACCCTGAGCACCTTTGCCTGGGTCATCAGGGACATATCTCCAATCTCATCGAGGAACAGGGTTCCTTTGTCGGCGAGCCTGAACTTGCCCTCTCTGTCCTTGACTGCCCCGGTGAAGGCTCCCTTGACATGGCCAAAGAGTTCGCTCTCGATAAGCTCCTCGGGGATGGCTGCGCAGTTGACCTCGATGAAGGGACCCGCAGCTCGCTTGCTTCGCTTGTGTATCTCCCTGGCGATAAGCTCCTTGCCTACTCCGTTTTCTCCGCGGATAAGCACCCTTCCATTGTAAGGGGCTGCCTTCTCGACCTGGGCTAGGACTTCCTTGAACTTTTCGCTTTGCCCAATTATCTTATAATCAAAGGTATCAGGAATCTTTATCTCCGAGCTGTCTCTGGAAGCCACCGCTTCGAGCGCCTGATTGACAGTGCTTAGAAGCCTATTGTACTTGATCGGTTTCTCGATGAAATCGATCGCGCCCATTTTGAGTGTTTTCACTGCCAGTTCGATATTTGCGTGGCCGGATATCATTATCACCGGCAGATTTGGGTTGTGATCCCTTATGAGCTGGAGTATCCGTACCCCATCGCTATCCTTTAGCCATATATCGAGAAGGACCACATCGAAGCTGTTTTTCTTAGCTTGTAGGAGACCATTAGTACCGCTGGTGGAATACTGCACATTGAAGCCCTCGTCCCTGAGAATATCCTTCACAATCTTGCAGATCTTCTCCTCGTCGTCTATTACCAGTATGTTCTTTTTCCTATTCAGGTAGCCCATAAATGCAGTGTTCTTTTCCCTTTTTTCTATAATGAGACAGCCTCAAGTCTCTTGAGCGCGCTCAAGATCGGATTCTTCACCTTGCTTATAGGCACGATCAGCGCGCGAGATACTACATTTTCACCATCCAGCTCGGTTTGTTTGCTCCTGGTGATCTCCTCAAGGATATCATCCCATCCGCAATTTAGGTAATCTTTGGTCACCGCTCGTATGACATCGTGCTCCGAGGATTCGGGATCCTTTTCCCTACCCACTATCTTGTGCCAGAAGGAATCGGTTTCCATGAGTATTAGCAGCTTATCGGAAGCGATGCTGGAGGCGATCCACAGGGTGCATTCCGTCGGCTCCAGGGCATAAAAATTATCGTCATAACCTAATCCAAAGGGGCTTATTACTGGAACCTGTTTGTGAATAATGAACTGTGCCAGCAGATCCTTATTGACCTCCCTTATCTCTCCTATCCAGCCGAGATCGAGTTGTGTATGGAATCGTTTTCGGAGACGAAAGACGCTCGGTTTGAGCGCACATAGGCTATAGACTGGGATATTTGCCAAGCTAAGTATCCTCTCCAGGCGGGGACATATTGTATCGATAAAGTGATCAAGGTAAACCTGGAAGCCCTCATCGGAAAGCACGCGGTATCGTTCCATGTAAAGATCATCCTGACCATGTTCTGCCAAAACCTGCGGTACCTTATGGTCTTCTCCGAAGGTGATCACCAGATGCAGACCTCTGTTATTCAATATTCGAAGATCATCTGCCATATTTAGCAGGGCTTGTTCATCCTTGAACAGACTTTTATCAATATGAAATTGTAGTATCTGGGGCATTGCTTAGCACCTACCAGTTTAATGAAGATCCCCTTGAACATGCAACTGTTCGCCAGTCCAAGAGCACTGATGGTATTCTATTGAAACTGTTGTGGATGTCAAATAGCCTCGTTTCCATCCTGGGGGATGCATTTTTTAACCAATACCACATATTGGATCAAACCGAGGTTTCTGATCAGAGGTACCCTATAAAATAACCGATTGATAAAACGAGATACAAGCGGGATATGCATCGGCAACAATGCTCGATACCCCCTGGAGCTAACGGCAAGTCCATTGTTTTGAGCTAATGATCTAAGTTTCCTTAGCCCTATCCATTTATGTGGACCCTCTGGCATTTTGAGCCTAAGTGCCTCTAGGATGTGCAAAATGGGCGACCATAGCGGATTAGCCCAGGAGATGATCACATTTGTATTGCTTGAGACTATACGCGATAGTTCCCTCAATGAGCTAGCAGGATCGTACAGATGCTCCAGAGTGTCGGGTAGAATTATCCACTCGAAGCCGCAATCGCTTGCAAAGGGGAGGTTTTCCCCCTCGGCTTGAACATAGTGGAATTGATCATATTTCTGTCTAGCCTTTTGTAGCATGGGAGCGCTTATATCGATGCCGACTCCGAGTGCAGGTGATAGGCATTTGAGTATATCACCGGTTGCGCAGCCGACCTCGAGTATCGATGCCTCTCCTGCATCCCTGATCAGCTCCTTATATAGCCTCTTCAGCTCGCTATGGTAGTACCAATTCTTACTTTTATACCTGTCATAGTCGGCAGAAACGCCATCGAAATGTTCGATTATCCTATCCCTGAGGGTCATTGGAATGTAGTTCGACCAGCTCTTTTGCTTTATTCAAAATCTCTGCCAGATGGGGGCATTTTTCATAAGCCTTTTCCACATCAAGATCATCGAAGTATTTCTTTGATTGATAGCCTTTCTTGTAATTAACCAAATCCATCAATATTTTTGCAGGTGGCGTATCGAAGTTGATATTTTCTGGATTTTTACTCTTATACTTGGAAATTTTATTTGACATTTTGCCGAAAATTTTAGGATCAGAAAATAGCCAAGCCTCGGTCTCGAATACAGCAAATCCCTGGAAAAAACGGTCTCTGTAATCACTTGGTACCAGTTCCAGAATCCTTTTTTTAGCGAAAGAAATTTTCTCTTTTACTGTTTCGCCCTTTTTATACTCTTCGGGAAGTCCATAAAAGTCCAGTATTCCAATAACTGCGACAACCTTTTTATCCTCTAATTGCATCGTTACCTGTTGAGCTAGATCCTTTAGATATTTAGATGCACCTTTAAAGTTCCTTGCTTTTACCCCTATTGAAGGCGATATCCTCTTATCAAGCCATCGTTTGATAACCCGGGGCAAATATATTTCAGTCTCTCCTTCAACAAGCAGAATAATCTTCAATCTATATCCTCCAGTTCACCAGTTACCATCAATTCACCTAGCGTGTAGTGCTCTAGCCACCTTTTCAATTCATCACCAGTGCGTCTTTTCAACACGGTTTTTCCATCAACATTCTGCACAACAGTTACGCATCCCTCTACATCGGAGAACGCATCGAGGAATAGTGGAGATTGTGTCGCGAAGATGACCTGTGTTCGCTGTGCAGCTTCTTTCGCTAACTCGGCTATTATAGGAAACATGGATGGATGCAAGGATGTCTCCGGCTCATCATAAGCTATCAGTGGTGGTGCATTCGGATTACCTAGCACAGTTATCAGCATCAAAAAGCGCAAAGTCCCATCAGATAATTGAGAGGCAGGGACCGGGTTTGCCAGTGATTGCCAACCTAAAGCTAGTTGGATCTGCCCATCTGCGGCAGGCGGGAAATTGATCTCCTTGTATTCGGCTCCAAAAGCCTGATACATTGCAGAATCCAATTTTTCCTTGAATTCCCTGGATCCCTGGCACAAATTATAAAGCACCGAGACCAGGTTCTCCCCCCTGGGCATCACCTGGCGCTCCACTCTCATAACTGCTGCTTTTCTAATGCTTGTCAAGTCTATATCTTGGTATATCTTAATGTTTTTCAGATATTGTTTGAAGCTAAAAAGAACCGGATGATTGATTGGATCGGCAAGTTGCGCCAGCAGGGCTTCATCGGCGACTATATCCTCACCCTTTGCTTGAAGCTTTCTTTCTTGGATGTCAAATACATAAGCATAAGTCTTTTTCCTTTCAAGAAAAATCATCGGTTTATCTTTTTTCTTCTGCTCAAATAGAGTTGGATCTGTCAGATACTCACTCCCGATAACAAAATTGGGGCTTTTTGCTAACTGCTCAAGACAGAGTTCGTATTGCAGTCTCCTTTTATTTCCATAGGCTTTGCTATCAAAAATCTCAGTATCGAGGAAGAAGGTCGCCATATCTACCTCTCGATTCCATGAAAGCAGGGACATACCACCCTCTTTACGAATGAACTCAGAAAGATTCTCAGTTCCAACCTGGGACAATAGTTGCAAGGCGCGCAGGATATTCGACTTGCCGGCTCCGTTGGGACCAATCAGGATATTGAGCAAACCTGGCTCCCAATCGACATCAGTCAGCGACTTGAAGCCCCTTATTTTTATCTGATATATCGGCATATTCAGCTAGACCCCCTTGTTTTAACTAATCTTAAGTTTACTGTTTCCCTACCCTACAATCAAATATGGCAAGAGTGGGCTTTGCTGCAATAGCAGGTCATGAACCGCAAACTCAGGCCGAAACTCTCCTCGATTATTATGTTCTCGTAGTACTCCCCGCCACCTGCTACATACTCGATATTGAAGTGAAAAAGAGATACCGAGTATCGATATACCCCAGCATGACAAGAAGCATCAAAGATGAAACAAAGCGCTAGCATCGAAGCGATGCATAATAGTTTGTTTATGGAAAAGCCTCTGTTTTCGCTCACCATATCATCGCCCCATGGAATGAAGTCCATGGTCTTTATCAGTTACTCGTTATTTGTTATTCTTTTGCTGCTAAGTTTAAAATCATCAGGCGGAATTATCAAACCTTGAATCCTGAAATTCAAACATCGAACCGAAATAAAGTGCTCTTCGTGCTTGCGCCCATGTGGCACCATGAGCATGCGCCGCTGGCTGCTGCATCGCTTTGCGCTGCGGTCAAGCAAGCCGGTCACCAGGCAGAATTCCTCGACCTTAACATAGAGACCTTTCGGCGTGTGGAGGAATCATACCATGGCTACTGGCATCCATCCGAGGCTTATCACTGGAGTTCCCGGCAATTCTTCAACAAACTTCCCTTTATGAACCAGCAGCTTATCGACTGGTATGTGGGGCGCATAATGGAGCAAGACGCCGATATCATCGCATTTAATATCAACATCGCCAACAAATTTGCGGTCCTTGATACTATCAGGCAGCTAAAAACGAAGGCGCAGCAAACATACATCATTGCCGGGGGACCGGGGTGTCGCAGAGAAAAAGACTTTATCGATGATGCCATTGATGCGGGCATAGACGCGATAATATGGGGCGAAGCTGAAAAGACAATCGCTGAGCTAATCTGCCACTTCGATGGCGGTCTGAGATCTCCACTTGCCGGGATGAGCCTGCTTGATGATGGCGGTGAGCACTATGGCGGAGTTCGAGACCTTATTAAAGATCTTGATCTGTTACCCTTGCCCGACTTTAGCTCATTTCCATTTGAACTTTACCCGTTCAAGCATAAGGTGCTCCCCTTCGAGTCAAGCCGAGGCTGCATCAAGCGCTGCACATTCTGCTATGACCACATTTACTGGCAGGGATACAGGCAAAAAAGCCCCCAGCGCCTCCTAGCCGAGGTCAAGCGCCTAAAGGAGCTATACGATGCCGAAGCTCTCGTCTTTACCGATTCTATTATAAATGGCAACATGGGGAAGCTGCTCGAATTGGCCAGATTGCTTATCCAGGAGGGGATAGAAATCAGGTGGGGTGGATTCGCTGCCCCCAGAAGAGAGTTGACTGCGCAGGCGTGCAAGACGCTTAGCGAGGCAGGCTGCTTTAGGCTCGATTTCGGCGTGGAGAGCGGGTCTCAGCGAATACAAACAGCTATGGGCAAGAAGGTGAAGATCGACCTGGTCTCGCAAAGCCTCAAGGTAGCAGCCAAAAGCGGCATCATGGTCTATGCCAGCTTCATCGTTGGCTATCCTGGGGAGAGCTGGCTCGACTTCATTAAGACGCTTCGTTTCATCCTGGTTCATCGCCGATATATCTACAAGATAAGCTCGACCAATGTGATCGGCTTTTTACCCGGCACCCTTTTATCGAAAGAGCTAAAAGAGGGGGAACTGATGGGTGGTAGGCGCATGGTCGCATATTTAAGGTTGCGCTTGTTGAGATATTGGGAAAGGCTTTTATTCAAGCGAAGGCTCAACATACAGGAGGCATACTTTGAGCACCTGGAGCGAGCTTATGCTCACCAGGAGAAAAAAGAACACCCCGCAGCGTTAGTGGCATATAAGAAGGCGGAAAAATTGCTAAGAATTATGCATCGAAGGTATCGAACCATATTCATTGTTCCTGATACTAAGCCATTCGATCTTTATCATTTAGGCGCTGAGATATATATAAAATTGCGCAATTATCCCAGGGCATTGAAGGCTTTAGTAAATGCAATATGCTATAAAAAATGCCCCTGGAGTGCGGTTGAGATATCAAGGTTGGCATTTCTGCTCAATAAAAAAGTTATGGCTTTTTATTGGGCGTATCAGGCTCTGTTTTGGGCAGGGGATAGAGCGAGTGTTCATCGCGCGGCGGCGGGAATATTCTATGATCTAAATCAGCCGATGCAGGCTATCTGGGCATATCGCGCCGGGCTTAATTGGATCTCGAAGGATAAAGCTGCTAACCTACTAGCTGATGTCGAAAAAATGGAAATCGGTGAGAATATCCAAGAGATGATAAACGCTTATGAGACCATCTATGAGGCTATGGAGCGATGAGCGAATACCTGGTTAAAAGACTGTCTGATTGCCTTTCCAAGCAAAGCGAGCCACCGCTTCACACCATTGAGATATCTATCACCGACCGCTGCAATCTGCGCTGCTTATACTGCCATTCGATCCAGGGCAAAAGGAACCCGGATGGTGAGATCGAACTTGGCAGGCTAACTGACTTTGTCGATGAAGCTGCTGCAATGGGTACAAAGGAGTTCAGGATACCAGGCGGTGGAGAGCCTTTCATTAGGAAAAAAGAGACCATGCAAGTTATTCGCCAGCTTAAGGAGCATGGACTTGTTGGAGATATCACTACTAATGCTGTCCTGCTGGATGAGCAGGATATACATCAGCTCATTGATCTTGGCTTGGATAAGATCATCGTGAGCTTGGATGGCGTCTCCTCAAAGACAAATGATTTATTGCGTGGAAGCGGATGCCTGGAAAGGGTGATAAAGAGCCTGGAGAAGATGGCAAATATAAAGGCATTAAAAAACTCAACATTGCCCGAGATAGCTATAAACATGGTGTTGACCAAAGTGAACTGGCAGGAGATACCATCTATTATCAAGCTGGCACACTCGCTCCAGGTAAGCCAAGTACTGGTTCAGCCGATGATAATCTATCATCGCAAGGGTAAAAAGCTAAGGATCAAGCAAAGACATAAAGACAGCGCCAGGTTTAATGATATGCTCAAGACAGCCAAGGCGATTGCTTATGTAAAGGGGATACAGACCAACCTAGAGCAATTTGAGATAAAGAAATCGGAACATGACCACCAGTTAACCGATGGTAATCCGTGTTTGAATGAAATCGATAAAGGTAAACATGAAAAAGAGAACAGGAATCTTGAATACCAGTGCTATCAGCCGTGGTACCTGATGGCGATAAATCCCAGAGGCTTTTTGACCCCTTGCTCGATCATCTTCGAGGAGAAGGTCGCTTATAAGCCTGGCAATCTCAAGGATATCTGGCTTGGAGAATACTTCACTGGCTTGCGTAACGAGATCGCCAGTGGAATAATACCCTCTGTTTGCTCAAACTGTTGCCAGGGGCTGCTCGAGGTAAACCAGAGACTACGAAAACAGTTGGCAGCAATCAGTTGACAGTTGATAAAAATGGTAATCAGCTATCAAGGGTAGAAACATTAAATAAAAACCACTAAATGGACCAACCAGTATCCATAATGAATAGCATAATCACTATGATCACAGACTTTGGAACCAACGATCACTACGTGGGAGTGATGAAGGGGGTGGTCCTGGGCATAAATCCTGATGCAACCATCGTTGATATCTCTCATGGGGTACGGCAACAGGATATAAGGCAAGGAGCATATCTGCTCCGTAGCTCATACCGTTACTTCCCGCCGGGCACTATTCATCTTGTGGTGATAGATCCCGGCGTCGGCTCGACCAGGAAACCAATAATAATTGAGACAAAGAATTACTATTTCGTTGGACCTGACAATGGGGTGCTCTATACGGCAGCCTGCGATGATGGGATAAAGCAAGCCTATGAAATAAGCGACAAGAGCTGGATGCTAAAGGATGTGAGCCATACCTTCCACGGCAGGGATATCTTTTCGCCAACCGCAGCATATCTATCAAGGGGAAGGGATCCCTCAAAATACAATGAAAAGCTAGATACCGTAGTTAAGATGCAATTTCCAACTGCATCAGTTCAATCCAAGAAAATACAGGGGGAGGTGATCACCAGCGATCGCTTCGGCAACCTGGTTACCAATATAAGGGCAAGACATATAGATCGGCTAGAGAAACAGGCGAAGGGGAGGCTACTTGTCCGCATCGGAAATGATGTAATCGAGGGGCTTTCCACCTCATACGCCCAGGTAAAAGTGGGGCAACTATTGGCAATAATAGGAAGCAGCGGGCTGCTTGAGATCTCGGTCAATCAAGGAAAAGCCAGCGATCGTTATTCAAGCCAGGCTGAGGAACCTACTTATGTAGAAGTTATCATTGAGTAGTGATAGAATTAGCCAGTCCTCTCCCTCTGGAGAGGATCTTTAACTAACAAGATCAAAGAATACCAGACTAACTACTAACACTCGGAGTGAGAAATGAGAACAAGGCTCGAACCCTGGTTGGCGATATCGGCTTTGGTGGCTATCATCTCGCTGGTAGCCTGTAACTGTGTTCACAATCGACCAAGTGATTACGAGATCCAGGCTGCTGAGCTGAATTACCAGTCTGGCTTGAAGAACCTGTATGCCGGCAAATACGATGAGGCAATCAAGGATTTTAAGAGAGCCATAGGTTACTATGACCGAGACGCTATGTTCTTCAATGGACTAGGGCTTGCTTACCAGGCTCAGGGGTACTTCGAGATAGCCATCAGGCACTACCAGCAGGCGCTCAAGATAAACAAGGAGATCCCCGATATCTATAATAACCTGGGGTCGGCATTCCTGGAGGTCGGCAAGTACGATGATGCGATATATAATCTCAAGGTCGCCCTGGATAATCCCAAGTATAAGGCTCGCGCACCTGCTTATTACAACCTTGGAATGGCATATATGGGCAGAGACGAAATCCTGAAGGCTAAGGAGGCTTTCCAAAAGGCGATCGAGACAGAGCCTGATTTTTACAGACCTTATGTACGAATTGCACAAATACAGTTCGATCAAGGTCTCAACCACCTGGCAATGAATAGCATCAAGGATGCCGAGACATTGGGCGAGGATAGACCACTAGCCTTATTCGATATAGCTGAATTCTATGAATACATAAATCAGCCCGATATGGCTAAAGAATACTATCTTAAGCTCTTCAGGAGCTATCCGCAACATCCGCTGGCTGAAAAAGCCAAGCAGAAGCTACGGCAATAGATTAAAACCAGGAATATCAGGGGAATCCTGTGAGATCCCGATACTTGGCTCTGATATTTATCGCACTATTGTCTATCCTCCTTGTGCTGATTTATCCCCTATACGAGCCTGATCCCCTGGAACGCTCTTACCAGCAGGCTTACGGTCTTGAGGTATTGCCTCGCCAGGTATCGGTGCTTAGCGGCATAGTTTTACAGGAGGCACTGCCAACCATTGCTCAATCTCCGTTCTTCGCAGAGCTGAACGAAGAATGTGCTCAGATCAATTCCTGGGCGCGCAGCAAGCTAAAACAGAGTATAAACCTCGACTTCCTGGCAGCCTTGCATGAGAACTCAGAAACCAGGCTTTGCGCAGTCGAGCTTAATTCAAGGCGAAACCGGGTGCTCAAGGTCGATCAATGCCGACCAATATCCTTCGAGTTGTACAAAACCATAGTCAATATACAGGCTGGATATCAGCAGATCACAACCACCCCCTATAAGAAAGTCAGTTTCAAGATGCTAAAAAAGGCGGTTCACCATCCAACAAGCATCCAGAACATCAACCAAGCAATAGCTCAAAGCTCGACTAAAGCCACCTCAGAGCTAGGAGGGCTAATGTTTATAAGGCATGATGAATCCGGTGAGCCTTATATCGCTCTGATCAATATTCCCGGTCGAGATGAGCAGTATGTGGAATCGCTTCAACGATCCATGGATGACCTTAATGCCACCATACAACTGCTTAGATCTGGCAGCAAGCATTTCGACTTTTTAAGCTACGAGTACGATGCTGCCATGCGTGCGCTATGCTCAAACCTTACGACCAACCAAAAACGCAAACGACTCGACCAGTTCCTTGACCTCTATTTCTTCATGGCTCGCAATACATACCTGCCATCTCAAGCATATATCTTCAAGGTGCTCGCTGATGGACTGAAGGGAGACTTTGTCGGGGGCTTTCATGTACATCCGCCGAATAACCAGCCCTCCTATGAGGACAAGAGAAATTCGCTGATTCAAAGGGTGATAATAATCGTTCCCACTGGTAAGGGATTCACCCTCTACGACCTGATCCCCCACGATCCCAAAAGCGTTAAAAACAGGGTCATCAAGGTTGACTAGTTCACGGATTTTTTTATTTTGAGCCAATTGCCTTGACGCCCAGCCGGGCAGTAAGCCAAGCGACCTCAATAACTAAAGTCTAAGGCAACTTAGCCGCAACCAAATCTTGATGGCTCTTATAGCTAACAGGCTGTGCGGTGCGAGGTAAGCTTGAGCTGGTCGATGAATTCCTGTAGTCCTTGGCCGGTCCTTGCTGAGATAGGCATTATGCGGATGTTTGAAGAGCCTATCTTTTTTTTCAACCTTTTAATATTTGGCTCGGAGCCGGGCAAGTCTATCTTGTTGGCAGCTACTATCTGTGGTTTCTTAACCAGTTGTGGATTGAAGCGCTCCATCTCGTTTATTAATGACTGATAATCGCTTACTGCATCGCGCGGGTTTTGCGGGGAAACATCGATTATGATTGCAAGCACAGAGCATCTTTCGATATGACGAAGGAACTGATGTCCCAAGCCAAGCCCTTTATGGGCACCTTTTATCAAACCTGGCAGATCCGCAACCGTAAGGCGAGTAAAATCCCCAAGCTCAACTACACCGAGGTTGGGGCTTAATGTAGTGAAGGCATAAGAATCTATCCTTGGCTGAGCCTTTGATATGCTGGCGATGAGAGAAGACTTGCCGGCATTTGGATACCCGACCAGCCCGACATCAGCCATCAACTTTAGCTCTAGCCTCAGCACCCGATGGTAGCCTTTTGAGCCTGGAGTACACGATCGCGGCGCCCGGTTCGTTGAGCTTGCGAAACGAGCATTACCCTTACCTCCTTTACCGCCGGCAGCAGCTACAAAAGTCATGCCTGGCTTTGCCATATCGATCAAAAGTTCGTTCATCTCATGATCATAAACCATGGTGCCGGTGGGTATCTCAAGTATAACGTCTTTGCCTTTCCGTCCCTTTTTTTTGTTTCCTTGCCCGTGTCCCCCGCGCTGAGCCTTATACAGCCTTTTATTCTGGAGATCAGCGAGCGTATCTAGCTTATCGACCGCGGTAAGTATAACGCTTCCACCATCACCACCATCGCCCCCATCCGGTCCCCCTTTTGGCACGAACTTCTCGCGCCGGAAGCTCATACAGCCATCTCCGCCATCTCCGCCCCTGACCTTGATTACAAGCTCATCAACAAACTTACAGGACTTCTCTGACATAAGTAAAAATCTTAACTTCAAAGAAGGGGATTATTGCTATGCTTTTTAACATTTATTCATCCTGGAGACCAATGACATGATCGTTTCCGTAAGCCTAGGAATATGAAAAAGGCTCTAGTTATTGATTCTTGTCTTGGTCATCAGGCTCTACCTTGCCATCCTCTTGTTCTTCTTCATCCTTCTCTTCTTCATCTTTAGGGGGTGGTGGCGGAGTAGCGGTGAAGGTCTCTTCTTCTTCTTCAGCCAGATGCTCTGGTTCTTCCTCAAGCTCGACTTCGAGGAACTCTTCTTCGGTTTGAGCTGATTCCTCCTCAGGCTCGGCGATCACCTCATCGGGTGATGTAACCTCGAAGACCTCTTCAGCTTCTTCGAGCTTGGCGGCTTCTTCTTCCTCGAATTCGATAGCGGCTTCTTCAGCGACCATCTCGGCAGGCATCTCTTCTTCTTCAACCTTTTCTTCAGGCAAAGGCTTCTCTTCAATCTTCTCCGGCATCTCCTTGCCGAACTTAACTACATCAATTAGCACCTCGGTATAGTATTGCCGGTGTCCCTGCTTGCGGCGGTACTTCTTTCTCCTTTTTTTCTTGCCGACTATGATCTTCTTTGCTCGATCCTGGTTGACAACGATCCCAGAGACAAGACCGTCAATACCTGGGGAATAGACCGTTTTTTCCCCATCGGTCAGAAGCAGGATATCCTCGAAATTGACCCTGGCATTGACCTCGACATCGAGCTTTTCCACCCTTATTTTATCTCCCTGGCTGACCTTGTACTGTTTACCGCCTGTTCTTATGACTGCGAACATCTTTTATCCTCACTTTCGTATCATCATAAATTCATACAAGGGGACTATTTACCCAGTTTGGACCCCAAATGTCAAGTTGCTCTCTACGGCTACTCCTCTACCTCCAAATAAGGCCAGAGGTAGCTAACTGCATTACCCTCGTTGACCGCAGCTAACTCAAATAGGTATGGCACAGGTGTCATCCCGGGACCGACCCATAGGTTCTCGAACCCAAACAAATAGTATGGATCGAACAACCCGATAAACGGTAGATTTACACCTAAGCCAGACTGGTTGTAGTAGATCTCCACATAATCTACAGCTATGGGATTAGGATCGCTCACCACCGCATAAAGCGCAAAAGGACCGCCATCGACCGATGTTATCCTGGTGTACATATAGCCTGCGCAGACGATTACTGGCTTCTCATAGGGTGTTGGAGTTGCCGTCAGCGTCGGTGTTCTAGTCGGAGTCCCCGTGGGGACAATTGTTTTTGTTATGGTTGGAGTGGGAGTCGCTGTTTCAAGCTCCATAGTCGGGGTATAGGTCGGCGTACTGCTTGGTCGCATGGTCGGGGTTCTTGTATAGGTGGGGCTAGCAGTCGGGGTCTCTGTCAAGCCTGTCGTCTCGGTTGGCGTGAATGTCGGCGTGCGGCTCGGAGCGAGTGTTGCCGTACTGGTCGGCGTGGCGCTGGGAAGTTGGGTCAAGGTCATGGTCGGCGTGGCGG
>CAYUVA010000048.1:0-29553 GCA_964448115.1 uncultured bacterium
AGCCTTTATTTGCAAGATCGAGCTTTTAAAAATGGCAGTGGCACATGGATCCTCAAATTTTACCCCTATGAATACTGGCTTGAAGGGGTGGTTTATAAGCCCTATTGTAATATTTATCCATCCAAAATGGGGTATCATTCCATTTATATTAGAATAATTTGATAATTTAATAAATCTACCTTGTAGAAGTAACAAAACGATGATGTTTGGTTCGCTTGTAGTACATGAGGCTACCTAAATCACCGTTGAGAACGCTGCCGAGAGGGTCAAGCCCTTGAAGTTATCACATTCCTCAAGGCTCTGATAATCGACATCTCCCCAGGCATAGTAGGTCTGCATCCGATATCCAAGTGTGAACGAGATCTGCTGTATGCTCATACCGACGCCGAACTCCAAGTTGTAGGTGGCCCAATCAAGGTCAATAGCTCCCTCTGAAAAATCGGGATCATATTCATCGCCAATAAAATAAACCAATGACAGGTTACCGAATAAGAAGGGAATGACCTGTTGTTCAGGATAACTAGTAAGTGGAATTGCACCACCGAATCCTCCACCGATACCAAGCATCTCGTGATCGACTCCAATGATATAATCTCCAGAGGTTGATACTACCAGATATTTAATTCCCCCGAAGATTGAGAAATAATTGCTGGTTTTTGTTTGAAGATAAAGGTCCAGGTCCTTTCGGGTCGTCTCATAGCTATATCCAGCTTCCTCCATATCCCATGAACCTACCATGTAATTGAATCCTATACCGAAATTATCGAACATTATATCTCCATTGACACCTATCATGGTAGTAGATCCCTCGTCGCCATCGTTTCTGCCGTAATCTGTTTCAACTTCCCAGTCCCAACTAGGCTGCCAGTAGCGCAGCGAGAATTTGATCCCGGTTGTACCATCCTGTGCGTAAAGATCCGATTGTAGCGTAAATGTCAGGGCTACCAGTATTGTAATTGAGAGCAAATAAACATTTTTCATAGAACGAGTCCTCCTACGATTACTTTTGTTTGTTAAAGGTATTATAATCGACGCCCTCGTTTGCCGGTTGTAAAGGCAAGCGAGCTTTCCGCCATATCGGTGGCGCTAAGCCCTTTTTCTTCGGCTGTCTTAATGAGAAGTTGTTTCAACTCATCGATCGTTCGTCCATCGAACATTGAGGGTTCGAGCCATAGCCTGGATGCGATTGCCTTGATATATTCTGCGCCCAGGTTCTCCTCGGTAACGGTTATGTTATCAATAATAAGCGAATTCCAGGCATCTCGTAGATTATTCTCATACTGATCTCCAAACGGCATGGGGAACAACAGGTGTACTATCCCCTTTGCATCTATGTTTAGCAGGTAAACATACGCGATTTTATTGGTTGTAATGCTGACATTCAGGGTATCTCCAGGATGGAAGAATCCGCCTGTATCATTCAATAAAGTCAGATTGACCAGCATGGTGTCCTCTTGTGTTGCTTGTTCTGTAGCAGTTGGTTGTGGTGTCGGCTGCAAGAGTGGTTGGGTCATCTTTTTGGCTTGGGTCGCATTTATCGGCGGCTCGTATTGGAGTCCCTCTGGAAACACTTTCTTTGGCACAAGCGTATTCGGGGTTGAGTATAGCAGGTTGCCGGTATCTGCATCGTAGATATTGATGACGATATCCACCTGTTCTCCTTTATCCTTGTAAGAGCCGGTAACATCTCCGTTGACGAAGGTTCTTGCGGTTGCTCTTGTCCGCACCCCTCTGAAGTATGTCTGTCTAGCTCTTGCTTCCTGCTCCTTATCGAGGATCTCGAAGCTGGTAGCCTTGAGTAGATGCGCCTTGACCTGGTTTCTCAGGTAGCTTCCGAACTCGGTTGGGGCGCCGGTCTCTCTTTCTACGATCTCCTGGACGATCAGCTTCTGTCCTTTTAGCATCTCGGAGAGATCACTTGGATTTAGCATAGAGTCAAGGTAGTAGTCCAGGTTCTTTTCTGCTTCCCTAAGAGTCCATTTCAACTCATATCGGTCGCCGGCAATGATGCTCTGGCTCTTTTTTAAGCTCCATTTCCCTCCTTTTTGCTCCCAACCTCTTTTATCCAAGAAGGGATCAAGTCCTTTGAAGGTGATTACAGCAGCAAGCGCCTCGTAATTACCATCGGGATCACGCATCTCGATGCGATAATCGCCGGCTTGTATCTTGTCGTAGATAAACGGGGTAACGCCGATCTTCTTTCCCCGCAGATAGACATCCATTTTTCCTGGCTTGGAGTCGAAGTGGCACTTGGTAATCTGCTCGATGTAGAACTTTATATTATTAAGATTGGACAAGTGATACCGTGCCTGGTCGATCAAGTATTCATAAGGCTCCTCAGCAACAAGCTCATCGCTTCTCCAGGTATATTTCTTAGCCTCTTGGAGCCGATCATTGAACCGCTTGAGGGCAGCATTAAAATAATCCAAATGGAGGTTAACAGAGACCTTGTTGCTATCGATATTAACATCTGTACTCCTTATCAGACCGATGCCTTCATCGTTGGTTACCACCGAAGGAGGGTTTTTCATGCGATCGGCGAAGAACTCAGCCCTCAGCTTCCGGAACCTGGTGCCCTGGTTGGCGAAGATCTGTATCTCGATGTATTGCTTAAGTTCCTTTGGCGACCTCATTGACAAGAATTCGTCAGGCGCCCCGGGACCATAATGGAGAAATCCTTCATTATCTCTAAGCCGGTAATCGATATTAACCATCATACCACTCAAGGCTTCCAGCACCGTTTTTATGCTTTGATCAATGCCTTCGTGGCTGTAATCCAGCTTTACCTTGCCGAGAGATTCATCCACATTGTCCAGGAACTCCTTCTTTGCATTGTATCGCATCAGGTAAGTGATATAGTCGAAGTATTCCCTGACGGTTCTGAACTTGGCGGTTGTGCTTCCAGTGCGGTGGTCAATCGGTGTCTTGGGAAACAGACGGTCGAACTTGCGGTACTTGGATTTTTGAATCAGTTCGATAGCCTGCTTTAGGCTCTCGTCGGTGCCCTTATCAATGAGGTGATTCAATTCATCGAGTAAGCTGCCGTAGATATCTCTGTACAGGTCAAGGATCGCCTCCTGGATAGCATTATCCGGGCAGGTTACCAACACACAGTACTCTTTTTTCCCCTCACAGCTTTTGTTTTTTCTCTCTATGCGTTCCTGCACATTGTACTTTATCTTTAGCGGCATCGAGCCAAATGTCGCCTCATACTTTTCGGTTCTAACCACCTCCGCCTCGATGATCTCCGTGGTGCCCTCCTGTCCGAATCGGAAGCGGTTTGTGCCTCCGATCTCGACTCCGGTTAGCTCCTTAACCAGGTCTGTCTTGGCTAGCGCCTCAGCTATGGAATAGTTATCTTCAGGGCTGCTGGCGCTGCAGGCGCACCTTTCTGCTGATCTGATTGCAACAGCTCTCTCAGCGCCTAAAAAAAGCCAAAACATGAACACTAAAACGATAACAAGGTAACTACGATAGCAGGATTGGTTCATTTCTATACCTCCCTGTATATATGTTCTCCTTAAAATGCTTGGATAAACTAATCAACCTTCATTGACATTATAAGAATATCATAAACAAGTTGCAATGAACAGTCTTTTGGAGAAATCATATTTTATCTTGAATAATCGAATTAAAATATTCGCTTGACACGATGCATCTGGGTTTGTTATCGTAATAAATGCCTTGTTTAAGGAAGAGGTCGAGCAAATTATAGCTGTAATTAACACACAGGCTGCGTTTGGAAATGAAAGATTCTAGCGGATCTCATATCAATCCCAAGGAGGTTTAGATGAACATAGTTGTATGCATGAAGGAGGTTCCAGATACCGAAGCCAAGCTTCGACTCAAGGATGGAGCCGTTGACCTGGCTGAGGTCAAGATGATCCCCAATCCCTATGACGAGTTCGCTGTCGAGGAAGCATTACGTATTAAAGAAAAACAGGGAGACGGAAAGGTTACGGTGGTTTGTCTTGGACCGGACAGCGCCGGGCAATCGATCAGGCAGTTCTTGGCAATGGGCGCCGATGATGCTGTACATCTCAACGATGAGGCGCTGCTAGGTGGCGATGCACTATCAACCTCAAAAGCGCTAAAGGCTGCCATTGAGCAGCTCAATCCAGACCTGATCCTGTGCGGAAAGCAGGCTATCGACCAGGACAACGCCCAGGTCGGCATCCGCCTCGCCGAGCTGATGGGTATCCCCCATGTCAGCGTGGTTACCAAGCTCGAAGTAAAGGATACAAGCGCGGTCGCTACCAGGGAGATCGATGGCGGCAAGGAAGTGGTCGAAGTGCCATTGCCCGCGGTCATCACCTGCCAAAAAGGACTGAACGAGCCTCGATATGCCTCGCTCAAGGGCATTATGATGGCAAAGAGAAAGAAGATAGAAAAAAAGACCGCCGCTGATCTGGGGCTTGAGGCTTCTATGATCGGGAAAGGCGGAGCTGGTATGGAGATAGTCGAGTTGCTGCCACCTCCGCAGCGAAAAGCAGGCAAGAAGTTCGAGGGCGACCTCGCTGAGATAGTGCCCCAGGTCGTGAAGCTGCTTAAAGAAGAAGCAAAGGTTATCTAACCAGGCGAGAAAGGATGGTATAAAATGGCTAATATACTGGCAGTTGTAAATAAAGCACATGGGAAAACGCCAAAGGTATCTTACGAGGCTATAGGCTTGGCAAAGAAGCTCGCTTCAGCAGGCGGTGGAAACGCTATGGCTGCTATACTGGGCAGCAATGTAAAGGATGTAGCAGCCACCCTGGCTCATTACGGGGCAGACAAGGTACTGGTTGCCGACAGCGATGCCTTGAAGGATTATACACCTGAGGGCTATGCTGCCGTGGTTACTGGAATAATAAAGGAGCACAACCCGGATCTGGTCATCTTCGGCGCCAACTCCTTTGGTAAGGATCTGGCACCGCGCGTGGCTGCCAAGCTCGATATCGGAGTGGCTTCAGATTGCATCGACTTCGAGGCTGCTGGCGAGGGATTCGTCATAACCAGACCTATCTATGCCGGCAAGGTCATCGCCAGGGTGAAGATGACCAAAAAGCCTGCAATAGCTACCATTAGACCCAATATCTTCGCTGCCCCGCAACCTGATGAGTCCCTAAGCGCCGAGATGATCGATGTCGCGGTTGATACAGGTGAAATCAAGACAAAGGTGATCGAGGTGATCACCCAAAAAAGCGATCGACCACAACTGACCGAGGCTGATATAATCGTCTCCGGCGGACGCGGCTTGAAGGAAAAGGAAAACTATAAGCTGATAGAGGAGCTTGCCGACATACTAGGCGCTGCAACCGGCGCAAGCAGAGCCATAGTCGATGAGGGCTGGGTGGATCACTCTAACCAGGTGGGACAGACCGGCAAGGTCGTTTCCCCTTCATTGTACATTGCCATAGGCATCTCGGGAGCCATACAACACCTTGCTGGGATGGGATCCTCAAAGGTGATCATGGCGATCAACAAAGACCCCGAGGCACCGATATTCAATGTCGCCGACTACGGCATCGTGGCAGACCTATTCCAGGCGGTGCCTATCCTGAAGGAGGAGCTGAAGAAGGCGCTTGCAACTTGATTACAGCCTCTTTCGAGGATTCAAAATATAAGCCTGCCTTAAGTATCCTAAAAATAATCTAAGGCAGGCTTTTTAGCTCTTATAGCTTAGGGTGCCATAGGACAGGATAATCACTCTATCACTGCCCGTGATTACTGGATGCCCGCCGGCGCGGGAATGACATGGGGTTGCCGGTTGGCGAAACAAGTCTTATGTCAAGAGCAGCACCGATTCCGACCTATTCGGGAGCATGAAAATTGTTACCTGCGAAATTGCGCTATCTTTATTAGGTAAGTAATCTAATCAATGGCTTTATAAAGCGCAAAGATTACGCAAAGATTAACCGAAATAAGGCAAATATCCTCATAAATCCTCTCGAAAAAGAGCTTGACCTTTGATATAAAGAAACCTGAATTGTAATGTATATTATGAAATGTCCCTCTAGTAAAGACGGTGATGCGAGATGAGATTGATTGGACTAACCGGCGGGTACGCATCGGGAAAGAGCATCGCACTTAAGGAGTTCGCTGTGCTCGGCTGCCAGGTGATGGATGCTGACCATATTGCCAGAGATGTTACCCTTCCCGGACAACCTGCCTACGAAGAGATCATTGCAGAATTCGGCTCCGAGGTCCTCAATCGCGATGAGACCATAAATCGAGCCAGGCTCGGAGAGATCGCATTTGCAGACCCCGGCAAGATGGAACGGCTCGCTGCCATCACCCACCCTAGGATCTACGAGAGGATGATGAGCCGAATACGAGAAATCTATCTAAGCTCACCGTCATCGGACCTGGTCATCGAGATAGCGCTGCTTATCGAGATCAAGCTCTACGAACAGATGGACAAGGTGATCGTGGTTTACTGCGATGAGGATCAGCAGCTTTGCAGGGCAATGCAGCGAGATGGGCTGTCCGAAGAGGAGGCTATGGTGCGGCTTGGCAGGCAAATGCCGATAAAGGAGAAGCTCAAGTACGCCGACTTTGTAATCTACAATACAGGTGATATAAGGGAACTGAAAGAACAAGTTAAGAGCATCTACGCGCTCATACGCGCTGAAGAGATCGAGGAATAAATAAAGGATGTTATTCGAGAACCTCATGGTCGCCATTTCAGCCCTATGGGCGAACAAGCTAAGGGCGATCCTCACCACCCTGGGCATAATCATCGGCGTTATGGCGGTAATAGCCGTAGTTTCCATTATTCAAGGGCTATCCAAGTATATCACCGACTTTTTCATGGACCTAGGCTCCAATACGCTTTGGGTTGTGCCCCACAGACCGCACGGCAAGGAGGGAGAGAAGCTAGGAAGGATCAAGCTCACCGTCGAGGATGCCAATGCCATAGCGGAGAAGTGTCCCAGTATCACCAATGTAACCCCCCAGATGTACGAGTCCGCCTCCATAAGGTACCAGGGACAGGTGGAGACAACTTCAATCCTCGGCGTCTCCGAGCGATACCAGGAGATAAACAACTACTATGTTGAGTACGGTCGTTTTATCACCCCTATGGATATAAAGAGTCGCAAGCGGGTTGCTGTAATCGGTTCATCCATCCCCAAGATGCTGGATACAAAGGATGACCTGCTCAACCAGTACATCAAGCTCAATAATCGGCGCTTCTTTATCATCGGCGTCATGGAGAATCGGGGGAGCTTCTTCGGTGAAAGCAGAGATGAGCTTATCCTCATCCCATATTCAACGATGGAGAAGATCTACGGTAAGAGAGTCAGTAAGCAGATAGTGATCATCGCCAATGTAAAGCCGAATAGCACGGTTGAAGCCGCTAAGGAGGAAATCAGGCTACTGCTTCGGTCTCGACATAATCTTTCATCCGGGCAGCCGAACGACTTCAGAATAGCGACCCAGGATCAGATACTGCAAGAGTTCAAGAAGATATCCTCGATCATAACCGGGGTGGCTGCTGGTATCGTAAGCATAGCGCTTCTGGTTGGTGGCATCGGCATCATGAACATCATGTTGGTCTCGGTAACCGAACGCACCCGTGAGATCGGCATCCGCAAGTCGGTCGGCGCCAAGACCAGGGATATCATGTTCCAGTTCCTGGTCGAGTCGGTAACCCTGAGCATCTTTGGGGGGATTATTGGCATAATAATCGGTTACCTGGTCGGCATGGGGGGAGTAATGGCTCTGTCAAAATATACTGGCGTGCAGATGCCGGCTGCCTATGTGCCGATATGGGCTATTGTTCTTGGGTTCTGCTTCTCTGCTGGCGTTGGTCTATTTTTCGGAATATATCCAGCCATGAAGGCTGCGCGACTCGATCCCATCGAAGCGCTCCGCTATGAGTAGTAGAATTGGATCGATAACCTCACCCCCACTTTTCATTGCATGGTTGATCCTTGCTGCCTCGGTTCTTTGCTTATTCATCATCGATTCGATGTGCGAGGAGAATAATTACATGGTGGGCGATCTGGGCAGCGAGATAGATAGCATCCTCGCCGAGGATTTTTATAAAGGCATGTCTGTTAGCATATCAATAAGCTCGCTGAAGGAAGGCGATGTGGTATATTCTCGCAATGCCGATGAATTGATGGTTCCTGCATCGCTTGCCAAATTATTCACTTCTTATGTAGCTCTAGAGCTGCTCGGCGCTGATTACAACTTCACCATGGACATATATACATCCGGCGAGGTCGATCAGGGAACTCTTCGTGGAGGCTATCGCATTGTCTAAGCGCTGTATCGATGGATTGCTTCGGGCTTATGAGGCTGAGCTTTTCTTTACCCATCGGGTGCGAAGAGGAGATTCCCTGTGGAGCTTGAGCAGGAAATATGACCTTGAAATAGGCTCCATCAAGTGGTTAAATCGAATAAAGGGTGATAGCCTGAAAATGGGTGATAGACTAATCATTAGAAGAAAGTACTCGGAGAAGTGAAACATGGAGGATGAACCTAAGATAATACCTGTTCTCTTGGAGGTTCTCGAGGAATACTTCGATGATGACTGTGTGGTAATTCGCTTTGGCTTTGAATATGATGGAGAGCTTCTCGATTTCGAGGAGGAATTCAAGATACAAAAGCCGAGCGATATGGTTAAAGAACTATTCAAGTTAGCTTATGAAACCGCTTACGAGAGACTAGATATCGAGCAGGATATTCCAGCTTGGACAAGGATGCGCATATATAAAAGGCAGAAGGTAATAAGGACGATAAAGGATATCTTTAGCAAGATAAACGATTATTACTACAGTTCCCTGGAGCAACCGCTGAATACGGAGGATGTGCTCGACATAGAAACTATTCTGGTCGATCTTTACTTGGATACCTTCAACACAAGCACCATGTCCTTCGAGGATAGAGCGAATATATTCATATCCAAGGGAAAAAGCGACCTGTTGGCTCGCATTTATGAGAGCGCTATATTCTACCTGCTCAAGTCGGTGGCATTGGCTCCGCAAAATCCCTTTACCCACTTCTACCTGGGCTACGCTTACCAGTACACAGGAAAACATTCGATGGCTCATCTATACTTTATCCAGGCACTGGAGAACTCTGACGAGGCAGACTGGGTATTATACGAGGCGGCCGGTATTTCAAGCATCCTGGCTCAGGATTTCGAACAAGCAGCCAAGATATTCGAGAGGGGACTATCCCTCATGCCTAATAATATAAATATGCTCATCGGATTGGCTAATGTGCGATTTGTTACCGGAATGGATTACCTGGAGTATGTTGATCAAGCCTTTAAGATAGATCCCAGGATGGCAGGTGATCTAATCAAGAACCAATGGATCTATAAAAAACCTGAAGAGGAAAAGGATGCTCGATGGGATCTTGCCGCTGCTGCCGCCTATTTGAACATACACCAATACCAGCTTTTTAAAAAAGCAAGACGCAGACATATACCCTGCTATGAGCTGGAGGAGAATGTTTATTACTTCGTACCAGTACAGATAGATCGTTGGCTAGAGCTTTGTCAGCGATATGGATTGCTTCGCCGCAAGTACGATCAGAACCTATTGGCAGCCGAAAGAGCTATGTTCGAGAATAATCAAAATTTGGATATGGATATCTAAGCCAGATTTGTGCTTGCTCAGCTCCCCTATATTCGTCTAAATCACCATATCACCTCTTGTTGAGTAACATTCACGCCCAAAGATCTCATGCTTACTTTAATATCAAGGCAGCCTGCTATATAATGCCACCCTAGGATGGCTATAGGATACGGCGATAGATCACCTTACGGGTTAACAAGCCTGACCATTATTTGTTGCGCGATGCTCTTTATTTGCTCCTGTGGTGGAGAAAAGGTGCATCGTCGCATTGGAGAATCTTATGAGCTGCTGCTAACCCATGCCTTCTATCCCTGCTACTCGATGGACAATAAGCGACTTGTCTTTGCCTCGTCGGAGAGGGGAAGAATGCAATTAAGCGAGATCCTGCTTTTCGATATGGACACTAAGCACCTGACCCGAATAACCGATAACGAGTATGCTGACACACAGCCATGTTTCTCGTTTAACGGGAAGATGATCGCATTTACCAGGACCGTTGGAGGTAAAGATGATATTTATCTGCATATACTATCGAGCAACCAGAGCAGGAGATTGACCAGCTTCGGGGGTAACTATCCTGCATTCACTCCCGATGATAAAAGGGTTATCTTCACCTCAGCCAGGAACGATTCGGTTGCCCTGTTCGAGATCGATGTGCTGACCGGCGCGTTGAGCGAGGTTGTGAGCGCAGATTATCCGTGTTGGTACGGCAGATACTCGCCAGATGGACGCTATCTAGTATTCAGCGTTACAGAGAATGGGAATGATGACCTTTACATAAAGGATCTAAAGAATGATAGCTACCACCAGGTAACCTTTGGCGATGCGAACGATCGCTTTGCATGCTTCGCACCAGATAGCAGGACCATCTATTTCAGCTCCGATAGAGTAAGCCCCTTCGGCGCCAGGGGTAACAATCAGGCGGTCGATATCTGGCGACTCGATATCGAAGATATCACTAAGCCGAAGATCTCTCGTATCACGCATTCCCACTATAATTTTACAAAAAACCTTCACCCAGCGGTCTCTCCTGATGGTCAGACATTGCTGTTCTCCACCAACAGCGTTGGATTGAACTGGGGCGTTGCCATGATCAGTCTTACGGGGATAAAAAGTGGTGGAAACTAGGGATAATGATGCCCTTCAGACATTAATCCTGCTGAGCGGGGCTGCCTTGATTATGTTGGTTTGCCTTGTCGCTTTGCAGGATAAAGTCTTGTCCAAGCCGTCAGAGAAGGCATTCGGTTATCCTTCATTCGAGGAGGTCTATGGCCAATCAAAGATCGAGTCAAAAGGCATCTATCCGGGAGATCTGGATAACCTTGAGCATACAAGCTGCCAGCCCGCGATAATATACAGGGAGACCTATAATTCCTCTATTTTCGAGATTTATTGTCTCCCTTTATGCATGAAGAAGATCGACATCAATCATGCAAGCTCGATCCAGCTTCAGTTGATTAGCGGTATAGGACCGTCTATCGCTGAGAGCATAATCGAGACCAGGCAATCTTTGGGTGGCTTCGGAAGCATAGACGACCTCTATAAGACGCCATCTTTGAGCCAAGAACTGGTTGGAAAGCTCGGCGAGCATTTCATACTCCCACCCGATGAATAGCCCTCTCTTGACAGCATTCCTTAGCCTTTGTTCAGGGATAATCCTAGGTTACTACTATCCGATGGAGCCTTTGTTTTACAGCCCGGTCATATTTGCGGCATTGGCAGCATTCATCGCCCTTTACAGGAAGGCATCAAGGGTAATGATAGTCAGCTTGTTATCTGTTTCATTTTTCGCCCTGGGAGCCACATTACAGTATCACCAGAGGTTTGCCTATCACCACACTGAATTGCCTGATGCAATAAAGCCGCTGCTCGGTAAGCCGGTGATCTTACGAGGTCGCATTGACAGCATCCCGTCCTTTAGCTCCTACAAGGTCTCTTTTGCACTTATCACCGAGTCTCTTGAGTATGGAGCCGAGCGGCCAAAGCCTTTCCGTAGCCGTATCCAGCTCGGTATATATACCAGGAGACCCCAACTGGAGCCAATTCTCATTCCAGGCAGCGAGATCAAGATCTATACAAGGCTATATAAGGGATCGAACAAGAGCAACCCGGGCGCTTTCGACTATTCGCGCTATCTATTGACTCGTGGATACCGATATCGTGGCTATTCTCACGATTTCGGCTCCATAATCAGGTTATCTGAGCCGAATCCTTATCATCCATCAACCCTGTTCGCTAGATTCCATATTAAGTTGCACCAACTGATCCAACGAGCTTCCAAGTATCAAGGATGGGAGATTATAGATTTCGACCGGGATGCATCCGGACACATCCTGGAAGCGCTATTCTTGGGGCAGCGAGGGGAGGTGCCCGAACAGTATGCTGAATACTATCGCAATGCTGGCATATTCCATGTCCTTGCCATCTCTGGGCTGCATCTCGGTTTAATCGGTGCCATACTATATTTCCTGTTTCAAGTTGCAGGTCTTGGTATTCGTGGGCGGTGCATCGGGATCATAGTCGGTATCCTCTTGTACCTAAATATCGTAGAATTCCGAAGTTCTGTGGCGCGCGCTGGCTTTATGATTGTTTTATATTTGCTCAGTTTTCTATTTTATAGACAGTATAGCCTCCCGAATGCCATAGTCTTGGCTGCCTTTGTGCTTTTGATCATCAATCCACTGAGCATCTTCGATGCCGGCTTCCAGATGACATTCACCATAACTGCGGTGATATCGATTTCCACAGCGCGTATTCAAAAATGTTTCAGAATAGTAAAACCAGGTTATTTAAGGGATCTGTTATCGGTTTCGCTGGCTGCGCAGATGGGGGCTTTCGCTTTGATCGCATATTACTTCGGCGCTTTTCCATACATGGCTTGGGTACTTGCCGTGGTGGTGATACCTGGGATAACTATTGTGCTTGGCTTGCAGATATTATTTGCTATTACGGCTTTATTCGGATTTGAAGCGCTCGCCATGGCTCTATTGGAGCCGAGTCTCACGCTAGTCGGTTTGATCAGCGAATCAGCGCGCATAGCCTCCCAACTGCCATATTGCAAGATTGCCATCCCCAAACCGAGCATCGCCTTTGTTGTACTTTACTACCTTACCATTTTCACCTGTTTCACCAGGACACTAGAAAAGAAAAGGAGGTTGATCGCCTTACCGTGCATCGTCGGGCTAGTTGTCCTTCTGTTAGCATCATACCTCCCAGAGGATAAAGGTGTTCTCCAGGTTAACCTTGTAGATATCGGGTACGGCGAGAGCATACATATAAAAACACCGAATGGACGGCACATCATGGTAGATGGGGGTGGATCTTATAGCTGGAAGTACGATACTGGCAAGCTGCATGTCCATCCTTACCTAAGACACCAGAGAATAAGCGAACTTGAGGGGATAATCTCCACCCACCCGGATGCAGATCACCTAAGCGGCTTGTATTACCTGCTCAGCAATTACCCCACGGGCTTTATCTGGACCCCTTATCATTTCGCGAATGATCACCTTAACGAGCTTATTACCATGGCAGAAAAGATGGATGTACAGGTAAAAATTTCCAATAAGAGATTGCCCAACCAGTTTATGCCATGGACATCAAATGATCTCTCCGCGGTGCTCATGCTTGTTTACGATGACTTCAAGATGCTTCTGACCGCGGATATAGAGAATAAAGCTGAAGCCCTCCTATTGCCTTATCGGGATCTGCTGAGATGTCATCTGCTCAAGGTGCCGCACCATGGGGGTTTAAGTTCAAGCTCAGAGGACTTTATTGATGCTACCGATCCCAGTGTAGCCGTCATCTCTTGCGAAGGGACGATCGATAATCCCAAGCCACACCCAGTTATACTCGAACGATATCAAGATAGAAAAATTGTAACCTTTTATACAGATCGAGATGGCATGATCCGCATAAATTCCACCGGGAAAGACTATGAGGTGAGTGTCTTTCCAGCCCTCAAGGCAAGATGAGCGAGGCTACTTTGTAACTGCAAGGTATGGAAAGGCAGCGCTACTACGCCCTGAGCCATCGGTTGCTATAACCTCAAGCAGCGTATTAGATCCACTCAATCCCGGCGGGATATGGTAAGTAAGTCCGAATACCATGTCATCCGCCTCGAGATCGCCGTGCTTGCCATCGTCGAATAGGTAAATGCCGGCTGGTGCTCCCTGGAAATAGATCTCGGCAACAACCACGCGCTCATCTTGTGCTCTCGCTTCAGTTATAGCAACAATATGCAGCATTCCACCATCTATTTGGCTGAGTCGAGATTCCATGTATCCCCCAAGCATAACGAGTGGCGGCTCATGGTCTGTTATATGCGTGGAAGTTGGCGTCATGCTCGGATAGGGAGTTTGGGTCGGCGATGCTGTGGCAGGTGCCATGGTCGGCGAGCTGCTCGGAGTAGCCGTAGCCCGTGGTGTGGGAGTTAATGTCGGGGGCTGATAGATGCCGCAAACACTGATGTCATCAATGTTCCAACCGCAGCGCACATGGCGATCATCAGTAGGTCCCATCACCCAGCGGATGAGGACATTTGGATTACCATCAGCATGGCTGCTTATATCATAGCTCACATCTGTCCAGTTCATATCATTAACCCCTGCGCTATTCTCAAAGATGCGATGCCAATAAAAGCCGTCGCTGCTTATCTCGATAGCTGCTATATCGGCTGGAGATGAATAAACCCCCAGCCAGCGCTTAAAATTGAGCGTGCAGTTGGTAAGTCGGCTGCAATCTATGGGAGTAGTAACCAGGTACGAAGGGAGCATGTTATTGGGATACTCGCCCTCAAGGTTATAGCCCAAGACCTTTTTGCCTGTGAATCCAGACAGGGGATCAACGCTTTCATCAATCACTCCCATGCCCCTTGGCTTTCCATAATTCCAGCCTTGATCGGCGCTGAAGCCAGGATCAATGTTCAAGTTGAACTCGTGCAGACAGCGATAACTACTGTAGGTTACCGCAAACTGGGCTGTAAGCTCCCTGGTGCCAAAAGGTTGTCCGTCTATAAATAGATCGAGATATACACTATGCCCCTGGGGGAAATCGGGATCAATACTGATCTGCAAGTGTGGAGAAAAGCTTGTCTTTACTTGACCGGCAACTACCTTGCCCAGTGTGGTTTGACTGTTTTGAAGCCCTATCAATGGATTGTCGCACAAGGCGCTTATTGAGACCGTGTAGGCATCATCATCGCCTTGATTATAAAGACTGATGGGGACAAGCAGGGTCTCACCAGGATCCGGGATGCCATCGTGATCGCCTACGATCTCATTAAATTCGAGGCTATCGATGATCAGGTCCGGCGCCTCGATTTCAATATTTATAGGGACCTGTCCGCTTCCCTGGGCACTGCTCCAGATGATATTTCCAGCGATAATCTCGCCATCGGGCGCGCTGCCGGCAATAGATATCCTCGGATAAGGCGCCATATTTATGGCTGTCTCTCCCTCGCCTATGTTCTGGAACCCTATCCCATCCTGGATCACCTCGACATAAGGGCTATCGATGACAAGCACCCCGCTGGCAGCTTGTAGGTCAACCCCGACATTGTGAACCGAGACAATTATATCGATGGTCTCACCGGCGCCGGGCGCTGCATCGCTATTACCAGCCACTTCGCTGAATTGAACATCTCGCAGTCGCAGGTTAGGCTCCAGGCAGGAGTACAGCCCATACAACTCGATATCATCGATGTTCCATCCGCAGAACCGATAGTTATGGTTGGTCGGTCCCTGCTCGAAGCGAAGATAAACCGTCTCCTGATTGTCAGCATATTTACCGATATCAAGCCCATGTATAGTCCACCTGGGGTCTGAGACCAGGGAGGCGCTATTTGACCATACTTCCTGCCAGTGCTTCTTGTCTATTGAGATGCTAATTGCTGCCCTGTCCTTGCTTCCGGTGCTTAGCCACCTGGCATATCTCAGGTGAACATCTTCCATTCCCATACAGTTTATCGGTGTTGAGATGATGCCATACATTGGCATGTAGTTCTCGAAGTCCCCCTGCAGGTTGTATCCTATGACATACTGTCCGCTGTAGGCTGCAAACGGATCCCGGTTTCCGCTGCTTCCCCCCCCGCCCTGTGGCATCCCGAATTCCCAATCGCCGCCGGTCTTTATCCAGCCGGGGTCGCTATCTAGTGGCTCGCGGTAGAACACATAATAGTTGCGTGTATAGAACGAATAATACTCCCCGGAGTTGAAATCACGGGAGACATTTTGTGCCCGGTCCTGGCAGACTACCTCGAAGAATACCTTAGTACAAGGCTCTATGCCATGGATCGATACCTGATGACTGGTCGTATAACTCTTCTCGGTAACCGAGAACTGGAGATCCCTGGTCAAGCCGTAGTTTACCCCGCCGATACATGGCTCATCAGTAGTAAAGGCAATGGTCGCTCCCTGGTTGGAGATGAATTCAACCCGAAGGTCTGATATCTGCGGTGGCAAACAGTCTATAATAGCGGAGTCGTTACACATTAGCGGCGCCTGGCTGCCATCATCCTCATCATAGTAGTGCACCTCCAGGAGGTCTCCATGCTGCACCTCGATTGTTTCCCCCATCTTTTTTTGTGCAGATGATCCCGGGGAGATGGTATAGAATGACCCCCTGAAGATTCCCGAATCGGGCGGATTCTCCTGCACAAGGGTGAATATACCATCCGGCTGGGTGGTGCTTGTAACCTGTACCTGATAGGTCTGGGATCCGAGCAGATCCACATCGGAGAGAATCAGATCCACCTCGCTGTTACAACCATAACTGCTATTAAGGAGAATGATCTCCCCTCGTGAACTGCCGATCACACCGCTGACCACCAGTGCATAAGGCTGAGGTCCCATGGGGATGAAGTTCGCCTCGACCCTTATCAGATATCTGCCCGGCTGGGGGGCATTGACCTGTACGCACTCGATGTTGTTGCGGTGATCCCTGTAATAGCCTGGGATCGAGCTTCCATCCTGGTACCTGTTTCCGTAATAGGTAATGTCATCTAATTCGACAACCAGGTCGAGGTCATTGATAAGATTGGTGTATGCCTCCGGCGCGGATGGATAATCGCTCCAGACCAGGGTTACCTCCAGCGGCTCCTGGGAGCTTATGACATTGATGGCATATTCTTTAACCTGTTGATGATCCAAGCCGGTCAGCTCATCGTCGATAAATAGCCTGCGCTGATCGCCCTGGAAAAACAAAGCGGTATCGAGCGTCATCCTTCCCCAGCCCTGACCGTTGGTCGGTATAGGCGCTGACTGCTCATCAGAGCCATCATCAGCAGTGAATCTGCCGGTCATGCTCACCCCGGAGTTGATAATAATCGCTTTTACCAGCGCAGCGCTAGGCTCAATGCCGTAATCGGTTAGCTGAAATCCGAATGGGTAGTATCCCCTTAAAAAGTACTCGCGGACCAAGGCGCAGGCGCCGCTTACCGCCGGCGCAGCCATGCTGGTGCCGCTCATGCTCCTCACAGCGCAGTTGAAGGTAGTTGCGTTGCCATCGTTCGATGCAGAAAATATATTCATTCCCGGTGCACTTATGTCAGGCTTTCTTCTTCCATCAGCGGTCGGTCCGTGGCTGCTTATCGGATACATATCCTCTGCATCTTGCCCACCGGCGGTGGCGCCGACGCTGAGGCAGTTCTTGGCAGTGGATGGAGCGGTGATGGTACCCGGCCAGCTACCATAGTTTCCCGCGGAGAAGATGCTTAAAAAATAGGGATGCTCCCAGGTGTATTGATCCACATCCTGGCAATATAGCGTGTAGGAATTTATGTTCTCACCCCAGCTATTATTGTGTAAAAAGGCGCCCAACTGGTAGGTTTGATCGAAAAGCAGACCAAGCTCGGCTGGCAATCCGACAACTGATCCCCCATCACCTATGTCCTGTAGGACGATCTTTGCTCCCGGAGCCATTCCATCCCCGCTATCGTGTTCCAGTATGGTTTGTGTATCATCACCAGCTAGTGTACCTACAACATGTGTACCATGACCAACCCCGTCCCAATCCCCTGCTTGAGCCAGGTCATAGTATGCCATGACCTTGCGCATTCCATAGCAAGCCTGCTCGCTGGGCAGTCCACGCTCCGAATCGTAGAAATAACACATATCAGCATCCAATCCAGAATCGGCGACGCCGACTATCTCGCCAAGCCCGAAGAGGCAATTATCGAACAGCGGAGTAGCGCCCTGGGAATACAAGCCACCCTGGCAGATCCAGACCGTGTTATCATTGTGAAATGATAGCTCATTGGGGGAATCGAGCCATTCGACCTCATCGAGCTTAGAGAGATGGTGTATGATATCTTGATCGATATTTGCAGGAAACTCTGCTCGAATTCGAATCTTGTACCAATCATCGATTACCGAGGTGATCTGCGCCTGGCGAAGACTCAATATTGCCCTTAATTCAGCTAGCCGTGCGCCGGGAAACAACTGGATATCAAGCGTTCGTAATAGGTTATCCTTTAGCCTGTTCGACAATTCAGGGGAGATTTTATACCTCGCCGGCAGCTTGCCTAGCCAAGATAATCCATTTACATCTGCAAGATCGGCTTCTTGGCTTACCGAGATTAGATAACAGTTCTGTGGGAAATAGCGATGAAATGAAAGACCCTTTTCGTGTAATGCCTCCCTGGCTGTGCGTGCCAAGGGTTCATCAAACACTGCCAAAAGGTAGCCTGTTGAATCGTATGGGGATTTGCCTAGACTAGGAATCGAATCGATATCGATTATTCCACCCCGCAGGTAAATATCTGCCCACAGGTTGGCTACTGGAATGAAGCCTGAGATCAAAAGGATGAAAAGGGATATGAATGCTAGTCTCATTGACCCCAAGATATCGATTTAGTTGTATTACACGAATGCTCTTTTTTTAATAACTTAAGGCAAAAAACAGATTTGTCAAATCTACTCAGATTCGCGGTTTCGTTGTTTGGTGTCTAGTTATTTCGTTCTTCCGTGCTTTTGTGGTTCAAGCTTTTCGCATCTTCCCGACTTTGTTGGAACAAAGTCGGTAGAAACTAATTCTTTGAGAGCAGGGGATGGAGAAGCTGCGTGTCTTTGATACACAAAAAGTATTGTCCCTATGGGCTTTGATCTTTTCTACCAATGATTATAATCATAGAACGATGCAAGGACTTGAAAATAACTTAAAGGAGCAATTTGCTGCATGATTAAAAGAATTCTGGCGGCTTTAATTAGCCTTGCAATTGTCCTTATAGCGTTGATAAGTTGCACTAAAGTACAAAATGTGAAACACACCGATACCCTCATCATAGGGATCGAAAACAATCCGACCAACCTGGATCCCAGGCTGGGCACCGATGTCTCATCCTCAAGAATGCATAACATGCTCTTCAATGGTCTGCTCAAGAGAGACAAGAACCTTCATCTTCAGCCAGATCTGGCGCAAAGCTACGAGATCTCCGAAGATGGCTGTGTTTATACCTTCTATTTGAAGGATGGGATTCGCTTTCACGATGGAAGCCTGCTGAGGGCAGCCGATGTCCAATATACCTATCAATCGGTGATGGATCCATCGCTTGCCTCTCCGAAGAGCGCTGGCTACACCAAGCTGCAAAGCATAACTACGCCGGACGAGCATACGGTAGTCTTTCATCTATCAGAGCCTTTTGCGCCATTTCTAGATAATCTGACACTTGGAATAGTTCCTATGAAGCTCGCCAATGACCCTGAATACTCCCTTTCAGAAACGCCAGTAGGTACCGGACCATACATGTTAAAGGAATTCTTGACCGATCAGCATGCCCTGTTGGAGAGGTTCAATGATTACTTTGCAGAAAAAGCAAAGACCAGGTATTTGAAGTACAAGATCATCCCGGATCCAGGCATTCGCCTGCTGGAGATAAAAAAGGGGAGCATCCATCTTACCCAGGACAATATCCCCTTCGACTCGCTGGAAAGCCTACAAGCAGATGATGCGCTGCGGGTGATGACCACGCCGAGCACTAGCTACAAGTACATCGCCTTCAATATGCGGGATGCAGCGCTATCCAAGATAGAGGTGCGTCGGGCGCTTGCCTATGCGATAAATCGAGACGAGATCATCGAGCATTTGCTCAAGGGCTATGCTGTGAAGGCTACCGGTGTGCTCGCCCCCAGCCACCCCTATTATAACCGACCGGTGATGATCTATGATTACAACCAGTCATTGGCTCGCAGGCTGCTGGATAAAGCTGGTTATTACACTCCAGGTGCTGCTGAAGCCAAGCCTCGACTATCATTGACCTATCTGACCTCGCAGGACAAACTCGGCAAGCAGATCGCGGAGGTGCTACAGCAGCAATGGGCGAAGATAGGGATAAAGCTCAACATAAAAAGCTATGAATGGGGGGCATTTTACGATGATGTAAAAAAGGGGAACTTCCAACTGTACAGCCTGCAATGGGTAGGCATCTCGGATCCTGATATCTATTATTATGTCTTCCATTCAGCCAGCATCCCTCCCAACGGCGCCAATCGGGGACACTACATAGAGCCTGGGCTGGACGAGCTGCTTCAAAAGGGGCGAATCACAACCGACCCGGAAGCGAGAAAACGGATATACCACCGAGTGCAAGAGATGGTAGCCGAGCAGCTTCCTTATATCAGCCTGTGGCATCCTTATTACATTGCTGTCATGCGCAAAGAGCTTTGCGGTTACGAGCTTTATCCTAATGGTAGCTTTGCCAGCCTCCCTTACACTTATATCAAGAGCACTAATAAATAATGGCGCTTGCGAGATTCATTCTGACTCGGCTCTTGTTGCTGATCCCAGTGGTCTGGGGTGTCTCTACGCTCGTCTTCGCGCTGATTCACTTCATTCCGGGAGATCCAGTGCAGATAATGCTCGGAGATATGGCTCAGGCAGCAGATGTTCAGGCTCTGCGCCATGCTCTCGGCTTAGATAAGCCTCTGCTCGTGCAGTACGGGGATTTCATGCTCGGCATGGTCAAAGGCGACCTGGGACGATCGCTGTACTTCAGGGAACCGGTGGTTGATGTGATTCTAAGGCGCTATCCAGCGACCATGCAACTTGCCTTTTGCAGCATGTTAGTCGCCGTTATTATCGGTATCCTGGTCGGGATGCTATCTGCGGTGAAGCGGGGGAGCCTGCTCGATCGTATCGCTACTTTTTTGGCATTTTTGGGCATATCGTTGCCTAATTTCTGGCTGGGACCTATGCTGATCATCGTTTTTTCAATAAAACTGAACTTGCTACCGGTCTCTGGTATGGGTACCTGGAAGCATCTCATTTTGCCATCCATAACCTTGGGTCTTGGCATGGCTGCATTCTTAACCCGTATAACTCGATCCTCGATGCTCGATGTTCTCAGCGAGGACTACATCAGGACCGCCTGGGCAAAGGGATTGAGCGGGACGAGGATATACCTGGTTCATGCCCTAAGGAATAGCCTGATTCCGATTATAACCGTGGTTGCCTTGCAGTTCGGGGCTTTGCTAGCTGGCTCGATCATCACCGAGACGATCTTTAGCTGGCCGGGCATCGGCCGGCTGACCATCCAGGCGATCAACAAGCGCGATTTCCCGCTGGTGCAAGGCTGTGTCTTTTTCATTGCCATGACCTATGTGGCAGCCAACCTGCTGGCTGATCTCCTATATGGCTTCTTGGATCCAAGGATTCGGCTCGGCAAGGGGGAGGTCTAGGCTTTTGGCGATGACGGGGCGGCTATGGAAGCGACTAAAGAGAAATAGGCTAGCGATCGCCGGTCTTGCTATATATGTAATTTTTTTCCTGGTCGCCATCCTTGCACCGCTACTTGCGCCTTATGAGATAGAGGTGCAAGAGCTTGAGCATCGCTTGGAGCCGCCGAATCTGAAGCATCCGCTGGGAAGAGATCACCTGGGACGGGATCTTATGAGCCGCGTGATCTACGGGGCTAGGATCTCGTTGAAGGTTGGCATACTGGTGGTTGGGATCTCCTTGTTCATCGGCACTATCATCGGCTGTATCTCGGGCTACATGGGCGGAATCATCGATGAGCTGTTCATGCGCCTGATAGACATTCTGCTTGCGTTTCCTGGTATATTATTGGCTATCGCCATGGTCGCTATTTTGGGTCCGGGCATCGATAATGTCATCATAGCCCTTTGCGTAACAGGCTGGGTGAGCTATGCCCGGTTAGCTCGTGGACAGGTTCTTTTGGTTAAACAGCTCGATTATATCCAGGCGGCGATAGTCGGCGGGATCTCTCATTTCAGGATCATCTTCAGGCACATCCTTCCCAACATCTTCTCGGTTCTGCTGGTCAGGGCTACTATTGGCATGGCTGGTGCTATAGTCGGTGAGGCTAGCTTGAGCTTCTTGGGGCTGGGCGTTCAGCCGCCGACTCCCAGTTGGGGGGGGATCTTGAATGATGGTATAGACCTATTGACCCAGGCGCCTCATATCACCATTTTCCCAGGTCTTGCCATAATGCTGGTCGTGCTGGGATTGAATTTCCTGGGCGATGGCCTGCGTGACGCCTTTGATCCCAAGATGAATATCTAGGAAGTTTGTTCAATTTCAATAATTGTAAAAACTTCATAGAAGTAGAGACTTGTTTACACAAAATATTGCTTTAGAAATACTTTATTTTTTAAGAGATAGCGAATTCAAAAAGTGCCCTAACTATTAGAAAACAGTAACTAAACACCACAATATCCTTGATGGGAAAACCTGGCATCAATGAACAATATATATAAAAATTTATATTTAAATTGAAAAAAGGATTGCAGATGCAAATTTAGCTCTTGACAAAATGTTGAAGTGTGGATATACTACGGGTAGTACGAAGGCAGGAACTGCTCTTTGGAAAGACGGAGCCCGATGATTGAGGGACCTGAAATGGTAATGCGGGTACAAATTAACCTACTAAGGGGGAATCCAAGTTGTTAAAGGAATTGGTAGAGGAAATCGTAAAGGCTATCGTGGACAATCCTGATGAAGTCGAGGTTCACGAGTTGAAAGCAGAGCGTACATCTGTCATCGAGCTAAGAGTGGCTCCTAATGACATTGGCAAGGTCATCGGCAGATCTGGCAGAACAGCCACCGCGATCAGGCAGATCCTTACCGCTGCCGGAATGAAGATGGGAAAAAGATACGTGCTGGAGATCCTGGAGTAACCTTCAGTAACCGATCTTTTTCCTTGAAACCAAGAATCCAAGCTTTTTTCAACCCTTCCCGGCGCCCCACAAGGGGTGCCGGGTCGCCTTTTTTAAATTCTATGTCAACCAATACAAGCGATATAGGCGGTTGTAATTACAGCGGGTCATCTTTATATTACAAGAAAAATAAAAGGGAAGATGCTTAATGGCAAAGTGCAAGATATGTAATCAAAAGAAGGCGAAAAGAGTATGTGTAATCAAGGATGAGAGCATGATCTGCCCAGTTTGTTGTGCAAAGATCAGAGAAAATGGAAAATGTCCATCATCATGTCGGTACTATTCCGAGGCGATGAAATTCGAGGAAGTAAAACATGAGAAATACCAATATATGACCTCTGCAAAACTGCTGCCCAAGTTTATTGATAACTTCGACAAGTACAATGCATTGCTTACCCATATCATAATCACACTTGGAGAAAGGATACACAACGACCCCTTCTATACTGATGAACATGTAATAACCGGGCTAAAAAGAACTATTGCCGGTTATGATCCTAAGCTATTTTTGATCGAAAAGGAGAGACCTCTCAATCGCAGCGCATCCATTGAGGACAGCCTGAAACAGGCAGTGCGGGACTACCAGGCACATGATCCAGAGGTTACAGAAGAGGATATATTGGTCTGTTTGTATGGATATTTAACCATCAAGACCTCGGAGGAAGCCTTGGAGCTAGAAATGGAGCAAGCACCAGGTAAAGTCGAGGAAACCCAAGAAAAGCCTAAGGTTGAAAATCCCATCATACAAAGTATCCGCGAGACATACGAAGAAGTCTTGTCTGAACGGCAAGCCCAAGATGAGCACCAGCAAGGCGACCCGGACAAACCACCTGAGGCTGACGATCAAACAGGGGAAGGGAGGATAATAATCCCCTAGGAGGATCCTGGAGTTCTCGGATGCCCGCTCGCTCACGCTCACGGCTCTGTTTCCATTAACTAAAGCAGCAAACCATGTCAATCCCAACAATCGAGTAAGCCTTGACCACTGATCACAAGCGGTAACGACTTTATCGATTGCGATAAAATGCACCCTCTATGGTGAATGAGTACACCTCGGTCGGCATAGTATTGCCGGCGTAGTCTGATGCATCTAGCGATACGGTTACGACCTGTTCGTAGTCAAAAGGCTCCGATGGGTTGTAGGATACTAGATACCCGTATTCGATCGGTGAGAGGGTCGGGAAATGCTGTATGTCTTCGACCATGAAGATAATCGAGGCTGGATTGACACCGGAAACAAGATCGAGCAGCTCAAGTGAGATATCGGTATCCCTCGACACCCTTGTTTCATTGGCATCAGGAACCCTGTTTTGTACAAAGGGTGGATCGTAATCAACCGGCGTTGCAGTTGGCGTCAAGGTCGGCGTCTCTGTAGGTGTAGGGGTTACGGTCGCCGTGGTAGTCGGCGTTGTGGTGGGAGTAGTAGTCGGTGTCGCGGAGTGGGATGGATTGGGTGTCTGAGTCGGTGTCGGCGTCTCGGTAATAGTAGGGGTGGCGGTCGGAGTGCCTGTAATGGTCGGGGTTGCGGTCGGCGTGGGAGTGATGGTCGGCGGTCCCGACTCAACGGTCAGGTATGGCCAGCGATGGCTGGCGAAACCATGGCGATTGAAAGCCTTTACTTCGAGCAGGTAGCTCGCCGGTGCACTTGCCCCTAACCATACGCAGAAATTGTACAACCCATCACCGCGCCCGTAATCACAGCCACTCCCGTCATCCATAAGATAGACACCAAGGTGCGTATTATCGACCAGCAGCTCAACGCTGGTGATATCATCCAAGCCGGTGTTATTTTGTACATAAGCGGCGATGTGAGCCATCCCGCCAGCAGCGGCGCTAAGGTCGCTTCCCATGTAGCCGGCTATCATAACCTCTGGTGGGGCCGGCGGTTCCTCACGTTCAACGGTAAGCGTTTTTAGATGAAAGCAGGAATCCCTTATATCGCTCCATACAAAGTAAAACTTGGCTCCGTACCCACCTAAAGCGAGATCGAGCAGCCAGTCCTCGTGCCCGCCATCAATTACCCCCCCATCTGGAGGGAGCGGCACCAAGGACGCAGCGGACTGGACATCGCTACCGTTTGTAACCATGTAATAGATCTTCTCCCAGATATGAAAGGTTAAACAGCCGGTTACATCATTGAAGACAATCTTAGGCTGGAAATCGCCCGGATAGCTCCTGTCCTCGTTGAAGTTGTCGCAGGTCCAGTCGCCGCTTAGACTGCGAGAATAGTAAACCCCTTTCAGCTCAGCATGGTTGGATACCCAATCCATGGACATAAATACCAGGTGAGGATTATTGCTTCGGTCAACCGCTACATCCGGTGCCTCTGCATAACCATAAGCCAGGCAGGAGACCACGGGATCCTGCCAGACCCCGCCGATGCGAGCCCGGTAAACTATCTCGTTGAAGCCGGCTACGCTTCCGACCGTCTGCCACCATACCACATGTAGATCATCAGCGGAGTCAATGGCAATCTGGGGTCGCTTTGGCTTTATCGCGTCCGATGCTGAGATCACATAATCATCGGAGCCATCCTCTGGGTGCCATCCGGTAGCATCTTTATACCGCATCACCGTGCGCAGTTGATCTGCCGGCGCCTCGCTGTACTGCTCCTCGGCAACAACATATACCACATCCCTTGAATCGATGGCGATATCAGCCCAGCTTACCCAGTTGAGCGGTCCGCGGATGATGACCTCGTTCTCCGGCTGCCAGGCTCCGCCGGAGATGAAATTATAATAAATAGGTCCCACTGCATATCCAGGACCGTCTGGCGCCCAGACTATGTGCGCGCTATTTTGGCTATCAGTGTAAACCTCTGGATGCCCGAAGGCATACATTGCAGTCGGATCCCCGGGCAAGACCTCAGGCAGCGAGGTATCATAAAGCGGCTCGCTAACCCCATCCCATGTAGAGGTCAGGTACTTGCGGTAACGAACGCGACTCAAAGCATCCAGCCAGACCAGGTGCATGTCCCCTGCCTTATCCAACCATATATCCGGCTGCTTATCGCCTATATAAAGGTTGAATTCCTCTCCCCATGTCTGCTGTTGAGCAAAACAATCAACCGGCAAACAAACAACTCCAAGTAGAAAAAACATAGCAATCATCAAAAAATGCAGCTCAAGACCCGATGACCTCATCACAACCACCTTTATATAAGGTCAGTATTATGCATCCTGCCACACGACAGAATACTACTCCCTAGCCCCCTCCCATTAAAAGAAGAAATACTATGTTATCCCTGGTAATCCTGTTTATTCCTTGCACTCCAAGTATGGCCAGACCGAGATGTTATTCTCGTAGTCATAAGCGTGGATGGTGAGCGGATATATTCCGACTGGCGCTCCGCCTCCCACTCCAGTGGCAAACATGTAAAGCCTATCGCCAGCGTTGAAGTCTCCCTGGGTGCCATCATCGACCAGCGAAAGCCCGGTGGGGAACCCCTGGTAGTAAACATCGGCTCGTCGAAGATCCTCATCCGGTATGTAAGCACAGAGCACGAACCTGCCACCGTAGGTCGAGGTTACATCGGTATCCCAGTATCCACCGACCATGATGTAAGGAGCGATGCGATCCTTGGGGGTGGCTGTCGGCGTAGGGGTTGCATTCGGATCCGGAGTGTTGGTTGGAGTTGGGGTCGGGGTGGCATTGGGATCTGGAGTATCGGTGGGCAATGGGGTCGGAGTTTGGGTTGGAGTCGGAGTCGGAGTTACTGTCGGGGTCGGCGATGGCGTAGGCTCTGGAATGCTGAAGGTATATCTATCCGAGACGGTGCGGTTATAGGACTTATCGAACGCCTCGATGCGATACACGATCATGCTCTCCCCCGGCTGATCCTGTAACCTGCCTTGATAGTGATCGCACTGCACCCGTGCCATATCCTTCTTGATCTGCACCATCTGCCCGTCATGATACCTCTCGAATAGCAGGTGCAGCTCGCCGAGTGCGACATCATCGTAAACCGGGTTGGCATCGAATATGAAGCGGGGCAGCCACTCGGTATCTCCAACAGGTCCTTGCACTTCTTCTATCACCGGTGGCGAGGTATCGGCCGGCGCAGTAGTGAAGTAGAGCACACCGTAAGGTCCATCTCCCTCCTCAAATGGAGTGCCATAGATGTCTGATAGCAGCATTGCATGGAGGATATAAAGCTGATCGTTAGCCGAGTCGGTTACATAAAGCAGTCCCGCTGGATGCAGGCTCATCTCGGTCGGATTGGGTACCGTGGTAGGAGCGGAGGCGACCAGTACGCTTGCATTGTTCACATCGAGCACAAAGAACTTACCGGCAGGCTGGTTTATTGCAAATAGCCTGTCATTCACCGCATCGAGTAGCAGTCGGCTCACATAACCGCCAAGGAACGACCTGCCGAGCAGCTCGAAGGTATCCGGCGAGTTTATAGTGCCCAGAGCGGTAACCGAGCCGTTGCTCTCATCGGTGATGTAAAGGATATCCTTCTCCGGGTTGTAGAGGATCTTGTCCGGATTGATGATATCGTATCCGGCAAGGTCGATCGTCTTAATAAAGGCTGGCTTGACCGGCGATGAATCGAAGATCTTCACGCTGCCATTACCCTGGTCGGTTACATAGATGAGCCTCTTGTAGGGATCGATGGCTAGATCCTTGGGAGCTGACAGGCTCTGGCTGGTGTAATCCACCAGTGCGGGCAATGTGGTATTTATATCCAGGACATCGATCGAGCCCCTGGTGCGGTTCAAGGCATACCCGAAGTCTCTGATATAATTGAAGATTATCTCTTCGTAGCTGCTAGCTTCGGGCACTACCGGCGCCTCGTTGATCAGCGCTATCTCAGGATGGATGTTAAACACGGCAATACCGCCGGGGCCACCGGACCCATCGCAGACCACATATAGTTGATAGTTCTTGCGGTTGTAGAAGATCCCCTTGGGTAGCGTATTAGCGCCTGTCGTGTATGTCCCCGGCTCGGTCGGTTCCATGGTGAATGCCTTATATATATTGATCTGCGACTGGTTGTAATTGGATACTGCTACATAGTTATTCACCGGTGCAGTTTCCTCCTCGTCGGCGCTAGCTAATAGCACAGAAGAGGTCATCGGCGGTATCTCAAGCTCCCCATCCAGCCACAAATACAAGGTTAGGTAATCCCCCTGACCGCCGTTGAGCAAGGCACCCTGGATGACCGGGGTCAAGCCCCAGAACTCGACATTGCTAAGCTCATCGAGCAGCGGATTTATCAACTCGGTCAGGTTGAAAAAGCCACCGGCGAAGTAAAGCAGCGCCCGCAGACCCATTATCAATTCCTCCTGGGTGGTATGTTCCAGCACTCCCATATCGCTGAAGTAGGCATCGACTATAGGTTGACCGGTTTCGGGATCCTTGAGGAAGTCAGCCTTGATCTCGAACTTATTGGTGGTCATGTTCCAGTCCGGCTCGATCTGCAGGGTGATATCGACTGCTGCCGAGAAGGCTTTGACCGCGGTTCCTTCATCGACCACATTGAAAGTAAGCTCCAGGGCATCGGTGCTTATGAGGAGTCCATCTTCTTGACTCATGTAAGCCTTTGGACTCTCAATCGGATATAGGTCTATGGTTACCGGCGATGCGGATGGGAAGTGTTCCAGAAGCTCGGGGACAAGAATGGCTATAAGCCCGGCAGTCAACCTGATCGGGATATCATCCGGAAGGATACAATTATCGACTGTCATCTGCAAAAACTCGGTCTTAGCTGCAAGAAGTAGTATCTCGTTGAGCAGATCATCCGATAATGAAAAGGCAGCATGGTATTGACGCTCGGTACCCGGCACCTGCAAGCCATAGGGGGGCAAGATATTGGGCAGCGTCCTGTCGAATGGCAGCGCAACCGTTGCAAGCAGAGGATAAAGCCCGGCTTCCAATGCCAGGTAGTATCCGTTGCTGTCTGCCACCTCAGTATCGATGTGAGAGCTCTGGAAGCACGGAGATGAAGCCAATGCCTCGGCAAGCAGGTCCATCACATCGAACAGCGGTTCACCATTGAATATAGCCCCGATTTCCTCCTCGATTGCAGCAGCAGCATATTCCTGTATCAAGCCGGGGAAGACTGTATCGATTAAAAACTCAATAATGCTTCCAACTAGTCCGCTGAAATTGGCATCTATATCGGTAATGGTCGTCTCCATATCCTGTGCCTCAAGCCCGAACTTGAAGTCATCGAAGCCAGGTTTTAATATACTAGTGAACTCACAATGCGCCTGTACATCACCCGGATAGGTGCCTAGAAAATAGACAGTCATATCGATCTTGATGCGTGGGATGATGACCTTAATCCTAAGATCATCCGGTGGTATCGCCTCCAGGAAACCATAAGGCTCGCCGCCGTGATTAAGGTGAACCTTGTCGATAATGACATAAGAGCCTAGAATGAGATCTATCCTCATCCCTTCGATCTCGCTGATGTCGAAATTAGAGATAATGGGACCGATAGCCTGCGAGAACTTATCCAAAAGCAGGTTATTCATATCCAGCCCCAAAGAGCGGGGAATCTTGTAAGCCGCCGGAACCGGCCTGGCGGCATCGGTGTGGGTATAAGCACCCAAAAGCGAAATGCCTAAGATAACCATAAAGGCTAGTCTGAGTTTGTTTTTCATCATATCCACCTCGTGATATCTTTGTTTACCTCAACAATAACATCCATGTATTCGACCCTTCATGATCGGTTGATACACCAATCAAAAGTTCCATCCTTGTCTTATTATGATACTTTTATTTTAGTAAATCAAGTATCCAGAACCCAACCTGTGATTCAGACAGTAAATGCGTCATAAGTGGTTGATAATGACCAAGAGTCT
>CAYUVA010000049.1:0-29399 GCA_964448115.1 uncultured bacterium
TGATATTCACCCCGTGTTGTCCCAGTGCCGGTCCCACGGGGGGTGATGGGGTTGCTTGTCCCGCTGGAACCTGAAGTTTTACCACCGCAATGACTTTTTTCATAGATATATCTCCATATATATAATTTGCTTCATATAATTGATTAGAGCGGTTCTACCTGCAGGAACTCGAACTCCACCGGTGTAGCCCTACCGAATATGCTGACCATCACTCTGACCTTGTTTTTCTCTTTATTCACCTCATCAACCACGCCATTGAAGTTAGCGAATGGTCCATCGATTATTCTAACCTTGTCTCCAACATTGAGTGCTGATTTCTGCTTAGGTTTTCTATGTCCCGATTCCATCTGGTGAACGATCTTCTTTACCTCGCTCTCCGGGATTGGTGGTGGTTGTGCTCCGCCGACGAAGCCGGTTACCTTAGGTATATTGCGAATAAAGTGCCAGTTGATCTCGTTCATTCGCATCTTCACCAGTATGTATCCGGGATAGAATTTTTTGGTCGATATCTGCTTTTTGCCCCCTTTCATCTCCACGACCTCCTCAGTGGGGATGAGCACCTGTGTTATCTGATCTTCAAGCCCCATGGTTACGATCTTTTGCTCAATGGTCGCCTTAACCTTGTTCTCGAAGCCGGAGTAAGTATGTACCACATACCACTTCATTTCCGGGACATCTTTCTTCTTTTCATCCATGTTATCGTTGCTTGGCATAACAAAAATTCCTGATTTACTTGAGGAGGATCTTGATTCCCCTGGCGAGGGCAAAATCAACAAGCCCAAGGTATAATCCAAAGATGATACATGCCACGATGACCACAATGGTGAAGTTTATCACCTCGGCTCTTGAGGGCCAGGTTACCTTGTTCATCTCTCGCTTCACTTCCTTAAGGAATCTTATTATCCTTGCAGGCAGCTTTTCCTTTACCAATTGAATAACCTCTTTATTTTCAAGTACTTACACAGGCCAGGAGGGACTCGAACCCCCAGCCCGCGGATTTGGAGTCCGCTGCTCTACCAATTGGAGCTACTGGCCTACACAATCTCATTCTATTTAACCTGTTTATGTAAGGTGTGTTTGCGTTCATGAGGACAATATTTCTTGACCTCCAGCTTAGTTGGGGTCTTCTTCTTGTTCCTGGTGGTCGTATAATTTCTCTGCCTACAGACCGTGCATTCGAGTGTAATAATGTCTCTCATGAAGCTATCTCCGTTATTCGATTACCTGGGTTACCACGCCTGCTCCCACGGTCTTTCCGCCCTCGCGTATGGCGAAGCGCAGTCCCTCTTCCATGGCAATAGGGGTGATCAATTTGACCTCTAGGTTTACATTATCGCCAGGCATGACCATCTCCACGCCCTCGGGTAGCACGACCGAGCCGGTAACATCGGTGGTTCTGAAGTAGAACTGTGGCCTGTACCCGGTGAAGAATGGGGTATGCCTACCACCTTCTTCCTTGCTCAGGATATAGACCTCGCCCTTAAAGTGTGTATGAGGGGTGATGGTTCCTGGCTTAGCCAGCACCTGTCCTCTTTCCACCTCATTTCTTTTTATGCCTCTCAGCAGGCATCCGACATTATCGCCAGCGATGCCTTCATCGAGGATCTTGCGGAACATCTCCACGCCGGTAACTACCGTCTTGACAGTAGGTCTGATCCCGACTATCTCGACCTCCTCGCCGGTTCTGATGATACCTCTCTCTATCCTTCCGGTAGCCACGGTACCGCGTCCGGAGATCGAAAAGATGTCCTCGATAGGCATGAGGAATGGCTTGTCCGTGATCCTCTCCGGGGTTGGAATGTAGCTGTCCACCGCATCCATCAGTTCGAAGATACACTTTGTCTTTTCCTCATAGTCATCATCGGTAGGCTCAGCTTCCAGGGCCTTAAGAGCGCTACCGCGTACGATGGGTATCTCGTCGCCGGGGAACTGGTACTTGGTCAGCAGGTCTCTCAGCTCCAGCTCGACCAGCTCGAGCAGTTCGGGGTCATCCATCATATCTACCTTGTTGAGAAAGACTACTATATAAGGGACATTAACCTGTCTGGCGAGCAGGATATGTTCTCTGGTCTGTGGCATGGGTCCATCAGGCGCCGAGACGACTAAAATAGCGCCATCCATCTGGGCAGCGCCGGTAATCATGTTCTTAATGTAGTCGGCGTGTCCTGGACAGTCCACATGCGCATAGTGCCTATTCTCGGTCTCATACTCGATATGCGCGGTTGCGATAGTGATGCCTCTGGCTTTCTCTTCGGGCGCATTGTCGATGCTGTCAAAGGTGCGATAGGCTATCTTAGGATTCTTATAGGATAAGATCTTAGTGATAGCCGCGGTGAGCGTGGTCTTGCCATGATCGATATGTCCGATGGTTCCCACATTAATATGGGGTTTATCCCTTTCGAACTTCTCTTTAGCCATAGCTCTCCTCCTTGGAAATCCAAATTGTGGTTTTGCTTCCCTTAAAGCCCACGATGGGAATTGAACCCATGACCACCTCCTTACCAAGGAGGTGCTCTACCTCTGAGCTACGTGGGCTTTTTGGGGTTATTGTTTTACCCATCAAGCGGGAAACGGGACTCGAACCCGCGACCCACAGCTTGGAAGGCTGTTGCTCTACCAACTGAGCTATTCCCGCCAGTGGCGCGCTTCCAGTGGGGAGAGGAGGATTCGAACCCCCGTAGGCGTAAGCCGGCAGGTTTACAGCCTGCTGCCATTGACCGCTCGGCCATCTCCCCGTCTCTATCATGTCTTTAACTATCTGCATCCTTATTAGCATTCCTAAGCTGGCAGAGGGATTCGAACCCCCGACCTACTGATTACAAGTCAGTTGCTCTACCGACTGAGCTATGCCAGCCTGTAATCGAGTAACCATCTTGGGGCAGCCGATTATATCCCGCTGTCCTACATTCACTTTCATATTCGTCTTTATCATTGCATCCATCCTCAAGATTGATGCAAAGAGATATTTTTACCACAGGCATTTTATCTTGTCAACTATTTTTTGGGGAATTTTTTCGAATCGAAGCAAAAAAATGCAAATATGGCTAGTAGAGCATCAAATATCAGGCTTGTCCATTGAAAATAAAGACCTTTTTAAGGAGATCTCCCTCCAGGAGATCAGGCTCAGTCTTAAAAAGCAAAAGTAACATTTGGACAAAGCAGATCCTCACTGAATTATTATGAAAAGTTAAGCTCAATTGAAGATTAACCCTCAAGTAATGTTCCGTTTCTATCATGTCTAGTAAGAATATCGTTATCACAAGGGATAAAAACAAGAATCTATGATCCCCTATAATTTATAGCGCAGTTAGCATACAAATATGTTTGATTTTCCCAACTCGTTTAACCGAGAACGAAACGATAACTCATTGATTTTCAATTACTTTTTTATAATATGGGCATATCATTACCCATCATTACCTCTATAATTTCAGCTCCATCAAAATATCTCCTGAAGAGATATGTCAATACGGCATCAATAGCTTAAGAATATGGAATTCATACCATATATAGTACAATGAATATTCAAAACGCCATATATTGTGAGATGTTCTTGATAAATCTAAATATTGAATAATATTTCTCAATATTTAGCATGGTTTCAATATCGGCTGCTTTTTTATTGATAAATCCTCAATCCAGATAACATGTTCAAGCACATACACACCGTTTGCTTAAATATGGCAGATAAATTGAATGAGGCTGATAACTTATTGTATCTAAAGGCTTTATTAAGTCAATAAATTTTTATGCCCCGATTAGGATGCTGTTAAGATGTCATTGACAGCAATCGAACTTACAAATAATTCTATTAGTATCATGAGCAATTGGAAGAATTTACTTCAGAGAAGTCGTCATTTCATAGGTCCTCTTTCCTATAACATCTGGTTCAAGTATGCCGAAGTAGTAGAGGAATCGTCCCGGTTGATTCGCGTCTGCCTTCCCACCGAGTCGATCAAGAACTATGTTGAATCTCGCTACACCAAGTTATTCAAGAAAGAGCTTGCAGCAATGGGACTTGCCGATGCTAAACTAATCTTTGAGGTCAAGCAAAACGGAGACAATGCTCGTAAATTCAAGCAGTTGAATATTCTTGAAGAACAGAAGCCCTCTGCAAAGCCAAGTGCAATCATGGCAGCGAAACAACCATCAGCCAATAACAGCCTGTTCAGGCTCAATATCAACTGCACCTTTGACAATTTTCTAGTAGGTGATCCCAATCAATTCGCCTTCAGCACCGTATATCAGCTCGCCAGGAAACTACATCTGCCCTACAATCCACTGTATATCTACGGATCCCAGGGTGTTGGAAAAACTCACCTTCTAAGCGCCTTGGGAAACTCAATATTGACCTTGCATCCCCAACTACGCATCCTCGCTTGCAGTGCAGAGCACTTTGTCAACAGGTTCTATGAGCATCTTGACAACAGGAACATGAACGGCTTTCGAGCCATCTTCAGGAATATCGACCTTTTGATAATGGACGATATCCAGGTAATGATCGGCAAACCGAAGAGCCAGGAGGAGTTCTTATACACCTTTAATGAGCTTCACCAGGCGGGGAAACCGGTGATCCTCTCAGCAGACAAACTACCCAATCGGTTTCCCAATTTCATGGAGGATCTAGTGAACCAGTTCCGCGGCGGACTCATAATTCCCATAGACAAGCCAGATCTCGATCTCAAGATGAAGATCATACATTCGAGGCTTAAAGGATCGAACCTAGAACTTGACGAGGAGAAGATAAGGTATATCGCCATGAAAGGAGGGAACGATATACGCGATATATTGTCCATCATCAACTCGCTAACCGCCGAGGCTATGTTCAATGGATCGAGAAACATCAGCAAGGCTGTGATCGATAAAAAGTACGCCCAGGTTCTGAGCCAACATGCGGAGAATGTCAGCTTCGATACCGTGTTTAGAATAACCACAGGGCACTTCAATATAAGCCCTGACCGGGTGATCTCTACTCGAAGAGACCGCTTTACGGTCATGGTGCGTGGACTTATCATGTATCTAGCTCGCAAACACACCGATCTCTCCGCTATACAGATCGCAAGAAAACTGGGGAGAAAGGATCACTCCACGGTTCACAGAGCCGTAAAGAAGATGCAATGGACAATCAAGACGGATCCAACAATAAAAACGATTGTGGAATCGCTGGTAAAGAAGATACACCAAAATCCGAGTTAGCAAGGAGGGCAATAGCTCTATAGGTTCTTCAGAACATAACCTATCCTGAAGATTACCAGCGAGCCATCAGAGATCATGGCATTGAACTTGCTGCGAGGATATATGATGGGTGCCTCGCCAGGGCGGTTTGGCTTTAAAAAGACCAATTCGTCCTGAACATCGATGATGCCTACCCTGATGCTGTCTTCCTCGATTGCAAGGATAATATCTCCCGAATCCCAGTTATCTCCCGGAGAGATGATCAGCATATCCCCTTTCTCAATCTTGGGGGCAAGGAAATCATCAGGACAATGGATGGCAAAGGCGTTGGGATCGCTTATATAATGCAAATGCAGAGCATCGACCACCACTTCGGCTGGAATTAAGATACGGTCCCCTTGTCGTATAGGCTCAAAGTAAGACGGCTTTACCGATTGAAGCACCGGTAACTTATGCTTAATGCTCTGCTCATCTGAAGCGCCGCTGATCGCCAGGGTTCCATCCAGCCTGCCGTGCATCTGCTTCTGAATGCCCTGTATCTTGCGCCGCCTTTTCTCCTTTTCGATAAGATTTATAAGTATATCGGGAGAGAATCCTAGTTTCTCTGCGATCATTATGGCTGCTCGATAGCTCGGCCAGGCGCTTCCAGCCTCGATTCTACCGAAATAGCTCATGCTGAAGTTAAGCTCTTCAGCTAAGCCATGCTGGGTAAATCCAGCATCCTTGCGCTTCTTTTTTATAAACTCGGCAACGGTCAGCTCGCGATCCTCTGAGACTGCCATGTTCGATTCTCCTGGACTCCGCTTTTTGTCATGTTGATTAAACAATAATAGTAATAATCTTTTCTGATTTTTTGTCAAGATCATGTTGGCAGATACTTAATACAAATGTTGATTTGAGTAATAATTCAACATAAATTAAGCAAATATGTTGAAGCAATATTTTTTCGTTTTTATTAGGGCGATCATATGCTCATCATTGTCCATAGATGCCACTCTCAGTCGGCAAATCCTCGAAGTAGATATCAAAATAAGCCTCCAGTCGATCCCCCCTGGGAATCGCAGTCGCGTTCACACGCGAAATAACCTTGTACAGATCCATCAATTCTGGATCTATATAGCCATATCTATCCTTCAACTCCTTGCCCCAAGCTGTAGTGGGCAGCATCATCTCATCCTGCACCTGCGATATCAGCTCACGGTAGTTAATAAGGCAGGCATATACTCCCTTGTTGAAGTCAACATATTGCATCCCAGGTTTCGCCATCGCTTTGTCTGTTCCATCCTGGTAGGCATCTATAACCGCATGGAGTTCATTCTCATTCAAGGATATTACCCCATATCCATCGATGGCTGCATACCCTAGGGAAACAAAAGGTAGCGGTACTGAGCCTACTTTGATTCTGTTATACTCGGAGATTATCGGCTCGAACTTTACTTGACCGGCGCCACCGGCATAAAGGTCTCTTAGCATTGAGGTTATCATATCCTCCATAACCGCCAGCTCATCTTGATCCGGCTGTTTGAACTTAAAGATTATCGATGTGCTAAATGGAACCAGTTTAAGGTTACCAGCCATGATAAACAGCTCCTGGGTGCTGACTTTTTTAATCCTTTCCATCAGTGATTTGATGACATCTACCACCTCAGCTTGCCGTATTTGGGGTGCAGCATAGCGGTTGAAGAACTCCTTGGCTGCACTGATGGGGAGCTTGAAGCCCATGGTGCTCTGCTCGCTGAAGAACGACGGATACTCGGTCATCTCAACTGTATTGAGTATAAATCTCTCGTTCGGAGGATTTTTCAGTCTTGCTTCTGATGCGATATGACAAGCGGAATCAGCGGTTAACGACACATAAAGCTCAATGTATTCTGAAGCCATCCTCCCCTGCCAGGAGGTTACATCCTCAACCTGCACTTTGGACAGGTCGATAAAGAGAGTGATGTTGGGGAAATGCTTGATTCCTAAGCGTTCTTTGCAACCTGATAATCGTCTTGATAGAGAATGTTCCACCTTTAAGTTAAGATTGTCTATCATGCGCTCGGCGGATTGTCGCTCAGATGAGAAGCCTAAAAATCCCTTGTGGATGAAAAGATTGGCGCTGGGATAGCCCTTCATGGGAGAGTTGGCGCTGAAGATATCCACATCCTCGTAGCTACTTTTTACCAGCTGCGTGCTCTTTTGCGAGATGACCTTAAGGAACATCTTGCCCAGAACCGACTTGAAGCCAGTAAAACTGAGCATAGAAATCTCATTAGCTTCATAAGCAGGTTTTATATCCACAGCAATTGCGCTTTTATTCATAAACAGATTTGCCATGAAGAGGATCGCTTGCTTTGCATCCCCTTCTGCGGGCATATCCTTCAAATCACCTGGAAAATCCTTAAGCTCACCAATAGCCTTGGCAAATTGATCATTGAGATCCATGCTATGTTCTAACTTTTCACTGGCTACCTGGTAGAAATTGCTCTCAAGAACCTTCTCAGCCAGGGGACCAATACGATTGAAGATGATAATCCCATCTGCCTGCGATGGCATTAGATTTAGCATTTCTATCTCGCTAGATGGCTCGCTTCCACGATTGGATAGGTAGAACCAAGCACCAGCAATGATAAGGACAACAAGTATGAGCAATAGAGCCTTTTTCATTGAACTCTCCTCAGTGTGTTTTTTATGTAATATCGCATCGTGATGAAAAGGATACAATAATTACTGTCCCGGTGTAAACCAGATCATTCTGTCTGAAGCTAAGTGGCTGTAATTAAACATCTTTTTAACATTGGACAAACCTTAGCCTTACTTGGCACAGGGATTGCTTTAATAGTAGGCGTATTATTAAACAAGCAGGAATAAATATGGCTACTACAGTAGAAAAGATAAGATACTCGAAGGGGCAGCCCAACAACGGAGCTAAGATACTGGCTAGGAGCTTCTATAGGGAGCTGCTCGAGAATGGCTACAGTGACGAGCAGATAGTCGAGTTCTCCTCCGAGCTGATTAGCTGCATCGCTGACAACCTGGAGAATGAGGACGACCAGGAACTAGAGCCATCATCATAAGCTATTATCTTATCATCCCCTACTCCCTGGTGCCGGCAACTGATAGCTAACAGGGAGTACCTTCTTACGCATCTTACCTTATGTAACCCAAACGATACATTCCACTCTCGTTTTCTCGTTTCTATTTTCTAGTTTAGATTACTTTCTTAGAAAGATAACGCAATTTCGCGCGTCATAGTTTTCATGCCTCCCGAATAGGTCTGGATTGGGGCTGCTCTTGACATGAGATTTGTTTCGCCAAGGGGCACCTCCATATCATTCTCATCCCACATTTTGTCATTACCTTGAAAGTAGGCTTTCAATGGAGATGAGACAAAGTCAGCGGGAGAGGATAAAGTTCCTCATTATCAGTCCGATGACTGCGTTCAATGAAACCATTGCGCCACGGGCTTCCTAGAGGAATTAGCATATAAGCCATCCCCAAGCTCTCCACTGCCTTTTGAGATGCTGTCCGCCGCTCAGGATGAAATGTGTTCTTCGGGATACAAGCGTTTGACCTCTTGTCGTTGCTTGAGTCTCAAGGCTGCATTGGCATGAAGTGGCATAGTAACACCTCATTTTGCCAAACAGCATAGTGTATGCAAAACTAGTATATCAACACATCTAAAGACTATAATCCCCCTAATCAACCATCTCCACCAGTGTATTTACTGCTTCTTCGCGTCCCACCACTATGAGAATATCGCCCTTTTCCAGCTTACTATCCGGCGAGGGAACCTCGTTGCATCTCTCAGCCTCCTTCAGCTCTCCATCTATCTCCATCCACACTATCTTTTTTATTGCGATGACATTTATATTGTAATTAGCACGCAGATCAAGCTCCTTAAGCGACTTGCCGATGAAGCTCCCTGGCACTGGAAGCGCTCGTATAGTATATCCCTTGCGCAGTTCGATATAGTCCCTACGGGGTCTTTGTTTCTCCTCGCGGATGAATTTTAGGGTGGATAGGTCATCCATCAGCAGCACCTCTCGATTATATGCAGCTATAACATCGCGATAGGTAACCAGGCCGACATAACTATGGTCATCCTCGCCTCTAATCACCGGCAGGGAATCTAAATCATACTTGCTAAGGATCTCCATGCTCTTTGCCAGATCATCATCGAGGGTAATCATCGGGGGATTGGGCTGCATAAGGTCTCCAGCCACCACCAGGCTATCAAGCCTTCTTTCATTCAGGAAGCGCTTGATATCGTTTAATCGAATATATCCGACCAGCTTACCTTGACGATCGGTTACATAATAGCTGCCTTGATTGCTAGCCATAGCATGTTCCAGCAAGTCTTTGAATGGGGTTGCGATGTTGATCGATTCAACATCGGTGCGCAGTATATCTCTCGCCTTGATGGAGCGCATTATCCGCTCCTCCCTTCCACCGAGGATATTGATTCCCCGACGCGCTAGTTTGATCGTATAGATAGATTCGCGGTGGATTATGGCTGAAAGGGTAGCGCTTATGATACAACAAAACATCAGAGGGAGGATGATCTTGTAATCGCCGGTCATCTCAAAAAGGATAAGAATGGCTGTAATAGGCGCTCTTGTGGTGCCGGATACAAGTGCAGCCATTCCAGCCATTGCGTATGCTCCGCTCTGAGCAGTGATATTCGGAAGCAAGCTGTGGATTACCTGTCCGAAAGCGCCGCCGGTAACGGCACCAATAAAGAGCGATGGAGCAAATATGCCCCCTGAAAAACCGCTCCCTAGGGTCATAGAGGTAGCAATGAGCTTGACTAATATAAGCAAAAGCATCAGCTTGAGTTCTAGCCTGCCAAAGATCACCTCCTGGATCGTCTCGTAGCCGTTACCCAGCGTGTTGGGGATAATTATACCAATAAAGGCAATCATTACTCCGCCAACAAGTGCGGTCATATATTTAGGAATTGGCAGCCTATCGAAGATTTCCTCGCTGTAGTACAACGATTTAATGAACAGAACCGAGATGAGCGCAGTTATGACACCGAGCACAAAGTAAAGCGGCAGCTCCAATGGACTGACCAATGCGTAATGAGGAACATCGAATGCCGGATGATCGCCAAGAAATATTCTGCTTATGACCGTTGCCGAGACAGCCGAGATTACTATGGGGCTGAAGGTGCCAATGCCAAAGTCGCCCAGAATAATTTCCAGTGCGAAGATTGAACCGGCTACTGGCGCGTTGAAGGTGGCTGCGATGCCGGCTGCTGCACCACAACCGACCATGATGCGCAGGCGATTTTGGCTTACCTTTAGCAACTGTCCCACCCATGAGCCTATCGAAGATCCGATCTGTACGATGGGTCCCTCTCGTCCAGCAGAGCCTCCAATGCCTATTGTGATGCCAGAGACCAGCAGTTTTATCAGGGAGACTCGAGGTCTGATCCTTCCACCATTGACCGCAACGGCTGCCATGACCTCGGGCACCCCATGCCCTTTTGCCTCCCTAGCTAAAAAGTAGATGATGGGTCCAACCATAAGCCCACCTAACGACATTACCAGCAAGATTCTCCACCACGATACAGGGGAGAGCACTTCAAGAAAATTGCCACTGCTGCCATAGGATATCTTCTGTACCAGGTAGATGAAGTGATAGAAGCCAACTGCTCCAAAGCCACCAAGAATGCCGATAATTACCGCTACCCCAATGAGAGGAAATGCCCCCGGAAAGCGGAGGCGGTTGAAGATCTCTGGAATCTTTTTATCTTTCAACATAACAATATATATGCTTTCTGGAAGTGTGGGACAGTCAATATTAAACGACCGAAATAGTTAACTTAACAGGTTAATATATTTTGCAGAAATCAGTATTAAAAGGATCATAAACCTCGAAGGAACCATCACTTGTTCCTCTCCTTCCATATCACCTGTTTGTACTTCATGATCAGCTCCTTGTCGTATCCATAGCTTTCTGCCTTGTCCAACTCCTTTTCCGCCTGGTTCAGCTCTCCCTGTTTGAGCAAGTTTGTGAAATTTACAATCGCCATCTCTGCAAGCTCGCTTTTTATTTGCTCAATCCTCCCCTTAACATCGAGCACCTCGTCAATATAAACCGCCGGGTCGTGCTTTAGGGCGCGGGTATAGTAGTCAAGGGCTTTTTTGAGGCTTATCTCGCTCTTCTCCTCTGACTCCGCAAGGTATCCAAGCCTGAGTAGGGCTTTAGCCCTCATTCCATCTAGATCAAAGGTATCCAATTTCTCCTTGGGGATATAGTTTTCGGCTATATTGAGGTAAAAAAGTGCTCGATTCTGATTCTCCAGCCTGGTCGATTTTAGATATTCCTTTGCCACTGCGATAGCGATATTCCCGACAAAGGTCTTAGCCTGTTGTTCGTTGCCGAATGTAGCCCCAGAGCGCAATGCCTTTTTCATTTGCAGATCGAGCTTATCGAACCAGTGATAGTTATCGCCACCCATGCTTAGATTATCGTTGATATTAAATCCCCATGGCAGATACTTGCCTTTAAGCAAAATCAGGTTTTTCTTCGCTGGATTATATCGAACCATGTAGGTGCGGCTGTTTTTCATGCATAGGATAAAGAATCCGAGAACCAGTATTACGAGTAGTGCGCCCCAGAAATAGACCGCCTTGTTTCCGACAAAGACATCATCCAGCTCGGCTGAGACCCTTATTTTATCAGCCTCTTTTCTTGACTTTAACTCTTCTGCAATTCGAGAATCGATTGCATCTTTTTCTTTTCTACCCTTCTTTTTTGCTGAAGGGATCGCCTCGCCTTCATCTTCGTATAGCTTGAATCCCTTGAGCTTTCTGTCCCCCTGGTAGGCATCGACCTCTTTTTCAAAGTTGCTTCCCTCCAGGGATATTATGGTTACATTATCCGGTGCTCCCCTTTCCTTTACCTCTGCGATGAGCTTATCAACCAGGTTAGCAGGGTCACCGGGATTGTCGATTACATACTCGAAGATCTCCTCGTCAGACATGACCCCATGCAGTCCGTCGGTGCACAAAAGATAGTGATCCGTATTGCGGTAGGGTATAGTGCTTATCTCCACCTCGACATCAGGACTTCCGCCGAGCGCACGAGTGATTATATTCTTGAAGGGTGAGCGACCCGCTTCCTCCTCGGTGATAGCCTCGGAATCTATAAGCTCCTGAACCCGTGAGTGATCCTTGGTTACCCTCTGGATAGAGTCCTTGGTAATGCGATATAGCCTGCTATCCCCCACATGACCGATGAAGATTGTATCATCTTCGATGAGAGCGACCACAACCGTTGTTCCCATGCCGAGCTGATCTGGATTCTTTTCAGCGTGATTAAAGATCTCCCGGTTAGCTATCTTGATCGCATTGGTGATATCCTTGATGTTGTCCCCGTAGGGATCGAGGGACTGTTCCTTCTTAGCCCTTCTGGACTCGGCGGTGCGTATGAAGTACTCGTTTATCTTATCCACAGCCAGTTTGCTCGCCAGCTCCCCGGCTGCATGACCTCCCATGCCATCTGCCACCACGAAGAGCATCTGCCTTTCGTTTATGAGCAGCGCATCCTGGTTGTTGTTTCGCTTATTGCCGGGATCGGTTTTTCCAGCAGCCTTCATCTAGTTCGATTCCTTCTTGGTCAAGGATATCCCTTGCCAGATTCAATGCTTCCTGTTCTTTTCCTTGTCTAAGCCTTTCAAATATATCTGAATCGATCAATTTTTCAAATAGGATCTTTCGAGCTTGCTCATTTTTAATCTGTTTTTTTATGATCTCCCGAAGATCGCTCATAAGGTCGAGAAAGATCTCGTACTCATCGCCGATTATCTCGGCAAGTTTTATGCGCAATTCTCTAGCCAGAGCTGGACTGGCGCCGCTAGTGCTGATCGCTACTTGCAGCAGTCCGCGGCGCAGGGTTGCTGGCACGATGAAATTGCAGTGCTCGGGATCATCTACCATGTTCACCAGTTTCCCCTTCTCGATCGCCTCATTGTAAACCTGTTGATTGATCATCGGCTCATCGGTGCATCCAAAGATGAGGAAGAAATCCTGAAGATCTCCAGGTTGGTAGCCTCTATTCCGATAGATGATCTCCCCTTTATCCACCAATCTTTCAATCTCGGGTATTACGGCAGGGGCGATCAGGGTAACTTTGGCCTTTGCCTCAAGTAACCCTTGGACCTTGCGGGCAGCCACCTTACCGCCACCTATCACTAGGACAGGCTTGTCGTGTAAGTCCAGAAAGATAGGGTAGTATCGGGCATTCAATGCTGAGAAGATCCTTTCAGGCTCTTGACCGTGGAGATGAACTGCCCGGCATCCTTGAAGGAGCGATATACTGAGGCGAAACGGATATAGGCGACCTCATCTATCTCCTTTAGGCGACGCATTATATGCTCACCGATGATCTTGGTCGAGACCTCCTTTTCGTCAGATTCCAGGACGATCGCTTCCACCTCCTCGACGATTTTTTCCAGGACAGCCATCTTGATATTCCTTTTCTGGCAAGCTTTCATTAGCCCAGCCAGAACCTTCTGGTGGCTGAAGTCCTCCCTTGCGCCATCCTTTTTTATGACCTTCAGGTTCACCTGCTCGATGCGCTCGTAGGTAGTGAACCGTTTCCCGCATCGATAGCACTCGCGGCGACGGCGGATGGAAACCCCATCAGCAGAGGCACGAGAATCGATAACTCGATCATCGAGGTTGCCGCAGTAAGGGCATTTCATGTGATGCTCCCTAGGGTAAAATTATCATCTCTACGCCAGCCTCGGCAAGAAGCTCATCGGCTAGCGGATCATCGTAATGATGTCGATAAAGTATGCGCTTTATGCCGGCGTTTATACACATCTTGGCGCAGACCACGCAAGGCTTGGTGGTGCAATACATATCCGCGCCAGCGATGCTGACCCCGTGATGAGCTGCCTGGATGATGGCGTTTTGCTCCGCATGAAGCCCACGACAAAGCTCATGTCTCTCCCCGGAGGGGATCTTATATTTAGCCCTTATACAACCTGCTCGATCAGCATGGGAAACCCCGCTGGGAGCGCCGTTATAGCCGGTTGCCAATATCCTTCTATTCTTCACCACGATAGCTCCCACGCGCCGGCGCAGGCAGGTTGAGCGCAGGCTCACCAGCTCGCAGATCATAATGAAATACTCATCCCAAGAGGGGCGGACGATGCTTGTATTATCCAAGCTACAAAGCGCTTCATCTTTTAGTTGAAGCCATTTATTGATATCGTATAGCAGCCTTGATGAATCCTCATTCATCTAGTTCATCCATGACCTGGTTGATCATATCATTGCGTCGCTGGTAACGATCCGGCTGGGTAATAAAGTCGGTCTCAAGCCATACCTTTACTATCTCCAACCCGAGATCACCCCCCACAACCCTTCCCCCCATAGCGAGAATATTGGCATTGTTGTGCTTACGCGACATCATGGCAGTAAAGATATCATTGCACAATGCGCAACGTATCTGGGGATGACGATTGGCGGTCATGCTCATCCCGATGCCGGTGCCGCATACCAGGATCCCTCTATCAGCATCCTTTTTAACCACCGCTTTTACGACCTTGGCTGCATATACGGGGAAATCGACCGATAGCGGGGCATCATCGGATAGATCAAAAACCTTTTCTATGACACCTCTATCTTCGAGTTCATTCAGATAATCGAGTATGCGATTTTTCAGCTCCCTTCCCCCATGATCACATCCTAGGGCTATTCTCATGCCGCCTCCTTGCTTCAGTCCTTTCTTTTATAGATACTATATATAGAAGTCTTTTTTGTCAAGAATACGATATAGGGCTTTTGATCCAAAGCTCGAAGCACCTGGCACCTTTTCTTGTCATTGACGTATCCTGGATTTTAAACCGAGAATTTGGGGTAACAACTGATTACTGACAACCCGGTCCATATATTCTATAGTATTTTATTGCTGTCATTAACAGGTAAGCAAGTATTCATCAGTTCATGGATAGCTACCAAAAGGTAATACGGATATTGATGCCCTCTTTGTTGTGTCTTTTCGCATTCCTTTTAGCAATCACTCCCATAATGAACCTCGATTTCTGGTGGCATATTGCGGTAGGAAGGCTGCTTTGGGAAAATGGCATCCTGCCTGATAAGGATCTTTTCAGCCACACTGCGCAAGGTCTTGCTTGGGATAACAAGGAATGGCTCTTTGATGTGATCCTTTACCTGGTGGTCAAGCACTTAGGTATTACCAGCGCCACCTTATTCAAGGCACTTTTGGTCGCTATTTGGATCTACCTGGTCTATAGGGTCATCGAAAAGCAAAGCGCTCAGCCTGCTCTATCCGCCCTGTTCAGCATTATTATTCTCTACAGCAGCCGGCTTATCTTCACCGAGCGCCCTTGGCTGGTAACCATCCTTTTTGAGGCTTTGTTCCTGCTTATTTTGTTGGATTACAAGGATGTAAGAACCCCCTATGTATGGATGCTTCCCTTGCTGATGGTCTTATGGGTCAATCTACATCCTGGAGCGGTGATCGGGCTGTTTATCGTATTTTGCTTTCTGCTCGATGAGTTGATACAAGGCACAGATAAAAGCAAAAGAGAGCCGGGGAAAGCTAAACCGGTGATTGCCAGGGAGATGTTCTCGACCTCCAGTCGCCTTTTTACCCTGGCGGTCGTTTTCCTCGCTGTGGCGGTTGCCATACTGGTAAATCCAGTTACCTTCAAGCGATACACCGCACCGGTGGAGCTTTTCTTCCTGGCAGGAGATTACACCGCTGTTTTGAATGAGACCCAGGCGCCGACACTAACGAGTCATTCTGTATTTTTCATACTCTTGGCTTTGTGCATTATCATGTGGCTATTATTTATCACCAAGACTCGTCCCAGCCAGGCGGTGCTTTTATGCTTTTTTGGCTTGGCTGCTTTATTTTGGCAACGAAACATTCCTTTATTTTCCACCGCATCCGCCTTTCTCATCGGCTCATCGATCCGCCAGTTGAGTAGGCTGAAAGAACCTGATATCAAGCATTTTCTTGACACCAACCGCATTGCCATCCAGTTGATAGCCATTATGCTGCTCGCCTTGGGGTGTATACTGCTTCCTTGCTCCGACCACTTCGGTTTGGGGGTAAATCTCTCGGTTTTCCCTGACCAGGCGCTTGATTTTATGAGGAAGAATCACCTGGAGGGGAACCTGTATAATATTTATGACTGGGGAAGCTACCTTATGTGGAAAGGCTACCCCCAGTACAAGGTCTTTATCGATGGCAGGGGACCGGATGTCTATCCAATGAGGATATGGAGGGACTACCAGTCTATACAGCGTGGGGATGACCGCTATTCTCAATTATTAGACAAGTATGAGGTGGAGCTGGTCCTCGTCTCCACTGCCGATCGGCTGCAAAGGCTGATAAATCGGCTAAATTCCGATGGAAACTGGACACTGGCTTTCGGCAGCTATACAACCAGGCTTTATGTCAGGGATAAGGGAGTAAATGCCGGGTTCGTTGAAGTTCACAAGGGTATCTCTAGGTTTTGGGAGCTGCTTCCAGGTGAGCCGGATAAGGCTTTTACCTTGATGCAAAACCTGGTCGATAAGTATCCTTATGAGGCGCATGGATACTATCACCTGGGTATATATTACGGGCAGGCAACCAAAGATTACAAAAGGGCGATCGAGATGTTCAACAAGGCTATCAAGCTAGCGCCCAACTTCGCCGATGCATATAACAACCTGGCAGTGGTCTATAGCTTGATCGGAGACCATGAAAATGCACTAAAGAGCCTCCAGGATGGATTAAAGGCAGCCCCGGATTCCAGGATTCTAAGGCAAAACCTGAACCTTCTCAAAGGGAAAATGCGTACCGATGGTAAAGCTGGAAGATAGAAAAAAGTTAAGCACCGGGGATTGGCTCGCCCTTTTGCCACTGTCGGTTATCGGTCTTGCAGTACCTTTGATAGTTACCCCAGGCTTAGTGGAGCCGTACTCTTACATGAAGGAATCTATCTTTGAGATGCTGCTCGCTTTATCTCTGCTGGGATATACATTCAATCTTCCGAAGAAGACTGGATTGAACTTCTCGATACATTACCTCCAGTTGCTATTGGTAGCTTCTTTTCTCATCTGCTGTATATCGGTGCTCGGCTCCGAAACCAGGTTTTATGGTGCTCGACGCCTGGTGGAGATAGGCGAGCTGCTGACATTTGCTTTTTTGATCAGTCATCTTTGGCGCCATCGACTGGCAAGGTCTCTGCTGATCGCTGGATTCATGCTCGGTGCGATCATAACCTCCGTTTACGGGATATTACAGTGGAATGATGTCATCAGGGTGAACTGGCAGGCATTGCACTGGGAGGCTGGACTAGGAAGGAGGATATTCTCAACCATCGGCAATCCGAATTTCCTCGGCGAGTATATTCTTTGCCTTATCTGGCTGCCATTAGCCTTGTATTTAATCTCCAGACATCCCTTGCTGCGCCTGACCGCAGGTGCGGCCTGGCTGCTGATGTACGCTGCGCTGTTGTACACAAACTCGTGGGGATGTTACCTGGGAGCTTTGGTTGGGGGCATCTTCTTCACGATATTATTCATAAGATCAAGATATTCTACCAGTGCGACCAGGGATCGCATAGTGGTTGCAATTATTGCTTTTTTATTGACTGCATCCTTTGTTCGCTACAAGGGTAGCCAGGTAGTCGGCGAGACCACCGGCGCTGTTGCCAGGGCTCTACTGTACCAGGCTGCTGTTGATATGATAAAAGAGCGTCCGCTTACAGGTTTCGGACTAGATAACTATTTCGCCTACTCGAATAAATACATCTCCCGGCTATCGACCAAGCCACAATACAACGAGATATTCATCTCCAACCCCAACCTTATCTTGCGCAATCCAGGCAGGGTGCACAATGAGCTGTTGAGCCTCTGGGTGGAGCTGGGCATCATCGGCGCCATACTAGGATTGTATTTCAGTATAATCACCATGAGGTACATAATTCGGGAAGTAAAGCTGACTGATAGTAAATCAGCGCTCGACCTAATTTGCTGTGCAGCAGGTCTGGCAGCGGTCGTGGCTCAATCAATGGTCAACTTTCCATTGAGGACTACCGTCCCATCCATGGCTTGTGCATTCATCCTCGCAGCAGCCATCGCTAGGCTGAACAATGGAAATATCATCATTGCCAGGGGTAAAGCCGCTTTAAGCATGGCGCTTGCTATAATGCTTGCATCTGCCACCATGGCTGCTTTCTTGTGTTATCGTAGCATCTCCCGCATCAAGTCCCAGGTGCACTATACCAAACAGGAAAGGTTCGCGACCCAAGGGATGATAGGTGAAGCGCTCGCAGAGACGGTGGCATCCAACAACGCTCATGTTCTCTCGACCGAATCGATATTTCGCCAGGCAAAATATTCTCTGATGCTAAAAGAGTTAGATTTGGCTCAGCAAGCCATCTCGCTATGTAAACGCATCCAGCCTTTTCATGAATACACTCACTTTCTCGATGCGCAGTTGCGGGCTGCCAAGGGTAATCACGAGGCAGCCATTGAGGGGCTGCGAGCTGCCATTGAGCTGGAACCGAGGTATGCCGCCGCCTATATTTTGCTAATCGAAAGGGCGCTCAAGCTAAAGCGAATCGATCTCGCTGCCGAGTATTATGATCGCGCCCTAGCTTACATCAAGTCGAGCCAGGATTTAATAAACACGGGAGGCATCCTGGCAGCGCACCAGGGGGATCTTGAACAAGCGAGGCAACGATTCAAGGAGGCTGACAAGATGCTAAACGGCAACGTCGTGGCAAGATACAATCTGCACGTTATAGACTCCTTTAGCCCTGATGTGGCGCTAGGGCACTTGATCGGATACATCGAGTATGGCTGGATAACCGACCGTCTGAACGAGGGACTAAGGAGCTTTTCTGATGGTGATCTATCAAGGGCAAACTCCTTCTATGAGACCATCCTTAGGCGATTTCCCGATTATGTGCCCGCAGTATCGAATATCGGCTCTGTTTATCTGCGACAGGGGGATCTTAATAATGCAGCCATTTACTTTAATAAGGCTCTATCCATCGATCCCAAGCACCAGGTAACCAGAGAGAACCTCAGGTTTCTCGAGGCAATAGCAACCCAAAAGCTTAAATAAAGCTGTTTTTATCAAGCCAATCCGCGCTTCCTCAGTTCCTCTCTAGCCTTATCGAACAGATCGACCGCGCGCTGCGAGCGCACCCACTCGGTGAGATCCTCGATGCCATCCTCGAATCTGACCGTTGGCTGGAAGCCGAGCAAACGGCGAATGCGTGATATATCAGCATAGCAGTGCCTGATGTCCCCCTCACGGAACTGGTTGGTGATGGATGGCTCGATGCCCCTGTGGGGGGCAATTTTCTTGATAAGCACCCTTGCGATGTCAAGGATGCTGATGTTGTTGCCGGTGCCGACATTTAGCACCTGGTAATCGGCATCCGGCTTCTCCATTGCGAGGATGTTCGCCTGGGCGATGTCTTTGACATGGATAAAATCCCTGCTCTGTAAGCCATCCTCATAGATTACAGGCGGGTTGCCGTTGAGGATACGAGAGGAGAATATTGCAGCCACGCCGGTATATGGATTTGACAGCGCCTGGCGGGGTCCGTAAATGTTGAAGTATCGCAGCGCCACGGTCGGTATCTTGTACGAACGCCCCACGGCAAGGAACATCTCCTCGTGGTCGCGCTTGGTTATCGCGTAGATCGAGGTCGGATAGAGCAGCTTGTCCTCATCGGTAGGCATCGGCTGGCAAGTATTTGTGCACTTGGGGCAGAGCATCTCCCATTTACCAGCCTGCAATTGTTGCTTGGAACGCAGTTGGGGCATTACCTCTCCGCACTCTGGGCACTTGTACTTACCCTCGCCATAGATCGACATGCTGCTCGCCACCAGGATCTTTCTCACCTTGTTGGGGCGGTTGACGATGACATCGAGCAGCACTGCACCGCCAAAAGAGTTATAGGATGTATACTTGGCTATCTGGTACATCGACTGCCCCACGCCCACCGCAGCCGCCTGGTGGAGCAGGATCTCGACCCCATCGAGAGCCTGGTAAACCGTGTCAGCATCCCTGACATCGCCTTTGATGAATTCGGCATCCGGGTGCAGGTATTCTGGCACTTGCGCGTTTTCCCCGTGTACCTGCGCTTCGAGATTATCCAACACCCGCACCTGATAACCCTTCTCGATCAGGGCATCGACTATATGCGAGCCGACAAAGCCGGATCCTCCTGTAACCAGCACTTTAGTCATGGTCGGTTTGTTCTCCTTTACAAATCAATCCTTGAATATCGAGATGCGTGCATCAACTATCTTGGCTCTCTTGCCCTTGGGGAAGCAGATTATCGGATTGAAGTCCAACTCCTTTATCTCCGGGTGATCTCCAACCAGTTGGGACAAACGCATTATGCATTCCATTATAAGCTCGAAGTCGATCGGCTTCTCCCCGCGTACCCCCTTGAGCAGCGGATAGCCCTTGATCGACTCGATCATCTCTCTTGCGTCCACATCTGAGATCGGCCAGATCTTGACCGAGATATCCTTGATCGTCTCCACATAGATCCCGCCCATGCCGAACATGATAAGGGGTCCGAACACCGGATCATGGTTCATACCGAGAATGACCTCTTTACCCCTATCCACCATCTCTTGCACCAAGTACCCGTTGATATTTCTGAAATTATCCCGCATCTCGTATATGGCGCCCTTTAGCTCCATCTTGTTCTTGATATCGATATAGACACCGCCGACATCGGACTTATGCACCACATCCTCGGCAATAACCTTAACTACCACAGGGTACCCGATCTGGTCGGCGAATTCGGTAGCTTCCTTGATACTGGTAGTGATCATGTATCTAGGCACTGGGAAGCGGTAAGCCTCAAGTATCTGCTGCACCTCGGTGTCGAGCAGCCTTTCTCTATTTTCTCTTCGTGCCTGGGAGATTATCTTTCTCGCCCCCTTTTTATCGACCTCGAAGGTATGGATCTTCCCTTCAGGTCTAGCGCGCAACTCGCTATATCGGGTCATTGCCCTGATGGCATTGACCGCGGATTCTGGAAATGCATACATGGGGACACGCTTGTGCACGCTATCATAGAGATCAGGTCCCTTATCCTCATCCTTGCCCATGACACAGCCTAAAATAGGGATATCGTACCTTCTGTTCACCTTCTCTATGACCTCGACGATCTCCTTGGTATCAACGATTATGGGTGTTACGAAGATAACTAACACCGAATCTACCTCGCCGGATTGGCATATAAGATCAAGCGAAGCCTCGTATTCTTTGGCGCCTCCCATGGCGATCAGATCGACCGGATTGGAGACAGAGGCGTCCTGGGGCACGACCTGGCGTAGTTTCTCGATAAGCTCATCCGAGAAGCGAGGTATCTCAAGGTTGAGGCTCACCGCTGCATCGGTCGCCATTATCGCCGGACCGCCAGCGTTGGATACAATGGCGATGCGGTTACCCTTGGGCAGGGGCTGATTGCTAAAGGCAAGGGCAAGGTCGAACAGCTCATCTATGGTGCGCACACGCAGGATGCCGCATTGCTCGAAGAGCGCCTCGGCTGCAACATCGACCTCGGCAAGCGCCCCGGTATGCGAGCTGGCTGCCCTGGCGCCGGCAAGCGTTCGACCCGCCTTGACCGCTATTATCGGCTTCACTTTTGTTATCTTCTTGGCTATCTTTGGAAAATTCTTCGGATTGCCGAAGTTCTCCAAGTACATCAAGATAACATCGGTCTGATCATCGTCCTTGAGGTATTCGAGCAGGTCGTTAGCCGAGACATCTGCCTTGTTGCCCATGGATGCGAAGATGGAGAAGCCAAGCCCGAGCTGCTCAGCCCTTGCCAGAATGATCACCCCCAGAGCTCCGCTTTGAGATAAAAAGGCGATTCGACCCGGCGGAGGCGCACTCGGCGAGAAGGTCGCATCCATCATAACCTGGGGATGGAAGTTGATTACCCCCATGCAGTTGGGTCCGATCATGCGCATATTATACTGTCCCACCACCTGCTTCAGTTCCTCTTCGAGCTTGATCCCATCTCCGCCTACTTCCCTGAAGCCGGCGCTGATGACAACCAACCCCTTTACGCCCTTTTGGCCGCACTCTTTGGCGACCGAGATCACATGCTGCTTGGGGACGATGACCACTGCCAGGTCAACCTCATCTTGGACCTCGCTGACCGAGCCGTATGATTTGATGCTTCGCACCACCTGCGCCTTGGGGTTGACCGGGAATATCATGCCGTTGTAGTCGTACTTGAGGAGATTATCTATAATCGCCCTGCCGATGGTCTTCTCCTTGCGTGATGCGCCAATTACCGCAATAGCGCGTGGCTTGAAGATGGCATCCATGCCCTCAGCCGAGCAAAGCGGGGCTTCATCATCGGATTTCATAGCTTAAATCCTTGATATAAAACTGATTTTATCATTGATTACAGCGACTATTGATAATAGTTACCATCGTTATTGCTGTCAAGCGAAATCAGAAAAATCAGTATAACTGCCCGTTTGCGGAGTATCCCTTGATATAGTCATTTTTCATATCATATTTATTTAAAAAACCATAGGGCGCCGATCAATGTTGACCGGCGCCCCTGATTCTTTTGTCAATAATTGTTCTATCGGTTACATGCGAGGTGTTCTCGGATGGCGAGGTGGCGATTTGTCTTCGTCCTCTTCGGGTTGTTCCGTAACTAATGCCGAGGTAGTCAGCATAAGACTGGCGATGCTAGCAGCGTTTTGCAGCGCGGTTCGACTCACCTTGGTAGGGTCGATGATCCCTTGCCCTAACATGTCAACATATTCCTCCTTCATGGCGTCGAAACCGCTATTTTGGGGCAATGTCATCACCTTTTCAACCACTATTGCACCCTCGTAACCGCTATTTATAGCGATCTGCCTGAGCGGCTCTTCGAGTGCCTTATAGACTATATTTGCCCCGACCGCCTCATCGCCGCCAAGGTCGAGTTCCTTGATCGCCTGTCGTGCCCTGATATAGACCACTCCGCCGCCGGGGACGATTCCCTCTTCGACCGCTGCCCTGGTTGCATTAAGGGCGTCCTCCACGCGAGCCTTCTTCTCCTTCATCTCGGTCTCTGTGGCAGCGCCTATGTTGAGCACCGCTACCCCGCCGATCAGCTTGGCTCTGCGTTCCTGGAGCTTCTCGCGGTCATAGTCCGAGGTCGCCTTTTCGATCTGAGCCAGGATCTGCTTTTCACGCGCTCTTATGGCATCCTCGGAGCCGGCGCCCTCTATGATGGTCGTGTTCTCCTTGTCTATGGTAACCTTCTTGGCTTTGCCCATATCGCTAAGGCGGACATTTTCCAGCCTCAGACCTAGTTCCTCGGAGATCATCTTGCCGCCGGTCAGTATAGCGATATCTTCCATCATCGCCTTCCTCCTGTCGCCAAAGCCAGGTGCCTTAACGGCGCAGACCTTGAGCACCCCGCGCAGCTTGTTGACCACCAGTGTTGCCAACGCTTCGCCTTCGACATCCTCGGCTATGATGAGCAGGCTCTTTCCCATCTTTGCTACCTGCTCCAGCAGGGGCAACAAGTCCTTCATCGCGCTGATCTTCTTCTCGTGGATCAATATAAGCGGCTCTTCTAGGACGCATTCCAGGCGCTCTGCATCGGTAATGAAGTATGGAGACAGGTATCCGCGATCGAACTGCATGCCCTCGACCACATTCAGCTCGGTCAGCATGGTCTTGGACTCCTCGACGGTTATGATCCCCGCCTTGCCGACCTTATCCATAGCATCAGCGATCAACTCCCCGATAGTCGGATCGTTGTTCGCGGAGATGGTGCCCACATTGCTGATCTCTTTTTTAGTCTCCACCGACTTGGAGAGCTCCTTGATCTTTTCAACTACCACTCCTACAGCCTTGTCGATACCTCTTTTCAGCGCCATCGGATTAGCACCGGCGGTAACATTCTTGAGACCTTCCTTGTATATAGCCTCGGCGAGGATGGTGGCGGTGGTGGTGCCGTCCCCGGCTACATCGCTGGTCTTGCTGGCAACCTCATTGACCATCTGGGCGCCGAGGTTCTCGTAGGGATCTTCCAGTTCGATCTCTTTTGCAACGGTTACTCCATCCTTGGTTACGGTCGGAGAGCCGAATTTCTTGTCCAGAACCACATTTCTGCCCTTTGGACCCAAGGTAACTTTTACCGCTGAGGAGAGCTTTTCGACGCCACGCAGGATGGCTGACCTTGCCTCCTCGCTGTAAATGATCTGTTTAGCCATAATTGTTCCTCCTATATGTTATTATACATCTTGTATATCAATCCAATAGTATAACACAATTGCTATCGGTTTGTTCCAGTGTTTTGTTGGTCAACAATTACTTTCCTAATCATTTGCCATCCAGGGCAATTTAGCTTACATTTTGATTAAAAAATGAATATTAGGGACTTTTTTGGGTTGAATTAAGAGTTCATGAGCCTGGAGATCGATATCCTTCTAATGCCGTCACTGCCGAGCCTGGTGGTAAATCCCCCCAGGCTTCCCGATCTCGGCATGGGCTATCTGGCTGCTGCTTGCAAAAAAGCTGGCTTCAAGGTGGCTTTATTTGACTGGAACTACCAGGCTGATAAAGATCAACTCAGGAAGGATATCGCCGACCTTAAACCCAAGTCGGTCGGGGTCAAGGTCTTCACCAAGGATGTCTGGGCAGCATGTCAGACCATAGACATCCTGAAAGAAGCATTAGGTGATGTACCTGTTATTATTGGCGGACCTCACATCAGCGCCATAGAGCCGGAGGAGATCTTTCTCGATCTTCCAGATGCTGATTATGCCTTGCGCGGAGAGGCGGAGATCTCCCTGCCGATGCTGCTTGAGAATATTATCGATGCCACAGACAATCTGGAGGGAATTCCTGGTCTTGTATATCGCAAGTCTGATGAGGTAATCATCAACCCTCAACCGCTACTGGTGGATGATCTCGATTCTCTGGGATTACCGCAATGGGATCTAATGGATCCTGCCGGGTACGATCACCCCTTCAACCGCGCTGGAAGGAGTGCCGGGGTAACCGGCACCATCAACATCACCCGTGGCTGCCCGGATAGGTGCACCTTTTGCTGCGCTTATCGGGTGAACGGAAGAAAAGTAAGGGCACGCTCTGCCGAAAGCGTGCTCGAGGAGATCGAGCTGCTATACGAGAAGTACGGCGTGCGCCTGCTGCTCATCAGCGACACCAACTTCATATTCTATCGGGAACTTGTCGAGCAGGTCTGCGAAGGCATAATCCGCCGTGGTTATCGACTTAAATTCAACAGCCCGACCGGTCCCAATATCCGCATCCTGGATACCGAGCTGCTCAAGCTGCTCAAGCGTGCCGGTTGCCATTTCATCGGCTTCGGCGTGGAATCAGGCTCCCAACAGATGCACAAGAGAATAAAAAAATCTGCCCCCCTTGAGCTGGTGAAGGAGAAATCACGATTGATCCGCAACATGGGGATGGAGGTCTTCGGATACTTCATGTTCGGCTTCTTTGATGAGACTAGGAAGCAGATGCAGGAAACTATCGACTATGCTTTCTCGGTCCCTTATGCCCACCGTAACTTCGATGTGGTCTTTCCTCTCCCTGGAACCGTGGAATATAGGTATCTGCTCAAGCGCCACCAGCTAGAGCGCATCGATTGGGCTTCATTCAAGCTCCAAGATTCGCCATACCAGGTATGTGAGCTGACCTACCCCCAACTGTTCAATCTTAGTCGCAAGGCATCCTTGAGACAGAAGATGCAACCCCGAAATATAGCTAACCTGGCTCGGGAACTATTGGTAAATAAGGAGCTGCGACAAAGGTCTCTAAAGAGGTTAAAAGGGCTTATTCGTTAATGGAGCTTTATCTGAGTATTATCTGCTCAAGCGAAGCCTCCCCGCTAAATCGGAGACTAGTGCTATCAAAGCGATAGCTCCATGCCTGTTGTTTGCTTTTGCCAGACAGGTTTAACTCCAAAGTGAACGGCTCGAATTGGTCGGCATTCAACCTGAGATCCCCCTCGATCCGACATCCATTGAATCTTCTGCTAAGCGGCTCCAGGAATACCTGATCTCCAGGTACAGTAAAGAAGTGTTGCCTGATTTCGACCGGTTGGTATCCATCGGTTCGTCTCAGGTTTATCAACCTGTGCACCAGATTTCGGTCATAATCGGTCAACAATCCATAGCCTTTCAGCTTACCATCGACGCCTAATCCGCTGCCTACCATGTCAAGACCATACCTTTTTTCTTCGGGCTTTATATGGATGGAGACATAGGGGCTTTTATATATCGAAAGCGTGATAGCTTTTTGCGGCGATACCTTAAGTCGCCTTATCTCGGCGCCTGGCTGTGGTTTAACATCATCACTAGGCTCAATTCGCAATATAGTCCCCTCCACCAGCTCGTTATTCTCACGGTATAGACCGTGTATCTGTCCGTAGTATGGTATCACTCGCCGATCGCCATATATGGTTCTAAGCTGCGGATAAAGCCCGCCGAAGACCGGCGAGCAGGCAATATAAGTCCGCTCATCCATTAAGCCATCGATATGATCCTTGACCAGGCTGAATCCGCTCTCCCACCTGCCGAATCCGCCGCTACTTGCGCAAACAGGGTAGATGTTGAAGTACAGGTTGTGTAAAGGGAACAAGGTGAAAATCCCTGCCATGGATAAAACGATCAAGTTCTTGGTTTTCTGACCGAGAAAAAATTCGCCTAGGCTGATGGCAAACGCAGCAATTATGACCGGCCAGGCAACCGATATGATATCCAAGTATAAAGGGAGCGATGGCTTTATCCAGTCGAACCCCTCCCAACTGCGGTGCTTGGTGATCTGAGGCACTACCAGCAGGGCTACCAGCAGCCAGGAGATGATAAACAGCGAGACCTTGTCCATCTCGCCTGCGCCCTTGAGAGCTATAAACAAAACAGCAACGAAAAATAGAAGCGGAAGGATTATGCTGCCTGCGCCGGCAAAAGCCTGGTAGGCATCGAGCCAGAAATAATCCCCCTTCAAGGCATGAAACAAGGTCCATAGATAGCCGAATAATCTCTGGAAGAACCTGCTTACAAGTCCGCTGCCTAGTCCGACCGGGTGTCCCTCCGGGCTGGAGAGATACCACATCAATCCCGAAAAATCGCTGAGCGCGTTGTATAAAAGCCAAGGCGAAAGGGATGCCACTGCTCCGCTGATGATTAGTCGCAAGGAGCGCCGGTTGTTAATAGGTTGATATTCCCTCTCGAAGATATGCAAAACGACTATTGGTATGATCATAAGCGCCATGTAAAGATGTCCATGCATTGCCAGTCCCCACAATATGCCGGCGATGAAAAGCCGGTTAGCCCTTTCTCTGGGGGGAAGCAGTAATAACAAGCTCCATGCGGTAAATAGGGGAACCAGAACTAGCGAATGTACCGTCCTGGAAGCAGCGATGTGCCAAGGGGACACGGCAACTATCGAAGCTGCCAACAGCCCGGCATTCTCAGAGCCAAGCAACCGTGCGGCAAGCTTGTAGATCAACCAAACGAGGATCACACCACAGGCTGCAACCAGCGCGCGAGCAGTTACCACGCTGACCCCGAAGAGAAGGAAACAGAAAAAAAGCAACCACTGCATAACCGCTCCCCGATAGACCTTCTCGCCGACCAGCCATGCCATGGGATCATCCAAGCCCGCCTTGAGCATGTAAACAGCATGAGCAGTGGTAGCGCCCTCGTCATACTCGAAGCCTGGGATCCGAGATAGACCATGGAAGCGAAAAAAGGCTGCTACTATTAAAATAACCAGTAATAGCAGTAAGTTAACAAATTTATTATTCATTGCCTTTTAGCCATCTGTTGTAACGCAACCGAGTAAAGCGCTTGGATCCTATTGCGGGCGGCTTGAGTGGTCGGAAACAAAGCCAAAGCTATCTCCAGGTGCTTTATTGCAGGAAACCATTGCTTGTTATAGTAATAGTAAGCCCCGATGTCGAAGAATTTACGAGAATACTTATCTTTGGTCAACTGGTCATCAACCTGTCCGAGATAAGCATCCTTCCATCGTTCGGCAAACCTATCCGGTGAGGTTAATGGATAAGGCGTCTTTCCCGGTGTATGCAATCGATAGAGCAATCCATTTACCTTTACCTGGAACTTCAAGCCCATATCTGCAAGATCTGGCAGGTAATCACCCTCGAGCAGATAGACAGGCATTCCATTCATGTTCAATCTGATGATCCCGGCGGTAACAGCCAGGTTGAAGCCGCGGCTGTCCTCGAATATGCCAGGTTCTATGCCCGGCATGTTGAATTCCAATTCTTGAGCCTTTTTCGTAAGATATTCATAATACCAGCGGAATGATAACAGATGTCGGAACATGAAGCATGTATCCTCATACCTGCCCTCCACGCCCTGAAGATACCAGTAGATGAAAATATCATCGCTGTTTTGGGAGATCACCAGTGATGGTCGGCTCTCATCAAGCCCAGAAACTCTGGCTAATCGACCCAGGTAATCGCTATCGCTGAAATCCTTGAAGGGATAGGAAAGACAATTGAATAATAGAGCAAGGGAAAAGAATAGGTAAAGGGAGAGCTTGATTAGCCGTTTATCGGTTAGATCGACCAGCCACCAGAACCCCCTGATCGCCAGATATAGACACCCCATGATTGCTGGCAGCAGGAAGCGATCCCTCTCTGATGTTGAATATATGATTACCGCGCCGATATTGAATATGACCAACAGGCTCATAGCCCACCCCGCTGCCTCCTTGCAGGCTAAAGAGGTTGCTGCACCCAGTAGCGCGAAAAAGCATAAGTATCGCAGGCTATGGCTGTTTATTATCCCAAGCGTGTATTTAAGCCAATAAAACCAGTGAGGATGGTCGAGCCAAAATGCCCGCAATGAGGGAAGCGCTTCTTCTGAGGCGCTAACCAAAGTAATGAATCGTGTGATGTTGGTCGGCAAGCCCCAAATAAATCGATCGCTAACCTCAGCCCTGATCGGGTCATACATAAGCACGCTCAATCCGAGCACGAAAAAACAAGCGATCATTAAATAATATAGCTGAGATATTTTGCTTGAGCCACGATGGCATGCGAAGTTGGCTATCATTACCGGTGGCACCAACAACATGATCGATAGATGATGGCAAAATCCCAAGCCGAATATAAAAGATATTAAGATCAGATACCTGGCATCTCGATTCGATTGGTGTCTTTTAAGGCAATAAATGATGGTCAAAAACAAGGCTAGGTTCAGCGT
>CAYUVA010000050.1:0-28428 GCA_964448115.1 uncultured bacterium
AAGACACCACCCCCGCCGGAAGTGGAGGTATTGTTGCAATTGGAGATCTCTACCTGGTGGATGAAGGGGGATGCCTGATCGCAGTGAATACCGACCTGTGCATACTCGATTAGCGCGTATTCAACGATACAGCCGCTGATGTACTCGCCTTGCTCATCGAAGAATGCGTCTATTGCCTGGTTCTCGAACTTGATGCGCTTCCAGTCATTAGGTTGGGGAGAAGGCTGACTTGAGGTTAAGAGCACCGGGTCTTCAGCCGTGCCCCTGATCTTGAGGGTGCCGCTTTGCACGAACAGCCCCACGCCAGCAGCGAACTTGATGGTAACCCCAGGCATGACATTGATAGTCCCACCGCTTATTATGTTTATATCCTCGGTAGCGAGGTAATATGTCGAGTTCATATCCCAGGTGGTTACACCGCTGTAATCTCCACCTATCTCGATGGGATCCTTTGCCCAAAGCGCCTGCGAGTGTAAATCTGGCACCATGCATAATGATATCCAGAGTAGTATCAATATGATAACCGTCTGTTTTACTCCCATGGCTGCTCCTTTATCTTTTCCATTGCATTAAATACTAGCTAATTATCAATAAAGGATCAAAGGTTGATTAAAAAAAGGAAAACTTGGACTCAAGTGGCATATCCGTGCTTGTTTTCCATATCTAAAAACCAGGATAAATCAATTACAGAAGTAATCGGTAAGAACCTATAAAACTGATATCTTGAAGTAATTGACCGGGTGTATTAAGATCTGGTGATGTACCGTGTTGTGGAAAAATACTAAAAGAAAAGGAGTATAACTTATGAGAAGGTTGATCATCCATGTAGCGGTCATCGCTATATTCGCAATTCTAGTCGGTGCTGCTCATGCCGAGGTCAAGGCGATCAAGATGAAGGTCGGCTGGGAGACCATCATGGACAAAAAAGTGCTCGGACAACGAGAGAGCATCGCCTATATTGCAAAGGATATGGCTGTCCTTGAGGATGAAAACGGCATGGTTAAAAACATCATTCGCAGCGATGAAAAGAAGATGTATCGCCTTAACATGAACGATAAGACCTACCGCGAGCTGCCCTATCGGGATATGGCTCAAAGCCCCAAAGCGAAGAGAAGATTCATAGTTACCCAAGACAAAGAGACAAAAAAGATCGGTCAGTATAACGCAAAGAAATATACCCTTAAACCGGCTTCGGACATAGAGACCTTCTATGTGGAGTTCTGGGTTACAGACAAGATCAAGCTCCCCTTTGGAGTGGAGAATATATTGCTTGCCAATATGAGCCTGCGCCATTTCCAGGACTACCTGCTCCAGGACATGAAAGGCGCCTTCCCTTTGGAGATAAGAACCGTCTCCAAGATAAGGCACGATGTGATTCGAGTACACCGCTTCTATGACATCGAGCAGATCGAGATCGAACCCGCAATCTTCGAGATACCTAAAGACTTCACCAAAAAAGAGATACCCAGGGTAGATAAAGTTATGGGCAAGGATGTCAAGGAGATGATGAACCAGCCCAAGGCACCCGAATCCGAACAGCCGGCGGCAGCCAAAGAGAAATAGGCTTTCGCTGGGGAATAAAATGACCCCCTGCATCGGTTGCGATCTTATCGAGGTGGATAGGATGCGGCGCGTGGCTATCGAAAATCCACGCGTCCTGGAGAGGATCTTTACGCCAAGAGAGCTGGCATATTGCCGGGGCAGGAGAAGATATGAAAGCCTTGCCGGGCGATTCTGCATCAAGGAGGCGGTGATGAAGCTGCTCGGACACGGCTTCGGAAGGATATCGTATCTCGACATAGAAACCTGCAACGATGATCAAGGAGCACCTTTTGTCTCCCTTCATTCCTCAGCAGCAGATCATGCAAAAGAGCGCGGCATAGATGATATCGCAATATCGATAAGCCATAGCGCAGCAATGGCAATGGCAGTGGCTGTAGCCGTAAGGGGTAAGGCGTGAGGGGCTTTTAACCGCAAAGCATGTCCCCGCCAAGGCTGGGGAATACTAAGGCGCAAAGAATGGATGCAATTGATCGAAGGCTGCTGGATATCCTGCAGCATGAATTTCCGCTGGTCAGCCGCCCTTATCAACGCATTGGTGAACAGGTCGGCATCAGCGAGCAAGAAACCATCGACCGCATAAAAAGCCTTTTCGAGCGCAACCTGGTGCGAAAACTCGGAGCATTCATCGCACCGTTCAAGATCGGCTACAAGAGCACCCTTATCGCCATGAGAGTCCCTGAAGAGAGCATCGATGATCTTCCCGAATTCTTCGAGAATCTGCGCGGGATTACCCATGTTTATCAGCGAGACCATAGGTTTAATGTCTGGTTTACCTTCATATATAAGAGTGAAAGCCAGCTTCATAGGCTCTTGGATTCAATAGAGAAAGAATTCGGCATCTCTGATATACTGAACCTCCCTCAATTGAACCGCTTCAAGGTCGATGCCAGGTTCGATATACAGAATAATGATGATTAGAGAAATGAACCAAGTCAACGATCTACAATTAGAAATCCTTAGGCAGGTGCATGATAACATACCTTTATGTCCCAAGCCCTTCGAGGCGATCGCTCGAAAACTAGGCATTGATGAACAAAAAGTGCTCGATGAGCTTGCTAAGATGCTTCAAGATGGGATCATACGCAGGTTTGGCGCGGTGATCAGGCACTACAATGTCGGCTATTCGACCAATGCAATGGTGGTCTGGGATGTGCCTGATGACAAGGTTGCTAAGATAGGAAACCGCCTTAAGGGCTACAAGCGCATCACCCACTGCTACCAGAGGGTGAGCACCCCCGAATTCCCCTACTCGCTTTATACGATGATTCATGCGAACGATGAAAGGGAGCTTGCAGCGTTTATTGAAAAACTAAAAGGGATCATCGGCGACCACCCCCATTTCATCCTGCGAACGGTGAGGGAGCTTAAAAAATCGAGCTTCCAGGTTTACTAGCGGCGAGCAATTATATATACTTAACTTGACTTGGAATCAGGAGGATTCGTTGAATAAGGATACTGGAAAGCTCACCAGGAAGATGATCTCACAGGCGCTCTATGAAAAACACGGTGGCTTCACTCGTGAAGAAGCCCATCGGGTTACCAACCTCGTGCTTGAATTGATCGCAGATGAGCTTATATCGGGAAACGAGGTCAGGCTGGTGAACTTCGGCGTCTTCAAGGTCTTTGAGAACAAACCGAGAGTTATTGTGCACCCGGCTAGTGGAGAAATTGTGCCACTGAAAAGGAGGCTGACGGTCAGATTTACTCCCAGTCAAACATTACTAAAGAAAATAAATCGAAAACCATGACCGAGATACCAGACAAGCTATATTTTAAGATCGGCGAGGTCTGTAAAATACTTGGTGTAAAGCCGCATACCCTGCGCTTCTGGGAGCATGAAATCGAGGCAATCAAGCCGAAAAAGAGCCAGGCAGGGCATCGGCTTTACTCCAGGGAGGAACTCCAGAAGTTGATCAAAATAAAACAGCTCCGATACGAGAAGAAGCTACAGGTAAGCGGAGTGAACCAACAGCTCATGCAAGAGAAAAAAGGTAGAATAAATGTTGAGGCGGTCGATGATGCACCGATTATTAGCGATGAGACAAAAGCAAAACTAAGGGACATCCGCAATCGACTACTTGAAATTGCAAAGAAGTTGAAGTAATATTAACCTGTTGAGGCAAGGGATCCTAGGGGCTCTTCCGGTAAGATCGGGAAAAGCCCCAAGTCTTGTATTTTCGGGGCGTGGCGCAGTCTGGAAGCGCACTCGGATGGGGTCCGAGTGGTCGCTGGTTCGAATCCAGTCGCCCCGACTTTTTTATGTAACCATCCCCTCAAGAATCGCTAGCGTCTCTTTTGCGCAGCGATGCCAGCTAAAAGCCTTTGCTCGAAGCAGGCTCTTGCCCTCCAGTTCGCCCCTCAGATCGGCATTGGTGGACAGCTCGTACAACCTATCAGCCATATCATCAGGGGATGTGGGATCGAAATAGAGCGCAGCGTCTCCGAGCACCTCCGGCAGCGAGCTGCGATCGCTGGCTGCAACAGCCTTGCCACAAGCCATAGCCTCCAACGGCGGCAAGCCGAAACCCTCGTAGAACGATGGAAACACGAAGAACAATGCGCCGTTGTGCAGGGCGATGAGATCCGATCGCGAAACATATCCGGTCATAAGTATATGCTCCTTCAAGCCAGAGTCGTAGATCTGCTTGACCAATCCCTCCATCATCCAGCCGAGCTTGCCAGCCAGAACCAGCCGAATTGATGCCTTGCATCGAACGCGCAGGATATCGTAAGCCTTGACCAGGTTCTCTATATTCTTGCGCGGCTCCATGTTGGTCGCACAGAGGATATAATCACCGCTTACTTCGTACTTTTCGAGCACCGGCTTCACTATCTCTTCGGGAAGCTGCCTGAAGTCATCGCTGATGGCTAGATGCACGGCATGTACCCGTTGGGGCTTTATGTTGAAGCGCTGCAATATTTCGCCTCGTATGAACTCCGAGTCGGTGATGATAGCCTTTGCCTTGGCGATGGAGAGCCTGGTTATTAGGCGCATGTAGCTGTTGTACCTGATGGTGTTGGTTCTCGGCTTCAAGTAGTGCGCCAGGTCGTGGATGGTAACCGCCATGCCGTGCCTGGCGCGGTCGATGATCGGCAGGTGGTAAGCTGGGTCGAGGAAGCAGTCCACACCCTGCCTTGACAGGATTCCAGGTAATTTAAGATTCTTCCAGGGATCTGAGCGTAGGTGCTCCTCAATATCATGCTTGACCTCGATTATCTCGAAATTATCTCCGATAGAGGCTAGATGCTTTATCCCCTGCGGATTGATAAAAAGCAGGTATTCATTGCTGGCATCGATCTTAGCCAGTCCTTTGACCAGGTTCAGCGTGTATGAGCCAAGTCCGGCAAATTCGCCGCTTATTCGCCTGCAATCGATGGCTATCTTCATTCCAGCATCTCCCTTCTGAAGCGCATCTTGAACAGGTAGGTAATGTTTATCCATCCATCCTTCCATAATGAGAGCTTGCTCTTACCGATACGCTCTATGTACTTGAACTGTATGGGCACCTCGCGGGCGGCGATGTTGGGGTGGCGGAAGGCTTTTATCTTGAACTCCTCGGAGAAGGGCATCCCCTCGCTCTTTACCTCGATAAGGTCGAGTATCTTGCGCCTGAAGATCCACATGCCGGACTGCGAGTCGCGAAGCCTTACGAAAAACAGCATCCATACCAGTATGGTCAGCCCGATGTTGCCGAAGTAGCGCAGCAAGTTCTCCTTTGACTTGGAAAAGTCGATCGGAAGCCGAGCAGCGGAGATGAAGTCGAGCTTATCATCGTAAAGCACATCGAGCAGGTAATTTATGGCGATGCGCGGGTATGTGCCATCGCCGTCCATGGTAACGATCACATCGCCAGTGGCGGCTGCGAAGCCAGCCTTGTAGGCTGCACCATAGCCCTGCTTGCGCTCGGTGATAACCCTTGCTCCCATCTCGGATGCAACTTGTGCGGTATTGTCGGTCGAGTTGTTATCGACCACGATTATCTCGTCGATGCTGTCCGGGATGGTTGACAGGGTAACCTGTATCCCTTTCTCCTCGTTATAGCAGGGTATGACCAGCGATATTTTCCCTAGCTTATGCACCTGGTACTGATCCAATTCTCAATTCTTATATCATTCCCATTTCTAATGCAAGAAATACCATGATACCGTGATAATGTGATAGAGTTTTTTAACCACAATGCCACAAAGGCACCAAGAAAGATTCCTTTCCTTGCGTCTTTGCGTGATCTTCCTTCCTTTCCTCCTTCAAGCCTCACGCATCAAGCCTATCATATCCAGGTCAAAAAGTCCTTGAACATGCTGGCGACCAGTGATATGTCCCTCGCCGACCTGATGCGCTTGAGCGTCTTGTAGAACATACGCGGTCGGAAATAAAATCGCCTGTATAGCTTGCTTCGAAGCTCCATTATGCGTTCGGAGCTGAGCTGCTCGGTCTCGAAGACCGAGAAGTTCTGCTCGTAGAATGTCCAGTCGCGGTTGTTGATCAGACCACCTTCTCTGGCAGTCTCGTAAAGCTCGGAGCCGGGGAATGGCACCGCGCAGTAGAACTGGGCGAAGTCGAGGTCAAGCTCGATAGCAAACCGCAGCGTCTGCCAGATCTCCTGCTCGGTCTCCCCTGGGTAGCCGATCACGCAGTGCCCGGTTACCTCCAAGCCGGCTTGCTTGGTCCATTTCACCGCCTGCCGTGCATCATCCAAGGTGGTCTTCTTGTTCATCAGCTCCAGCACCCGCTGGCTCCCGCTCTCGATGCCGTACCCGACCATCCAGCAGCCAGCCTGTTTGAATTTGCCGAGCATCCTCGGATTCACATTATCGACCCGGCTGTTGCAGACCCAATGAACATCGAGCTTGCGAGCGATAATCTCATCGGCGACCGCCTCGGCGAAGCGCTGGTTTATGGTGAAACTCTCCGACCAGAACAAAAAGTGGTTGATATTAAAGCTCCTTATCGCCCACTCCATCTCATCGGCGATGCTTGACGGGCTGCGCAGGTTCAGCTTGTGTCCATAATATGTCGTATCAGCGCAGAAGTTGCACCTGTAGGGGCATCCCCTGCCGGTGGCGATGAGAAGAAACCTCTTGCCCAAAAATGGCATGATGTACTTGTCGTGCTCGATCAGGTCATAGGCGGGAAAGGGGAGGTCATCGAGGTTGCGCAGCGGCTCTCGCGGCGGGTTGTGCATTGGCTTGCCGTTTTGCAGGTAGCTGATCCCCTTGATGTTGGCGATCGGCTTGTTATGCTCAATAGCCTCGGCAAGCTCCAGCGCGGTCATCTCCGGCTCCCCGCGGATTAGATAATCGATGCTGCCATCCATGCTCAACACATCTTCGGGGAGCGCGGTTACATGGATGCCGATAAAGGCGGTCTTGATGTCGGGGAGCGCCTCCTTGAGAACCCGGTTGGTCTTGATGTCGCTAGCAATAGATGGGGTTGCTGTGTTGATTATGGCAAGATCAGGCTTGAATTCGAGTGCCTTGCTTTTTAGCATCTCGAAATCGATCTCCTCAACGATACAATCTGATAGCGCGACCTGGTGCCCCGCCTTTCGCAGCACCGATGCGCAGTATGCTAGCGAGACCGGCGTCCAGACCGCAGTCCAGGCGCCCTTGCGCTGCATACAGCGCCCCTCGCGCACGATCTTGACCCCCTCATAGGCGGGGGGATTTATCATGTAAACTCTCATGGCAAGGCAGATTCAATGTCATCACGCAAGGACGCAAGGAAAAAGGTTTCACGCAAAGACGCAAAGACGCAAAGGATGCAAGAGAAAGAGGTCTCACGCAAAGACGCAAGGACACAAAGTACGCAAAGATTTTCAGATGTCGAATAAGTCATATCCAACAGTATCCTTTTCGTATCACGATATCACGGTACCACGATACCACCTTTTAACCGGAAACCATATCCACAAAAAGGCGAAAGATAAACATCAGTCCCTTGTATGTGGGGAGCTTGGAATGCCCTGATGCACGGCAGAACTCGTGGCTGGCGATCTCCTTGACCCGATACCCTTTTTTCAGCGCTTTAACCACCATCTCCTGCTCGATCTCGAAGCCGCGAGAACGCAGATCCAACGACCAGGCAGCCTCTTTTGTGATCGCCTTGAAACCGTTTAGCACATCGGTAAGCTCTGACTTGTAGCGCAGGTTTATAAGCAGGGTGATGAAGCCGGCGCCGACCATGCGCAGGTAATTGGTCAGGTTGCCGTGAATCTCGTCGCTCCCACCCAGTAGCCGTGAGCCGATGATCATGTCAGCCTCGCCCTTTATTATCGGCTCCACGAGCCGGGGGATATCGGCTGGATCATGTGAGCCATCGGAGTCGATGAGCACTATAATATCGCCCTTGGCATCGTTGATGCCGATGATTATTGCTTCCCCTTTGCCCCGCCCGGAGTCCTGCAAGAGGGTAACTTCGGGGTAGCCGGCTGCGATCTGTGCAGTTCCGTCTGTCGATGATCCATCAACGACGATTATCTGGTCGCAGTGCGGTCTTACGCCCTCGATCACCTTTGCGATGGAGCCTGCCTCGTTCTTGGTTGGTATGACCACGCTTACCGAGTCAGCTTTTCTATTATTCATCAATGTTCTATTATCGCTCCTTCCTTTCACCAAGCCTGGCTATTTCATCTTTCTTTCGATGGATCTTAAGGACCTGTTTATATCCTCCAAGGCTCTTCGTACTCCTTGCAGCTCACCGGCTATCTGTTTTTGTGAGTCGATCAGGTTGTTCACATCGAACCTGTTGAAGGCTGGATCAGATGCATCTGCTGTACGGCAGCTTTTGATGCTTATATCCAGTGCAAATGTGGCAAGGACTATGAGGGTAACCAAGAGGATAACGGTCTTTAGCTCGTTGCTGGTTATCAATTTTTCCATGATGATCCCCCCTTTCGTTTCATTCGATCTTGAACCATGCGCCGTGTCCGTGCCTGCCCATGGCGAGTATCCTCCCATCGCTAGCAATATCAAGAGCCATGATACCCCCGGGAAGGTTAGCCTGAAAGGGATCACGCAGGGAGCCGCCGCTCGCGTTCATCAGTTTAGTGCCCTGCCTGGTATAGATATGGACCCTATTATCGCCCATGGCATGCAGGTAAATAAGGTTCTGGTCCGCTACCATCCTGATATCAGCGCAGTCGAGCTTCTCTACCTTTATCTGTTGGGATATCTCGCCGCTGGTATCGAGAAGATAGATGGATCCCTTTTCCCTGTCCAGGCAATATGCCTGGCGAGCTGATGCGGGGCATATAGCCGATGCCGCCAGCAACACCCTGTGGTCTAGAATCGGCTCATGGCTCCAGGATCCATCAGCCTTTCTATGATGCCAAATAATCACCTTTCCGCCGCAGGACACCAGGTTGTCCTCATCGAGCACGGCAAGGTCTATCGGTTCGTACCCCGGCCTGGAGAAGATCACCTCGACTTTTTCGCCGGGGATTATGCGGACGATCTTGCGATTCCAGAAGTCGGGAGAATATATGCTCCCATCTGGTGCAGTATAGATGAAGAAATTCTTAGGCCAGCTTGCCGGTAGAACCGTGCTATAGACTTCGGGCACTGGCATCTTATGCTCGATGATTCCCTGCTCGGACAACATGAGCAGCGCGATATTCACACCCTCGGCTGCGTATATTGTGCCATCTGGCGCGATGGCAAGGTCGCGTAGTTGCGGTTTGTGCTCCCAGTCATCGCCCAGGTCAACCTTGAAAGGCGCCAGTTGGTGCGCCTTAACAACGCTTGGTTGAATGGCAACCGCCCTAAGCTCGTTATCGTAAGGCATCATCGAGTAGAGCATTGTAGCCGGCAAGCCTTCTGAATATCCAGGCGCCTGAATCTCAATAGACAAGAATGGAGGCTCATCCCCATCGGGCATTTCTCCATAGACCTCCAATCCATTTGCCCCCCAGGAGATATAAGTTCTTGTCCTGTATCCGCTGGCATCATGCCTCAGTTGCATCACAACACCGTTTACCTTCAGGACAGGATTTTTCGTGTTCGTCCTTAGCGCAACCCTGCTGTAGGATGATGGTTGATAAAAGAAGCTGCCCGACAGCCGATATGCCACTGCGGAAGCAAAGTCAGGACACAAGGTCGCCATCTCTTTTGCATCAAACCCCCCCTTGCGCACCTGGCATGATGCTACCGGTTTTGCATCCTGCTCCCGGCTGCCAAGAAGCTCCAGATTCAAGCCCCTGATGCGCTCGATATCATCTACGGTCGCGGTGAAGCTCCTGAATGCCTTTATCCCGTCGGTGTAGATATCCTCGACCCTTCCATTGGGGAAGTACTGCTTTAGCAGGCGCAGGTTGATATCACCATCCGGCGAATAGCCCAGGATACAAGCGATATCTTTATCCAGGAGATCAAACAAGGGGAATGTCCTGCCAAAGGAATACCGCGAAAAGGTGTTGATGCGCCCAGAACCGCCATAAGCAAAGTAGTTGACCGTCTCTATATCCGCCGCTGCCATAAGGTATATCTTGTAACTGTTATAATTATCCCTGATGAACTCGCCGATCGCGGTGCTTTGTATGGTCTGGCTCAGATGCCTCTGTTTGGATGGCTTGAGGATGTATATAATATTGTCAGCAGCGGCAGGGATGACCATAGCAGCCAAGAGCAATGTCAAAACTATCGAAGAAGTCTTACTCTTTTCGAATAAACCAGCCAAGGAGCGAGCAACCATGAATATGCCAAGCGCAATGACGATATATACAAGCCCTTGGTGTCCCACGATCCTACGCGGATTTGGCTCAGAGAATATGGAGGGCAACCCGAGCACAATAAACCAGCTTACCAGAAAAAAGCATTCCTCGCGTCTCAGGTTGAATACGCAGTAGGCTAGCCCCAGGATAAAGAACATGGCAAGGTACCGATTGAGCAGCGGTCCATCCCGCTTGAAGATATCCGCTGTCGGGAACATCTTTATATTATATGTATAAGCCAGCTTGCGCAGGTTCTCGCTTATCCGCTCCTTGTAGTCCTTGTAGGCAAATACCTGCTTTGGGTTAGTCAATCCTCCAGGAAAAAAGGTGCGCTTGTGGGGGATTATAATAAGGTAAAACATCAAGGCGGCTCCGATGAAGAAAAAAGGGAGCGAGTGCCATGACCTGACAAAGTAGCGAGCATGGAAGACCAGCTTATAGAAAAGGTGCAGAAACATTATCCCAAAGGCTACCTGAAACGGGTAAAAGGTTGTCCATCCGAAGATAACCAGCACCCCGGCTATGAAATAATCGTAGAACCTGTTGTATCTGATGCCCCGCAGCCAAAAGAAAAGCGCTAAGGCAAGCAGCCAGGGCACATTTACCTCCAGCTCGAGGCGATCCGCCTCGATTGAAGCCCACAAGCCGGTCGCCATCAATGCGCTGCCAAGCAATGCCAGCCTGGTGCCGAATAGAATGCGATACAGAAAATAGCTGAAGATCAATGTTAAAATGGATGCGACCATGGGAACGAACTTGATGGCTAACTTGCCGGTCCCGGCAAGCCAGATTGCAGGCAGCATCATGTACGGGGCGGTCGAGCCCCTATCACGCACCACCGGTGTATAGCTCCATCCCCTTTCCATAAGCAGATGTGCGTTCTCGCCCAGCCAGGTCTCATCGACCCAAAGCCCCAGAGCCTGTGATTTCCAGTCCGCAACCCGAAGATAGATGCCGATGATCAGTATGATGCCGAGCAAGAAAAGCTCAATCCATCTTCGCTTAAGGCGCATATCGTATGTGTCGATGAACGGCTTATGGATGAAAAGCAGATACGCGCAAAGGAACATTGCCGAAATGCCATAGGAGATCCAGCCCGGTGCGATCTTGCCCTGGACGAAGAGGATCTGTCCCAATGCCGCTGTGCCTGCAAACAGCCCTACACCGAGGGTTATCTTGGCTTTTTTGGGTTTCAGAACCACAAGCAGCAAGGTAAACATGGCAGAGGCTATGATGCCGATGCCGGGCAGTGTCTTATACAACGGTAACAGTTGCAGCTTTGCATCCATTTTCTTAGCGTTGAGATATTACCCGCCATTACGCCACAATACAAGTCGGCTTAGCCTTCAGTTGCGTCGCCGCTAGCGTCCAGATCCTGGTAAAGCTCCTCGAGTTCAGCGATCATCCTGGCAACCGAGTATTCCGCTCCCACCAGTTCCCTGCCGGCTTTGCCCATCCGCTTCCTGAGCTTCTCATCAGCAAGCAGCTCCACCACTCGCCTGGCGAATAGTTGCTCATCATCAGCGAGGCAAAGATGCTGCCCATCGACTGCATCGATCCCCTCCAGTCCAACCGATGTGGTAACCACGCCTAGCTGCATTGCCAATGACTGGAGCAGCTTGACCTTGATGCCGCCGCCGAGACGCAAGGGGATGACAGAGACCTGCATTCGATCAAGGAAATCAGGGAGGTCGCCGATGAAGCCAGGCACCTCGACGCCATACTTAGCACTCATTTTATGCAGGTAATTCGGGGGATTTTTCCCCAGCACATAAAGCCTGGTATCGGGCATTCGTTTGCGCACCACAAGCCATATCTTCTCGGTGAAATAGGCTATCGCATCCAGGTTGGCATCGTGCTCGAAATTGCCGATAAAGACCACTGAGCCGGGGATTTTAGGTGTATATTTGGGTTTGAATATCTCTGTATCCACGCCATGGTGGATTATCTTAATTCTCCTTTGCGTCTTTGCGTGCGGATCTCCAATCAGCTCAGCCAGTTGATGTGCATCCTCTTGGGTAACGGTTATGATGCGCTGAAAGTTTCGGTAATAGCTCGCCTCGAAGCGCCTCCATTTATTGAGTTGCCACCTGAGAAAAGCTTTTTTCAGCGGATGCCTGGCATTTTCCATTTTGCGTAGAGCCGGTTTTGTTCCCAGTTCGTGAAGATCGAGCACCTTTGGGACATCTGCCACGAGGCTTGCATAGGGTGATAGCTGGCTGAACTCAAATTGGACTGTGTCTGGCTTCCATTGCTCCAATGCCACTAGGAGCTTCCTTGAAAACTCGGTGCGGCAGTACTTGGCGATGAAGTATGGCTGGTCGCAGGCAATCGATCTCAGGAAATCCTTTGCCCTTGAAGCGAGCAGAGATAATGCTCCCCATCCAGCAAGTTCCTTTTTATCTTTGTATGGGACGGTCATCGCGCTGGCGTAAAGCCCCTTCAATACATCGAGTGTCTCCCCCTTGCGCGCGAAACTAAGCAGGTATAGCTGGTGCTTTTTGCTCAGGTGCTTGAAGTAGTTGTAGAGGGTCAATCCGCCGGCGTGGGTGGCTTGGGGATGTGGCATGTAGGGCGAGACGATGAGGATCTTCACTTTATCCGAGTCCTTTTGAGCACCTCGATGTCGCTGAGCGCGCCTCCTGATTCGCACTTCGGCTCATCAAGCTCCCTGTAGCGGGCAAGAGCCTGCTTGTAGCCCAGGTAGCCGTATAAGGAAAAGTTTTTCCCCACCCGCAGCCAGTTGAGGCGATGAAGCGCTTTATGTTCGGCGATTAACTTGCCATCACTGATATTCTTCCAGAAGAACAGGTAATAGTTTCGATAGAAGATCATCCTGATGTAATCCGGGGTGAAGTACCTTCCGATGGTGCCTCGATGGCGATGATGAGCTTTCGCATTAGGGACGAAAAGTGTCCGGTACCCTTTAAGCCAGGCGCGAAACGAGATATCGGTATCCTCGCAGTAAAAGGGATAGTACAGCGGGTCGAACCCATTGAGCTTGAGGTAGATATCCCTGTTGACCAGGGAGGAGCCACCGCCAGCGTAAAGAACCTCCTTGATGTCATCATCGAGCACCGGATAGTGCCTGACCTTGATCAGCCCGAAGCGCTTGAACCAACTGGTCAGCCCGGTCTCCTCCCATCTTCGTTTCCGCGATTGGTGGATGATTCGTGCCGTAACCGCGAAGATATCATCGCCACCGACCATGACCTCCATTAACCTGGCTAGCGCATCCGCTTCGAGAACCATGTCATTATTCAACAGCAGGGAGTACTTGCCGGATGCGCCCTGCACGCCTTTGTTCACCGATGCTGCAAAGCCTTGATTGCTTTGGTTGACCATGGTGCGAGTCCAGGGAAATCGCTCCCTGAGCAAATCGACCGTGTTGTCGCTCGAGGCATCATCGACCACGATGACCTCGCAGTCTATGGAGGCTATCGCGATGGCACCAGCGAGCGCTTCCAGTGTTGACGGCAGCAGCTTGGCGCCGTTGAAGGTCGGTATTATCACGCTTACATCCATTGTACGCATAATACCCCTCAAGCATCGAAAGTTAAAGGCAGAAGGCAGGGAAATTATGATGCGCGAAAACGGGTTGTCTTCATGGGAAAGTAATCTAAAGCGTTCTTATCAAAGCCTCCACTAGTCCCTCTGCGGTGTACCGCTTCGCTTCGACTATCACCTGCAAGCCATGCTCTCTTGCTGTTTTTGCGGTTACCGGCCCGATACAGGCAGCCTTGATCTTTGAACGGCAGTGCTTAATGTGCTCCTTGGAGACCAGGCTCATGAAGTTGTTGACCGTTGAGCTGCTGGTGAATGTGCATATATATTGCTCGTCCTTATCCCAAAGCCCACCTATTTTTGCTTTCTGGTCATCTCTGATGACGGTTTTATAGATCGGGATCACCAGCACCTCTGCTCCCATCTCTCGCAGCCCACCAGGTAGTTCAGACGGCGCCTCAGCAGCCCTGGGGATCAGAATGCGTGTTTTTTGCTGCATATTGAGATCCTTAAATGCCTTAAGTAATCCCCGTGATGAGAACTCTTCTTTAGGCACAAGATCTGGTTTGATGCCCCTATCAGCCAGTTCCTCGGCTGTCTTTTCACCTACTGCTGCAACGCTGTTCATGCACAGATGCCTGGCATCGTAACCATGTTTTGATATCTCATCGAAGAATATCTTTACGCCGTTTATGCTGGTGAATATTATCCAGTTGAACTGTTCCAGTTCTGTAATCGCCTGATGAAGTGGCTCATTCGGTCTTATGGGAACGGTTTGTATGGTTGGTATGGTGATCACCTCGGCGCCATGGTACTCCAGTAGTTCTTTTAATCTCCTTGATTGATCAGGAGCCCTGGTTACGATCACTTTTTTTGCGAATAATGGTTTTTTCTCCAGCCACATTATCTGTTCGCGCAGCTTTACCACCTGTCCGACAACCAGTATTGCAGGCGGCTTGATGCCCTCTTTTCGGGCATTTATGGCGATATCTTTTATCGTCGAGGTGATCGTTTTCTGAAACGGGGCTGTTCCCCATTGAATGAGCGCAGCCGGTGTGTTTCCAGGTAAGCCATTTGCCTGCAAGCGCTCAGCGATGTATTCGAGATTCTTTACTCCCATCAAAAATACCAGTGTACCACCTATAGTAGCCAGCGCATCATAGTTTATCGCCTCTTGTGTCTTCTCGTCTGATTCGTGCCCGGTAATGAAGGTAACCGTTGATGCGTAATCTCGATGGGTGATGGGGATGGCTGCGTAAGCCGGCGCTGCGATGGCTGAGGTTATGCCGGGGATGATCTCGAAGGGTACATCATGCTCGGCAAGCATCTGACATTCCTCTCCTCCACGCCCGAAGACAAAGGGATCCCCGCCCTTTAGCCGGGCAACTGATTTCCCCTCACCAGCTTTTTGAACCAGCAGTTCATTGATCTGATCTTGTAAAAGGGTATGGCTGGAAGCCTTCTTGCCAACATAGATTAGTTCTGCATCCGCCCTGGCGTACTCGAGCAGATGCGGATTGGCATGGTAATCATATACGATGACATCTGCCCTTTGGATCAGCTTTATGGCAGCTAGTGATACCAGCCCGACTGCATAGGGACCAGCCCCTATTAAATATACCTTTCCCTTTTCAGCAATCATGCCAGCAAGAATAATAGCACCAAATCAAGGCTCTGCAAAGCATGCCCAACCGGTAAGATGTTTTGACATTCAAGAGATTTTATAGTAGGATAACGATTGCTTCGGATAAACTGGGTAGCGTTGGAAGCTAGTTATTGCAAGGTGTCATACTAGGGCTTCTATGCAACATTACAAACTATTTAAAAACAGGAGAGTATTATTATGAAAACCGCCAGATTATCTCTACAAGAATTCATCAAGCTAGACCTCGACCAGGCAAACCAATTACTATGGTCGGCAAACCATGAGATAACAGGACTGCTTGGAAGACACGATGATCTCGAAGCACTTCGTAAAAGCCTTTTCGATTACCTTGCTAAAAGCGAGCTATGGGTGCTTCAGGCAGATAATAAATTGCATGACCTGGAAAAGTCCGTGGTCAGGCAATGCATCCGAGTGCTGCGCAACATCATAGCACCGATCAATGAAAGTCGAACCGACTATAGCGCGCTGAGGACTTTATGGGCGCTTGCACGAGGTGTAACTACCCCTGCACAGGCTGGAATCAGCGCAGGATTTATCGCCGAGTTTTTCTACCTGTTCAGGGGGGTGCGCGGAGAGCTGGATATTTATAAAACTCCATTGGGAGAGGATTCTGATGGTGCAGAGTTCCTTGAATACCATGGCAGTGAAGCGGCTACCAAGCGATCCGATGAGTTGGATCGCATTGCCCGGGAGATGAACAGGTACTTCGCAAATTATCCTTCGGGCTTGGAGCCTGATGTTATCGAGCGTCGCAACGATAACAAGGATCGTATCTTGAGATACTTTGCCTCAGCACAACAAGACTGGGAGGATTACCAGTGGCATCTGAAGCATATCATTCGAGATGCAAAGACGCTGGCTGATCTTATCGAACTCGACGAGGTTCAAATAAAGGCAGTTGAAAAGTGCAGAAAATACCGCATACCCTTCGGCATCACGCCGTACTACCTCAGCCTTATGGAACCAAAGAAGGATATGCGCATAGATGCGGCGGTAAGGGCACAGGTCATACCGCCTCCGGATTATGTGAAGCAGATGGCTGCCAATATCAAACAAAGGGAAGCAATGTTCGACTTTATGGGTGAGCACGATACCTCTCCGATCGACCTGATAACCCGAAGATACCCCAAGGTCTGCATCATAAAGCCGTATAATACCTGCTCGCAGATATGCGTTTACTGCCAGAGGAACTGGGAGATAGACGATGTCTTCATCCCGTCGGCAATGGCATCGAAGGAAAAGCTCAAAGCAGCCCTCGACTGGCTGGAGCAACACCCGATGTTGGGGGATATACTTATTACCGGCGGCGATCCCTTCATCATGTTAGATAAGGTCATCGAGCCTATCATTGATCGCCTGGCATCCTTTGATCATGTGTATCGAATAAGGATCGGCACCAGGACGCCGGTTGTGCTTCCCCAGAGAATAACCGATAGCCTTTGCGAGATACTGGATCGGGCACTAGAGCCGGGCAAGCGCGAGGTAGGCATTGTAACCCATTTCGAGCACCCTTACGAGGTTACCCCCCAGGCTATGGAGGCGGTCAGGAAACTCAGGAAACTTGGCATCGGAGTATATAATCAGCAGGTCTTTACCTACTACAACTCAAGAAAATTCGAGACCGTGAAACTGCGCATGGACCTAAGAAAAATAGGAGTCGAACCTTATTATACCTTCAACATGAAGGGCAAATCGGAAACCAGGGCATATATGACTCCCATAGCCAGGTTACTACAAGAGCGAAAAGAGGAGGCTAGATTGATCGCCGGCATGGGCAGGACCGATGAACCGGTCTTTAATGTGCCGAGACTGGGCAAGAATCACCTCAGGGCATGGCAGGATCACAATGTATTGATGATATTACCCGACGGAAGCAGGGTATACGAGTTCCATCCATGGGAAAAGAATATCCAGAAAATGCCCACTTACATCCATACCGATGTCCCCATTTACGAATACCTGCTAAGGTTGAGCAAGGACGGGGAGGATGTAAACAACTACAAGAATATATGGTATTATTACTAGATCATGGTGGTTTGAGCATCAAGGCATATCAGGGGAGATAACGAGTAATCCCTGTCCCCAGGTGCAAATATATATGTAGCCAGCCTTATCCTGGTAGATATCATAGATGAAGCTGTCGGCGGGGATGTTGATATCGCCTAAGAATGGCACCTGTTGGCTGACCATCCATCTGCCATGGATGAACAAGCTCAAGCCACCTTTTGCGGTTCCAGCCCAAATAATTCCGCTTGTATCGATAATCAGGTCGGCAATGAAACCTGATCGCAGGCTGCTAGATTTGCGCCATATCTTTTTTGCATCTTTATCAATCAAGGTAATTCCGTTGCCCCATGATCCATGCCATATCCTTCCTTTAGAGTCCACTGCGACCGAGAAGCTGTTATCTGCGACCAGACCATCATCGGTGTTGATAAGCTCCCAGGCATCCCCATGTTTCCTCACCAATCCTTTGTAGGTAGCGCACCAGATTTCTCCATCCGGGCTTACCTCGATATCATTGACAAACCAACTTGGGAAGCCATTCTTCGGGTTATGATACCTGACTCCCTTTTCATCGTACTGCGCCAAGCCATAGCCTCGGATGCTGAAGTACTTGGTATCATTAGCATCTACAGCCCCGCAATAGAACCACTCGCCGGGCAATCCATGCTTCTTGCGAAACACGGTTATCTCATCATCTTTTATCAGCGCTAATCCCTGATCGGTGCCCACCCAGATATTGCCTTTCTTATCAGGGAGAACAAAGTAAATATAATTATTCGGTAAGCCGTCTTTTTGGGTATAAACACGCATCTGGTCGCCATTTTTTCGCATCAATCCAGCATCGGTTCCGACCCACAGATTACCCTTGCTATCCATATTGACACATAAGGTTACATTGGATGGTAAGCCATCATCGGTGGTCCATACCCCCACCTGGCGGTTGGCGCTCGCTGATGAGGCGGCAAGGCATATCATGATGATAGATAGAAATAATCTCCTTTGTACACTAGGTCTTTTCATTCTGGTAAAAGCTTCTTATCTACGAGTAGAGAATATAAACGCTGTGCGATCAGCTCGTCTCCAGCGTCTGTCGGATGCAGCGGATCGTATAGGTAAACCTGGTTATATGGCTCATTTGTTGGTTGCATTTCAGGTATCTCCAGGAAATGAGCCTTATGTTTTATAGCGGTCCTTTTTGCCATAAGGTTGTAGTCATGTGTGTAAAGAGTGATGTTTATGGGGTGAAAGTAGGGGGTCTTGTGCCGGAAGCGAAATGGGAACTGGATGATCACGGTCTCAATATCGTGCTGCTTATTGAACTGGATTATCTCAGCCAGGTTCTTCACATAATCCTCTAGCGCAACTCGTGATACTATTCGTTCTTTTTCGATCGGATGGCTTGCAAAAGACTGTATGGCTCGGATCAATAACCTATAAAAGCGCAGCTTGTGTAGCAGCCTTTTGACTCCTACGGCATAATCGCTTTTCTCGAATATCTCCTTATCGGAGAAGCGGTTTATCCCCGCATCACCAATGGCGGTACAGACGGTGATCATGTCCGGCTTTAGCTTGATTCCCCTTTCCCTTATGTAATTTAGGATCTGGAAGCTGGAGTAGCCGACTACGCCGCCATTTATGACCCTTATGTCCTTATTTGGACGATTCCTATCTAAAAGGGACTGCAACTGAGCAGGATAGGTCTTGTCTTGTGCTCTGCCTAAGCCGAAGGTTACCGAGTCGCCAAGGCACATTATCCGAAACTGATCCGGCGGCTTGTCGAAGCTGATCTCCTCGTTTCGTAATCCTAGTGAGTTGGTATTTACCACCGTGCCCTCTGCCCAACCTTGTTTAATATTTGGCTTTAGGCTCCAAAAAAGCAAGAAATCATCGCGATATTCAGCCCTATGTCGTCTCCCGAAGGTCTCGGTCATTATGAAAAAGGCGGTGTTATCCTGCTTTGCAACTCCGAAGATCCATAATAGAAGTTCCACGCCACCGAAGAAGATGCAAACAGATAAGAGCATCACAAGGATGTTTAAGAAAAATTTTCTCATAACATACGAGGAGTGCTTTTACGATAAATATCAGCAAGTATCAAGCTTAATTTGCAGGTTCTGGGTGTTTCTTAGGTAAAAAATTGGATGCGATTATTATCTTGAGTAGATCACCTGGCAGAAATATTATGCATCCGCTTAACAGGATATGCCAGGAGCCAAGGTGGGGCAATAGAATATACAGCCATAACAGCCCGAACAGGTATATGGGGAGGCTTGAGATGCCTAATAGCGCAATCTTAGATAGATTTGAGTCGGTTCGATACCGCTCGAAGAGGTAGCCAGCTAGATAGGCAGCGAATATGAATCCGATTATATACCCCGCGGATGCCGGTGCTGCCAATAGGGCATAGGCATTTTTTAGATTGGCGAATACAGGCAATCCAATGAATCCCTCGCTAATATAAACCAGGATGGTTGCCACGCCGAGCCTTGCACCTAAAAGCGCTCCAACCAGCAATACCGGTAAGGTCTGCAAGGTTATCGGCACAGGACCGATATTGAAGTTCACCTGTGCACTTAGCGCAATTACGAGGCTTCCCACCAAAACAGATGCCAACTGAACCCTTAAGTCCTTAAGAACAAAGGGGGATTGAAATATTCGCCTAGCTATTATGCTCATCGAGTGCTGCTCCTGGTAATGAAGTTATCATCAGCCTAGCAAGTTACCATTACACTTGGAGAATTTCAATATACAAAACTGGGTATCACTTGGAGCATACTGGATTTTTACAATCTTAACCGATAATATTAGAAGTCGATCATGGATACGCTGGGATCATATCAAAATAAGCTTGTAATATTCACTTTTTTGCCCCTGTTCCTCGGTTGTTTTGTTATCGCTCTATTTCCATGCCTCGCATCCGAGTTCGAGATAATCTCTGCATCCTGTTACAGCAGTTTTTATTATGATGTTGAGGTTGCCGGCAACTACGCCTATTGCAGCGGCATAAGGGGTGTAGATGTGCTTGATATCACGGATCTTCAAGCGCCGGCACTGCTGGGGACGGTTAATACACCCGGCTCGGCGAGGGGGATGTTTTTAGGCGGCGAATACCTTCTTGTGGCTGATGGCGAGGCGGGTCTGCAGGTGATCGATATCAGCAATCCCGGCTCTTTGTTCATCAAAGGCTCTTACGACACCACCGACTGGAGCTTCGGGGTCTGTGCATACCAGCAACGAGCTTATGTCTGCGACGATACCGGCGGCTTGGTAATCCTCGACCTAAGCGACCTCAATCAGCCTCTTTTTCTGGGCAAATGGGCTAATGCGACCTGCCAGGCAAACGACTGCAAGATCCTGGATACCGGGATCAAGCTCTACTGCCTGATCGCCGACTATCTCTCTGGCTTGCAGGTAGTCGATGTAAGCGACCCGGCAAATCCGAGCTATGTGGGGCATCATACCATGGGAAGTGGACACGGATACAACCTGGCTCTGGTCGGCGATTATGCTCTGGTCGCTTATGGAGCAAACCACCTTATAAGTTATGATATAACAAATCTCTCCTTTCCTGTCTATGAATGGCAGATGGACACCGATGGTGAGTGCGTTGATATCCATGTTCATGGCAATCTAGCCATCATAGCCGATGATGTTGGAGGAGTCGCAATAGCAGATATTTCCGATCCCTCCGAGCCAAGTCGCCTGGCGCAGTTGGATAATTTCGTTTACGCCTATGGAGCCTGGGGCGATGATAGCAGGATACTGTCCGCCAATGGCTGGCAGGGGATCGACATCTGGGAATCGAGCGCCAAAGACCAGGCGGAGCTTAGGGGCACCTATCGTACCTATGGCAATGCCAAGAGCGTCGCCTTCAACGGTAGGTACGCGCTGGTTGCGGAAGGCACCAAGGGGATAAGCTCTGTCGATTTTACATGCTCGCCCCCCCGAATGCTCGATACATTGGATGTCGGCAGCGCAGAGAGGGTGGTTTGCAAGGGGAGCATCTTCTATGTGGCGGCAGGTGAGGGTGGAATTAAGACCATAGCACTCGACGATCAGGGAAAGATACAGGTCCTGGATAGCATCGCCGGCAGCATGGTGCAGTACTTCGAGAACCTACATGTGGTAGGTAATTATTGTTATGTAGTGGGCAGCGGTCTTGGCTTGAGCATCTATGACATAAGCAACCCGTCTGATATTCGGTGGCGGGCGTCGCTGAGTCCAATATCGTTGATGGGAAGCGATGTCTTCGTGTTTGGCAACCGGGCCTATGTTCCGAGAATTGATAGTGATTGCCTGATCGTAGATGTCTCGGATGCATCATCTCCAGCGCCCCTAGGTAGCATCCCGCAGCAGGGTGATTTGCCTTATACGACCGTAACCGCCTTCAGCCGCGGGATCGGGGTCTATGTCGTGCTCGGCAGCCTGAATAGAGCCTTGAAGGTGTATAATGCAACCGATCCGCTCAATCCGCAGCTTGTCGCCACCTGGGGCTTGACAGCAGCGCCGCAGGACCTAGTGGTTTTCGGCAATGTCCTTCTTGCAGCGATCCATTACAACGGCTTGCAGGCTCTTGAGATAAGCGATCTTACGCAGCCGCAGCCGGCGGGGATGCTCAATACCTATGGATATGCTGTTGATATGAACTTGCATGGTGATCATATCTATGCAGGCGACACTTATGCAGCGCTAAAGGTGCTTTACTTGACGCCGACACCCAGAGCCACTGCGACGCCAAGCCAGAGCGCTACTTGTGCACCGACCGGAAGCACGGCGACGGCGACTCCGACACCGACAGCCACAGCGACCCCTTCGCCATCGAAGACACCTACACCAACAGGCTCTGCGAACACATCTACACCGACAGCTACACCTGAATTCAATGTTAATATCCCCATAGGTGGATACATGGAGACGAGGCTGTCTGAGCTCACCGGGGGCAGCATGAGGCTGGTCGCCATGCTATCATGCACTGCGCCCATCGGTCAGGGCTTGGAGATTTATTATGCAGGCATAGGGAGCGGGATCTACCTGTACGATGATGGTCTGCATGGCGATTTTGGTGAGCTTGATGGGATTCAAGGTATTAGCTTTGATTTCGCCTATGGTGATCTGCTCGGCGCTGGGGGGATGCACCTGCTTGAGCTTGGTGGTCGATTTGGCTCGCTCGAGAGGCAACTCTGGCCGCTTCTTGTTATTGAGTGAATGCCTAAACACGGTTATCTTCTCCTATTGACCTGGTGAATGCTGATACTATAATAGGTAGCTCACGGTTGCCGGCGTAGCTCAGTGGCAGAGCGGCTGATTCGTAATCAGTAGGTCGGGGGTTCAACTCCCCCCGCCGGCTTGAGGTACGATGGTTCCAGGGACTGGAAGATAATCAAGGATGTCTATACTTGATTTTTAGGGTCTCCCTGTAATACCCATCTCGCCATAGGCATAGCAACGGAACTTGGAGTAAAAAACTGACCATACTTCTTCCTGTGTTCCTTGGTGGTCTCAGCAATGTACTTTGACTCAAGAATTGATGACATCCTCAACAAATACTTCATTATCGAGATATGCCCTACCACCACTAAAGGTAACATAAAAGACAAGGCGCCACCGATTCAATTCCTTCATGACAGATTGATGTTCAGGCATCTCGATCTTACCAATAAGTTCTTTACCTACTAAAACATTTATCTTTATCGTGGTCTTACCTTGATTTTTCACACCTCGTTCTATTGAAAATATACTCCCAAGTTTCGGTATTAATTTCAATAGGTAACAATACCTACTTGGTCCCCTACTCCACCACGGTCAGGTACGGCCACGGGTGGCTGTGGCATAGCTCCTGCCAGGACTGCATCTCGATAAGGTAATTGCCTATATATGCGCCCGGTCCAACTACCAGCGGTCCAAAGCTGAAGACCCCGGGATCGCCCTCGCTTAGCTCCAAGCCAAGCTCCTCGCCTGCCATGTATAGCTTCACCGTGTCGATATCCATACCCACGAGATCCTGCACATAAGCAAGTATATACAAGATGCCTCCGCTTGAGCGAGTTATACTGGTGGTCATGTAGCCGGCAATGAATATCTCCGAGGCGACCTCCTGCGGGTATTCGTAAGGACAGCCAGGCGTTACCGTTGGAGTGCAGGTCGGCGTGTCGGTCGGAGTGGCTGTCTCGGTTGCAGTCGGCGTGCTTGACGGCGTCGGCGTTGTGCTCGGAGTTGGAGTCCGTGTTGGCGTGGCTGTCATGGTCGCTGTGGGCGTGCGTGTCGGGGTCGGGGTCGCCTTGGGTACCCCGCAGATGCTTATATCATCGAGATTCCAGCCACAGTACTGAACCGAGCCGTCGGTTGGTCCCATGACAAAGCGTATGTAGATATCGCTCAAGCCACGATAGGAGCTTAGATCGAGCGTTATCGGCTTCCACTCACCATCGTACATGGATGAACCGTTCTGCCACTTGGTTACAAAAGTGAACGGTCCCCAGGAAACTTGGATCTTGGCGTGATCGTAAGTACTTGACTCAACGCCGAGCCAGCGATAGAAACTAAGCTCAACCTCATCCATTTGGCTGAAGTCCAAGGGACCTATGGTGCAGTATTCTTCATCCATATTGCTTGGATAGCAGCCATCAGGATTGGAGCTGACCACATAGTCGCCGGTGTAACCGCTGGTCGGGTCTTCCCTTCCACTGGTGCAGCCACCGGTAGGCTGTACCCACGCCCAGTCCCCGGTGAACTGGAAGTCCGGCGCAAAATCCATGTTCCAACTATAGGGACAATAGTAGGCGGTCAGGGTTACGCTGAACTGAAATTCCGCCTGGTAACCATTCTCGCCGACTACATTGAGAGTGAACCAAGCCATCTCCCCTTCAGGTGTATATACATCGGAACTCCAACGAAAGTGCGGAGTAATGGTGCTCCCCTGTCCCCGTCCGGGGATTGGGTTAAAGTCCGATGTGCCATCGATTATGGTTATGTATTGATTGTTGGTGCTCAAGATGCCACTTACTTGGGTCATCAGCGCGCCGCCAAGATTTTCTAGTGTAACCTCCATGGCAAGCTCCTCGCCAGGATCGGCAAAGCCGTCGTCATCTGGATCATCGAGGATGCTGAGGGCATAGAATTCGAGATGCGGCGCATAGCCGATGATGCCGAAGTTCACATAGCCCTCACTCTTAGTATCGCTCGAGCTCCAATGAAGGGTAAACTGCCCCAGGTGCCCATCCGGTATATCAGGGGACACCTTGATGCGAAGATGCGGAGGTTGCGAGGTCGCCTCCTGGTTGTTGCCGATATCGCCGAAGCTGACCTCGCTGTTTAAGATGGTCATATATGGATCACCGCTGCTAACCGTACCCTCGACCCCGCTTGCCTCAATCCCAAGATTACGCAAGGTTATGAGAACATCGATGGTCTCGTTGAAGTCAGCCCTGCCATCACCGTTGCCGAATACCGTGTCATCAAGCTCTATACTTTTTAGCAATATCTGGGGCTGGTTACAGGATGCGACATAAGAGATCCTGATATCATCGATGTTCCATCCACAGTATTCTACAGAGCTATCAGAGGGACCCATCACCCAGCGCAGATAAATAGTCTCCTGGAAATCAGCATAGCTGGAGATATCAAACTGTTGCGATACCCAGGAACCATCATCCACAGTGCTGGAGTTCTGCCAGAGGGTTGACCAGGTACTGCCATCCCTGCTTATTTCAAGCGCTGCGTGATCCCAAGTAGATGATTCCACGCCCAGCCAACGATAGAAGCTCAAGGTGGTGTCGAACGAAGCGCTGCAATCTATCGGCAAGGTAGTTAGATACTCCTCGTCCATGTTTTCCGAGTAATCGCCATTCAAGTTATAGCCATACACATAGCAGCCGGTATAGCCGCTGGTTGGGTCACCGCCCTGCCCGGTGGGAACGCCGAACTCCCAGTCTCCAGTGGTATCCCAGCCAGGGTCGGTATCAAGAGGCTCATCAAGCAGGTAAAGCCGAATCAGCGTGTGGAAAGCATAATATGCTCCTTCATTGTCATCTACGGTCATATTATTAGCTCGGTCCGATGCCTGGATATAAAAGCTATACTCGGTGCAGCCGGTCAGATCCGACAAAAGCATAGTATGCTCGGTTTTAAGCGCACCGCTGATTGTAACCAGGTTCAGATCTGGATAAACGCCGTAAAACACCATTGAGCTAGCTGGCTCATTGGTGCTCCAACTAACCAGCGCGGAGGTATCGGTTACTTGGGTTACAGAGACATTGCTTATCTGCGAAGGGATGCAGTCAACCTTTGAGCGATAGGTCTTAGGCACATTATAGTTGCCCAAGCCATCATCGGCATCGATGTATGTAACAGTTATATTATCGTCGTTGGCTACCAGCAGATCGCCATGTTTGCCATAAGTTGAGGTTGTATTGATGCTGCCGGTGAAATAGCCGGATCCAGCAGGTGTCTCGGTCAGCCATAGCTGATATCCGACCGGGTCGCTATCCGAGACGATGGTTACATTCACATCTCCCGCATCGCGCAGGTCAGCATCGCCAACGCCGATATTTACCGTGTCCGCGCAGTTGTAGTACATCCGGTCCAAAAAAACCCTGCCATCGGAGAAGCCTAAGTCCCCGCTCACAACCAGCGCATAAGGCTGCGGGCCTTGAGGAATATTGATCGATCTGATCTTGATTATGTAAGAGCCAGGATCTGGCTCAACGATGCGAACACACTCGACATTATTCAAGCTATCAGCATCGCCATCAGGAACCGAGACTCCATCAACAAAATTGTTACCCTTGTAGGTGGTCGAGTTATGGATTACCTCAAGGTCGAGGTTGTTGACCAGGTCGTATGCAGAGCCAGGCGTTCCTGGATAATCTGTCCAGACCAGGGTAATCTTCAATTCCTCATCGGAGCTTATGACCGTTACGATGTAGGTATCTTCCTCGTTGATGTTGGTAAATCCAGCCGAGTCTTCTACAAAGAGATCCCTGTCATCCCCCTCGAAGTACATGGCCCTGTCGAGGTGGACTCTACCCCAGCCCTGTCCTTTTGCGGGGATGTCGCCATGAGCGCTTCCATCGCCAGTGTAGGAGCCGGTCATGTTGTCAGCGCTGTTAATCAACATGGCTTTGACCAGGGCAGATGAGGGACTGAAGCCGAAGCTCTCGTTAGGCATTCCCATCGGATACCACCCCTTCTCGAAGTACTCTCGAATGAGGGCTGAACAGCCAGCTATCCCTGGTGTTGCCATAGAGGTTCCGCTCTTATCGTCAGTGCTACAGTTAAAAGTGCCTATATCGTAATCGCAATCAGCAGAATATATATCAGCACCACACAAGGTAACATCCGGCTTATATCGTCCATCGTCCGTAGGACCGTGGCTGGAGAATGATGCCATGTCCTCGGCTGATGAGCCTGCTTCAGTGGCTCCGCAGGTAACCACATTCTTGCAGATGCCTGGAGTACGACAACTGTTATCCGAGGGTCCCTCATTCCCAGCAGCGAAGCAGGTTACCAGCTCCTTGTAGTCCCAAAGTGCCTGGTCAACCTCCTGGGCAAGCGCATTGTATTCCCCATAAGAATAGGGATCTCCCCAGCTATTGGAGTGGATGCGAGCACCCTCGTCATTAGCCTGCTGGAGCGTGTCGTACATGCTGTCCGGGATCTCCATATCACCAGGTACGCTTGTGTCCTGGATGATCAGCTTACATTGGGGTGCCATGCCGTCGCCGGTGTCCCGGTAGCCCGGCGTGGCGAAGTCATCGCCGGCTATGGTCCCTGCCGTGTGGGTACCGTGGCTGACATTGTCGTAGTCGTTGTATCCCAGGATATCATGATAGGCGACTATCTTGCGCTGGTTATAATTGGGCGTCTCGCCGGGGATGCCTTCGGCTTCATCCCAGAAGTAGCACATGTCGATGTCTGCGCCAGTGTCCAGTACAGCGGCGATCTGACCCTCGCCGAAGATCCCCTTGTCGTGGATCGGCGTTGCCTGGTCGTTGTACAATCCGCTCTGGCTTACCCAGACAGTCTGGTCGTTGCAAAGCTCCGCATCTGGATAGCGCTCGATCCACTGGACTTCCATCAGTCGGGCTATGGCCTCGGCAGCTTCCAAGGTTTTTGTCCTGGCAAAGGTCGCCTTAATATAGGTCTTGTAACGAGTGGATATCACCTTATGCACCTGTCCGTTGAGACTTTTTATAGTCTTGGTTGTAGAGGAAGGCGATTCGCCCTTAAAAAGAACTATCCGCAGCTCGAAGAGATCTTCCTTAGCCTCTGCGACCTGCTTATCGAGTACCGGTGATAGCTTGTATCCCGGCTCATAAAAGCCGATCCATCTGATCCAGGGATGATCTTTCAAAAAACGGTATTTGATAGGATCCAGTTTGATGATAAAAGCGTTCTCCGGCACATAGCCATGATGCCTTAAATCCAGCGATGAGAGTAGATTCTTGTTGTCGCCGTTGATCTTGCTCGCAAACTGTACAATGTAGTAAGCATCGGAAACGCCACGAATAAAATCGTAGGAAAGCGCAGCCTCGAACACCGATTTGGCTGCCAGGGGATCAAAGTAGGCATTCTTCGTTTTGATATAAAATCCCTCGTTTGCGGTGGAGACACCAATACCTGTAATTATTACAAGCGCTACGATCATCCTGAGTATAGTGGTTTCTTTCATTCTTTTGACATCCTTTCTGCTCTAACTTGTAGGTTACTTACCCATGCCTATCTTTGGGAGAAACAACTTAATATATATTGTAAATTCCATAAAAATTCAAACTTTCTAAGCGATCCATTACTTCGGAATGTAGAAGCAATATAGACGATAGAAAGTTTCTCGTTTTCTTGTTTTCTCGTTTTTTAGTTTCTTGTTTCTAGTTTAGGGGGTTATTATCCCCCTTCTCTGTCATTCCAGCCCCGCATCAAGGGCGGGATAAACTCCGGCAGGAATACAGTAATCACGGGAAGTGATAAAGTGATAAGGTGATA
>CAYUVA010000051.1:0-27663 GCA_964448115.1 uncultured bacterium
GGAATTTGCAGGTCTCAATCGTATTCAAAGGACTGCGCAGGCATATATCCTGTATAGAACGATCTGAGTTGACCAGATCCATGATCTTTCGATCATAGGGGCTAAGGAAGCTGAGCTTCTTGAAATCATCGAACTTGGGTGTCGGCTTCAAGGGGCGTGAATCTGATACCAGAGTATTTTTAATGTTCTGGGAAGTAAAGTAGATCTTGACTCCCTTGTAGATGAGCTTTGGAGTGTTGATATCCTTGAGCACTGATATGGAGGACTTGTCATAGGGACCGGGTCTGAATCGAATCTTGCCTTGATCCCAGGGAAACGCATTAAGAACGATATCCTCGACTTGTCTGCGGATCTCCGCATAGAGTCTATCAGCGCTTATGTACTTTAGCTCCAGCAGTATCTGTCCGTGTCGCTTAAGACTCTTGGATTTTTCTAATTCAATAAGTGAAGTACGATACTGCTCCTCTGTGATAATCTGGTCATGAAGCAATCTCTCCCCAAGTCGCTCTTCGACAACATTGCTAAGCGCGAAGACAAGCTCACCGTTCTCAAAGAAGATAGTCTTCACCGAGTCAAGATGATGAACACTTAGCACACCGGGCACCTTATAGTGGTTGATGGTAGCAAAAGCCTCTGCTAGCGAAGTTTCCTGCAAGGTGCCGTTGTATTCGAATTCGGGCATAATATTCCTCCCTAAAGATTATCCTAAGTTATATGCTGGCGTCAAATGTTAATAGGCATGAGGGCTTGGGGCTTTAGGGCTATTTAATCCCGACAGAGTCAGGATATGAAGAAATGGTCTCACCCAAAGACGCAAAGAAGAAAGCAAAAAAATACAAAACACCCGGAATCACTGTTATACTTTTGATCCTTTGCAAATATAGTCTATAATCATAAACAATTGGCAATGATATAGTAAATATGAGGTTGTATATAAATAAAAGCCTTGATACAAAGGCGTTTTTCCTGGTGGGTTGTCTTGTTTGCTTGTGCTTATCTGCCAATATAAGCCTGGCTGCAAAGAGCGATCAAGCAGCGCCTTTAGCTACCCCGACACCACCAGCAGAGAACCAGGTTATCATCTCGCCGACGCCGACACATGTCTCCGGCTCAATCGATACAGACACCTACTGGTCTGCGATGACCAGCCCGGTCTATATCGACGGCGATACCTTCCTGGAGAACGGGGTTACGCTGACCATCTTCGGCGGGGCAGAGATCCGCTTCACCGGCAACTATCGGCTTGAGATCCACGGCAAGCTGGTCGCCAGGGGATCTTATGGTGCTTACATCACCTTCACCTCGAATTGCCCCTCCCCGCAGCCTGGGGACTGGAAGTTCATCCGCTTTGCCAACGACTCCATGCCAGCAAGCTACGATGAGTCTGGGGAATACCAAGATGGCTGTATAATCGAGAACGCCATAATCGAGTATGCACGCCAGGGTGTGGTCTGCGATGGGGCTATGCCTTACATCCACCTCAATACCTTCAGGCACTGCGGTACTGAAATGGACAAGGGAGCTGGGATCGGATGCTATTACGATGCAGCTCCAAGGATAGAAGGGAACATCTTCAGGGATCTGTTCGCCATCGAGGGTGCGGGGATCTTCGCCAATGACTCGCACCCGCAGATCATCGACAATATATTCATAAGAAACGAGGCGGATCAGGGAGCGGCGATATTCCTCAATCTCGATTGTAATCCGCTGATATCGGGCAATACACTGGCTAATAATACAGCCAGCGGCTACAAGGGGGACCAGGTGGCACTGTACAGCAGCTACAGCTCATCTCCGAGCGTAAGCGGGCTGGTGGCGGTGCACAACGATTGCGGGGGAGTTTATGTAGAGTCCGGCTCCATGATCCACTGCACAATTGTGAACAATCAAGGGGATGGCATTATAGGCACCCCGCTGAACATAAATCGATGCAATATATACGCAAATGAGGGCTATCAACTGCGCCTGAATTACGATGAGGATGTCAATGCGACCTATAACTACTGGGGCACAACTGACGGCGAAGAGATCAACGGCTACATTTTCGACCGCAACGATTCCGCCTCGGTGGGCAGGGCGCATTTCGTGCCATATTTATCCTCCTGTGCTTATGATGCACCGATCCCGCCACCGCTTGAATTGCAGATAACCGAGCTGCCCGACCAGTTCATCCTGCAATGGATACCGGTAAACCATGCCGGTCTTATGGGCTACCAGATATACTATGATACCGACGGCAGCGGAGAGCCTTATGACGGCAAGAACCTCGACCAGGGGGATTCGCCGATCGGACTGGTGCCGAGGGAGGATTACACGCTCACCGGCATCGATCCCTCCAAGCGTTACTGGATAGCGATGAAGGCGATAAAATCCGGGTTCAAGGCGAGTTATTACTCCAACGAGGTGAGCGGCACGCTGAGCACACTGACACCAACCCCGACCAACACGCCGACCATAACCCAAACTCCCACAGTAACGCCGACCATGACCAACACTCCCTCGATAACCGCCTCGCCGACAGCCACGCCGACCGTAACCCCCACCGGCATGTCAACCTTCACACCATCAGCAACCGGCACCCCAACGGTAACCAACACTCAGACTCCGACCAGCACGTCAACCGGCACCCCGACCAGTACCAATACGCCGACCTGCACTCCCACCCATACGCCGGTGCCGGAGACCTGGATCGAGCACGATACCACCTGGCACCTGGAGGGAAGCCCCTATTATCTTTTAGGCAACCTTTATATCGGCAATGGAGCGACTTTAGTGATCGAAGCCGGCTGCGAGATATATTTCCTGGTTCCAGGGCGGATAAGCGTCGAGGAAGGGACGCTGGTAGCTCGCGGCTTTGAGGATCAGCGCATCCTGTTCACCGGCTATGGCTCCACCAATTGGCAAGGGATCGCCTTCAAGGACGATGCAGTGGATGCTCAATACGATCCCAGCGGTGGTTGGGTCAGCGGGTGTATCCTGCAGAACTGCGATATCTACAAGTCATCGCTGGCAATTTATATACAGAAATCCTCGCCGTTCATAGATAGCTGCAATATCCGATACAACATCGGCAGCGGCGCCTTGAGCGGCGCTATCCAGGTGGTCAACCAGGCATCTGCGCGCATCGAGGGTAATACGATAAGAAACAACGCCGGCGGGGTAGGGGGCTTGTTTATATATAATGCCTCGCCCCAGGTTCGGAATAACATAATCATCGACAACATAGCCGACGGCTCAGGGGGACAGGCTGCCGGCGGAGTGAGCGTCTTTTTCACAGACAGCGGTCCGGCTCCATTCATCGAGCATAATATAATAGCCAGGAACTGGAGCCAGGATGGCGCCGGGGGAATCTATGTCGATTACCGCTCCAATAACGCCGAGATCAATAACAACCTGATCTATTACAACGATGGCGATGGGGTGTGGGCTGGAGGAGGTCAATATCACTATAACGCTATCGTACTGAACAATGGTATCGGCATTACTGGAACCACCGCAGGCTCACCTGATTATGTAACCTACAACGCCATCTATGGTAATGTCAGCTACCAGGCTGCGCTCGCTTGCGGAATCGGAGTCGATGGCACCTATACATACTGGGGAACGACCGATGATGAGCTAATAGCTGAGATGATCTATGATCAAAGCGATGATGCTTCCCTGGGTATATATTATTATGACCCGATCCTCGAAGAGATGCACCAAGACAACATGATACCTCCTCCCATCGGCATCGAGCACACGCATAACGGCTTAGTGCTTTATCTCAGTTGGCTGCCGGTAAACCATCCCGATGTAGCCGGCTACAATATCCACTATGACTTCGATGAGCCGGGCTTTCCCTTCGAGGGGACTGGTGCGCCCCAGGGGGATTCCCCCATTACAGTAGGCGATGTTACCGAGTGCCAGGTAACCGGCTCCGAGGCAGGTCAGGTCATCTTCGCTGCAATAACCACGCTCACCTCCACTGGCGAGAGCTGGTATTCCAAGGATATCATCCATCAGATCGGGATGGAGACCGCCACGCCAACAGCCACGCCGACCCACTCCGCAACCGCCCAGCCGACCAGGACGCCGACCGTAACCAACACGCCGAGTGTAACCCCCACTCAGACGCCGACGATCACATCAACGCCGACCGAGACGCCGACCATAACCAAGACGCCTACTAGTACGCCCACTTTCACCAATACGCCGACCAAGACGCCGTTTTTCACCGTCTCGCCGACTGGTGGAGCATACAATCCTCCCAAGATACTGCTCGGCGGATACATGGCTGCCAACATCACGAAGGAGCTAGGGGGCTTGTTCGAGATGCTCGCTATGGTCTCGGACCCTGATGGACACAAGATATTGAAGGTCGAGATCCACTACAACAACATGCCAACCGGCGTGCAGTTGCCAGCCTTCAACCTGGAGGACGGCGTTTACTGGATGACCGGACCTCGTATAGAACCGGGCATCGAGCCGGCTGAGTTACTGCTTCAACTGCGCGCCACTGATATCACTTTCTCGATGAGTTCATTCTGGCCTTACCTTTCGGTGGGAGGTTGACATCATTTTAATGGGTGATTGGATTACATCTGAAACACGGCCGGACGATTGTAATACCTGCCATACCGGGGTGACGGTGGATTGAACAACACTGAAAGGTGAATTGTTGCTATGAGTAAACCAATTATTTTCTTTATATGTATAATCCTCTCATTGCCAGCAACTTTAAAAGCTAGCAACTCCATCATTGATAACATCGATATTTCCGGCTACTTCCAGCTATGGTGCATACCCTATGAGGGTGCTGAGAACGGCTTGCAGCAGCCCTTTAGCGAACAGGAGGCTGCTCAATCAGCCGCCGGGTTTATCTTTCGCCGAGCCAGGCTGAAACTACACAGTCAGAGCGATGATGCCTTCCTAAAGATCAATTTCCAGGCGAGACTGGAGGGAGGCTTCGAGCTATATGACTATTCTGCCACAATGAATTTCAGCCGGCACTTAAATTTACTTGTCGGGCAGATGAAAATCCCCATTGAGTACGAGAGTCTTATATCAGCGCAAAATCTGGACTTCATCGTCCGCTCCCAGTTGGCTCGAAAGCTCCCAGATTACACTCTTTCACGGCATCCATTCAAGGTATCTCCATTTTATGGCAACAAACCAAGAAGGCGCGATCTTGGCATCGGCGCTAAGGGAACGATTCTGGGAAATCACCTCAAGTATTTCGTTATGCTAGGTAACGGTTTAGGTGCTAACCTATGGGTGGGATGTGATACTCAAAAAGGATTTATTACATCAAATGAACCTGGCGATCTTCTCTATAGCGGCAGGATCGAGCTTATTCCAATGAGCGGGATCTCAATAGGAGGTCATTATACATATAACTACCATGAGAATGTTATCTACAACGAGGATAATGTACTCGATATAAAGAGAAAAAGCTGGTCAACCGACCTGCAATTAAAAACGCTGCAAAGGATTAAATGTGTCTTTATGTATGCAGGTGGATTGGTCGATGATGACATCGATTATAATGGCAAGACTGACTATGAATACTGGGGCTGGGAGGGAAGGCTAATCGCTGAGCTTATCAAGGATAAACTGGAGCTGGGGCTTAGATTTGATAGCTACAGTTATCGCAATAACAATTTAGCACCGACAGTTATTCAGGATATCTGGACTTATGGGATCAACTATTACCTTGAACCTTGTGGCAAGCTACAACTTAATTACATGCACAAGGTAAAGGATAACAAGGTCGATGAGGATCTTGATGATGATATAATCTTCATCAATTTGCATCTAGGATTCCACTAACGGTAAAGTATTCTTCGCCTGCCATATTTGAATATCATTCCTATTTTGATTATAAAAGATTCTGTGTTCAGGAGAGATCGTATTTTATTTCTTTATGTATTAGGGGCTTTATTTTTAGGGGTTTACCTCTGTTTTGCTTTCCCTGGTTCTCCATGCTGGGAATCAGAGGACACCTGCGTGGGTCGCAATCTCATTGTCGCCGATATGGATAAGAATGGCTTCAATGACCTTGTAGTGCTGGATGGCGGACTTCCTATCTTCCAGTCGGATCACCAGGTGATACGAATTTTTTATAATCAATATGGCACACTAAACAAGAATATTGGATATAGTTCAGCAGAGTATTCTTTTTATACAAGATATCTAAACACCATATCCCTCGGCCATCTGGATGATGATGGCTATTTGGACCTTGCGGTGGATCTCGGACAACGAGGGGTAATGATCTACTACAATAACCAGCAGGGAGCCTTCGAGGATGAGCCAATAGTGCTGGAATATACCGAGCAGGCAGATTATTATTATACCTTCGGCGCTGACTTTGCACAGATCGAGGATCTTACTGGCGATGGATATGGTGAGGTGATAGCACTGTGGTTCCATAGCCTGCGTATTTATCCTAATATTCAGGGAGTTGTTAGCTCTGATCCACAAGTAATAACCTGGTCGCCACCACCGACCAACCAAAATACCCATTTCAAGAGCCTGGCTATCGGCGATGTCAACAATGATAACTTCAAGGATATCGTGGTTAGCTACCAGCCTACCATGCTAGGTGGCAGGGAAGGGGTGGCTCTTTTCATAAATAACATTGGCAAATTTAGCAATACACCCGATTGGTGGTGCAAGCAGACCGGAAGAGCGAACCTCGTTGATGTAAATCAGGATGGATATTTAGACCTGGTTCTTAACTCCCGGATCTTTCTAAATGATCATGGAACATTTAATCAAGAGCCTGATATAACCAATCAATTATACGCTGGAATATGGAGGGACCTGGATAACGATAGCTATCCTGATCTCGCCCTGGAGTACATGGACAAGAACCTATGGCTTGTGTTGAACAAACAAGGCTCGATAGCCCCCTCTCCTGCATGGAGATATATTTCCGAGCATCGCTTCGGAGACCATGCGATCGGCGATCTGAACAATGATGGCATAAATGACCTTATTATCTCTCTAATGGAAGGACACATAGTTTACCAACCCCAAGAAATAGTCGTTTTTTATAATGATGGCGTATTCCCAGAGCCTGGGGCACCTAGATGTTATTTCGCTGGTTACCTGAACTCTGCCCTGAGCAGTAGCGGCGGTGGATTGATATGGATGCTCGCTTATATCCAGGATCCAGTGAGTGCCTATGATATCAAGGCTGTGGAGCTATATTATGGCACCATGTCAACCGGCATTTATCTTACCGATGAGGGGGATTGGTGGGACCTGGAGAGGATGGATGGTTGGTATGGGCTTTATATGCAAGTGTCGCCCGGGATGCCAACAGGAGCATATCTAATGACCATTTATTTGAGCGACTATGATGGTTTTAGCAACCTTAGCTGGCCTTATCTAAATGTTGACTATTGAGCTATTGGGTGGTTCTGGTCAACGGATAATTGGGTAGCAACCGGTTCCAGGTTTTTACATTAAGCACATTACAGCCGTTGAAGATGGTATTTTTCCATTGGTCTGCAATCCCGAAAAGGGGGAGCTTTCTCCTGAGCATCTCTGATAAACCAAGCATAGCAGGCTCGGAGAGATTATCGATATCTATCAGGACTATACAAACAATCGGTTTATTAGTGCGACCAGATGCCCATTCATACAGAAAACTATCCCTGAAGGTATAGGTCAGGTCGGTGATGAAATCATAAGCTCCTAGTTCCTGCTTCCTATATGCTTCCTTTATCTGCTGCGGATCCGCGACCAGGAGATACAGGATTTTATCCTGTAACTCGACAATAAAATCTACTGCCTTCATACAATGCAACATTCCGTGTTCCTGACCGGCGAATCTCCTGGCTTCGATAGCCTCAGAGAAGTCGAATCTCAACCCGTTTATCCTGAATGCCTTCATTGGTTCGACTCCTTCTTCTCTTTATCCATTAGCAGTTTCTTGATCTCGCGGTCATAAACATCCATGTAGGCATCTGCGATCGGATTGATCGGTAATTGAAAACATGAGGGTGCGCTTCGCACCTTGATCTCATCCTCATAACGATAAAGAACATGATACATAAGGTCGTCTTCTTCCTCTCTTTGCAGCTCCAGCTCCTTGAGCAGCAAGTAGCTATGGGTGGCCATAAATACCTGGACTCCCATCTGTTGTAAATGCAGCAATATCCTTGCCAGCAGTTTTATTGTTTTAGGGTTAAGATCCGCTTCAGGCACATCCCAAAACAGGACTGAGCCATCGTGAAGGGTTCCATTGCGAATAAGATGCCCGAGCAGAGCCAGCTTGCGAAGCCCCTCGCCGAGAAGGCTGAATTCGAGGTTGCCATGGCTGGAGCGCAGGAAGAATTCCTCGTGTTTGGACATGACCTTACCCCCACTTAACTCCTCAATTATATCAATAGATTCCTTTTTTCTGTGTTCGGTTGGACCCCTCAGCGCGGGGATCAGTGCATAGCCGATTAAATCTACCTCTATCTCCTCGAAGCTCATATCGCTTGAATCGTACAAATCACGGTAATTGGGAGCATTTATCAAAACCTCGCTGGATGGTATATAAGCGCAGGCTAGAATCTGCGCTTTCCAATCAGGAAGCCCGTGAATATTTATATCATTGGACTTAGAGTTATCGGTATGGCTGGTGAAGGATACATACAACCTGGTTTTATCGCTGAAGATCTCAATAACCGTGCTGGCTATCCCCCGTTGTCTTTGTACTAACCGACCGACCTTTTTCCCGGTGGGCAGAAAGTCTCTTATTAGCTTATCGATAAAATTATCCTCTGATATGGTGATATCGCAGCCAGCATAAAGCACCTTCAGTAAGTGAGTTTTGCCAATTCCATTTTCTCCAATAAGTATGTTAATACCCGGAGAAAAGAAAAGATCCAGATTTTTGAAGGCTGTAAACTGTTCGATTCGAAGCCGTTTTATTCCCATTAATGAAACTCCTTTTTATGATTCGTCAAGTTCACGCTAAAACATAGCATACTTTTTAACTCTGTGAAAGAGCTTTTTAACGAAACGCATACTTGAAATTTATAACAAGATCACCTTCAGGTTTGTTCCATTTATTTTCAATAGTAAAGACTTAAGGCTTGAAAGTTTTTCATTTTGTCAAGGGTTTTGAGACAGAATCTTCGGGATAGGACAAAATTATTGTCTGCATATAAGCAGTGCGAAAGTTAGTGAAAATCTCGGAATAAATAGGTTCCTAATCCTCTGAGATACTAATAATACGGTAGTTTTCACCTCGCGGGGGGTATTTGGTTATATGTATGGTTCCCCGGTTATCTTGCCAGATATAGGTTTTCTTGGAAGCTTGTACTGCCTCTTTAGCCTCCAGTTTCGACTCAGCCACCTTTTGGAGCTGCTGCAAAGATTTTTTGAGGCTCTGATTTTTCTGTTCTAGGTCGGCAATCAGCTTCTCATTTATCGCATTTTGTTGCTTCAGATCGTTCAACTGCTTGTTGTACTGGCTCGTCTTATCGGTCATCTCCCTTTCCATCCCCCCGATAATAGGCTCGTAGCGGCTGCGGGAAAACTTGTTCTCCAGGAGCATGCCGATAAAAAGACCGATGATAAGAGAATTTATGATGGAGAAGATGACTGACCGCAGCGGGAAGCTAATCGGCTTCTTCTCGTAGTCTCCCTGCTTTTGCATGGCAGCTTGTTCTTTCAGTATCCTGTCGGTAAGCTCTCCCATGGGAGCATAGTAAAAAAAAAAGTCGAACTAATAAGGGAACTATAGATACTTTACACCCAACCGTCAAGGTGTAAAAAAACAAAGGCAGGAAAATAATCGTTACTTCTCTCACATCGTATATTCCATCCTTTCATTTGTGCCTAAAATCTGCTACAAAGATAAGCGAGTTAACAGATAACAGGCAGGGCTATGATGATCAAACAAGTTAACATACTCCCAGTACTGGCGATCATATTATTATTGATGCAAGGCAGTGATTCGTTTGGCTACCTGCAGGTGGGTGATACAGCCACCGATTTCATGCTCCAGGACAGCTATGGCAACTCGGTGAGCCTGTCCGATTTTTCTGGTGAGATCATCCTTCTAGCCTTCTGGCGCCGTGGCTGAAGTGCCTGTGCGCAGGAGGCTTCTGCGCTTGAAGGCAGCGTATGGCAGGTCTATGCCAACCAGGGCGTGCAGGTGCTTGCCATTGGCTGGAACGCATCCATAGAAGAGGCGGCTCAGTGGGTAAAGGATCATGGGCTTTCCTATCCGGTACTCGCAGATCCAGATGGATCGGTAACTTTCCAATACACACCCCTTGCGGTACCATGGATCGTAATCATCGACCATTACATGGAGATTAGGCTCACCGATGCCGGGGCTGCTAAAAACAAGGATGTAAGCATGGCTGACATCATCAACATGATTGAAGAAATCCTCGATGAGCCACCATTGGCACCCACCCTACAGGAGCCTATAATCGACGGGAGCGACCTGCTCCTCGCCTGGAGTCGAGGTATAGAGTCTGATCTGGCAGGATATACTGTACACTGGGGTGGTGAGTCAGGGAGCTATGTATCGTGTCTGGAGATAACCGATCCCAATGTTACCGATGCAAGATTGGAAGATTTAGATCCTGGATTATATTACCTTGCGGTTACCGCCTTCGATGGCAGAGACAACATCAGCGACTATTCCAACGAAAAAAGCGCCACTGTGCCGTCCCCGACACCGACTCCCACGCCGACGCAGGCTTATTCACCTCCCAGGATACATATCGGCGGATACTATGATACGCGACTTGTCGCCGGGCAAAGCGGGGATCTTTTTCTTTTTGCCAAGATAACCGATGAGGACAACGATATAGATAGTGTGGAGATCTATTTCCAGGAAGCGGCGACTGGAATTTACTTAAACGATAGCGGCGAAGATGGCGACTGGGCAGTGGAGGATGACCTTTACTCCTGGAAGATAGAAGGAGTAACCATAGATTACCCATTGCAGGCGCTGCTGGAGATACGATGCAGCGATTGGCAGAGCCTTTGGGCTGATAGCTGGCCCTGGCTTACCGTGAAGTAGGAACGCAAAATCGATATGGGGACTGTAACCCTAGTAACTACAGGCTTATCGGTCATCTTATGGCTGGCAGCGGCATTCTTTGCCGGCTATGAGATCAAGCTACACCTATCCAGGAAACAGGTCTATTCCACTAAGCGACTCCATCGACGACTACTCGGCTCAGCAATACTTTTCATCATCGGAGCCATGATATTCCTGGGAGTAAATATCATAGATCTCACGGCCGATCCCTGGCTTTTTACCATCTACTGGAGTATCTGTCTCCTGCTGACGCTAAGCCTCGTGGTCATAGCCATCATCGATGTCCGCGATATCCTGCAAGGTTATGTTTACAGTCAAAAGTTACTCAACGATTACCTGCGACAGAAGGACGACAAGCCAAGCTGATAAAGTGCGAGAGAAAGCGCATCACGCAAAGACGCAAAGACGCAAAGGGGAAGAAGGAAGAAAAAAGACACAAGGACATAAAGACGCAGAGAAGGAAGTGAGAGGTGAGAAATAGGAGAAATTGGATTCTATGGACAAGGATGCTTTCAAGCCGACATATCTACAGATCGATGATGACGAATTCAGGGAACGGATAAAGACTGCCAACGACATCCTGGAGGACTGCGTGCTCTGTCCACGGCGGTGCAGGGTGAACCGCCTTGCTGGCGATCTGGGGGAATGCCAGGGGGGAGCTTTAGTAAAGATAGCTAGTGCCCATCCGCACTTCGGAGAGGAGCCGGTGCTAGTTGGACGATACGGCTCCGGCACCATATTTTTCTCCAACTGCAACCTAAGATGCATATTCTGCCAGAACTATGATATCAGCCATTATGGCAGCGGGGAGGAGATAAGCGCTCAGCAACTCGCCAATGTGATGCTCGCCTTACAAGGACAGGGCTGCCATAACATAAATATCGTAACTCCCACCCATTATGCACCGCAGCTCATGGAGGCTATGCACATCGCATCCAAAAGCGGATTGCGCATCCCCTTGGTTTATAATTGCGGCGGATACGAGTCGCTGCAAGTGCTGAAGCTGCTCGATGGCATTGTCGATATCTATATGCCTGATTTCAAGTTCGCTGATAATGATGTCTCCAGGCGTTTCTGCGGGGTGGATGACTACTTCGAGGCGGCAAAGGCTGCCCTGGGCGAGATGCACAGACAAGTGGGGGATCTGAAGGTGAATACAAGCGGCATCGCTGAGCGGGGGCTGTTGATCCGACACCTGGTCATGCCTGATGATCTGGCAGGAAGCGAAAAGGTGCTCGCTTTCATCGCTGAAGAGATCTCCAAGGACTCTTATGTGAACATAATGGCACAATATCGTCCCTGCTACAAAGCTTATGATGATCCAGGCATCAATCGGCATCTCGCCTGGCACGAACATGAAAAGGCAATGGAGATTGCTAGAAAACTGGGACTACATAGGGGATTTTAGGTAATAATTGAGGACAAACCTGAAGAATTGATTTTCATTACAAGGTCAGTGTCCGATCTTGTAAAAACCGAGCCGTGAGCCTTAGCGAGCAGTCAGCGCTTGACCGCTCCCTAACGGTCGTGGCTTGGATATTATATCGCCGAACCTAGTTGAGCTTCTTAAAAGATACCAGGTGGATACGGTGGTTTACCTTGCATCGGTAGTTACGCCTCCAAAGGGTGCGACAAGAAAGTTTCTTCATTCTTTCAATCATAGCCACCAGGTTGAAAAACAAGGTTTTATATGAACAACTGGATCACCGGTGATCTAGTTACCAATCCCGATAAGGATTAACACGCTCGGTTAATAATTGCCTTAGCCTTGGATTTCGACCCGAAATTATGGTCTATTTCCTAAAAATTGACAAAGAGGGGTAAAAAACCTTATTATAGATTTAGGAAGCAAATAGTGTGCTCTTGGGGATGCAAGAGTTGATCTGAAGAGTGGAGAATCCAAGGGCGTTTTTGATTTAGTGGAAAAGGTCATCTGATGAGAAACCTATCGTTGCTTTTACCATTGGTGGCTGTCTTTATTTATCATGCAGCCACAGTGCCCTTTAGCGATAACTATCCGCCATATACGCTGGAGCATACGCCAGCCAAGTGGTCGAGCAATGTCTCTCGCAGCACTAATATTCAGGTCAGGATCGAAGATACCAGCTCCGCGATAGATGTTGATAGCATTGAGCTTTTCATCCGCGGTGTCCAGGTAACCCCTACTGCCACGCATCCTTTCCCTGGCAACTACAAGATCGCGCTCGTATTTTATGATCCTCCCACTGATTTCGATTATGGCGAGCGGGTGCATGTGGAGCTGAATGCCTGCGATATAGTGCCTAACTGCATGAACGAGGCGTACTACTTCACCATAGAAGAGGCACCCTGGACGGCTACGCCGACCATCTCTCCGACCCCGACCGATACCGGCGCACCGACCTGGACGCCGAGCTATACTCCGACCATGACTGCCACCCCGACCAAGACTCCAACCTTTGGTCCCTCACCCACGCCGACTAATACAGGCACCTATACCTGGACACCGTCTGTAACCCCGACCGCATCCCCCTTTTTCGATAACACGGCTCCGCGCACCTTCAATCACACACCGGCGCGGTTCTCCAGTCATAATGACAACTACACCCAGGTATCCTTTGACATTACCGATGATGGCATAGGATTGAATCCTACGACGGTCAGGCTTCTGGTCAATTTTAATGCGGTGGATCTGAACATGAACGAGACCGAGCCGGGAGTATATCATTGCAGGTATCAGACCACGGAGCCGTATCCCTATTCCAGTCGGGTCGATATAAAAATAGAGGGCTGCGACCTACAGACGACTCCAGAGCCGAATTGCATGTTGGATAATACCTATTTTTTCTACATCGAGGATGCTCCCACGCCAACAGCTACCCCGACCCCCTTCTTGTCTGCCACACCTACCTGCACTCCTACTGGTACGCCGACTTCAACCCCACTAGGAGGTGTTATATACCAGGATACGACCTGGTATGCTCACGATAGTCCCTTCTTTATAATAAACGACCTCACCGTTGCACCTAATGCGACTCTGACCATAGAGCCGGGTTGCGAGATCAGGTTTAAGGGGATGTACACGCTAAAAATAGACGGCACTCTGATCGCCAGGGGAGAGAGGGCAGCCCCGATAATCTTCACCTTCGATAGTCCATATCCATCGCCTGGCTCCTGGGAGTGCATCAAGTTTACCAACCAGTCGCTCTGGGCGGTGTTGGATGAGGAATATAACTGGCTTGCCGGATGCGTAATGGAGTGGTGCCATGTTTTCTATAGCAAGGAGGGGATCTCCATCCAGGGGGCATCCCCGCTGATCAAGAAATGCAAGGTTATGTACACTAATAACCGTCTCGATCTCGGCGGTGCGATCAACATCATCGACGGCGCATCTCCTTATATCATAAACACCCAGGTATCCTTGACCCTGGCTAGAAGCGGCGGTGGAATTTACATAAATAACTCTACGCCTTTGCTCATGGGATGCCAGGTGGTGGGAAATGTGGCTCAGACCGAGGGTGGGGGAATATATGCCACCTACCTTGCCTATCCCAAGATCCATGATTGCAGCATCATCGGCAACGACCAGGATGGCATATTCCTGGGAGACGGCGTGGATGCGGAGATATTACGATGCAATATAACCCGAAACAGCGATTGCGGGATAAGAGGCAACTCTACCGCATTTCATGACAGCAATATCATGAACAATGGCGAATACGATGTACGAAATACATCTGAGCAGACCTTCGAGGCGCAGGAAAACTACTGGGGCACCACCGATGAGGGGCAGATCGAGGAGAATATCTACGATGACGATGATGATCAGTTCGTCGGTGCGATCAATTTCCAGCCGTTTTTAGAGGAATTTTCACTGCAACCCCCGCCCTTGCCCCCGCAGAATGTAAACATCGTAGCCGGCGATGGCAAGGTTACTCTATCTTGGGACGAGGGGGATCTGGAGAGGATCGAGCATTATCGGGTTTACTACGACACCGACTCCGGGGTTCCCTACAACGGCACCGGCTCCGCGCAAGGCTCCTCGCCGATAGATATAGGCGGTTTCCCCGAATTCACGGTCAGCGGCCTGACCAATGGTGTAAAATACTACTTTGCGGTAACCGCGCTGCTCAAGGACGGCACAGAGACCTGGTATTCCGAGGAGGTGAGTCGCATCCCCTTCAAGGACATATACAAGGATGCACCGGTGGTGCTTGCTGCCGGCTATTGGGATACCTACCTGGATTACAACTCGACCCATCTATCAATGATTGCACTGCTGACCGAACCACAAGGCTTGGATAATATTGCCTCGGTTGCCATTTTTTATCAGGGCGCGCCCAGCGGCATCCTCTTGTTCGATGATGGCGCATCCGGCGACTTCGGCGCTGGAGATGGAGTATTCGGTTTTAGCACCGACCTTCCCGTTGGATTAGATCCCTTGTGGCTGCTTCTCGAACTGAATAGCGTTGACAAGACTGGCAATAAAGGGCGGCGCTGGCCGTTCCTGGTCGTGCAATAATAATGCCATCTGAGTCAATTATACAAGGAACGCGCATAAGGAAGAAGTTCAAGATAGCAGCAACTCGCAGTACCCTGTATGCCATGCTGCTTGCCATGCTTATCTTCTTGGCTGCGGTGAATTCAGGGATCAACCTGTTGTTCATGGTCAGCTCTTTCCTTATCGCCACCCTGGTCTTCAATGCTATAACTGCCTGGTTGGCTTTGCCACCTGCTGGCTTGAGACTCAACATGGCGGATAATATCCATGCTGGCACCCCGTTGGAGGTGCAACTTATTTATACCACTCGGATGGGACCGCTGCCCAAAGCATTCGAGGCGACTGTGCTTTTGAGTGGAAAGTCAGGATCGACATCATGGAGCTTATCAAGCGCCCCTGCTAATTATGTAATATTCGGAAAAAGCAGATCGAGAGATATTATTCTTAGGATAGATTCTCCGTCGCGGGGTAGATATGACATTGCCCAAGTTAGGCTGCGCTCCAGCTTTCCCTTTGGCTTACTCGAAGCAAGACGCACAATTTCAATGGATATCGAGCTTTATATTTATCCCCGTCTGATCGAGGTCGCTCGTCATCAACTCATGCCGGCAAGCGCCAAGAACGAGGTTTCCAAGCCGACTAGAAGGCGCTCCAATATGGGGTCGGTGCCGCTTAGCATCAGGGAACACCGCCCCGGCGACCCACTAAGGCATATCCACTGGAAGGCGAGTGCCCATAAAGGCTCGATAATGGTAAAGGAACTGGAGAGGGAAGAGTTCCTCGTCGCCGCTATTCTATTATGTCTGAAGCTGAGCGATCGACAAGACAAACAACTATTCGATGCAGAACTGGAGAAAAGCCTTGAATTGGCAGCATCATATACAAGGTTGCTTCTTAATCGCGGCTTTACAGTTCAACTTATTGGCTATATCCCCCAACGGATCCAAATCCCCCCCGGTAGGGGAGCCAAATATGAAAGCGAGGTATTGAGGATCCTTGCCGAGGCGCAAAGACCGGCTGAGGATTACACCGATGCTATAATCGCCGACCTGAAACACAAGGCGCTATCTACCTCAACGGTGATAATGATCAGCGACCATGACGATAAGCGCTGCCGTGAGCTTATCAGCCAGTTGCAACTGGCTGGATATCGCGTTATCCAGGGTAGGGAAGAGGTCAAAACAGGATAAAGCATAGTCATAGCGGAGCGTAGGAATATCTGCATTTTCTTTCCTCTTTGCTTTCTTTGCGCCTTTGCGTGATCCTCTTTTTCCTCGCACCTCTTCCTCTTTGCGATCTTTGTCCCGGCTCTATAGAGCAAGAGTCGGGATAAACTTCTTCTTTGCGTGAGTCCTCTTTCTTAGCCTCTTTGCGTGCAATTATTCTATGCGCAGTTGGCGTATTGCCATGATATATAGGGCGCTGGGATTCTCTGTGGGGTATCGCTGCCTTAGTTTGATGGTATGAATGCCGCTCGCTTTTAGAGGCACGCTAAATCTTGCAGCCTCCCATGCAGATGAACGCGGTACATATTCGCCGATCTTCCTATTATCCACCTTCAGGGTAAGCGCGGTCTCCCCGAAGCTCTTTGGTGTTGCCATGATGACCGCAGTCAGGTTGTAATCGCCGGGCATACACTCCACCTGGCAGCCAACCGTTGCATTATTGCTGAATGCGATTCCCCCTGGCCATGGTACCGCATAGCCGTTGATCACATCCAACTTATCACCGGGGATCCAAGACCCCGGTCTATAGATGATATTGGAATCGACGGTTGGCATTACGCTCAGGTTAGGCTCATCCTCAAATATTCCGATCTTGTCTATGTAGATATCGCATTTACTCATCTTGGGATTTAATAGATACAACGGCTTACAATCGTGAGTGTAAATCGAAAAATAATTCAGTGCGCGGTCATCTATCATTACCTTATGAACGATATTGTTTTCCTGGCATCTTACTTCCAGTGATGGATGGTCGATCCCATAGCAGCCCCAGTCCTTGCGCGCCTTGATTACCAGGTAACTCCCCGGACTAATGCTTAGATCCTCGAGGGAAAATCTATCCCTCGGTCTTAGCCTTGCGGTCATCTCCCTCAGTCCGTGGCTAATGCGGTCGGTCTGCGATAGAAAGAAATAAAGCTCCAACAGGTTTTCTTGGTACATCTCTTCCATGCTTAGTTCATCAATTCTCTCATCGCTCCAATCGCTCCAGAAGAGATCCAGCTTTCCCTGTTTATAAGCCCTTATCACCAATGGCATCTTTTGCCAGTCGTGCAGCGATTGGCGGAGACGGTCATCGTAGTCCTCCAGGTAATGGTCCGATATGTTTCGCGAGGAGATGACCAAGATCTCAGCCTCGATCCAACGATTTAATGAAACCAGGGAGCCGACTGCGATGGCTATGCAGATGGTCAATGTGGCTGCATACGATAAGATAGTCATCATCGCAGGCTTAAGGTCTCTTTGGACAAAGAATAAGCCGATAATGCCCAGGCTGCTGATGATGACAAATAGATATGACCAGGTATCGCCTCTGATCATGCTGGGAAAGGCTTGCAGCAGCGGTTCATTGAGTAATCGATCGAGTAGCTCATCGATCCTGGTGATGCCGATAGCTGCATTAAGACGAAACCTGGGGATGCAGGTTAACCAAGTCAGCTTGAGCGCACTTATAACCACCAAGAGGTTGAATACGATGCCTGCCTTGTAGCGGCGAAGCTCTAAGTATCCGAAGGCAGCGATGATGACCAACATGGGAGTAAGCGCTACGATAAATCTCCCCGGCGGGTTCAAGCCACCGTACCAGAAGTAACCGCGCAGCTTCAGCAATATAAACAGGTAAAATGCTGCTGGCAACAGGATTGCTGCTCGATATTCCTTTCCCTTTATCAAGAGTGCAGGTAATCCCAGCAGCGCAATCCAAAATAAAGGGAAATGCATGAACAGACCGAACTCCGCATCAAAGAGGATACCCAATAATCCCCTTAAAAAGTAACCATCGAAGTGCAGCAGTGAATACCAGACATGGTGTGCGCCCAAGTATCGCCAGATATATGCCCCGCTTAAAAGAAAATAATCGATGGCAACTATCGATAGCATTATTACCATCAGGATGGCTGATATCTTGATTGCTAGCTTACTAACCTTTGCGCGTATTAGCACAATAACAACGGCAAAGCCCACCAACATCGGTACGAAACGCACCTTTAAGCCCATCAACGCCAGGGCGGATATGAGCAACAAAGCTAGCCCTTTCATACTGCTGAAAGAGCGAGGATCAATAATTATAATCAACAAAATGGCGGTCAGGAGCGCAGCCGGCAATTCCACAAAGACCGCCTGGCTGTAGTAGTATGCCGGGCTGAGGAAGGTGCATAATGCCCAGCTAAATGCGCAGGCATGGTTATCTTGTGTAATAGTTCGTGTCAGCCAGGCACAAAGGATTCCCAGGATGGATAAAAGTGCTGCCAGTAAAAATAAGACTCCCAGCCTGCCACCTAAGAAATAAAATGGCGCAATGAGCAACGGAAAGCCGATCCTTCTTGACCACGAACCCGCCCAATCCTCGGTCTTGAGATCATCGGAGACGAAGTCCTTATACTGCTTTTCTTCTAGGTTATTTCTAAGGTTTAGATCCGCATCTTTTGCTAAGCTCAGCGCATTGAGCAAATAAACTACCTCGTCGCCGCAAGATACAAGGCTACTATTTATAAAAGCAGCTAGCGGTATAAGCAGGCAAAGGGAAGCACCCAAGGCGCACAAGACAGTTCTTTTGACTATTCCGATATCCTTTAATAGCAGATAGACGAAGTTGATGATGTTGATTCCCTTTACAGCAACAATAAGGACGAAACTGTAATGTACCTGGAATATGACCTCCTCGTAAGCGAAAATTAGAGCCAGCAGGCTTATTATGAAATTGACTACTACCCTGGTGGAAAACCCTTTTATTTCAGCAAAACGCTGATGTGTAAAATAAAACCAGGCGGCAAACAAGATCTCGGCAACTCCAACCCAGAACAGCGGCTTGAACGGCTTGAAGAAGCTGGGGATAAGGAACACACTATCTCGGATTTCACCGATCAGGATGATGGCGATGCCGATAATAAACGATGCGAAGATTAGATACGTTTGCCACCCAATCTTTTTCATCTTCTTGCTGGAGAGATCTCACCTAGGTTCAGGTAGAGATAGATGCTCCAGATAATGATACTCAGGATCATTACCGTAATCCAAAGGGTCCTTTTAGAGAAAGTGGTTATATAGAGATCTTTTTTTATGCTACAGACATACCTGTCTTTGCAATTCTTCAATGAAGGTGCCAGTTTCTTAGCGATCTCCCTCTCCTTTTGTTGGCTCCACAGGTGCCCATGATATAGCATATAGGGGTGATAATATTCCTTAAGGAACATATACTCCAGGTACATCTTCAGCTCATCGCCTTGCTTTGCATATTTATTCAGATGCCCCATGTGCAGGTTAGCTTCGTCGATATAGACCAGTGGCGCTCGATATACACTGTTTCCTTCCAGGCTTCTTTGTCTTATCTTCATAGCGGTCTGTTCCGCATCGACCGAGTTGCAGTAGTCTAGGAATACCTTGAAGTCCTCGACAGTTAGTTCCTTTAGATCTTGAGGTTTAAAGGAGATCACGAAACACCCGCAGCCTTGTATGATCACCCTATGACCAAATGGATGCACTAGTGTTATAAATGAGGCTAACAGGATCACGGTTATCAATGAGAAGATCAGCACCGTGTTTATTGATTTCAGGGGGATCTTTTCTTGGGATATGACCTTTGGGCGAAGTATAAAAGCTACCACAAGCTGTCCTAGGATCACAGACTTAATATTAAGTATAACATCCCTGATTTCTCCTACCCGATTGGGAAGCTGCCACTGCACAAGCTCCTCGCCAGCTCCGATCCAAGTTCCCACCATGCAAGCGATGATATGCGCTGTCTTGTCTTTTATATCGTAAGAGACTGCGCGGAAGATTAGATAACTTAGAAATCCATACTTGATAAGGTGCTCCCTCTCCACGAGAATTCGCAGGGTGGCGAAAAAATAAATATAAATGCCACTTAGGATTAAAAACCAGATCAATCTTGGCTTCCTTAGAGCGATCTCCCCCTTGATGATCCATACCAAGAAAGCGGCGGCAATACCGACTGCGATCAGGCTGAAGATGGCATATATCGCATCTCCAAATATGTTTTCCAACATCTTTTGTATTATACGTAGGTAACTGGGGGTGGCAAAGATAAACAGCGTGAAAGCAAAGATAAGCGACCATTCAAGCGGCTTGCTGGGGCGTATATTTAGTATCTTCATGATGGTGGTGATTTTATGATAATCTTTGCTCAAAGACAAAGAGATTGCTTTTTGGGTTACTTTGAGGCATATTAGATCTAAGTCTTGACACTAAAAAATAAATAAGATAACCTTTATTTTAGGTTGTTGTTAACCTTAGTTTGTATAGTAGGGTTACTCGGCATGGCAAGAGGTTGATAAATGATTGAACCGACCACATTGATAGCTATCATAGTATTTGTAGTACTCATGGTATTTTTGTTCATCGGCTTGCGTAAATCCGAGCAAGAGGAACAGAAGCCAGCCAAAGAAGGAGCGGAGAAAAAAAGAGCTAAGAAAGATACCGCAGAGCTGGAAAGAGAACCAAAGCCGATCACCGAGACCGAGCAAAAGGACATGCAGCCAGTAGAAGAGGTCGCAGAGCCTGAAATAAAAAAGGAAGCGGAGATCATCGATTTCGGAGAGAGCAACCTCGATTCCTTGATCGAGGACATCCAGGAGACCGAGAAGGAAAAGGATAGCAAGGAGGAGGTGTCGGTCGAAGACCTCGACCTGGATGAGATGATGGCTGAACAGAGAGCTGATAAGGCGATGAAGCAGGAGAGAGAGGCGGCTGAGTCAGATGAGCTGGAGTTCGACCTCCAAGATCTCGAATCAACCAAGGATGACCTGGAGAGGGAACTGGAGCAGTATCCCAGTGAGTTTGAGGATCTCGAGGATGACTTTGCCAAAATGGAAGACCTGGAAGACTCCAAGGCGGAGATGGATCTCGAAGACCTCGAAGACTTCGAGCCTGGAGAAGACGACCTGGAAAAAATGATGCAGGAAAAGGCTGAGGATCTAGAAGACCAGCAGCTTAAAGCAGAGGATTTCGAGGAACTGGAGATCGACCAAGAGCCAAAACCTGAAGAGGAACCCTCGTATGAAGAAAAATCATCGGAAAGCAAAGAAGAGGAAGCCGAGCTTACGCAAGAACCTATCAGTGAGACCTTTGACAAGGATGCCTGGATATCGGAACTGGTCGATGAGGTAGAGAAGACTCCCTCCCAGGAGATCGAGACACAACCATCCCAAAAGCCAACCGAGAAACCACCACCAAAGCCGAAAGATGAGAAAACAAGGCTAATCGACAAGACAAAAAGAAAAGCGCGGGTCATAGTAAGAGACCTGTACAACTACAATACGGAGCTTGTAAAAAAGGGCGTGGAACAGGGAAGTATCAGCGCGGTCATGAAAGACCATATCCTGCGCGGTAAGGAACAATTCCTGGATACAATCCCTGAAGGCATCGAAGACCCACTGCAATATTACTATGAAGCCCTGGTGGAGATCCTCGCCGGCGGTCAGAAGAAACTCATAGACCCTGTGGAGTAGTTATATACCTGGTCGCTTTAACCCAATCGATAATTGCAGTTCCCACTATTTTGCTTATATGGCGCCTGCGTCCTTGATAAATAGGCATTTGCCGGGCTTATGGGACTAAAGGACAAGGTCAAAGGATTATATTCCAGCTTCAAATACCATACTATTCTTCGTATCCAAGATGTCATGGATGCGATGGATATTCGCCGCCAGCGCAGGTTGTTTCTTCCCGATTTATGGCAGATCGACTCGCCGATGAGGACGCTCTCCTTGGCTGCGCATCCCGATGATGATGTGCTTGGCGCCGGAGGGACGCTCGCTCTGCTATGCAAAGTAGGCTCCGAGGTGAAGACGGTCTGTCTTACTGACGGAGCTATCGGCTGCGATGGAAAACGAGACCATGAGTTAGCCAATAAAAGGAAAGCCGAAGCCCTGGATGCTGCCAGCCTGCTTGGTATATCTGCCGTAGAATTCCTCGAGCAACCGGATCAAAAGCTAGAGCCATCTGGTGATCTCTGCGAGAAATTAGCCGGAATATTAAAAGCTCTAAAGCCTCAGCTTATATTTTTGCCTTTCTTCGTTGATTACCACCATGATCACCTGGCGGTAACTAAGATATTGCTAAATGCGATGAGCTTAACCAGGGTGGATGCCAACCTGGTAAACTACGAGTGCGTGGCTCCGATTTTCCCCAACCGTTTAGTCGATATCACCAGCACGATCGAGCTAAAAGCTAATGCAATCAAATCATTCGCCAGTCAGCTTCAAAGTAATGATTACATAAATACTATCCCCTATGGTTTGAATCGCTTTCGCAGCTATGGGCTTTTGCAGGGTAAAGGCTTTGCGGAGGCTTTTTTCATTACCGATGCTTCGTGTCTTGAGGAACTATTCAAAGCCTGCTCACGCGGGATGTAGGAAAGCTGTCAATAATAATAGAAATTCTTGAAGCAATAATTATTTCACAGTCCCGATAGCTGAGCTTTTCTCATTGAGCAGTTTTTTTTGATTCTCCAGCACAAGCGCGTCTATAATCTCATCCAGGTCTCCGTCCAGGATCTCCTCAATGCGATAAAGTGTCAGGTTTATTCTATGGTCGGTTACTCTTCCCTGTGGGAAGTTATAGGTTCTTATTTTTTCAGATCGGTCGCCAGTTCCAATCTGTGCTTTCCTTTCCATGGCTCGTTTCTTATCCTCCTCCTGAACCTTCAGGTCATAAAGCCTTGAGCGAAGCACCCTCATCGCCTTTGCCCGGTTTTTATGTTGCGATTTTTCATCCTGGCAGGTAACCACTATTCCGGTCGGTATATGGGTTAGCCTGACTGCACTATCGGTGGTGTTTACGCTTTGTCCTCCCGGACCTGTTGAGCGAAAGACATCCAGCCTGATATCTTTCTCATCGAGATCTACCTCGATCTCTTCGGCTTCAGGAAGCACGGCAACGGTAACCGCCGAGGTATGTATCCTGCCTCCGGATTCTGTAACCGGTATTCTTTGCACGCGATGGGTTCCGCTCTCGAACTTGAGCCGGCTGTAAACATCCTTGCCCTCTATGATGGCGATGATCTCCTTGTAGCCACCTACCTCGCCGGGGTGGCTTTCTGCGGTTGTCAACTGCCAGCCGTTATTTTCTGCATATCTACTGTACATTCTAAACAGCTCGGCGGCGAAAAGGCAGGACTCATGCCCGCCGGTTCCAGCTCTTATCTCAAGAACGATATTTTTCTCATCATTGGGATCCGGTGGCATAAGCAGGCTTCTGAGCTTGAATTCGAGTTTTTCCTTTTTTTGTTGCAGCTTATCCAATTCATCCTGTGCCATTGATTGAAATTCGGGATCATCATCCTCGTTGAGCAAAGCCTCTGTATCCCAGTATTCGGACTTGAGCTTATGCAGTGCTTCAAGGGTCTCCTTGAGCTTGTTGATCTTTGCGAATTCCTTATTTAGCTTGCGAAATTCAACCTGATCGTTGATTATTTTCGGATCGCTAAGTTTTTGAACCAGTCTTTCGTAGGCTTGATTAACCTCTTTGATGTCGGGATAGTTGAATTTCATGTCTTCAGGGGTTATGCTTCTGCCGTCTGTTGCCTCTTTAAATCCAGCGCTTCGGTCAGCGCCTTTATTGCCACCTCCAGCATATCATCGGTCGGCTGCCGGGTGGTGAGCCTTTGCAGCGCCAATCCCGGAGCCATAAGCATCCTGATAAGCCTTTTGTTTGAATGCTTGGAGGTAAATCGTATGAACTCATAAGAAAGCCCGGCGATAAGAGGTAAGAAGAGGATGCGGGCGCCAAACTTGATGGCAAAATGTGATTCCTTTGGTACCATGCTAAATACCAGGATAGCAAGCACCATGACGATTAGCAAAAAGCTGGTGCCGCAGCGGGGATGAAGGGTGCTTTTACTTCTGGCATTTTCGATGGAGAGGGTCTCATTTGCCTCGTAGGTATAAACCGCCTTGTGTTCCGCGCCGTGATACATAAAGACGCGCCGGATATCCTTCATCGAAGAGATAACCAGAACATAGCCTAAGAATATGATGATGCGAAGAACTCCATCTACCAGGTTGAACATCCAGTTTTGGCTTTCCACGATGGGGATGTAACCCTTCAGGACATTGGTCAACCAAAGCGGCGCTAATAGAAAAAGCCCGATACCGAGAGCAAATGATATGGCTATTGTGATGGTTAGGTAAAGCTGATTTGCCAGCTTAGAGCGTTCCTTCTGTTGGGCAGACTGTTCCTCGCTCATCAGTTGATTTGCAGAAAAATTAAGCGCTTTGATGCCGAGCACCAGGGAATCAAGCAGGATAAAGAAGCCTCTTATGACGGGAAGTTTCAGCAGCTTATGTCTTTGGTGCATCGGTTGGTTTTGGACCTTTTGGACCGATATTGAGCCATCTGCCAGGCGAACCGCGATGCTATAGCCCTGTGGTGCTCGCATCATCACGCCTTCGAGCACAGCTTGTCCACCAACGGTAGTCTCTGGTTTCATCTGAAGGGATCGCTAAATTGAAAAATCAATTACTTTTTATCGCCATATCTTCTCTTGAATTTCTCGACCTGTCCAGCGGTTTCGACTATCTTTTGTTTACCGGTGAAGAATGGATGGCAGGCAGAGCAGATCTCGATATTGATCTCTTTTTTGGTTGACCTTACCGGTATTGTGTTGCCGCAATAGCACTTTATGGTAACCTCGTGAAGCTCGGGATGTATATCCTTTTTCATAGTTATCACTCCTTATATCATTTTCTTCATTGCAACCTGACTAGTTTAGTCTATGACCATATCCTTGTCAATAGGTGGGAATAAGCTGCTGTATGTATGACAGCAGCCGAAATCATCATTGTGCATATAAGGGAGATGTACACCCCAAGCTGAAATAGCCAAGGATGAAAGATAAACTCGACTCGATGTTGTCCTTTTGCCACCTTGACAGCCATGAATACGCCATCGGCGGTCATGGTGCGAACCGGCTTTTGGTCAATATAGGCATTCCATCCGCTATAGCCAACCTCGCTCAATAGAAGGTATCCGTCGCTAGGGGCATCGAACTCGATGATATAACGATTCTGTCCTCTTTTAACATTATATAATGGTAGGCATTGCTGAATATCAGTGTGATAATCTATCTCTTTATCTTGATCGCTTAGTATATATAAGCTCTTTGTGGGATCGAAATCATCCTTTCCAATCGCGGCAAGTATATCTTCATTGGAGTTAATGAATGTGGCTCTAGCAGAGGGATAAAATATTGCCCTAGGTAGCGCTTTTTTATTCTCAAATACATAGCTTCGATCATCAATGAGAACAGGTCTATACTTATCTGAGGGCAATCTTGGACCCTCGCTGGGATAATATTCGAGGTAAAACGAGTGTATATGAAAATGAGCAGTATGGCAGCTATTTTCAAGCTCCAAGCGTACTGGCATGAAATCGCCCAACTCATGCTCGGTGAAGTAATAATGCGCCGGATAGGTAACACCGTTTTGGGAAACTTCCTGATCGAGAACATCAACGACATTTGCCTTCTCATGTAAGGCAATCCCCTTCAGATATGGGTTATCCAGGTACATATCTGCGGTATCAATCCCTGCCTTAAGCTCAAAGACTTTCTCATTGCTTGAATCATCAAATGCCCTCAATATCGCCACTGTCTCCCCTTGTTTGATGTTCATCGCCTGGCTCAATCCAGAGAAAATAGAGAAATTAAGTACACTCCGTGCACTGATAAATGGAGTGAACTCGTAACTCTCGCCGGGCATTAGCGTCTTTTGTTGCAGGATTAGCTTGTCGGTCGTCATCTCCGCTCTTGGCTGATAGACGGTTATATAGCGAACGCCGGCAAGATCAAGCAGGCTGCTTTGCAGATTATCTATGATCACGAAATGAAACGGGCTTCGTCCAGGTCGATTACTCCCCTTTTTCGCCTCGTTAAAATCGATAAATCCTCTTATGATAAGAGGATCATATCCCTGGTAATCGTCCAATCCATACATGGTGGCGATGTTTGGCATTAAAAGCTCAATGCATAGTCGATCCCGCCGTGCGCGATCTGAATAGAAGGCGAAAAAGGTATCCGGCTCAAAGAAGGCTAATCGGTAAAGATGTCTATCTGAGCTGATCAATTTAACCGGCTTGGGTATCCCGGTGAACTCACCCTTGTAGGCGGTAAACGGAGTGCGCTCAAAGAAGCTATCCTTTGCCTTGAAAAGCTCAATGGATGCCTCGTAGATCAATAGCAATCCCAAGATAACTCCCAGTATGCGGGGTAGTGTCTTCTTGGCGTGATAAAGCCACCCCAGTAATCCCTCGAAGCCGATTGCGAGCAATAGGGCAAACATCGAGCTGGCGATGAACATGAAGCGCTTTGGCGCATGAAACATGCCAGCGCCGGGGATCAACTCGTATATAACCCTGTAAAAAGGTAAAAATTCGCCGCTCATGAAGATGAAGCAAAAGAAGAATATTACAGTCATCGCATAAGCCGGCTTGAACCTCGTTTTGAAAAACAAGCCGATAAGCATGAGCAATGGAAACCATCCGAAATGGCTTGCTCCCTCCATCCAGTTGGTGCCATCGAAGAATGTCTCGAAATCCCAGTATGGAAAGCTCCCTTCAACAGCCACCTTATATGGCAGTTTGCCCTGATACCCACAGATTAGCTTGAATTGATAGATCGGTAGAAGCGAGAATGAAAAAAGTCCAGCACCAAAAAGGACTCCAGCCATAAATACCAAAAGCTTGATTAGAAATCTTTTGATATAAGCAAGGTTTGCTTGAAGATCCAGTAATATCCGTACAAAGAGATACAAAAAGCCGCCTAAGAAGGTGTAATAAACAATCTGCATGAACCCGCCGAGAAAGCTGAGTAAGGAAAGTATAGCAAGGCTTATCGTGCCCCAAAGCCACCATCTACCTTTGCCGCAATGGATATACTCGGCGACCATCAGGTAGAATGG
>CAYUVA010000052.1:0-27085 GCA_964448115.1 uncultured bacterium
CTTCATCATCCTATGGATTCGCTATTTCAATTCAGATCAATTCTTCAGAGCTGGAGCTAAGCTGAACCTATTGAAATTAAATCCAAAGGAGATATAATGAATAACTGAGGGAGATGCATATAAATGAGCATTGAAAAGCTGCCATCTATCATACTATGCCTTGTCGTAGCCCTTGCAGGCGCAGCTTATGGCGCTACTTATGACCACACATTCTTCGCCCTGAGCAGCGGATATACCTCGGAGGATAACTTTACACTGGAGTATGATCTATATACCGGCCAACCGAGAGCCGGAGGCATCATGGATGATATCAACGGCTGGTACTTTGTCTATCATGGATATTATTACTTTGACATCGGTTCTCTTCCCACCGATGCTAATGTCCAGACCGCTATATTGACCCTGCGCACTTTTTTCGTGCCCGATCATGGCGCATGGAATGAGAGGATGCTCGACTTCAGGGACTTGATCCTGGCTGATATCCCGGAGAATGAAACTCCTTATGCAGTGTTCACTCGCGCTTCATCGGGACAGTATTACGGAGAGCATTATCTAGTCTCATCGGATGCACAGATACTAAATATCAACATGAGCTCAACCTGCCTTGACCATATTGAGCAAAGACATAATACGCAAGGCTACGATTGGTTTGGGGTCAGCTTCAGGGTACTGCCTCCCTTTGAGCTTGGCTATCCGTACTCCAGCTTCAATGCCTTTAATGACCCAACATTGGGATACCGTGGAACGCTGCGTTTAGTCTTTGACAGCGAGACGCCCTTCCCGACTGCCACTAATACGCCCACAGCAACAGGTGCAGCCGAAGCCACCCCCACGGCAACTCCCTCAATGACGCCAACATCTACGCCAAGCTCCACACCGTCAAGTACACCAAGTGCTACTTTTACCCAAACACCAACCGCGACTGCAACCGATACGCCTACAAGTACGCCGAGTCCGACTCCCACCAGCACTCCAACCCAGACGGCAACCATGACTCCAAGCGCAACCTTCACCCAACTTCCGACCTCAACGCCGACCAGCACTCCTGATGCTCAATATTGGTGCGTCAAGCCGATAGTCCCAGATGTTCCGATTACATTCTGCGACCCTACAGCCGAGCACAAGGTGGTGATAACCTTCCGCAATGTCATTGGCTCAGGTAACGCCCTGGTGATCATTAAAGATTATGCTCCACCTGATTTGGCTTCCAGTGATGTGCTTCGACTGCAATTCGAGATCATAGTCGATGAAACGGTAACCTTTTATATCGCTGATGCAGTGTTCTATTATACTGAGGCAGATCTCCCCAGCGGCATGAGCGAGGGGCAGATAACAGGTATGGCAAAGTATAATAGTTATTTGCAGAAGTGGGATTACATCGGAGGTACGATAGATATCACCTCAAATAGCGTATCTGTAGAAAACATAAACCAATTCTCATTATGGACTATTGGAGCACAGGATGCTTATATCCTACAGGTTCCAAGTTTGAATTTTGTCAACCTGATAGCATTAGTTGTTTTATTGTCCACTGCTATAGTCGCTTTGAGTAGAAGATCCTTTGAGCCAAGGCTTAGATAATGCGGGGCATTGGTGGAGAGCTGCCGCCACCTTTTGCTCGCCGCGCTTTCTTGAAGGTGGTATTCACCTGGCGCAGCGGGGGCATCTCTATCCGCTTACCGGATAGAAGCTCCTCGATGGTAAGTATTTGCAGCCTAGGATACTTTTTATTCCCCCACGGCGATATGTAGAATCCAGCGCCGGCAGCCTCGGAGCGCATCGACTGGGTTGGTTTCTGCATGGTTATCAGGACGCCGATTTCTGCATTTTCGCGCTCCAGAACGCCAAGCAGATCGCGAATATGCGAGACAGCAACTTTGCCCGATTTAACTGATATGATGACCTGGCTAGTCTTGTCTTTTTCCGAGCCATCGTGGAAATAGAGCCTTCCATCGATCCCCTGGTCAGCGCCCCTTCTTTTCTCCACTGGTCTTGCCCCGACCAGCCCTAGCGCCCACCACTGGAACTGAAAGCGATCTTCGGCTGCCAATGCCTTTGCATCAGGGAGCGAGGTCGGCTCGCCGAGAGTCTGGTATCTCTCCAGGATCTCCTCGCCAAAGGTGCTCAGCTGACGGTTCTTCATAAGGTTGATCGCAATATGTGTGATATCGATCCCTATCCATCGGCGCTTAAGGCGCTCGGCGACCACAATCGTTGTCCCGCAGCCACAAAACGGATCAAGCACCAGATCCCCCTCATCGCTGCTCGCCAGGATTATCCGCTCCAGGAGCGCTTCCGGCTTCTGGGTCGGATAGCCAAGGCGCTCTGATGAAGTTCGCCCGACCATGTCGATCTGCCAAACATCCTTCATATTCACCAGCGTGTACCAGCCGATCTCGTCCTGATACTCCTCAACCCCCTTGAATCTATATGGCTTTAATCCTCTATTATATGACTTCTCTTTCAGGATATTAAACTTGTATCTTTTACTATCCTTAGAATAAAAAAATATTGTCTGGTGCTTTCTGGCAAATCGTTTCTTGGTAGCTCCTCCGCTCTTGAAAGACCATATTATCTCGTTTTGAAAGTTCTTAGCCCCAAATACTGCATCCATAAGCAGTTTAAGAAAGTGGCTCGCTGTGGGGTCACAATGCAGGTAGATGGAGCCGGTCGGCTTGAGCACCCTGCGCAGCTCGACCAGACGTAGCGCCATCATCGACAGGTATGCGAGCATGTTGTTATGTCCCAGAAACTGGCGAAATGCTTGCATGATCTGCGATACTACACCACCTGCTTCGACAATCTCTTGATAAGCCTCTGCTGCAGCCTGATCCCATCGCCAGGTGTCATCGAATGCCTTGATCTGCGAGGCTGACCGAGAGCCGTTCTGCTCGGCGAATAGCACATTGTAGGTCGCCTTGCTGTTAAACGGGGGATCGAGGTAGATCAGGTCAACGCTTTCATCAGCGACATATCGCCTCAGGACATCGAGATTATCGCCATAATACAAGGTATTAGCTACAGTCATCCCCTTTTCCCTTAGCCTTTATTGTTGTCTAGTCTTTAGTTTTTTCTCTATTATAGTATCCGGCTGCTCGGACTGCAAATCAGCATCATCCCAGCCGTATAGCTCTCAGGTAGTTATTAACCCAGGCATAGACATCGTTATTGGCTATCTGTTTGCGCATTATTTCCAGGCGTTGTCTCTGCTCCTCTTGGCTCATGTAAAACGCCCGATGTATCGCCTCTGCGGTGCCCTCAACATCGTTGGGATTTATCAACAATGCACCACCGGATAACTGGGTTGCTGCACCTGCGAATTCGCTGAGTATGAGCACACCCCTTTCCTGAGAACATGCGCAGTATTCCTTTGCCACCAGGTTCATTCCATCCCGCTCGGGAGTTATAAGAGCTATCTCTGCGGTGCGATACATACTGGCAAGCTCCACCATATCGAGCTTGCGGAAGAAGTAGTGGATCGGTGTCCAGCCCGGCATAGTAAATTCGCCCGCTATCTCGCCTACAAGCTCATCGAGTAGGCTTTTTATCTCCTGGTATTCAGTTACCCTTTGTCTGCTGGGGACCACCACCTGAATAAGTACTACCTTGCCGTGAAGCTCTGGATACATGCGAAGACACTGGCGGTAAGCCTTGAATCGTAGCGAGATACCCTTAGTATAATCGAGTCGATCCAAGCCCAAGATAATCTTCATCTGGGGATAGTTCTCGTGGAAAAGCCATGCACCTTTTGTAACCTTCGGCGACCTAGCCAGTTTATCCCAGGCTTTGAAGTCGATGCTTATGGGAAAGGCTTGCACGCGCAGGCTATGTCCTGAAGATGTTTGTATCCTGCTAAAGGCAGCAGTAGAGCTAATCTTAAACCCCCTGAATAATCCTTTAGCACACTGGATGAAATTGTTGAAATCGCGCCGGGTCTGAGATCCAGCTAGATCATAGGCTAAAAAAGATCTCAGAAGCAGGGCTATCCCGGCTGATTTATCTTCCATATACTTACTCAAACCTTTTCCTTTCAGCAGTTGGCGTGCCTTATACAGACCTTCCTTTACTTTGTCGGTTAATCGGACAAGGGTTGATCCACCATCAGGCGATATCCGCTCCCAGCCATGGCAGCCCCATATCTCAGGCATAGGATCGAGTTTCAACAAGTCCAGCAAATCCTTTGCCGACCTTCCGCTGATAATGACTATTCGAGTATGGTTAGCTTTCAACATAGTTTGCAGGATTTGCTTGACTTCAGGATAAGGTGTAGCCTGCATCGGATTCGCCTTGAATGGCGCTATCGTGCCATCGTAGTCAAGCATTAATAATCTGTAAGGCGCTGAGGATAGCTGGACAAAAAATTGCTCAGTCGGTTTGCCAAGCTGTTGGTTCATCTTTAACCGACCACCATCTGGCGACTCATGCCGATACGCAGCCCGTGCATCAGGGTCAGGTATTCCCGCAGGTGTCTGGTAAGCAGAAAGTGTTCCCTGACCATCTCCCTGCCCTTTTTACCCATAATCTTCATCTTATGGGGATTATGCAACAGATACCTGATATGATGCGCCGCGCCCTGTGGGGTATGCACCAAGAAGCCGGTGTGATAATCGTAAACCTGCAGCCTGATTCCACTGACATCCCCGCCTATTACTGGCTTTGCCTTCCAGTGCCCCTCGGTAACGGTCAGCCCAAAGCCCTCTTTGGTCGATTTCTGAATTATTATATCAGCTAACCTTTGCAGAGCATTCACGGTAAGATGAGCATCGCCAGGAAGGTCGAGAACATGGATATCCGGGTCATCACCGGCTTGCTCCAAGACATCCTTTAAGACCTCTTGGCTCTCCGGATCGTCAGTTGCACTTCCACCGGCAAGCACCAACTGGACAGGGAAATACTTTTTTACTATGCGGTATGCCTCTATCACTCCTATTGGGTCTTAGAACTTGTCGAAGCGTGAGATCTGCACCAGTAACGGTCTATCTGCATCATTGGTATCATCCATGCTAGTATCTCTGCTACTCCGCCGCCGACCTTGGTTGAATTTATATGCAGCACAGTAGCGCCCTTCAGGAATCCAGCGAGCTGGCGCAGTTTCCTTATTACACCATCGCCAACGATCGGCTCGTATTTACCTAGTATCGACATTGCAAAAGCGCCTTGACCGCTTCCTTTCTCAGCTCGTTAAGTGATAAATATGACATATCAATTGCAGCCAGCGCTTTGATATAAGGCTCGCCAACCTTGCCCCAGCCTTTGAGCCAGGCGGTGAAGTCATCCTTTTTCTCCGGCACCCGCCACCTGGCTTCAACCAGGTGAAAGTAGATACTTCCTTGGTTCATTTCAGGGATGGCATGAATCAAATCCCAAGGACTGGTAATATCGATACCAGTATCGAATACAACCGAGATAGCTTTAAGAAAAATAAACTCGTGTTCCCGCTTCGCCCAGGGTATCATCTGCACCTCGCTGAGCCTTTCCTCCAGGATATCGATCAAATCGACTCGAAGATCATTCATAGTATCGTACTCATAGGGATTGATGATACCGAGCCTCTCTGCAAGCACCGGATCGGCAAGCTCCTTGTCAGCCCATAGCGCGAAATCATTTCTGTACTCCGGGTCATCAAAAGTCGGGCTTAGCAGGGTCTCGCAGAAGTGATGGAACAGCACCGCCTCTTCGCATGCCCTAACCCCTTGCAGCAGTTACCTGAGATTCAGTGCTCGAATGCCTGTTGTCTGTACTACCAAGGAGCAATCCTTAATCCTGAAGCTAGGGTAAGAACCTTCATTGATTTTCTTGGTGATTTTTTTCTTGATTTCCTTTGTGCCATAAAATGTATCTTGAAAATAACGGCAATACAGCGTTTTGGCAAACCGACCTCATGGATAAGGGATTAAAATCTTTGATGATCTTTGATGATCTTTGTTCCCAAATCTTCAGTTTGATCGGATTTATGATGCAAGAAAAGCTCTTTCGAGAGCCATAAATCTGAATGCCAATACACCTACAAGAAGTTCCGTGGTTACGCACCAATGGTAGCTACATGTTGACAGTACCTGGTATCAGGATGGGGTCATGGATTACTGTTTAGTGGTGAAGGATATTTATTTTCACAAAAGGTTTCCATTGCCAAATCCAAGTCGGGGATTTGGGGGATAATACTTGCCTTGAAGGCTGAAAGATTATATACTAGTACTGTTCGATCATAGTTATCGTTGATATACCTGATAAATTCAGGCGAGAATACTAAGAATAAAGGAGCTTTGCGATGCATTGCATAGCTTGCGGTACTAAGATAGATGAAAGCGACAAATTCTGTCGCCAATGCGGCTTAAACCTCGACCTCAACAATCTAGTTTATATGAATATGAGAGCCCTGCGCGCTGAGGAGGAAGGCAGGGAAGAATATGCTCTCGAACTGTATAAGAAAATCGTTGAAGCAGATCCTGAAAGGGCATTGTTTCACCGCAATCTAGGGGTCTTTTATTACCGCGAGTCGAGACTACAAGAAGCTGAGGAGGAGTTTAAGAAGGCAATTGAGTTGGAACCAGAATATGCCAATGCTCACTATGAACTCGGTTTATGCCACTTCAGAATGGTCGCCTTCAGAAAGGCGATCGACTGCTTTGAGCGAACCCTACAATGCAACCCGAACTTTACTATGGCGCATTATTGGTTGGGGAGGACATACTATCATATAGGCGATCTGGCAAAAGCTGAGCAGGAACTTAAAAGAGTGATTGATAAGAATCCTGACTTTACCATCGCCTACTATCACCTCGGCATCATATATTCCCGCACCGGCGAGAGACAAAAAAGGGTTGAGATGTTCAAGAAGGTAGTCGAAAAGAATCCTGAGTCGGTATCTGCCTGGTTCCACCTGGCAAATGCCTACTACATGATCAACAATATGCACGGTGCAGCCGAGTGCTACCAGAGGGTTCTACAGATGGATCCTAATAACAAACAAGCACGGGATCATCTGGAGGCTATTACTAAGGTACCTTATGATTCTTTTAACCTATAAATCCCAATTAGACTAAGGAGCTTGCTGATGGTTCAATTCGAGAAATTGCACTACCCCACAACGGGAACGAAGATCCAAGTAAAGGATGGAAAACTGGTTGTTCCTGATGATCCCATTATCCCATTTATCGAGGGAGACGGGATCGGTAGAGATATCTGGAAGGCTTCCAACAGGGTCTTCGATGCAGCGGTCGAGAAGGCTTATAATGGCAAGAAGAAGATCCACTGGTTCGAGATCTACGCTGGAGAAAAAGCCACCAAGTTTTATGGAAGCGATACCTGGCTCCCCAACGATACCTTTGAGGCAATCAAGGAGTTCATTGTTGCCATCAAGGGTCCGCTCACCACCCCTGTCGGCGGTGGCTTCAGAAGCCTGAATGTAACCCTGCGACAGGTGCTCAATCTGTATGCCTGCGTGCGACCGGTGAAGTGGATTCCAGGCGTTCCCAGCCCTTCCAAGCACCCCCACAAGGTCGATATGATTATCTTCAGGGAGAACACAGAGGATGTCTATGCCGGCATCGAATGGATACAGGGCAGCGATGAAGCCAACAAGGTGATCAGCTTCCTGAACGAACAGATGGGCACCAAGATAAGACCCGACTCCGGCATCGGGATCAAGCCTGTTAGCGTTACCGGAAGTAAGCGACTGGTTCGCAAGGCGATCAACTACGCTATTGCCAGAGGCAGAAAAAGCGTTACCCTGATGCATAAGGGCAACATCATGAAATACACCGAGGGTGCATTCAGGGACTGGGGCTACCAGGTAGCAAAGGAAGAATTCGGTGATAAGACCATCTCCGAGGATGAGCTGTGGGATAAGTTCGATGGCAAGATGCCCGAAGGTAAGATCCTGATAAAGGATCGCATCGCAGACAGCATGTTCCAGCAGATCCAGACCCGAACCGATGAGTACGATATAATCGCCACTACCAACCTTAATGGCGACTTCATCTCCGATGCAGCGGCTGCTATGGTCGGTGGTCTGGGAATGGCTCCCGGCGCCAACATGGGAGACTATATTGCGCTATTCGAGGCTACTCATGGCACCGCACCCAAGTATGCTGACAAGGATGTGATCAATCCAAGCTCGGTGATCCTCTCTGGAGTGGAGATGCTGCGCTATATGGGATGGAACCAAGCTGCTGACCTGATCGTGGAGGCTATCACCAAGACCATTGCCCAGAAGTTTGTAACCTACGACCTGCATCGCCAGATCGAGGGAGCGACAAAAGCCAAGTGTTCTGAGTATGCTACTCGAATCATAGAGAATATGTAGCCTAAAAATTGCCTGAAAACGAACTATATGAGGGGGGATGAGCAAATAGTCCATCCCCCCTTTTATTGTCCATATATCCAATCTGGCGCCAGAAACTGAGGGTATTTGTCCTTCAGCTTCTTTCTTATGTCATAGCAAAGATGACAGGCATCGGCATATCCCTTATCGATGATTATGCGGTTTCTTCGAGCCAGTTCCAGGGGACCGCCCTTGAGAATCGGAGCGGTTATGGGATGTGAATATGGATCATAGCTCTCAATCATCTGCTTTAAGGGCACCTGGAAGAGATTGCCCATAAGTAATCCCTGACAGAGATGAACATTACCAAAGGGATCTATATGCACCCTGCTGGGATTGATGAAGTCCTCCTGGGTGCATTCATTGAAGTTGCATGCTGGTTGTAGTTTGACTCCTTGGAGTAGTTTTTCGACAGCTCTTCCCCTGAAGACTACATCTCCATCGACAATCTTCTCTCCCCTTCTGCCGTTCTCCTCGGTTATACAGATACTCGGTTTGGCAATGGTGATTGTACTGACCTTAAGATTAAGCTCTTGAGCAGCCTTAAGCGCATTTTTAGCAAAGTTTTCGCTTGGATTTGCGTAGTGCAGCTCATCATCGGAGATAGAGAGATCACTTATCGGGAATCCTTTTAAATATTGAAGCCATATCTTTGCATCAGGCACAGAGGTCGCCCAGTAGCCGTTAGTTACGATGCCGACTTTGAATCCCATTTCTAATGAGCACCGGATCCCCTCGACCATCAACGGGAAGTATAAAAATGGCTCGCCTCCCTCGAAGTATATATTTTTCACGGTTGCAAGCTGTTTTGTCTGATAAAGAACCTTATGCAAATTCTCTATGGTAAAAACGCCAGGAGCAAAGGGGCTTCCGAATAAAAAGCAGTGATCGCATTCAAAGGTGCATTGATAGGTCAGAAGAAAATGAATGCCTTGTAACTCGATCATTTATCGAAGAATACTACTATAATCACCCTAAAAAACCAAAGTAAAAAACTCTGAAGTTTAATTATCCTTGTAGCCTATGTTAGAGCCGAGCCAGAAGGCGAACTTGAAACAGAGCCATAAGGGGGTAAAGGCACGGCTTATCAAGTGGTCTGCCCTGGGATTGATCTCGGACTGGGGGACGATCTCTTTATATTCAAGTATATCGTCAGGTTCAATATTTCTTGGTTGGGCAGGGATGCGATCAACCATTCCCTTTTCTTTCAAGAGTTCATCGATTAGGGCGATCGCATAAGGGGTCTTATCACGCACGTATCTCTCCATATCCTCCTGTTGGTAGGGAGCGCTGAAGTGCCACACGGTGGAGAAAGGTCCCACCCAGCACATCGGTTGCACCGACTTGGACGCCTGTCCTACCATCATGCCGATAGTATAACCGCGCTCGCGTAGATACTTTATCTTATCATCGGTAAAGCCGAAGTCGTAAATGGGATTGAAGTACCTTATGCCGTAGTGTGCATAAAGCTCGCGCAGGGCATTTAGCACCCCCACCATCATCTCAGGATGGGATGATTGAGCCCTCTGCGCCCCGTCGCAACTCTGGGTGATGCCATGCTCAAGGCAATAAATTATGGTGCGAATGTGCATAGCTATCTTGCAACTGAGACACATTATCCCCGGCGCTGCCCCTTTACAGTATTCCCAGTAATCATCGAAGAAGCCCTTGAGCATTCTTCGATGGATCGGTCTAATGTCATCCCTGAAGTGGATGACTCGGTCCTTCCCATGGCGCTCAGCTAGCTCGGTTGCATGTATGCTACTGCGCCAAACTCCTGTTAAGCCGTGGTTTTTATAGGTTACAAGGTGGATACAGTCATATACTTGGGCTAGGTGTATGGCGGTAATTGTGGAGTCGAATCCCCCTGAGAACATCAGGACGACCTTCTTATTAATCTTGTCAACCACGCCTTACAGTTTCTCTGTTGAAAAAGTATAGACTAATAATATCTTATCCGAATATTAAAACAAACCGAATATGATGAATCATTCCATGATGGGATGGCTGCCAGAAAGGCAGACCTGATCTGTTTCAGAGGTGAGGAAAGAAAGAGAATCACGCAAAGACGCAAAGCCTGCCCCAAGCGAAGCCGAGGGGACGCAAAGACGCAAATTACGAACTAGAGAACTAGAAACTAGCCACGCAAAGATGCATGGGAGAGGGGGCAAGAAGCCCCATCCCTAGACCCCTTCCCCAAGTTTGGGGAAGGGGAGTCTTGAGTCCCCTACCCCCAATAGCTCCCACTTGCTGCTGAGAGCCTTCCGACTCCTAGCTCCCTCTCGCTGGGAGAGGGCGGGGGGTGAGGGTCTTTTCCTCTCTTCTATCACTTTATCACGGTAGCACGGTATCACTTCTTTCTCTGTGCCTTTGTGCCCTTGTGGTTAAATATGCCTTTATTACTTTATCACTCTATCACTTCCCGTGGTTACTGGATTCCCGCCTGCGCGGGAATGACAGAGAAGGGGGGCGGGAATCTTACACACCCCGTCTGCACTCCCGCCAAAGTCCGGAGGACTCACAGCCACCCCTCTTTACATAGGAGCTTAACAAGCTATGTAAAGCTAAATGTCATAAGGAGATTTCTCCACTTTTTCACCAGGTGTTTTTCAGGTATAGAACTCATTTCTCAGATATGATATAGTCATTGCAAAAGTAGTTCTACACACCTGTTAACCAAAAGGCAGATTACTTTGAGAAAGGGGGAGTCATCGGCACAAGGCGCCGATGAGAGAGCTATGAGACTATCGATTGTTCTTACATGTCTAGTTGTTATGTTGGTTTATGCGCCCTGTTTTGGGGGCGCCTGGGACATGGTAGTTACCACTACCAATGGTGATGTGGTTGAATTCTGCGAACCTGGCAAGATCCTGGTCAAGTTCAAGGCTAGCGCAGAAGATCACGCTATGATGCAACAGGAGATCGCTCGCTTTAATGCGGTCAATGGCGTGGAGGTAATTAAGGTCAATCGAAGCCTTAAAATCCACAGCCTAAGGTTCGCTTTTGACATCCCGGTTGCCCAGATGCTTGACATCTATCGGAGCAGTCCCTTAGTCGAATGGGCGGAACCTAATACCAGGACTCGGATCGCTGCCTCTTATCCTAATGATACGATGTGGACTGAGCAGAGCTGGTATCAGGAGCTTATTAATACACCCGAGGCATGGGATACTGAGGTGGGAGACGGCACTAAGGTCTGCGTGGCGGTATTGGATTCCGGCATCGATCTGGATCACCCGGACCTGAATGATTCGCTATGGCATAATCCATACGAGATCCCTGACAATAGCATCGATGATGATGGCAATGGCTATGTGGATGATTATTATGGATATGACTTTGTCGGGCAAGCCAAGGGCAGCGAGCTAAGCAACCAGCCAGCAGATAGCAACCCGGATGTATTTTGGGATGGCGGCAGCGAGCAGTCCGCGGGCGATGGCTTGGATAACGAGTTCCCGGAAGCGGATGGATATCCAGACGACGGGGTAACGCATGGAACCTTTGTCGCTGGCATCATCGCTGCCCGGACGAGCAACGGCAAAGGTGTAGCCGGCGTTGCCGGCGGATGGGGACCGGCTGACGGAGTTAGACTCATGGCAGTACGCATCTTTGATCCAGAGGGCGGCGGTTGGCTCGATGATATGCTTGATGGCATTACATACGCGGTGGATCAGAATGTAACCATCATTAATCTTAGTGGAGGCACCTACTACAATAGTTCAGCGCTCGAAGACGCGGTTGACTATGCCTGGAGCAATGATGTACCGATAATAGCCGCAACTGGAAATGATAATAATTTAATAGCCCCTATGCTTTATCCTGCCTATTATAACAGGACTATAGCAGTAGGAGCATCGGATAGAAGCGATCCCGATGGCAGGGCTTCCTTTAGCAACTATGGAGATGCAACCCGAAGACCCGATGTGGTGGCTCCCGGGGTGGATATCGCATCTACCAGGGTTTACAGCAAGTATGATGCAGATATCAATACTAGCCTTAGTCCTGGACAAGCCACCTATCATGTCGGATATGATGGCACATCCTTCTCTACTCCACTGGCTTGCGGCGTGGCTGCGCTGATGTACTCTCAGAATCCGAATATGACCGTTGAGGAATTGCGCGTCAAACTACATCTATCTGCCCTGAATCTACCAGATGATCCTGATGATGGTCCCGATGGCGGTCCCGACTGGGATGGATACGGCATGGTGCAGGCAGATCAAGGAATCATTGCTGCAAATTGGTTCCTGCCAACGCTTGGAGAATGGGCTATCATCTTGACCATTGCGTTATTCAGCCTTCTGATGATTCGTCGCAGGATGAAAGTAATGAAAAAGGTGTGAGGTTCTTCAGGAACAAAGACATCCAATAATTGTACTAAACTAGTGAAAACAACTTGACAATCAATATCTTGGACACTATATTACTCTGCCGCTAAGAAAGAAGGAATTTTTATGCGCAACGAAATTATTAAGGTCTCTGATGTTCCCGAAGGCGGAATGAGCCTCAAGATCGAGTTTTCTCGACAGCTTCTCGATCTCAATAAGGAGGATGTCAAGCTCACCGAGGATGGCATCTTCTACTTGGATATCAAGAAGACAGGCGAGAATATAATCATCTCCGGCAGGTTTCATGGTAAACTGGCAATGCCGTGCTCTAGGTGCCTGAAATCTTTTACCACTGACCTGAATATACCGATCTATGGGATATTCCTCCCCGCCTGGAGAGCCTCTGGAGACGAGGAAATAGAGCTTAACCAGGAGGACCTGGATATCTATTACTACTACGGAGATGAGATCGACCTAAGCGCCATGCTTCGCGAGCAGATCATCCTATTGATCCCCATAGCCCCGCTATGTGCCCCTGATTGCCAGGGGATCGAAGGCATTACTGATAAGTACATCTCTGACGATGATGATTATGAAACAATAGATCCCAGACTGGCAAAATTAAAGGAATTCAAGAAACAATAGAAAAAAGAGGTATCATTTAATGGCTGTCCCCAAAAGAAAGACATCAAAGGCGCGCAGAGATAAAAGAAGGGCACACCATGCGCTGCCGGATATCAATCTGGTCGAGTGCCCGCAGTGCCTGGAGATGATAACATCACACACAGTATGCCCTCACTGTGGATACTACAAGGGCAGGCTACTGCTCCCTCCCAGAGAGAAGAAAAAGGTCAAGACTTGATCCTGGGGAATGGTTCAAGTTTGTAGAAATCGGATCATGAGCTATCCATGAAGGTCGCTGCTTTATTCCCCGGACAAGGCTCACAATTCGTCGGCATGGGAGCTGACTTGTTTGAGAGCTACCCTGAAGCAAGGCAGCTTTACCAACAGGCTGATCAAGCGCTTGGATTTGAGCTAACCAGGATCAGTTTCCAGGGACCTGAGGAGGAGCTAAGGCTAACCTATAATGCGCAGCCAGCCATACTCTGCCTGAGCTATATCCTCTATCGCCTTTTGGAGATCCCCCAGGAATCGATAGTATGCTCCGCCGGACACAGCCTCGGCGAATACACCGCCGTGCTTTGCGCAGGTGGCTTCGATTTCGAGGATGCGCTTAAAATAGTGCGTTTGCGTGGGGAACTAATGCAACAAGCAGTGCCTGCTGGCAGCGGTGCAATGGCTGCAATCATCGGCGTAGATGAAATGACTGTCGAGGATGCCTGTAATCGGGCATCAGACCGTTGCAGACAGGTGGTAGTTCCTGCCAACTTCAATGCACCAAATCATGTGGTGATATCAGGAAATGTAATGGCTGTCGATGCAGCGTCCGATGAGCTGAAAGGCAAGGGAGCCAGGGTGATACCCCTAAAAGTCAGCGCTCCCTTTCATTCACCACTGATGGCCCCGATGGTTGATCGATTCAGCGAGGCGCTCGATGGGCTCAACATCAACAACCTTTCGTATCCGGTTATCAACAATGTTGCTGTGCACAAGGTCTGCGAGGCTTGGGATGTAAGAAGCTCCCTTATCGCACAACTCGATTCGCCGGTGCAGTGGAAGAAATGCATGGAGTATATGCTAAAGTTGGAGCCGGATATCTTCATAGAGATTGGTCCGGGGCAGACCTTGGCAGGACTACTTAAGCGCCTAAATCGCCGAGCCAATGTGCTTTGCGTAAGCGATGTAGGAACCCTGGAAAAGGCGAGACAGGTTCTTAGCCAGGATAGGCTATAAATTATATCGCTCTTATCTCTTCCAGCAGTACCAATGTTCTGGCATATTTATTGCTAATTATGTTATTTCTAGGAGACCATACGATGCACATTGCCATTCGAATGAAGCGGGTGCGGCCATCGGCGACCCTTGAGATCGTCAATAAGGTCAAGGCTATGGAGCGACAGGGCATACCTGTTATACGCTTCGATGTAGGTGAGCCTGACTTCCAGACCCCTGAGAACATCAGGCTGGCAGCGAAAAAGGCGATTGATGAGAACTTCTCCTACTACACGCCGGTATTGGGCATAAACCAACTCAAGGAGGCGATCGTTGCCAAGTTTCAAAGAGACAACGGTCTGCATTACTCGGTGGATGAGATAGCGGTATGCAATGGCGCCAAACATGCGCTTTACAATATATTCCATGTTGCCTTTAACGAGGATGACGAGGTGCTGGTCTTCTCACCATACTGGGTCTCCTTTGTCCAGCAGCTCAATATACTTGGCATAAAGAGTCGCATCGTACCTCTCTCTATGGAGCAAGGCTATCAACTCACCCCGCAGATTGTTAAGCCGAACATCATCCCCGGCAAGACAAGGGGTATGATCATCAATTCTCCAGGCAATCCGACTGGAGCGGTATTCTCCAGGGAGAACCTTGATGCCATAGCCGAACTGGCTATCAGGCACGACCTTTTGGTCATATCTGATGAGACCTACGAGAAGATCATCTATGGCAATAAGCAGCACTACAGCATAGCGCAGCACTCCGAGGAGATGAAGAAAAGAACAGTGGTGGTCAATGCGCTTTCCAAGACCTACTCCATGACCGGCTGGCGTGTGGGATACCTGGCTGCCTCAAGCGAGTTTATCAAGAGCATCAATAAGATACAGGGTCATGTCACCTCAAATGTGTGCTCGATTGCCCAAAAGGCTGCTGTCGAGGCGCTAAACGGACCCCAGGATTTTCTAACCGATAGGGTTGCACAATTTTACGAGCGACAACAATACCTTCTACAAAGACTCGATGAGCTGCCAGGGATAAGTACCCCAAGAGCTGACGGATCTTTTTACTTATTCCCCAGTATATCCAAATTGCTAGGGCGAAGCCATCAAGGACGAAAAATAAACGATGCCAGCGATCTCGCCGATATGTTGCTCGATTCAAAAAAGGTCTCGATTACGCCAGGGAATGCATTCGGTACCGCGCAGAACATTCGTATCTCCTATGCTACCTCCCTAGAAAACCTCGAAGAGGGGATGAATCGAATATCATCGTTTATATCAGAGCTGGACTGATAGCTTTAGTTTCTCATTACTATATGCCAACCGGCAGCCTTTAGTATTTGCATCTACCTGGTAACTTGAAATGTTCCATCAGCGATGATATATATTGCTATCCTAAATTTAGGATAAATTAGAATAGTAAGGAGAGTAGATATGGCACTTGATGACGATACGCTCAAGAAGTTCAAGAAGCTTCTTATCGATATGAAGAGGGAGCTTATTGAGAACGCGAAAAAGACGATCGATTCCAGCATTGCATCCCAAGTATCGAGCGGCAAGGACTTCGCTGACCTTGCACTTAAGGAGATGGATCGCAACTTCGTGCTCAGGATAAGAGATCGAGAAAGAAAGCTGATCAGCAAGATCGACCAAGCTCTAGAGCGTATTGAGAATAAATCCTTCGGCATCTGCGAGGAATGTGGGCAAGAGATCGGAATCAAGAGACTGGAAGCTCGTCCGGTTACCACCTTGTGCATCGAGTGCAAGACCAAGCAGGAAGAAGAAGAGGTCGATTAGGTATCCTTCAACCTTCCCCAGATTTTCTCGGTAGGTCTTAAAATTGAGGCATTAATATCATGCAGTTGCCTCATCATAAGCAGCCCTTAGCGCACCGGCTGCGCCCCAGAAACCTGCAAGAGCTGAAGGGACAAGAGAAGATCCTTCACCCAGGCTCACCCTTGTATCAGGCTATTGAGAGCGGACACCTATTCAGCATGATACTATTTGGTCCTCCGGGGTGTGGCAAGACTACCCTTGCAAGGATCATGGAAAAGAATCCCGAAATGCCGATCTATAGCATCTCCGCTGTCGAAGCCGGGGTAGCACAGATAAAAAAGATTATTGATAGTGCCAAGGATACCCCGCTGCAAAAGGGGCAAGTTGTGCTTTTTATCGACGAAATACACCGCCTGAACAAGGGACAACAGGATATACTCCTCCCCCCTGTCGAGTCTGGACAGGTGATCCTCATCGGGCTTACAACCGAGAACCCGGCTTACGAGGTCAACTATCCACTATTGTCTCGCCTTCATGTATTCAAGCTGCAACCACTGGGCACCAAGGTGATCAGCGAGCTGATAGATCTAGCGCTAGGCGACCAGGAACGCGGCTTTGGCAATTATTCGATTTCCCTTTCCGATGATGCCAGGGAGCATATCGTCTATCTAAGTGGTGGCGATGCACGCAAGGCGCTGAATATACTGGAGCAGGCTGTTTATATAAAGGCACCCAAGGCCAAAGATACAATCGATATCGATAAACAAACGGTAATAAAGGCTGCCGGGCATGTAACCATTGGCTATGACAAGGCAGGAGACAAGCATTATGATACCATCTCCGCATTCATCAAGAGTATGCGGGGGAGCGATCCCGATGCCACCTTATATTACCTGGCACGCATGCTTGAAGGCGGCGAGGATGCTCGCTTTATAATGCGCAGGATACTGATCTTTGCTTCCGAAGATATTGGACTGGCAGATCCCACAGCACTCATATTAGCTAGTAGCGCTGCTTACGCGCTGGACTGGGTGGGAATGCCCGAAGGAAAGCTGATCCTATCTCACGCCGCGGTCTATTGTGCATGCGCACCAAAGAGTAACTCTACCACCGTCGGCATAATGGATGCGATGAAGTATGTGAAGCACAAGGGCAAGGATCAGCCGATACCGCCTCATATCGCTCATACTGTTGAATTCGATCCCCAACTCAAGGGAACATACCGGTATCCACACGACTTTCCCGGTGCCTTTATCGTCGAGGAATATCTTCCCGAGGCAGCCAGAGGTGTGCAATTCTTCAAGCCAAAATCCGAGGGTAGAGAAGCAAGTATAAAGGAAAGACTGAAATATTGGTGGAAAAGGAGAAATTATTAGCAACCAGGAGATGCGAAATTGTTTAAAAATGAAAAATCAAGCAAACTACTCAACCAGGCGCTCAAGGTCATTCCAGGTGGAGTTAATTCCCCGGTCAGGGCATTCAACGCAGTAGGAGGCGAACCGCCTTTCATTCAAAGAGGCTCTGGCTGCAGAATATACGATGTCGATGGCAACGAGTATATTGACTATGTCTGCTCCTGGGGACCGCTGATACTAGGTCATGCACATCCGCTGGTGCTCGAGGCGGTCAAGGAAGCTGCTGTAAAAGGAACCAGCTTCGGCGCCCCGACCGAGGCAGAGGTTCGCCTTGCTGAGCTTATCGTTGAGCTTGTTCCATCAATCGATAAGGTTCGGCTGGTAAATTCGGGCACCGAAGCCACTGCCAGCGCCATCCGGCTTGCCCGTGGCTACACCAAGCGCAAGCTGATCATCAAGTTCGATGGTCATTATCATGGCTGCGCGGACTCGTTGCTTATAAAAGCCGGCTCCGGAGCTGCCACCTTCGGGCTGCCGGATAGCCCTGGCGTACCGGATGAGTTGGCAAAATTAACCATAACGCTTCCCTTTAATGATGTGGATGCGCTCAAGGAAGCTATGGAGCGCTACGGCAATGAAGTCGCAGCCCTTATCATGGAACCGGTTGCAGGGAACATGGGCGTTGTGCCTGCTGAAGAGCCTTTCTTACAAGTAGCTAGAGAACTGACCAATACCTATGGTACTTTACTCATCTTCGATGAGGTGATGTGCGGCTTCAGGATCGGCTTGAACGGAGCGCAGGGGTTATATGGCATCATGCCTGATCTCACCTGCCTGGGCAAGGTGATCGGCGGCGGTTTGCCGGTGGGAGCTTACGGGGGCAGGGGTAGGATAATGGACTTGGTCGCCCCTCTTGGAGCTGTATATCAAGCCGGAACCCTGTCAGGGAATCCGCTAGCTACCGCCGCGGGCTTAGCGACCTTGACATACCTGAAGGAGCATGATCCCTTTGAGCTACTAGCGCAGAGGGTGGAAAAACTGGCAAAGGGGCTTGAGGCTGCCGGCAAAGAGAAAGGTATCCCGCTTAGGGTCAACAGGCTTGGCTCAATGTTCACCGTCTATTTCAATGATCAGCCGATAAGGAATTTCGCAGATGCGAAAAAAAGCGACACGAAAGCCTTTAGTCGATTCTTCTGGAATTGCCTTCGTAATGGCGTTTACCTTCCTCCGTCGCAGTTCGAGGCTGCATTTTTAAGCATAGCGCATACCGATGCGGATATAGACAAGACACTGGAAGTGATGGCTAAAGCCCTCCAACATTTTACCCTAACCCTCTAGTTTATCGTTGGCAGTTTCACTTCGCTAAAAAATGGTATAGAAGAAGGGCAGAAGCGCCGAGTTCTCGAACAGAACGATAAACACGCTCATCAGGATGATGATGATTAGGATTGGAGCAAGCCAGTAGCGCTTGCGGTATCGCATGAAATGGAGGGTCTCTCTCAGTATCTCTAAAAGGCTCTTCAATCTAAGCTCCTTTGATATCTATTTCGGGGTTTTATAACACAACCTTGATTGTAAAACAATTATGCCATATCTGCTATAATGATGCCAATTTGTCCAGGACCAAGCTATGGGAATTATCAAGGCAACATTGCACGGCAAGATAAGCTTCGAGCTGGATGAAGCGGCTCTTGAAACCGCCCGCAATTGCGAGGGGATAAAGCTGGACATCCCCGGCTATGGAATAATCGCCATAAAAGCAGTGCTTAGCGATATGACCGGAACAGCCTTTCACTCCCAGGTGGGGATCGATCCTTATGGAAAGCCTGCCGTTGAGTGGATCATGCCCCAAAGGTCTCTGGTTAGAAAGCTGCTTGCTTGCCTGCGCGAGAAAGGGATCTTGTATCATATCGTAACCGGCGATACTACTGGAAAAGTGCCTGAGATAGCTGCTTTTTTGGATGCTCGCTACTGGATGACACTGATGGAGAGCGATTGCGGAATCCCTGAGATGGAACAAAAGCGCCTGGCAGTGGACTGGTTCAAAAAAAATCTCGGAGAGGTGGTTTTTATTGGCAATGGCTGGAACGATATGCTCGCCGTGCAGGAGGCAGACCTGGGGATCTGCATAACCGGGTACAATGATGGTTATCATCCAGGTACTGCCACAGCCGCTAGGATTTGCTTTCCGAGTTACTGGGCTGCCTTACAGGCATTGGTGCATCCTATAATACTGCGAGCAGGGTTGCGACACTGATCAGACTCCTAATCCCCATCCTTCTTTTTTGATGATGGGGCAGGAAGCGAAGGTATCGATAATAGCCTTCTCTGCTCCGAGATCGGGTCCCCGGATCTTCCCAACAAGCTATCGGTCAAGGTATCGACCTTTTCGAGAGTGGACTCAAGCTCATGGATAAAAGCATCATCAACCAAGCCTTGGCGGTAAAAGAAGTTGAAGGTGCGCTTTATATTCACGATGTTGCGCTGGAACTCCTCATGATTTCTCAACCTCTCTCTATTGACCAGGTACTCAGCCAGGAATTCCATTATATGGCTTGGTTCTATATCCTGAACCTGCATCTGTTTTTTTTCGAGGAAGTAGTTGACCAGCATATAGAATGTCCTGGAGCACTCCTCACCGGCGAATCGATGCTCCTTTTCGAGATCCTCCACCATATAATCAAAGTACCCGTGGAGTATGGTGTCTATGCGCTCAAGGTAAGCCTCTTGGGAGATATTATCATCATCGATGTTTTTCGCCTGGTCTTTCATAATTATTGACTAGCCTGTTGTTTATAAAAACGCAACTAAATGATTATCTTCAGCGCCTGGGGTAAGATATCGAAAATAGCCGGGGTGTGCCAGAAGACCTCGCCATCTGCCAGCAATGCCAGCTTCTTATCAGAGTCGATCTTTACCCTCTTGGCTCTAAAATGGCTTATTAGTGGGCTTTCTAAATGTCGGCGCTTGGTCATGGCAACATAAAGCCCGGCGAACTTTAGGCGATTTGTCTTATGAGCAAGCACGACATCGAGCAGCCCGTCCCTGTAGTCAGCGGTGGGCGCGAACTCCATGCCCCCACCGGCAAAGGGAGTATTGGCAATTGCGACCATAGAGAACGGCTCTCTCAGGGGTGGTCTATCATCGATGGTGATCTCCATGTAGGTGTGGGGTCCGATGATAAATGAAGCCACTCCGCCTCCGAGATAGCAGTGCCTGCCCAGGAACTTGAAATATTTGTTTGCCAGGTCGGTTGCATCAGCCGCATATCCAGCGCCGGCAATGCTCAAGAAATACCTGGTCTTCCGGGTGCCATTATCATCATAGACCATCCTTCCTACATCCATGGGCGTGATTCGGTCTCGCTCCAGGAATTCTTTTATCTTCCCTGGCTCTTTGGGGATATCGAAGATCCTCGCCAGGTCATTGCCGCTACCGGTGGGAATGAATGCCAGGCGAGCGTTCTCGTCCCTTGATTCAGCAAGAAGCACGCCATTGACCATCTCGTGTATGCTCCCGTCGCCCCCCACCGAGACTATGCGCTGATAGCCCTGCTGTGCAGCCTCCTTGGCAAGTGGAATGCCGTGTCCATAGTGCTCAGTCAGCTTATAATCATACTCGAAGCCCTCGTCATCGAGGCATTTCTTCAGATGTTTCCAGTAATGCTCGCTTCTTCCGGCGCCGGCTATCGGATTGACCAGGAATATCGTTTTCATCACTGACCTCTAATTAAAGATAGTTATATCTCCACTGGCAAAGTCAATTCTACACCATCGATTCGATTTTGCATATTGATTTTTTAGGCGGGAATGATTAACTTAAAATCGTTATCCTAAGGATCGTGCATACCAATCATTCAACCATGAGCGATAAACACCCTAACCATAAAGGCATTGTCGAATCTTACAGCCTTGAGGATGCTATTAGACTCTTTTCGGCAGGAAAGACCATCGAGCTTGAGGGTCAGAGGATGGTCCATTACTTCGAGCATATTAGCGGTGAAGCCTGTGATACCCTTTTGCTTCTGCACGGTTTTTTCTATCATACGATGACCTGGAATCGCCTTTTGCCTTTCCTTATGGATAGCCTTAATATCTATGCGCTCGATATGTTCCAGTTCGGCTATTCCAGCCGCCTTGAGGAAATCAGTCTCGATGACTATCTGTATCAACTCGATCAATTCATCGAGGCAAAAGGATTGCAGCAGGTCGATCTTTGTGGTCATTGCTTTGGCGGCGCTATCGCTGCCTGTTTCGCAGCTCGCTATCCTGAAAAGGTCAAGCGCCTGATCCTTATTGATAGCGCTGGTATGGAGGCGAAAAAGGGCATTATTCACCTGATGAAGAATCGCATTATAGGCAAGGCATTCCTCGCCTATCACTTCAGCAAGGAGTTCCTTAAGGAGGCATTGCTTAAAGAGGTGTTCTGGAATCGCTTTGCTCAGGAATTCATCGATCAGAACTATATAGATCAGCTATATCAGCCGTTATCCATAAATGGAAGCATAAACGGCTTGATTAGTGCTGCCAAGCTGCATAAGACGCTCAATGATGGTTTGATCATCGATGATATAAAAAATATCCCACAACAGACCTTGCTCATCTGGGGGATGCATGACAATATATGGACTCCACAGATAGGGCGGCGACTTGGTGGATTGATCTCCAATAGCTTTATTGAGCTCATCGAGGGCTCGGGACACCACCCTCATGAGGAGGAGCCAGAGATCGTCTCTAAGCATATCAGACGCTTTCTTCAAACTCCTGCAAAGTCACCATCGCTGGGCGAAGCACAACAAGGCGATCGATTGCTCATGTAGCATATAAAATTGCCCTTCAATTATGAGTCGCATGCTTGATATATCCTGTTGTCAACTCTGTCCAAACCTTTGTGGCGTTAATCGAACAAGCGGTGAGCTTGGGCTTTGCAGGATGGATGGTAGGTTGAAGGTCGCTCACTATTTACCTCACCATGGCGAGGAGCCACCACTGAGTGGAAACAATGGAGCAGGGACAATATTTTTCACTGGCTGTTCATTAGGCTGCTTGTGGTGCCAGAATTATCAGGCGAGCCAGCAGCTTTTCGGCGAGGTACTCAGCATCGAAGAGCTAGCCAATAGAATGCTCAGCCTGCAACATGCCGGCTGCCATAATATCGACCTGGTCTCCCCAGCTCATTACCTTCCCCATATTCTAAGTGCATTGACGATCGCCAAGGAAACTGGGCTTAGCATCCCTATAGTCTATAATACCAGTGGTTATGAGCGAGAGGAGGCTCTTGAACTGCTCAATGGCATGGTCGATATCTACCTGCCTGATCTGAAATATGCTGATGATAAGAACGCCTTTTGGCTCAGCAAGGCGAAAAGCTATGTCCAAACAGCTCGCAGAGCAATTATTATGATGCATCGACAGGTGGGAGATCTCATAATTGATAGTGAGGGCATAGCTCAAAGAGGTCTGATAATCAGGATGCTAGTGCTACCTGATGATCTTGCCGGATGCAAACAGAGCCTGCAATGGATAGCTGAAAATATAGGCACACAGGTCCATATAAGCATAATGGCGCAGTATAATCCGCTCTATTTAGCCAAGAATAATCCTCAGTTAAATCGGCGCATCACCGATGACGAATACATGGATATCATTGATTACGCTGAGCATCTCGGATTCGAGAATGCCTGGATCCAAGATCCTTCGAGCAGTGAGTACTATAATCCCGATTTTACTGCCGATGAGCCGTTTGAAAAAGGATGAATGAACCGGTTCAAAGCAGTCGCCTCGTATAGACCAGCCTGAAGGTAAAGCTCTGCCAATGCCTCAAGAGAGGGACTAAAGGAAGAATCGCTGTATAGCGCAGAGGTCAGCAGATGTCGTGCAGTTGCCCAATCTTTATGCTTCATTGCTAGCAGTCCCAGTTGATAAAGAGCCTGTGTATCGCATGGCGATTCCAGCAATACGCGCTGGAAGATCCGTTGTGCAACCTTTTCTTTTCCCTGGCGAGCGATTATTATCCCCAGCCCGTTTAGGGTGCGCGACATATCCTCGCACAGATCCGCTGCCTTTAGATAGTGTTGCAAGGATTTCTCCTTATCGCCCATATCGCTACATCTCTCGCCAAGAGCTACATGGTAGTTCACATAAAGGTCGCGCAGTGTAAAATCGAGGTATCCCGGGGGATTTCCTATACCCCGCCAGGAAAAAAGCTCCCATGTACTATCATCGCATGAAGCCGGCACAAGATTGCTCCTTTTCAATCGATAAATAATTCCGCAATGTTCATAGCTCTCCCTTTGCTCGATCATTGCCATTGTTGTTGTATAGACATCAGCCGGCGAATGCAAAACGGCGTATAGTTGCAGATCTCTCCAGGGCAGCGATGGCAACAGGCGATCCCGTGATGGCCAGAAGCTGCGCTGGCGCTCGATTGCCAGTATGTCTGGACGCATCTTTTCGCACTCGACCAGATAAAATACCGCATAAACGATGTTGTCTCCCTGAAGGAATACGATACCACCTTGATCCATGCTCTTCAGAATGTTGTGCCCGAAGTCGAATGGAAGCCAAGTATCGCTGCGATCTACCTTGATCATATTTGCGATGACAAGGAACGTTGAAAAGGCAAAAGCGCTCGATTTGAAAGCAAAAGATCCAAACCTGCCACGAAACATGCCAACATCAAGCATCCTGTGGAGTCCGTATCCACTAACCAGCACCATGACCAGCAAGGATGGTAATAGATAGCGCTCGATAAACCCGATGTCCCCCTGGTAGCCATAAATATACATCCAATAGATATTTAGCAAAGGGATGAGCAATAAAACGATAATTCGTCTTTCTGGCTTGAGGATCAGAGATAACAAGCCGAGGAGAAAAACTACGAATCCGATACATGTATATTCCCTTTGAGCCAAGATACTAAGAATCCGGTCAATGAAAATAAGGGCTTGTTCATAGCTGCGGCTGAACATCTTGAATGAGTAACCTTCCTGGGTCATGTAGCTTACCAAACGGGTAAAATTCCGGGGATAAACATAGTTTATGTCAACCTCGGTGTTGGCTCTTATGGGAACATACAATGTTACCGAAGCCCCGAGTATCAGCATTAAAAGACAGATAGCCATCATCAAAGCAACTGTTCGATGCCTGATGCGAACCACGAAGAAAGTAGCCACAGGCAGAAGGATCAGGCTATGAAGATGCACTCCACTTCCGAGTCCGATAATGAAAAACGCTAGATAAATCAGTCTCTTATCGCCATTTTTCAACCATAACAAAGACAGGTATATCACCACGGAGAAGATCAATGCCAGCAAGGAATACACCCTGGCGATGCTGCCTTGCAACCAGAAGCTCCTGCCACTTATCACAATAACCGCACACCAAAAGGCAATCCATCTTTTCCAACCAAGCAATCCAGCGATTAGATAAACAAAAAAAGCTGCCAGTGCAGCGCAAAGAGCGGATAACAGGTTCATCTTGTAGGCTATATTCCCCAAGGGAATCATAAATATCAGAGCCTTACCCAGACAAAGATATGCAGCAAAGCCGGTCGGGTGCGGAACACCAAGAATATAGGCAGCGCCTACAAGCTCGCCGCTGTCGCCGCTATAGAGCGCAGGCGCAAGGGTAAGCAATTGATGGAAAAGAAGCAATAAGAACAAGAGAAGCTCCTGTAACCGCAATCTTGACATCATGTTGTATATTTATACTCCAAGGCAATGCCCAAGGGCAATTTATCTTTTCGTTGACACAAGACAGAAAATTAACTACCTTTAGGCTTTAGGATGACATAGATATTGAGATACTTTTTCTACCAACAGGTTGGTGAGGGAAACAGACTTGGCAAAAACGAAACAAGACGATAAAAACAAGCCAAACCTAGGGCAAGCAGGAGCCGGAGGGGCATTAGGAAAGCATGAGCTTCTGGTTAGGGATGATCCGGTAGCCAACAAGATCATCGTTATTTTTTTGATTATCCTGCTTTTAGCTCTGATTTTCATCCCCTCGGAGTGGTTCCTAAAAGCCTCCATGTGGTGGAATGGGATCAAGTGATATTATATGATAATGCAAGTCTAACCATCGGCTACTATTGGGAGATATAAAATGCAGGAAGTCTCGACCTTCTGGGCAATAGTCCTTGAGATTGGATTTATCGGCTGGATTGCCAGCACCATAGCCTTCATATTCAAAGCCTGGGACAAGGAAGACAGGTTCAAGCCCAAGATAGCGCTCAGGTGGGGGATTACCATCGTTATCTTCTATGCTGTCTGGGTTGTGGGCATGATGAAGGCTTAAAAGGATCGGCATGCGCAGGGAATTCTGGATCGGCATCGCCATAAGCATCGTCTTTTTCGGGCTTTTTATATACTACCTGTACCCGCACCTGGACAGTCTTGCTAATGCACTTTCCGATGCCCAGTACTACTGGTTGCTCCCCGCCATAAGCGCCAATATTCTTGCATTTTATTTCCGTGCTGAGCGATGGAAGATCCTGCTTAAGCATATCAAGAAGATCCGTATTCCTCCATTGTTCCGCTCCATACTTATCGGCTTCATGGCGAGCAATATACTTCCGGTTCGTATCGGCGAATTCGTGCGCGCTTACATCATCGGTCGTCGTGAGCGGATCAGCAAAAGCGCTGCCTTTTCAACCATCGTGGTTGAAAGGGTATTTGATATATTTTGTGTGCTTTTGATGCTTGTTTTTGTCTCTATCATCTATTTTCCGAAGATCACTGGTCAGAACGCCATAGAGACCAAGAATAAGCTGGTTATCGTAGGCTTCATCGGATTAGCGCTAAGTTTAGCTATCATAATATTTCTGATCCTCATAAGAGAAAAAAGGGATCTAGCCCTGAAGGTGGTGAACATCTTCCTATCACCATTGCCGTCCAGGTGGGCGACCAAAATCCTTGATATTTTCGATAACTTTGCCTCCAGTATAAGATTTTTCAATAGTGCATGGGATCTTGCTCGGATAATGTTCTGGTCGATCATTATGTGGAGTATCTTTGGCTTCAATATTTACTTTGTCTTCATAGCTTTTCATCGGTACGAGATCTCGTTTGTTGCCGCGCTTTTCATGGTGGTGATCCTGGCTTTGGCGGTCGCTATTCCGGCTGCACCTGGATTTGTAGGCACCTTCCATGCAGCCGCGCTAATGGGTATAATGGCAGTGGATCCTGGCATAGATCCTGGTACGGCGGGCGGTATTTCGTTGATCCTTCATCTTAATGGCTTTATCCCGGTAACAGTCATCGGGTTGATTTTTCTTCCTATTGAGCAGCTCACCTTGCGTGATATACAGATGCAATCCGACTCGATGGACGATGATAATTCGGCAGCATAAGGCTATTTGAGGCTTCTTGACTTCTGGGGAGGAGACTCTTATATTGTATAGGCGATCGGAGGGATGGCCGAGTGGTCGAAGGCGGCGGTCTTGAAAACCGTTGACCGAAAG
>CAYUVA010000053.1:0-27066 GCA_964448115.1 uncultured bacterium
ATGAATACTGGCTTGAAGTGGTGGTTCATAAGCCCTATTTTGACAATTATCTTTAAAAAAATTACAGATGTCGTTGTTTGGGTAGAATAATTATATCTTTTGAAGGGTTGTTTTAGGATTGGTCTTACCATTGCATTGAAGTCGGTTTGATGTTACAAAGCTGTTTGTACTAATTATTACCCAATGGAGATGCCATTGAAATCATTGCTTTTGATACTTCTTTCTGTGGTCTGCACGGTGAGCGGGCAAACCTTCCAAAAGCTAGGAATGTCAAGGATGGGACCGATAAAGAAGCTAAGTTTCTCTTTAATTAAGGTTTTTCTGATCCCATCGGTACTGGTCGGCTCCATCTCACTAGTCATCGGCTCGTTTTTGTGGTTAATCGTTCTATCGAGAGAAGATCTGAGCTTTGCGTATCCGCTTCTGAGCGTAGGTTATATATTGGTTACCTTCATCTCTGCCATATTTTTCAAGGAAAAGGTCTCCTGGCAGCGGTGGCTTGGCGTTTTTCTGATTTTTCTGGGCGTAGCCCTGGTGATGGGGTGATGGCAAAGTACGATAAGAAAAGCCTTCGCAGCATGAGCAAGATCCTGGTTGCTGTCTCTCTGGGCGTAATAGGTCAACTGGGGATGAAGCAGGGCATGAACCAGGTCGGCTTCATCGATCATTTAGATGGCAAGGTACTTTTGGGCATGTTGAATCCATGGGTTATAATCGGGTTGTCTGCTTATGGGCTTGCGATGCTGATTTGGCTTGCCGTTCTCGCCGAGGCTGATCTTAGCTTCGCTTATCCGATGTTGAGTTTAGGCTATATACTCATCGCCTTTTTCTCCTGGCTTCTGTTCGATGATCACATAACCCTAATCCGTTGGGTCGGGATCATCACCATCTGCTTTGGTGTTTACCTGGTTTCATTGAAAGAAGAGGATCAATAGAGTCCTTGACCTTAATATTTATTTTACAGTCTTGGCTTTACTGGTTTATCAATATACAATAAAACCAGCGATTGCGGTCTGTTTTTAGGCAGGAGTTATTATCGAGGTGATCACCGAATAAGATGATGTCCGTATAGAATATGCCCCCCTCCAAGAAAAAACCGGTTCGTCTTGCCATAACCATGGGCGAGCCTGCGGGCGTGGGTCCGGAGGTGGCGCTGAAAGCGGCGGTTACATTTCTAAAGAAAAGGGAGCGCATATACTTTGTCATTGTCGGCAGCTTCGAGCATCTGCGAAGGCTGCGTGATGAGCTGGGGCTATATGTGGAGCTGAAGAAGGTCATTCCCGGCAGCCTGGTGGATTGGGAATATCCTGGCATTCAGGTCATCGCGCTCGATGGACTGTTCAAACAGGATGTAAGCCCGGGATCTCCCAGCAAAGAGAATGTTCCCGGCGTGATCGGTTGCATTGAAAAAGCGGTCAGGATGGCAAAAGTTAGCCAGGTGGATGGCATAGTTACCGCTCCGATCGACAAGCATGTACTCATCGAGGGCGGATTTGCCTTCAAGGGGCATACCGAGTTTTTAGGGCATCTTTGCGGTGGAGGGCATCCTGTAATGATGATGCTAAACCGCAAGCTGCGCGTTGCACTAGTAACCACACATATCCCGATCTCCAATGTAAACCAAGCACTATCCCAAGACCTGATAATTAAGACCATAGAGATGGTTAACCGAGATATGAGCCTACTTGGGATCTCTCATCCCCGCATAGGGATCTGCGGACTCAACCCACATGCCTCGGAGCAGGGAAAACTAGGGCACGAGGAGCATGAGATGATCATACCGGCGGTGAAAAAAGCGATCGATTCAGGGATAAGGATCGAGGGACCGCTGCCAGCGGATACCATATTCTACAAGGCTTTGAATGATCGTTACGATGTAGTGATCGCGCAATACCACGATCAGGGATTGATCCCAGTAAAGACGGTCGATTTCTTCGGCTCGGTCAATATTACATTAGGGCTACCTATTATCAGAACATCGGTTGATCATGGCACCGCTTATGATATCGCCCACCTTAAAAACGCTAATCCATTGAGCATGAGGGAAGCCATTCGCTGGGCAGCCTTGATGGCTAGAAATCGAATTGAGCTTGACAAGAATCATAGGCTAAATTGAGCCTGGAGAAGATGAAACGCCTGGTTTCAAAGAGCATTTTCTATTCGATTCTTATCGCGATTGATGCTGCCATGCTGGTAGTTATCTACGGGATGGCGGTAAAGAACAAGGTGGTAAGCGATTATTTTTACCAGGTCTTTGATATTAGGCTGGTCATCAAGTCTCCATTGAACTTCTTTCTCGAGATCCCCAAGCCCTTTGAGGACAACTATGGAGCCTACTTTTATCTTCTACCATTTGTGATTATCTGCGCCATACCATGCTTTGCATACTTCAGGCTATATAACTTTCGCGGCGAGATCTCGATAACTAATGACCTGGTGAACAGCATCAAGGCTTCGTTCATTTACATTCTCCTGCTAGTGGCATGTGCATTCTGGTATCGCGGTGGCTTCAAGTTCCGCGGATTCACCTACTCAAGGGAGATCTTCCTGCAAACCTGGTTGGGAACCTTTTTTGCCGTCTTCTTTCTTAGAGTCATCTATAGGTTGATGCAGTTGTATCTCAGAAAAAAGGACTACAATACCTACAATATCCTGGTTGTCGGCTGCGATGAGCTTGCCTGGAACTTTACAGAGGAGATCAGCAATAAGAAAACCAAGCTCGGAGTGCGCATAGTGGGCATGGTCGCCGGAGATGACCATGACCAAAGCGAGGACAAGCCCTCTGTTCTCGGCTCCCTGGAGCAGCTTCCAGATATCATTCGGAAAAACAAGGTCTCCGAGGTGATCTTCACCATACCGGTCTTTGCTGAGAGGTTGATCGACCTGATGATGCAGCTTGAGGATAGCAATGTGAGCTTCAAGACCATACTTGAGATCTACGACTATATCCCCGAGAAGATCTCTTTGGATCATTTGGGCGGTTTTCCAGTCATAAAGCATTTCGGCAACCCGATAAAGGGCTTGAATCGATTCATAAAAAGGACTACCGACCTTGTTCTCAGCAGCATTGGATTGATCCTTCTATCATGGTTGTTTATCCTGATCGCACTGCTTATTAAGCTTACCTCCAAAGGTCCGGTTCTGTTTAAACAAAAGCGTGTTGGAAGGGATGGGAGAATATTCAAATGCCTGAAGTTCAGGACTATGTTCATCACCGCTGACCAGGAGACACACAAGGATTTCGTCTCCAGGCTGATCAAGGGTGAGATGCCCTCTGATCCAGAAAATAAGCAGGTTTACAAGCTAAAAGAAGATCATAGAATAACACCCATAGGAAGGTTTCTTCGTAAATACAGCCTCGATGAGCTGCCCCAGCTTATAAATGTTATCAAGGGGGAGATGAGCCTGGTCGGTCCCAGACCAGCTATCCCTTATGAGATCGTGAACTACAAGCCGTGGCATAAGCGACGACTCACGGTGGACCAGGGCATAACCGGCTTATGGCAGGTCAGCGGACGCAGCCGTCTAACCTTCGATCAGATGGTTGAGCTTGATATCTTCTATATCGACAATTGGTCAGTATGGCTCGACCTTAAGATCATACTATGGACATTATACGAGGTCTTCATCGCCCGCAACGCATATTAGGTGCAGGACTTGGAGCAGATTTCTCATTATAGAAACAAAGGTTGGATACCTTAATATATGAGGTTGCCTGGATACATCTATAAGCTACATGCCCGAATCGCCGACCGAGACGATGAGGCATTGTGGCTCTACCCGCTGCGCATGATACTGAGCTTGGCTTCGATATTCTATTATCTGGGTGTGATGCTTCATCGCCTGAGCTATTGGCTGGGGCTAAATTACGCCAACCGTTTTGATGGCATGGTCATCTGCGTGGGCAACATCGTAGCAGGAGGCACTGGCAAAACGCCAATCGCCATGATGGTCGCGCAGATCATATCCCGACACGAGAATACGGCAATCGTAACCAGAGGATACAAGAGAAAGCATGAAAATAGGGTGATAGTGGTCAGTGATACGGAGAAGATACTGGCTGATCCGCAGGTGTCCGGCGATGAAGCCTATATGATGGCAATGAGTAGCGATGGGATACCGATAATAGCTGCTGCGCGGCGCTACCAGGGAGCGATCAAGGCACAGGAACGATACGGTAGCACTATAATCGTGCTCGACGATGGATTGCAGCACTACGGCATTAGAAAAGATGTAGTGATTATCACGGTTGACTGTCGAAATCCACTCGGTGGGGGTTGGCTATTGCCTAGAGGATACCTGAGGGTCCCGGCTGGTGAGCTTGCAATGGCTGACATTATCATAATCACCAATGCGGTGGAAGATTTTCTAGGCAAGGCCATCGCTTCCATAAGAAGATATGCGCCTGATACTCGCTTGTTCAAGTCAAGGTACATCGTAAAAGGGCTGATAAATCCGCTGACCATGGAAAGTATGTCATTAACCGAACTTGAGGGGAAAAGATACCTGGCATTTTGTGGCATCGGCAATCCAAGCAGCTTTCGCAGATCCCTCGATAAGCTCCCCGGGGAGCTTATCGATCTGATTATATTCCCCGACCACCATGAATACGGCATCTCTGATATACATGCCATCGAGAGCAAGGCTGAGCAGAACAACGCAGACCTGATAATCACTACCCAAAAAGACCAGCCGAGGCTGATACCGCACATCGACATGGAGAGGCTATTCTACAGCCTGGATATAAAGCCGAAGATAGAGCCTTTGGATAGGGGAAAGTCCTTCAGGGATACGCTTCTAGACCTGGTCATTAGAAAGACCGCTCCTTAAGCCTTTAAGATGCAAACAAATTTCATGCATTATAAATTCCTTTATATAATTATATTAAAACTATCTATTATTAAATGATGTAATCTTTATACATGGAGAGCGCTGGCAAGCACCACCAGCAGTAAAGTTGCAACAAACACCCAAATCGCCCTATTTTTCAGCGAGATATCTTTGATAGGCAACTACTTGAGTATGCATTATCTGCCATTTTATTATTGCTTACCTAGCAGAACACGCCCAAGGGATTGAAGCACAGCTCCTCATTGTTCAATTCTTTGATATCCCTTTCTTCTGATTTGAAAAAATATGGCTGACCTATTATTTTCATTGTTAGAAGAGCGGTAAGGAGAACATCATTGAAGGATATCCAGATGCAAAAGCCGGCTAACGGCATCGGAATCGATAAGGTCGGGATCAAGGACATCTATTACCCTATCGTTGTGCGAGACAAGAAGCAGGGGAAACAATCGACCATAGCAAGGGTCAATATGTTCGTGGATCTGCCAATGGAGTATCGCGGTACCCACATGAGCCGCTTTGTTGAAATACTGAATCGTGTCCGTGGCGACATCGAGTTCGATAAGATAAGGGATATCCTGTGCGCGATAAAGGATCACTTGCAAGCGCAATCGACGCATATCGAGATAGAGTTTCCCTATTTTATCGAGAAACAGGCGCCGGTCTCCAAGACGACCTCGCTTATGAAATATCAATGCAGGCTGACCGGCTACCTGGGCGCCGGCGATGTTTATCATCTGACCAGTGCTATCGAGGCGCCGGTAATGACCTTATGCCCTTGCTCCAAGGAGCTATGCGAGGCTTCCGCTCACAATCAACGCAGCCTGGTAACGGTAACTATATGCTCTCGAAAGTTCATCTGGATTGAGGATATAATTGAATTGGTGGAAGCTAATGCCTCAGCTCCGCTGTACTCGCTGCTCAAACGAGAGGACGAGAAGTATATTACCGATCTGGCGTATAACAATCCGAGGTTCGTTGAAGACCTGGTGCGAGGTATCGCTGCTGGGCTAAAGGAGATGGAGGTGAGTCGCCATATAATCGGCTTCTCCATTGAGGCCGAGAACCTGGAATCGATACATAACCACAATGCCTATGCATACATAAGAGAGGGCGAGCTTTATGTCTAAGGGATTGGCAGTTGGGTTCGGTGTTTGGTTGCAGGTATTTTTACTTTTTGCTCATGGGGCTTGCGAGCCGAAGATAGTGGATAGCCTGGTGGCAGTGGTCAACGACCAGGTGATCACCAGCAGCGATCTTAGACTGGAGAATATCTATTTCAGCCCTGCTGATAGCACGGATGGCGAAAAGACGCAGTTAGAGGTGCTGATGTCCCTGATCAATCGCCGTCTTATCGTGCAGGAGGTAACCAGGCTCGGCTTCAGCCAGGTCGATGGGTCGCTTATCGAAAAGAAATACGAACAGCTAAAAGAGAGCTACGGCGGAACGGGCAGCTTCGAGGATTTCCTGGAAAAACAGGGCGCTGTACCACGAGACATCAAGCAGCTTATAAGAGAAAAGCTGCTGGTCGATAAGTTCATCGATATAAAGTTTCGCCCCTACATCAATCCAGCCAAGATAAAACTGAGCCAAGAGGAGATAGACCAGCTAATACCACCACAAGATCAAGAGGGAATCAGCAAGGAGGTCGTCCACGAGGCGGCGCTTAAGATCGCTGTTGAACAACGGATCAACCAAAGGTTGAAGGAATGGCTAGACGAGGCGTGGAAAAAAGCACAGATCGTTATAAGATATTAGCTGAAAAGGTCAAAGATCCCACTTTGAGCCTCGATGAGCTGGTATCCATCCTCCGCCAGAAGGATCTGCCCAAGGAGTTTTTTGACGAGGTAGCCTCCAACAAGCGCTGGACTAACGAATATACAGTCAAGATGGAGCTGGTGCGCAATCCTAGCACACCGCCCTATATCTCCATCCGCTTCGTAAAGTTTTTATACAAGCCGGATCTTATCAATGTAATCCAGGATGTAGGGATTCCGATCAACATCCGCCAGGTAGCCGAGGAGCTTCTCCAGACCAGGCTGCGCACCATGCCGCTGGGGGACAGGATGGCAATGGCAAGGACAGCTAACCCGACGCTCTGTCGCATACTGCTGCGTGATCCCCATATTATGGTATTCGAGGTCGTTTTGAAGAATCGATACCTGCGCGAGGTCGATCTTTACCCCTACCTGAACGATAAGAGGATATCGTCAGAACGGTTGCTAGCTGTCTGTGCTAACCAGAAGTGGTTTCAACGCTACGGGGTTCGCAAGGCGATCGCCTCCAATCCCAAAACCCCGATTTACCTGGCTGAGCGCCTGATGATGGGACTCTTGAAACAGGACCTCGAGGAGATTTATCATAATCAAGCGCTACCCAAGATCACCAGGGATAACGCCAAGGAGATAATCCTGGATCGCCTGTTATCGCTTCCCCCCATCGAGGCGGAGCTGGTGGCAGAGAGCGGAGACAAGCTATCTTTGGAGGCTATGGTTCGCTATCCCAATCAGCGGGTTCAACTTCGAGTATTGCGCAACTCCAATATGGACAAACGGATGCTCTTTAGGCTTATCGATCATATCAACAACGGCGAGATCCTTGATCAACTCCCCTTGATTACAAGCTGGGGGGCGGATGAGGATGTTATCGATTACATAAGGCATAGAAAGGAAGATCTCGAAAAGGGATGAAGAGTTTCGGAGATCATCTTCGTTCGCAGCGGCGGCTCCGTGGCATCTCTGCTGAGGATCTATCCCAAATTACCCGGGTGCCGCTTGAGATCATAAATGCCCTGGAGTCTGATCGAAGCGAGGACTTACCTGATGAGGCAATAGTCAAGGCTCACCTGCGAAGCATAGCAATGCATCTCGGCATCGAACTAGATGACCTTCTCGACTGGTGGAAGGAGTCCAAGGGGATCTTGATAGAGGATCTTAGCACCAAGCCGTCTCGCAGCGAGAGAATAACCGAATATCTTCAACAGAGGCTCATTTATCTCTTGCTTGCGCTCAGCGTCTTGGCTGCCAGCATTCTTTTTATATTATTATACAAAACCCCTTTGGGCATCAGAGAGACTCCAAGCTCCTCAGCAAAGAGTAGCGATATTAGCCGGCGGCGCCTTAACAATGATGCTCCAACTCCAACAGCGATCAAGAGTATAAAGGAATACACCGACAAGGAGCTATTGGAGATGGGTATCTTTCATTTCCTTAGAATCCATGCGCTATCCGAGGCTTTGATCAGGCTTATCATCGATGATAATAAGGAGATCGTTCGAAGATTGTTCCCTGGTCAGAGGGTGGAATACAAGGGTATGGAGCGTTTCGAACTGGTCATTGATAATGACAACTCAGTAGAGATCTACTATAATAACAAGTTAGTCGAGCTGGAAGCAGGCTATAAGATGAGGCGTCTAATCTTCGAGAATAAAGGGAATTCAGAGCTTTTGGATGTAGGGGAACGAGCTAAGTAATGGCAAAGCATGGTCACAAGACAGAGATAAAAGGTAGGGATCCTTTTTATGATATATATAAGAGGATCAAGGCTGGGGAAGCTCCTAGGGAGGTGCGCCTCGATGCTGCCCGGGGACTGATTGCCTTTGATAATTTACTGCTCGGTAAATCTTTGGTTATTCTGCTCAAGGATAAAGATCCTAAGATAGCTGCCGAGGCGGATAATACGCTAAAAACACTGCCAAAGAATATTTTAATAGCCATGGCTTCGGATAGCGCCTCTCCTCCTGCGCTGCTAAATGCGATTGCCAAGAGGCACTACAATGATGGGAAGATAGCGGAACAACTGGTGCTCAACCGCTCCACTGCTGATATCACCGTTGCGGCTCTGGCAAAAAGGGTCTCGCCTAAGATCCAGGAGCTTATCTTTCGCAACCAGGTGAGGATACAACGCTATCCCCAGATAGCTGATTCTTTGCTCATAAATCCAAAGCTTGATTCGCATATCAGGATGAACCTGCTTATCTACCTAGAAGAGCAAGAGCTTCAGCAAGAAACTTCGGGTAAATTGCGCTATGAGGCTGAATCCGGCAGCTCAAAGGAAGGCGTTTCCGCTAAGGAGAAGAGCGCTGAGGACCTGGATAAATGGTACAAGAAGGTCTCCGCCAACGAAGTCGATACCGATGATCTTGAATCACAGCTCGAAGATGCCTTGCAGGATGAAGGTTTGTCTCTTGACAAGCTGCAGGATGATACCCTCGAAGAGGAGAAAGAGAGGGATCTCGCCACTGCTATAATGAAACTTCCCGAGAACATGCGCGAGGTACTGGCGACTAAAGGCTCTATCATGGTCAGAACCGTTCTACTAAAAGATCCCAGCCGCCGAGTAGCCATTGCGGTTGTTAACAGCCCCAAGATCACCGAGGACGAGATCATTCGCGTTGCGAAGATGAGAAATATTGACAAGGAGGTTCTGCGTTCCATAGCCAAACACAAGGAGTGGTCAAAAACTTACGGGGTGCAGAACGCCCTGGTCAATAATCCCAAGACGCCGCCCGATGTCGCCATCAACCTGGTCAGACTCCTCCGAGATAGCGATCTGAAGAGCATCATCAAGTCAAGGGAGCTTCCCTACTCTGTGCGAGCTGCCGCCTCAAAAACGCTTGAAAAACGATCCTTCAGGTACAAGAAGTGATCGCCAGATAACGTTTTCATGTCAATGTCTTAATATACTCGGATTTGGATTAACTCTTGATTTTGTGGTTTGCTTCTAATAAGCTCGCTAAGTAAAAAGAAAGCTATGCAATAACCGCACCGAGAGGTTTAGGGAAACCTGCTATGGCAGAAGATAAAAAGAGACAACAAGAGCAACAGCAATCATCCGAGAAACAAAAGGCTCTGGAGGCAGCCTGCGCCCGGCTGGAGAAGCTGTACGGCAAAGGCTCTATCATGCGACTTGGCGACCAGTCCATGCATGTTGAGGTTCCCTCCATACCGACAGGAGCGCTTAACCTCGATGCAGCCATCGGAGTCGGGGGAGTACCTCGTGGACGAGTGGTGGAGATATACGGTCCCGAGGCTTCCGGCAAGACGACCCTTGCATTGCATATAATCGCCGAGGCTCAGAAGATGGGGGGCATTAGCGCGATCATAGACGCGGAACACGCGCTTGATCCCCAGTATTCAAAGGCACTAGGCGTGAACATCGATGATCTGCTGATCTCGCAGCCGGACTATGGCGAACAAGCGCTCGATATCGCCGAAACACTGGTGCGAAGCAGCGCTGTAGATGTGGTGGTTATCGACTCTGTCGCCGCCTTGGTGCCACGAAATGAGTTGGAGGGGAACATCGGCGACAGCCATGTCGGCTTGCAAGCCAGGCTCATGTCCCAGGCGCTCAGAAAGCTCACCGCGGTGATCAGCCGCTCCAAGACCACGGTCATCTTCATCAACCAGATCCGCGAGAAGATCGGCGTAACCTTCGGAAGCCCGGAGACGACCACCGGCGGCAGGGCACTCAAGTTTTACGCATCGCTCAGGCTGGAAATCAGGAGGCTGGCTTCGATCAAGGACAATGACAACCGAGTAGTCGGTAACAACTGCCGAGTGAAGGTGGTAAAAAATAAGCTAGCGCCTCCATTTCGCGAGGTTACTTTCGATATCATCTATGGAAAGGGAATCTCCAAGTCAGGCATCATACTGGATAGCGCCATCGAGGAGAAGATCATAAGTCGTGCCGGCGCCTGGTTCTCCTATGGAGAGACAAGGCTCGGACAGGGAAGGGATAATGTCAAGGAGATGCTGGAGAATAACCCTGACCTCATGGCAGAGCTGGAGAACAAGCTAAGGGAGAAATGGTTCGGCAAGGTCGAGGCTTGATCATCACTTGATGCACGCAGAATAGTCTTTCATGTCATATAAGATAAAAGCAGAGCCAAACCTAAAACTTCTGAGAGCATCGTTTCTTGAAGCCCGTATGAGAGCTGCTTTACATCTATGTCTTTGCACCTCCTTTATCACCTTACTACTAATTCCCTTCACCCCTTCTGTGGCCGTGGAGCAACCGTCAGCGCAAGATAGCCACAATAGCCTTGCGATGCACATCGTCTCCGATGCGATAAAACTACAGCCCTCCAAGTTCAAGGTGCTCTATGGCTTCTACGAACAACCGTTTCTGGAGGGATTGAACAACTATAAGGAGGTAGCGAAGATAGTTCCCTTCGATGATATTCTCCAAGCTGATGATCTGAAGCAGGCTATCGATGAGTTGGCTTCTATTTACATAGAAAATGTCAGGGCTGCCATGGATGGACAGAAGCTGGGCACCTTCTTTTACAATCTCGGCTTGTGGAGTCGAGCGATCATAGAGCTTCACAATCCGCTGAATACCAGCAGCGCCGATGACATGGAGCAATACTACGCACCGCTTTATAATAGGTTCGCCATCTCGATGCAGCCGAAGTTCATGGTCGGCTTTTCTGGCTTCGATACTGACTTGTCCTTTCCGGCAGGTGTCTCAACAATTCTAGGAAATAGCATTCATCCTATCTCCAGGATGTATCCGATGCTTGGCAAAGCCTTTTATGTTGATGGAAAGATCGTATCGCCGGAATCCTTTGATGAGCGCTCCATACCCTTCGGTATCGCATCGGTATCCTATAACAAGGCGGTAAACTGCATCGCTCAGATAATTTTTCTTTTCTGGCGCCAGATGGGGGGAGATACAAGCGATGCGGTATTTAGATAGATCATTCCCTGAATCTATGAACCGAGTTATTCTCTTCACTTTAATTTTGATTTCTATATCCATTTCACGAGCTATGGCTGCTGAAGAGGTAGCTCATCCCCCGCCACTTTATGACCTTTGCTTGGCTTATGACGAGCAGTTGGACGAGGTTATTCTAGTTGGCGGTATAATCCGCCGCAACCGGGTGAATATGGATAGCTACAAGTACACCGGCACCCGTTGGCTCAAGCTACCACGAAGCCAAACCACAGAGTTTCTCTGGGGACATAGAATGTGCTACTTCCCCTCATTGCTTGGTATCGTCCTCTTCGGGGGCAGCGGCATCGTATTTAACGGCAACACGCACCTTTATGATGGTTACAACTTCAGTACGCTTGCGTTATCTGATCAGCCTCCTCCCCGAGTCGGTTGCGGTCTATGCTATGATACACACAGAGATCGACTGGTGCTTTACGGCGGATTCGATGGAGAGTTCAGGGATGATACCTGGGAGCTGGATGGCAAAACCTGGCAGCCCATTGAAACCGAGTACTCACCCTCCCCCAGGTCCGACTTCGCCATGGCTTATCACGCAGAGCTGAATATCATCTTATTATTCGGCGGAAATGCAGGGAATTGGATGTTTTATGGAGATACCTGGGAATACGAGGGACATTCCTGGCATAAGAGAGTTACATTCCCGGCTCCATCACCAAGGGCAATGGGTAGCATGGTCTATTTCCCGCCTAAAAAGTCGCTGGTACTATTTGGCGGCATGACAAAAAAAGGATGCTATTCAAACGAGACATGGCTTTACCATAATAGGCGATGGTTAAGGATGGAAACACAAACGAAACCTTCACCTAGAGCTTTATTTGGTATGACCTACGATTCTAAGAGGAAACGAATTCTACTTTACGGTGGATATTATGGATATGACCGAAAGTATGATGACCTCTGGCAGTTTACCGAGACCGGCTGGAGTCGAGTTCAATAAGATCTCCATCTTGTTATAATCTCTACCTTTGTCTCAAACTAGCCTCACCGTCTTTGCACAACATCACAAGGCAGCCCAGCACAATCCAGTACCACTCCGAAACTGCGGAGTACCCAAAATACGGCGCCGTAATACCTGCTACTATAAAAGCCAGGGTGCTAAGCATTATACCTAAGCATAGTCGCCTTTGGAGAAGCCCGGCGCTCGGTGATCGGTATCTCGAACACGCATGGCACAATATACAAGCCATAAACACAAGGTATCCAATTAAACGAAGCCATCCACCTTGAAGCAATAGGCTGAAGTACTGCGATTCCTCTATCCTATAAGCTCTCTCCCTTTGAGCACGAAAGCCAACACCAAACATTGGATGTTCATAGATAGCAGGCGCCAACTCTTCCCGCCAGATCTCAAGCCTGGTCGCAAGCGTTCTCGGAACAAGGCTATCCTGGCTGAACTGAAAACTGAGCCTCTGTTCTATCGGCTCATGAAATATAATCGAAAGGACTAATACAGAGCCTAAAAAAAGCAATAAAATCCTGAATCTACCATCGATCAACACCATTATTAGCATCGCTAGGCAAAAGACAATTATGCTGCTGAAAGACCCAGACAAAAACAAGGTTATAAGCAAACATGAGCCGACAATATACCAGCCGATTCCTAGAACGCTCCTTCCACGGCGACCGATGAGCAGGCATAGCAAGAATATCAAGTTCATCGCCATGAACATGCCCAGCGGATTCCATGCACCAGCAAATATGGAGGTAACCCTGCCGGTGCCCTCGAAGTTGGAGCCAAAGACCACTGTCCGCCAGGTTACCGGGTCGTCTGGATAGTAGCTTTTAATAAATTCCCTGACACCAAGGATATCCGCTGCCTGAAATATTCCTAGAAGGCTTACTACAAATGCACTGACAAACATGACCTTGAGTAAACGCAGGACATGCTCCTGCCTGGAGATGAGCATCAGGGTAAGGCGATAGAGGATGTAATATTGCATCGGTGCGAAGGCTGTCTTTACATCGGCGAAGGCAGGCTCGCTTCCCCTTGCGAGATGAAATAAAAAAGCGGGAATGAAGCTGAACAGATAAAAAAGCATGATTAGATCGATCTTGTTGACCTGGAACCGATTATTGGATACCAAGAGATAGGTAAGCGCCAGGAATAAAAAAGCTAGTAGGATCGCCTCATTCGGCTTTAGATGGGGTAAAACACTACCCCGAGCCATATATGATGTGAATGGTATCAAAAATACAACCACCATAAAAGCAGATCTAATATACCTTAGAGCTATGGCGCCAAAGATAATACCAAGCCATATAATTAAGATTAAAAAACTCTTGCTTTGGGCTATGAATAGCGAGGTTAAAGCAATAGCAGCGCAACCGAAGATTACCGCATAATATTGATGCGCTCGTTTAGGTCTTAGTGATTCAACATCCATAAACACTCACCTGATTATAATCGCTGTTTATCGTAATGACAAAGAGGCTGGATTGACCTTATGATAACTTATTAAAAGGTCGCAGGGGGGATTTTCTGTGGTTTCTTTGAAAAGATATTGATGATTTTGGGCATTGCAATTTGATTTTATGTATAATATAGTTGGAAATAGGAAAAGGTATGGAATAAGAAATTATGTCTTAAATCATAAGGAGTACTTGCCATGATGAAGAGAGGGATAATCTTATGCCTGTTAAGCATGCTAGTGTTTACGGGGCATATCAGCGTTTCTCATGCAAGCATTGATGGCTCTACGGTTACACCGGATCAGACCGAGCTTTTACCCGGCACAGTGGATATCCAGTTCCTGGTCTGGAACAACTCCAACGATGCGGAGTGGATGAACCTGGTCGAGTTTACCTTTCCGGCAGGCTGGGTTATCAACAGCATGAGTGATGCAGCGGGTCCAAACGATAATGGTCCCCACAACTGGACAACCAGCGGGGTTGGTACTAATGTGGCAACCTGGCTTGATGCCGATGGAGGCTACGGAGAGATGTACAGTCAGTCGGATCACTACTTCAATGTGAACATCTCCATCCCCAGCGGGGGACCGGCGATCATGAACTGGCACCTTGAGGGGGATACCTGGGGAAGCCCACCACACACGCTCGATGGCACTGTGGACTTCATTGTGCTGGGAGAGAATGTTTTCCTTATACCGCCGGTAAAAAATTACCAGGTTTGTGTTGGGAGCGACATCAATCATACATACACGCTGCTTAACATGACCGGAGGCACCTATACTTTCGACCTGGACTACTATTCCGCCTGGTCGGTTACAGGTCCATCGAGCGTCGGACCGGTGCCGGATAACAATACGACTCAGTTCAATATCCAGATAAATGTACCCTCTGAGGGAAGCGAATCGGTGCTTGTCTCGGTCAAGAACCAGACCAAGTACGATTTTAACAGCACTGCCATCATTAATATCACCGGTTACACCAAGACCTGGGAGCAGATCACTGACATACCGAATCCTCGCCTCGATCTTGTAGTTGTGGCTTACGGAGACTATCTGTATGCACTCAGCGGTTATCACGGCGCAACTGGTGATGTGCTTGCGGTTGACCGCTTCGATCCTTCCAGTGGAACCTGGACTACGTTGTCATCCTCGCCGGTTGCCGTATCCTGGGGGGGAGATGGAGCTGTAATCGGCGATGTAGTCTATATTCCAGGAGACAATGTTAATCGGACATTGGTCATGTACGACATCGGCGATGACACCTGGACTACCGAGGATATGAGCGGCTCGATAGTCCCCTCTAATTGGGGGTACGAAGTGGTCGCTTACGACGGAGATCTCTACCTTATCGGTGGACAGGACGATGCTGGCAACAATCTTGACACCCTGTATCGCTATAGCCCGACCAAGGGCACCTGGACGCATCTTGCCACCATGAATGCACCGAGACGGCTCTTCAATTCCTGGGTTTACGATGACAAGATCTGGGTAGCAGGTGGTATCTCCACCGGCGGAGCCTATGTGCATACCACAGAGGTTTACGATATCGCAGCCGATGAATGGACTATGGATTACGATCAGTTCGCCTTTTTGCCCTACCAGTGGTGGGGTGGTGCAGATGCGGTACTCGATGGCGAACTCTGGCTCAGCGGAGGATATATAAATGGCGCAGCCAGCGAGCTAACCATCGTTTATACTCCCGAAACCAATAGCTGGCGCAAGATCCAGGATTCCGGCTTCGTTACCTTCAGACACGAGGCGGATGTATTGGATGGCGTTTTCTATTCCATAAGCGGATTCGTGCCCGGCAGTTGGTTCTACGGCAATCCGGACTGCTATCGCTATGTCGAGTGCTATGCGGGACCGGAGCCGACACCGACCCCTACTCCGATCGATGAGCGCGTATTTCAACATGGCAAGGCGGGCTATCTGGGCGTTACCGACAACCATATCTTGTCCGCCTATGCGAGTAATAATGCCGGCGCAGAGGATTCCCTGGTGGTTGGCGGAACCGGTTATATTGCAGACGACAGCCGCATCCTGATCCGCTTCGAGCTGCCGGAGATCTCCACCGAGGATGTCATGGTTGCCGATTATCTGGCAACCTCGCCGGTTACCGTTTCCGATGCTTATCTGAGCCTTTACTTCGAGGATCGCCTGACCTCACAGGACGGAGCCAAGGACATCGCAGTCTATGGAATGCTACGAGAATGGGGCGAGGGCTACGGGATAGACACCATTGGCTATACGGGTAGAACTGCTGTCGAGGAGGAATCGAACTGGAATTACGCCAACTTTGATGAAACGCCCTGGGAAGGACCCGGCACCGTGGCCCCCGAAGATTATCTCGATGTGATAGAGGATTTCGTAACCATCAATCCGACCGACCCGATCGGTCAATGGTATAGCTGGGATGTAACCTACCCGGTCAACGAGTGGCTTGAGCATCCTGAGAACAACTTCGGTCTGCTGCTCAAGGATCCTGGGGTGAGCAAGGCGACCGGGGCTTTTCTGTTCGCCTCCAGCGAGAGCCTTAATCCTGATGTCAAGCCTATCCTCCACTTGTACTTAGGGACTCCACCGCCTACTCGCACAGCTACCAACACGCCTACCATCACCCCCACTCCAACCAACACGCCAACCTTCACCAATACGCCAACAGCCACCAATACGCCGACAGCCACCAACACGCCAACCAGCTCTCCTACCCCGACAGACACACCGACCTACACTAATACTCCCACAATTACCCCGACACCGACACATACCGGCACCGCGACACCGACACCGACTCCGGATCCGAACCGCACCATTCTTATGTGGATGTGCACCGACCCGGATGCTGGTGATATCTTGACATTCGATATCTACTACGAGGCTAACGATCCCACGCCGGATAACTTACTGGCAGGGGATCATCCAATTATGCATGTTGATCCTGGGGCTATGAGCTATGGAGTAACCTATTATTGGCAGGTCATAGCCAAGGATGACAAGGGCAACCAGACCTCGGGACCGATCTGGCATTTCACGACCTCCGCCTTCCCACCGACCTTCACTCCCACCGTAACCCCGACAGCGACAGTGCGTCCATCCGCAACGCCGATACCGAGCTATACACCGACCAGCACGCCGACTGCAACTGAAACACCAAACTTTGCACCTGTGATCCTGATTGCCGGTTATATGGATACCAGGATCACCAGCGCTTACGGAGGCAACCTGAGCATCCTGGCATTTACCTCTGATCCCGAGGGCGTGGGAGTCGATTCTGTCGAGCTTTATTACATGGGCATGCCCACCGGTGTCTTCTTGCCCAAGGTCGATGAGAACCTCTTCTGGTTCAACAGTATGGTTGACCCCGGCATAGCTCCAGATATGTTTACCATTGAGATGGTGGCAGAGGATGGTGGCAGCAGCCGCAGCCTCTTCTGGCCCTACCTGACCAGCACGCTTAATCCGCCGACCGGGCAAGGATTGACTGCTGCAAGCAATGAAACTGGTGGCATGAAGCTGAAGATGGATAAGGACTATCTTGTTAAGAAACAAGGTCTGCTGAAGCAGTTGGTTACTAAGGTGAAGAGCCTGATTATACCGAATATGCTCAAGCTAAAAGGACCAAACCCTGATCTGCGGTTGAAGCGAGCTGGGTTAAACATTATCCCGGATTTCTCCAGCACGCGCATCAGCCAACCCTCCAAGACCATGTATAAGGCGCAGGCACCTGCTGCGATGCAGCTCGATTGGGAGTCGAGTCTTGTCGCATCGGAGCTGATAACCATGAAATATACCGCTGTTGATACCGCCGGAGACTACAATGAGCCGCCTAATCCACCGAGCAATCCATCGCCAGCCAACGGCGCTACCGGGGTCTATCCGAACCCGGATTGATATGTTAACAGTTGGCGGTTGGCAGTTAGGATAAATAACTGCAAGCATCAAAGATAAGTAAATGTTTTCTGAGCCACGGGTTTGAGCGAGCGGTACGAGAATGACCACTCCTTTCTCCCGACCAAGTCGGGATGGCTCGGTTAATTTAGGCTCTGATAGCGGTATCTGTAAATACCGTACTTGTGTAGGGGCGAATCCCTGTGTTCGCCCTTATCGGGGCAGACATACAGGCCTGCCCCTACTACAGTCTTTTCCTCTTACCTGTATGACGGTATCACTTCTTCCTTGTGCCTTGGTGGCTTGGTGGCTCAACGGCTCTCAACCATCATCACTCAAGCCTCAAGCCTATTATTGACCGCTCGCTCACGCTTATTGCTCGGATGTGGTGTGGCTTAGGGCTAGGATTTAATTAAACATTGACAAAATGCCCTATACATAGTCTTGTATATCCATGGTCAAGGTATCGCGCATTGCTGGAAGCACCTTACTTATCCTATTGAGCGAGGGGATTGGCAAGCTGTTCAATCTGCTCGCTTTTTTTCTCATGGCGCGCTATCTCGGAGTCGAGGATATCGGCAAGTTCAGCCTGGTGGGAGCATACCTGTATTTCTTCGGAATGCTGGCTAATTCCGGGCTTGATATGATCGTTGTACGGGAGCTATCCAAGCCGGACAGGGATCAAGTAAGGGTCTTGGGAAATGGCGTGTTTCTGAAGACAGTCTTCGCAACCGTGTCTTTGAGCCTTGCTGTTACCATATCATTTTTCATCGATTATGATCCCATGATTAGACTGTTTATCGTGCTCATGGGGATCGGTTTGCTGTTTTCCTCATTTACTTTGTTTTCTGGCATCTTCATGGTCAAGATGCGCATGGTGGCTCCTAGCATCATTCATATTAGTGCCCGATTGTTATACCTCGGCTTGACGGTAGCCTTGATCCTGCTTGGCTTGCCGCTTTGGTCATTTATCGCCTTAAATGGACTGATCATAATCCCCGAGTTTATTGGCTTGTTATCATGCAGCCGGGCGCTGGTGCCATTCAAGCTCTCCTTTGATCCTCAGCTATGGCGATATTTTATACTTGAGTCGATCCCCATCGGCATCAGCCTGCTTTTCATCAGCGTTTATACTCGCATAGATCAGCTTATGATAAAGGAATTCCTGAGCTTCAACGAGGTCGGCTTGTATAACGCTGCTGCTAGAGTGGTCGAGGTTCCCCGCATGATGCCGACCGCGCTGCTCGCCATACTATTTCCTGTATTTACCAGGCTACAGAAAGATAGCCTCAGCTTCAGGCGAGCATACCGAGAGAGCTTTCGATTTATGAACCTTTGTATATTACCGATTTGCTTCTTTGTTACCTATTTCAGCAGCGAGATCATTCGCATCGCCTATGGAAGCGAGTTTTTAGGCGCTAAGGGGAGTATGACCATCCTTATCTGGGCAGAGGTCTTCGTGTTTCTGGGCATGGTGAACAATCGGCTGCTCATCTCGATTTCAAGACAGAAGCTAGACCTTTTTTTCACCGGCGTCTCAGCAGCGGTGAATGTGCTGCTCAACCTGGTATTGATACCGCGCTATCAGCTTGCTGGAGCCGCCATTGCCACACTTGTATCCTACGCTTGTGGTCCCATAATGGGACTTTTTATTCCCCTAACCAGGGATTTCTCAAGGACGATGTTTGCAACCTCATGGCGAGTCCTGTTTGTCGGGTTGATCATATTCGTGCCGCTTAGATACCTTCAGTTGCCGGCATCTCTTTCATTCATTATTGCATTGTTCGCATACCCGGCTGGGCTTTATTTAGTCGGTGAGATCACACCTTCAAGGATAAAAGACCTGCTGGATACCTCAAGGACCTAAAGCAATTTATTCCTGCAAGCAGAATAGCCTCGACTGGGTTGGTTTCACATTCGACTCCAATGTGTATATAATTAACTAGTGGATGCGAATTAAAAACCAATAGATGAGGAGGTAATGATTTGATGTTCGAGGAAATAAAAAGGATCGACCCGGAGCTATCAAGGGCGCTGGAGCAGGAGCTGGATAGACAGGAGTACGAGGTCAACCTGATCGCCTCGGAGAACTACGCCAGCAAGGCAGTCCTCGATGCTCAAGGGTGCCTGATGACCAACAAGTACGCCGAGGGCTATCCGGGTAAGCGATACTATGGAGGGTGCCAGTTTGTCGATATAGCCGAGGACCTGGCTAGGGAGCGTGCAAAAGCGCTGTTCGGGGCTGATCATGTGAATGTGCAGCCCCACTCCGGCACCCAGGCGAACATGGCGGTCTATTACGCGGTGCTTGAGCACGGGGACACCATTCTTTCGATGAACCTTGCTCATGGCGGACACCTATCGCATGGGCATTTTGTAAACTTCTCCGGTCAACAGTTCAACATAGTCTCCTACAATGTAAATGAGACCGATCACCTGATCGACTACGATATGGTGCTTGCTCAAGCCAAGAAGCACAAGCCGAGGCTGATTCTCTGCGGTGCTAGTGCTTACCCTCGCTTTATCGATTTTAAGCGCTTCAGGGAGATAGCGGACGAGGTAGGCGCTATGCTTATGGCAGATATTGCCCACATCGCCGGGCTGGTAGCAGCCAGGTTACATCCAGATCCGATCCCCTATTGTGATTTTGTAACCACAACTACCCATAAAACCCTGCGCGGTCCGCGCGGTGGAATGGTATTCTGCAAGGCTATTAACGACTACCCCAAGAAACTGGATAAGACGGTCATGCCCGGCATACAGGGAGGACCGCTCATGCATGTCATTGCAGCCAAGGCTGTTGCGCTGAAGGAGGCTATGACCGAGCAGTTCAAGAAGGATCAACAACAGACTATCACAAATGCCAAGAAGATCGCTGAAATGCTCATGCAACGAGGCTACAAGGTGCTCACCGGCGGCACTGATAATCACCTCCTACTGGTCGATCTGCGCAACAAGAAGATTAGCGGCAGGGATGCGGAGACCGTGCTCGGCAAGGCGGGGATAAACCTGAACCGTAACCTGATCCCGTATGATCCAGAAAAACCGCTCATAACCAGCGGCATCCGCATCGGCACTCCCTGCGTTACTACCAGGGGAATGAAAGAAGAGGAAATGGTGCAGATCGCTGATTTGATTGATCGCGCTATCTCCAACCGGGACGATGATGAGATCCTGGCTCGCATCAAGGCGGAAGTAAAAGACCTGTGTTCAAGGTTCCCCATGTATGTAAGATGAAGTCGAAGAATAAAGACAGCTTCTGGGGGGGAAGACGAGCCTTCATCACCGGCGCCACCGGCTTTTTAGGCTCGTGCCTAGCTAGGCGACTATGTTCGCTCGGCGCAGAGGTTACAGTGCTAATCAGAGATCGGGTCCCTTTATCGAATTTCTATCTTCAAGGCTTACATAGGCTAACCGACCAGGTCATGGGAAGCCTGGAGGATTACGAACTAATAAAGCGAGCAATCAGTGATTATAGATGCGAGGTAGTATTCCATCTCGGCGCACAGACTATCGTATCCACTGCCTACAATGATCCCATAAGCACCTTCAAGAGCAATATCCAGGGAACCTGGAATATGCTTGAAGCTGTGCGCCACCTCAACTCGGTAAAGGCGCTGGTGGTGGCTTCGAGCGATAAGGCTTATGGCGAGCAGCTCGTGCTTCCCACAGATGAATCGAAGCCGCTATCAGGCAGCTTCACCTACGATGTCTCCAAGTCGTGCCAGGACATGCTAAGCACAGCTTTTCATCGTACTTACGCGCTGCCGGTAGCGATCACCCGGTGCGCCAACCTTTATGGTGGCGGAGATCTCAACTTCAATCGCCTGATACCAGAGACGATAGCAGCCTGCATAAAAGGTCAGATCCCGATAATTCGTTCAGACGGCTCGTATCTGAGAGAGTACCTGTATATAGAAGATGCGATCGATGGCTACCTGGCTCTGGGCGAGGCTGTATGGCATGGCAAACACCACGGAGAAGCATTCAACATGGGTGTCGGGGAGCCTCACTCGGTGCGCCAGGTGGTCGAAAAGATAATGAAGCTCACCAACCGCAAGGGAAGCGCGGAGATACTTAACCAGGCAACAACCGAGATAAAAAGGCAGCACCTCGATTCCACCAAGGCTAAGAGGCTGCTGGATTGGAGCGCCAAGACCGACCTGGAGAGCGGACTCAGGGCAACCGTGGAGTGGTACAGATGGTTCTTTGAGCTTACCGAACAAAGGAAAAGGGAACTATGTCAATAGAGATGCTAGATGAAGTAACTATCAACGAGCTGACAGATGTGGCAGTCAGGGCATCCGATGCGGCTGGCGTAATTATGAAAGATAATCTGCGGGTTGGACACCGAGTGGAGAAAAAAGGCGAGATAGACCTGGTTACCGAGGTAGATCACCTCTGCGAGCGCACCATCATCTCGATATTGAGGCGAGCTTTCCCCGAGCACGACATCCTCACCGAGGAGCAGGATATCGAGCAGCGGGGCAGCGAATATCGCTGGTTCATTGATCCGGTCGATGGCACGACCAACTATGTGCATGGACTCGACTGGGTGAATGTAACCTTAGCGCTTGAGTTTAGCGATCAGATCATCATCGGGGTTGTCTATGATCCCTTCAGGCAAAGGCGTTACACAGCGATTAAGGGACGAGGAGCTTATTGCAATGGAAGGAGACTTAGGGTTTCCGATACCGGTCGCATGATAGATTCCCTTATCGCCACTGGCTTTCCCTATCGACGCACGATGATGAGACGCAACAACCTGCATTATCACGATCGCATCATCATGCATTGCCAGGATATTCGACGGTTCGGCTCGGCGGCTCTCGATATGTGTATGCTAGCTGACGGCTGCTTCGATGCCTACTGGGAGCTTGGCTTAAATCCCTGGGACATGGCTGCCGGCTCGCTTATCATAACAGAAGCTGGGGGAAGTATAAGCAAACTGGATGGCACCGGGTGGGATGTTTACGGCGGTGAAATGCTGGCATCGAACAGCCTGCTCCACCAGCAGATGGTCGATATTATAAGGGAAGTAGATAAAGAGCAGGATTTCTAGCTTATTTTCTTACCTAAGCAAAACCATGATAGACAAGGCGAGAGCACAGACCCTAATCGTATTGGCTATGGGGGGCAACGCGCTGATCAAGCCGGGGCAGGTGGGCACGGTTTACCAGCAATTTGCCAATACGAGGGAGATGCTCAAGCCGGTAGTTGAGGTGATAAAACAGGGCTACCAGGTGGTGCTGACCCATGGCAACGGTCCCCAGGTCGGACATCGACTAATTACCGTGGAGAGCGCCTTGAACAAGGTGCCGGAGATGCCCCTGGGCATACTGGTCGCCGAGTCCGAAGGGTGGATGGCATACATGATCTCCCAGTCGTTGCTAAACATGCTGCAATTATCTGGGATAAAAAAGCCGGTTGTATCGCTATTAACCCAGGTGCTGGTGGATCAGGATGATCCCGCTTCATTTACGCCCACTAAACCTATCGGTAGCTTCTATACCGAGAGACAGGCGCGCTACTATATGTCCAGGCAGGGCTGGCAGATGGTCTTCGATAGCCAAAAGGGCTGGCGGCGGGTCGTTCCCTCACCAATCCCGCTCGAGATCGTGGAAAAGGAGACCATAAAGCTGCTTTTGGCTCACGATACAATTATGATAGCCTGCGGCGGGGGCGGAATACCGGTCTATAAGCTACCCAATGGCGTGCTGGAGGGCTTGGATGGCGTGATCGACAAAGACCTGGCTTCATCGGTACTAGGGCGCGATGTCAATGCCGACCTGCTGATCATCATCACTGATGTATCCAATGCCATGCTGAACTATGGTAAGAAGAATTGCAAGAAACTGGGGCACATTACCGATGTCGAGGCTCAGCAGTATTATGTCCAGGGGCACTTCCCGGCTGGAAGCATGGGACCCAAGATAAAAGCCTGCATAGATTTCGTCCGCTCGGGAGGCAAAGCGGGAATAATCACCTCCAGCGATAAATTGCTCGAGGCACTCCAGGGAAAGGCTGGAACCATTATTACCAGGCAGGGTAGCTATGATGTACAAGATACTGATAGTCGATGATGATCCCTCGATCCTGCGCATGTTGGCTCGACTGCTAAAGGCGCAGTTGGATGCAAGAATCGATACGGTTGAATCCGGCGAGCAGGCTTTGGTGCAACTTGAGAGCATCGACTACGACCTGATACTTCTTGATATCAATCTTCCGCAAAGATCAGGCTTGGAGATCCTCAAGATCCTCTCCAATCAGAAACCACACCTTCCGGTGGTGATTATGACCGCTCACAGCAAGCCGCAGGTGATCATCGATGCCATCAAGGAGGGCGCCTATGAGTTCCTGAGCAAGCCATTCGAGACCCAGGAGCTGCTCGATATCATCAAGCGACTACTCAAATCGCAGGAGCTTACCCGCACTCCGCATCAGATTATCAGCCTCTCCTTAAAGAGCGGTGAGACCTTCATTATCGGCAAGAATCCCAAGATGATCGAGGTCTTCAAGCGAATAGGGCAGGTTGCGAGCAGCGATGCTACCGTGCTCATCCTCGGCGAAAGCGGCACCGGCAAGGAGCTGGTGGCTCGCGCCATATATCAAAACAGCCTGCGCAAGGATAGGGCTTATCTGGCAGTGAATTGCGCTGCCATACCGGAGACGCTACTGGAGAGCGAGCTGTTCGGCTACGAGAAGGGAGCCTTCACCGGGGCAACCGCGAGGAAATTAGGCAAATTCGAGCAGTGCAATCATGGCACCATATTTCTCGATGAGATCGGCGACATGCCCCTTTCAACACAGGCTAAGATACTACGCGTGCTCCAGGAGGGGCAATTCGAGCGCCTGGGGGGAAGCAGCACCATCCAGGTCGATGTGCGTATCATCGCAGCTACCAACCAGGACATAAGGCAGCTTATTAGCGAGAAAAGATTCCGCCAGGACTTATACTATCGACTTAGCGTCTTTACCATAACCATACCCCCGCTTCGAGAGCGCAGGGAAGATATTAGATTGCTCGCCGAGCACTTCCTCGCAAGGTTCATTAATAGAGATGGCAAGGCTATCGCTGGCTTCGCGCCCGAGGCTATGGAGTTGCTACAAGATCATCGATGGCAGGGCAATGTCCGCGAGCTGCAAAACACCATCGAACGAGCAGTGGTCATCTGCCGCGACCAAGTTATCATGCCCGAGCACATTCAGCTTCAGGCGGAGCTAAAAGGCGATGCAGGGAAAACCCAAGCAAGCGCACAAGATGCCCAATCCGAATCTGTCTTCGATATCGAACAGCTTGCCTCTGAGGAACTCACCCTTGAACAGGTCGAGGAAAGATATATTCGGCTTATCCTAAAGAAGTACAACTGGCGACTCAATGAGACAGCAAGTGCGCTGGGCATCCATCGCAACACCCTGCGCCGAAAGATGGAACAATACCGGATCAGCAAGGATCGATAGTGAGCCATTCTCATCGCTGTTTCATTGTGAAACATTGTGTTTCATAACAACTGTTTCATTTTGATACATCAAATTTGGGCTGTTATCATTCAATCTTCCATCCGCCACAAAATATTCAATGATATCAACAAGTTACCGTTCAGGGTCATGCCTTTCTCCCTTTGGCACGCTACTTGCGATTACTATTGACATGTAACGAGACAATAGGATGTTTGATAACCTTTAATCCAAGGAGGATGCCATGACAAGGACGAACTTGATGCTGATTCTTTCAGCGATGTTGGTTTTCGCCACCGCCCTGGTGGGTTACGGGGACGAGAACGCCGACCTTAACCAGAACTACGCTCCCCTGGTTTTCGAGGCTAGGGCGCTGCCAGCAATCATCGAGCAGGGAGAGATAGCAACCTTTGGCGCTATCGTTGTCGATGCAAATGGCGATGAGGATATTCAAGCCGTCGGATTGTATGTCTTTGTGAATGAGGACCCGGTGCTGCTTCGTCGGATGAGAAAAGACGAGCTTCCCCATGTTTACCGCTGCCGCATTGAGGTTCCGGAGATCTTGCCAGCCGGACGCTATGACTTCTTCATCATAGCCATTGACCAGGCAGGCGAGAAATCCATACCCAAAAGGGTTACCCTCACCGTGGTACCTCACACCGCAAAGATCCCCAACCTGAAGAGCCCGGAGAACGGCTATGAGTTCGACTGCGAGGAATCACCGCTGCTTGCTTGGACTATCGTCAGAAATGGGATCGGATACCAGGTGGAGATCGGGCTGGATCAGCACAACCACTTCATCTTCGAGGTCCCGATGTTCGTAACCTCCCTCAAGGTTGACATGAGGATCTGGCAGTACCTGCCTGATGGGCGATATGTCTGGAGAGTAAGGGCTTTGACTATGGATGGACCCACCCCCTGGAGCTCGATAGGATACTTCTACAAGAACTGCCAGGGCGAGGAGGAGCCTGGAGATCAACAGTAAACCACCATACTTTCGGGGAAGGTTATCTTATTGGATGACCTTCCCCGGTAAATCCTTTATAATTGCAGGAAAGGGGGAATCAAGATGATAAGAAACATAGGAAAAATAATGAACCATAAAAGCTCTCATAATATTAAGTATGCTCCCGCGTTCCTGCAGTTATGCCTGCTTTCTTGCCTCATATCATTCACCTATGGACAGCAAACCCCGCAGGCTCCGACCGCTCTTTGGGGAGAAGGATTCTATGCCAGCGCGGTCATACGATGGAAGCTCAATACCGAGCCGGATCTGGCTGGTTATAACCTATATAGAGCGCTCATGCCAGATGGCAATTTTTCACTGGTCAACGATCGCCTCATACCACCCCAGATAAATTTCTATTACGACAAGAACCTTCAAGTAGGCGCTCGATACGCTTATTTTCTCACCGCCAGGCATAGGAACGGAGCTGAGAGTGAGCCTTCCAGAACCATATATATCAGCACTGGACCCAGCCTGAAGATAGAGGCAGTCCCGGATGCAGCCGAGGTAGCAAGGCAAGGATGTACAATAATGAATCTTTTCATCACCGGCACCAACGATCTAAAGCCGACCGGCGTGGTGGATATTGATGTAACGGTTGTACCCGATGATGGAAATATTTATACCAAGGTGATGCCGGATGGCAATGTAACCTTCCCGCAAGGCTCGAACAGGATTGCCCGAAGGCTGGTGACCTGCGCCTCCGATATTGCTGGCTTC
>CAYUVA010000054.1:0-26023 GCA_964448115.1 uncultured bacterium
AGACTCTTGGTCATTATCAACCACTTATGACGCATTTACTGTCTGAATCACAGGTGGTCTATACATAGTCAACGGGATATTAGGCGTTTGTGCTACTGGTTTATCAGGAAGACCTCCTGGCCGTTCTTGTCCATCACCATGCTGTACTTAGTGCCCTGGTGTGTGGCGTAGATATAGACATTATAGTCCGGCCAATCCTTGAAGTTACCCTTAAGATATGAAAGCCAATACTTCGCCAGGTTTACCGCTATCTCCTTGGACAACTCCTCGTTATCCTTCATCCTTAGGATCAGCTTGTTCCACCCCTCCGAGATGGTAACATTCTCCAATGGTAGGTCCTCAGATCGCCACTTTTTATCGGCCGCGATGCGCTGGGCATGATACCTGGCATCAGCCGTATCGCCATGATATTTTTTCTCGCGCCTCTTTCTTTCAATGAAATCGTTGTGCATATATCCGCAGATACCGGTTCTTACAACCATTACCTTTGACATCGGCTCTGAGCGTTCGATCAGGTGAAGCTCGTCGCCATACTCCACGGTCATTAGCATTCGCGAAGTGGGATCCGGGTTTTCCAATAACATGCAGTGCTGGTTTGCAATATAGAAAAAATTGGGATCATAAGTCGTAGAGCCAACTATCTCCACCTTTGGTTCTTGCTCCTTTGAGCAGCCCATTGCCATTAACATCAAGACCAGCGATATCAAGGTTGCCGATTTCCAGTTCATTTATCATCTCCTTATGCATTCATCCTTAGTAAAGTTTTGCTCATTTCGATAATAGAAACCTACCATCATATAGTCTAAAATACAACTGTGAATGGTCGTTTTTTACAGCCGAAACAACGAGAACTAAAGATGAAAGCACTGATTATCAAAGACAAGGAACTTAGGTTTACATCAATAAAAAAGCCGATTATCGGAGTAGGTGAAGTTCTCATTCGGATCTTGTGCATAGGAATATGCAATACCGACCTGGAGATTATCAAGGGTTACATGGACTTTCAGGGAGTACCAGGGCATGAATTCGTCGGAGTTGTTGAGCAAGCGCCCGACAATTCCCTGATCGGAAAAAGGGTGGTCGGAGAGATAAACCTAGGATGCGGAGACTGTAGCTACTGCGCTGCTGGTTTGCAAAGGCACTGCCCGAACAGAAAAGTTCTTGGCATCATGGGCAAGGATGGCTGCATGGCAGAATATATAACCCTGCCCTTGGAAAATATTCACCCAATTCCGGATGAGCTAAGCGACCAGGAGGCTATATTCATCGAGCCTTTGGCTGCTGCCTTGGAGATTTTTCAACAGGTGCACATTAAGCCGACACACAAGGTTTGCATCATCGGAGACGGTAAGCTGGGGCTTTTAATAGCTGCGGTTATTGCTCAGACAGCAGCTCGCACAATGGTTGTTGGAAAACATGAGCAAAAACTATCGATTGTTAAAAAAATTGGGCTTGAAGCAGTTACTTTTGATAACATCGGGGATATAGGGTTCAATACCTTTGATGTATGCATAGAAGCCACCGGCAATCCACAAGGTCTGGACATAGCGCTTAAACTAGTTAAACCGCGGGGTATAATAGTACTTAAAAGTACATATCAAGGTGAAATCAGGCTGAACATGGCTCCTATTGTAATTAACGAGCTCATGGTGATCGGCTCAAGGTGTGGTACCTTTGAGCCGGCTATTGATTTCCTGCAAAGAAAGGCTTTTGATATTAGATCGCTGATAACTGCAGAGTATTCATTCGATCGTGCCCTTGAAGCCTTCGAGCTTGCCGCTAAGCCGGGGTCATTGAAGGTGCTTATACGAATGAACAGTTAGTGATGGTATAATAGTAGTGCTAAACTATGTTTTTGGGGCAAATCCATGCTTCTGGCAATCGATGTAGGAAATACAAACACCGTGCTAGGCGTGTTCAAAAAAGCACGGCTGGTGGAGAGCTTCCGATTTTCCACTGATGAAAGGCGCACCTCGGACGAGCTGTCGGTGCTGGTGCAGGGCATCTTTAATAACAGCGGCTTGAAGATATCGGAGGTCGATGCAGTGATCGTATCCTGCGTGGTTCCGCCGGCTAGGATTCATCTTCGCAATATGTTGCAAAAGACCTTTGGCATCGAGCCACTGATGGTAGAGCCAGGGATAAAGACCGGGATGCCGATACTTTACGATAATCCAAAGGAGGTGGGAGCTGATCGCATAGTGAACGGAGTCGCTGCTTATGAAAAATATGGCGGACCAATTGTGGTGGTCGATTTCGGCACCGCTACAACCTTTGACCTGATCAGCGAAAAGGGCGAGTATATCGGCGGTGCTATAGCCCCTGGCTTGGAGATCTCCGCTGACGCACTATTCAAGGCGGCGGCTAGGCTTTATAGAGTCGATATACAAAAGCCAACTTCGGTGATAGGCAAGACAACTATGCATAGTATGCAGTCCGGGCTTTATTATGGCTATATCTCGCTGGTCGATGGAATGCTCGAAAGGATAATGGCTGAGGTTAAACAGCCTTTGAAGGTTGCTGCAACCGGCGGGCTTGCCAGGCTCATTAGCACCGAGTCGAAGCATCTTAAAAATGTGGATCGCAATCTCACCCTGGAGGGATTGAGGATAATCTACCAGCGCAACCGCCCTATGGATCGATAAATAGTGCGCTTTATTATTCCATACCTTGGTTTTATCATCGCCCTTGTTATCTTTACCCGCTATAAATCCAGGGGTGGAAGCTATTTTCATCTCTTGGCAACCTGGCTGGTCTTGCAGAATTTCATTGCCATGCCCTTGTCCAAGGTAGTAAGCTCCTCTGCGCTGAAAGTATTTCTAGTAGGCAACGAAGTTTTCATCCTGCTCAGCCTGGTGCTTTATTACTTGACTCATCAGGGCGCTTTTCGGATATACCTCGTCGATCTGGCAGCCTTGGCTTTCGTATTCTATTGCTCGTCATGCTTATTATTGCACAATAGCGGCAGCGCTTACATCGATATCATTGCGCTGAGGATGCTCATACTTCCTTTCGAGCTATACCTCTTCGGGCGGGTCTTGAACCTCAAGGTTGCCGAGCATCGCCAGGTAGTACGATATCTAGTTATCCTGGCTGTTAGCATATCTCTCTTCGGGTTTTTGGAGCGCGATGTCCTCCCTAAGAATTTCTGGGCTAAATATGGATTTATGGAATACAACAAGGCAAAGGGATTGTCCTGGTACTGGCTACAGAAGGATGACCAGGTGCCGGGGAGCTTTTTTACCTATCCTTTGGGCACTGACTATCGTGTTCGGCGGCTGGTATCCTTTTTCGCAGATGCCACCCTGGCAGGGCATTTCTTGTCTTTTCCGTTGCTGTTTTTAATTTTCCTGGGCGGGAGTATCATCCACAATAAAATCCTTTTATGGATTACGAGACTCATTGTTTCTCTTGGGCTTATATTAACTATCTGCCGTGGTGGCATTCTGGTTGTTCTATTGGGCATCATGCTAGTAATGCTTCAAAAAAGAGCTATGTTGATGGCTTCAGCAGGCGTAATTTGCCTGGCAATTTTTTTATTGACAGGCATCCCTCAGATGTTTTTCAGCGACAACTCGGTAAAAAATCACCTGGCTGGGCTGAAGGAGGGAGTGAATTCCGTGCTCGAAGCGCCATTGGGGCATGGACTTGGCACTGCTGGCAATTTCCCGCGTGAACTGGGCGATGACAAGCGAAGCATAGAAGTTCGAGAGAGCTATCTTGGCAACCTGGTGCATCAATTGGGAGTGCCAGCCTTCCTGTTATGGCTTATTTTCTGGGCATTTATTGCGCATGCGTTTTATAAGCCTAAGATCTCCCGGTCGCTATATCCTTATGCTCAAGCCCTCGGTGCAGGGATCTTGTGCACCGCGCTGGCTGCCGTATTCAGCGAATCAGCTTTTGCCCTGACTGCATCGGGATTATATTTAATCATGGTTGGCTCGCTGGTCGGCTCGATCAAGATGAGATACTCAATATCGGTAAATGGAAAGGCTTATGGGATCTTATCGCAAAGGTAAGGGGATCTTCATTTCATGGGCGCCTTATGCCACCAGGAGCGACAGCATCGCTGCCCAGTTAGGCATCAAATCAGAGAAGATACACTACCTGGCATTCAAAGTGCCCATGATAGCTCCCATTAAGTACCTGTTGATGGCAGCAAGGACCTTGTGTCTATTGATTCGCATCAGGCCGAGTTATATCATGGTGATGAATCCGCCTATCTTCGCGGTTTTTACCTGCTATCTACATGCCAGGCTGCACAGGATCCCTATGATCATCGATACCCATCACGGCGCCTTTACCGAGAGGCGTTGGCTGCTGTTCACCTGGCTTCACAGGCACCTTGCGAGAAAGGCGAGAGTGAACATAGTAACCAGCGAGCGCTTCGGAGATATTCTGGCAAACTGGAAGGCGGATTACATGGTAATTCCTGTAGTACCTTATCTTATTCTAGGGATCGGGCATCTCGTAAAACAAGAAAGGTTTTCACTGGCGGTAGTGAGTTCATTTTCTTATGATGAACCCTTGCCTGATATACTTAAGGCTGCTGCTGCTTTGCCTGAGATTAAATTTTATGTTACCGGGGATAACAGGAAAGCAAGTAAGAATATCATCGATGAAGCTCCACAAAATGTGGTATTTACTGGTTTCCTGCCCTGGGAAGATTACATCAGGCTGCTCGCCGAGGTGCACGGAGTGCTGTGCCTTACCACCGAACTTGACACTATGCAAAATGGTGCTGCAGAGGCAGTAACCATCGGCACACCAGTTATAACTACTGATTCGCCTTTGATGCGAAAGATATTCGGCGACCAGGCTGTGCTTGTAAAAAACAATTCAGAGTCGATAATAGAAGGCATCCTGAGGCTAAAGGATAACCTGAACCGATACCAGGGCGAGATCTCTGAGTTGAGGGATAAGTGGAAGCATGACTGGCAAAAGTCCGCTGGGATGCTTTATAATATAATCGATCGCTGATTTGTCCAATGCAATCATGAACCTAAGGAGAAGACATGACCTCGATACAAGTTAAACGATTCACCGATGTTAGCTCTTCCAAGCTCAAGGAGTTGTTCTTTAAATATCCATATCATAGGAACCATCAAATAAGGGGCATCCCCAGTGAATCGATAGTGCAACTTTGTCTTTTTAACCTGGGAAAATGGCTCAAGGATGAGAGGAACCGACTATTGGTAGCTTATGAAGGTGATGAAATGGTCGGCTGTGCCAGCATCCGCTTCATGGACTGGGATACAAATCACTTTGGGATAAAGATGGCGAACATGGAGAACCTGTTCGCGGTCGGGGATGAAAAGCTCAGAAACATGGCAGTCGATCTTTTAATAGAACATGCAGAGGACGAATGTCGGTCAATTGGCATCGAGCATTTGAGCACCAAGATATACCCCGCGGATAATGTTGCCAGCTTTGCCTTGCAGAGAAACGGACATCGGTTAATGGATACACGGGTTACTTTCACCGTAAATCTAAAGTACCAGAAACCAAGCGAACCTCCGCTGAAGGGGATCTGTCGATTGGCAGATCCCAAGCGAGATCTGGATGTGTTCAAGAAGCTAGCTTATGTCTGCTTCAAGGATGGCTGGGATCGCTTCCATAATGATCCCGCTTTTAGCAAGGAGAAGGCGGATCAGGTCTATACCAACTGGGCGGCTAATTCACTTGCTGTCTATGGGCATACCTGCTTTATAGCAGAGGTGGACGGCGAGCCGGCAGGCTTCATCACGGTCAGCATCGACGATTATGCTAACAAGTTCTTCCCATTCAAGGTCTCGGTGATAAACCTGATGGTTACATTACCCAAGTTTCAAGGCAGAGGAGTGGCAAAGTCGATAGCAACTGAATCGATAAACTATATGCATAAGGAGCTTGGCATGGATATTGTGCGCTCCGAGGCGCAGATCACCAACTGGGCGAGCGTTCATGCGGTAAGGCACGCTGGGATGCGTCTTGATGGTTCGGTCTATGCCTTTTCAAAGGACCTAAGAAAAGGGCAATAATATTAAAATTTATTTATGCTTTAGAAATCGCAGGGTTGATCGCTGCTCTTTTGACCATCGAAGGTTCCCACGCCAGTGCAGTCGAACTGCATATCCTTTCCCACCGCGTGAGCCGACCATTCGCAGTGGAACTTCAACTGTCCTCCCTCACTGAAGACATAGCCCTCGACATCGAATTCAAGGTAAACATCCTCGAATTCCAGCTCCCCCTCGATATTAAGCTGATCATCGACGATCGTACCGGTAACCTCGATCGGATCTTCGTCCAAGACCTGCACCAGGATAGTAAGCACATTGCCCTCCTGAACCATGTCCATCAAGCCGGGGATGACTGCATACAATGAGCAAAATGTGGTGCAGATGTTAGCAGGTGTGCCGGTGCATTCGCTGAATGAGCCGGTGAACTGCCAGCAGCCGGTCATATTGATCTCGCCATTGCCGCCGTTTCCATCGTCGCTGCTACAGTGAATACAGACAAACAATGCTACAAATGCTGCCAGAATTATGGCTATCCCTTTATATGTTTTCATCACAACCTCCCTCGATTTTCAGTATTTTTGCTCTTCAATGATCCAATTACGACCGCTGCCGAGAAAATAAGAACGAGGGCAGACATCCATCCCAGCCAGCCTTCCAGCCAGCCTTTCACTACCCAGCTCAAGGGGAGCAAAACCAGCAGCGAGGCGGTCTTGAGATAAGCGTTCTGACTGATCTTATTAGCTATCGATGGGCTGAAGCGATAATATGCCTTGATAAGCATTTTACCTGTCTTACCTCGATTAAGCACCTTATCACGGAACTCCTTGAACAGTATGACTTGTTCGGCAAAGGGAGATCCAAAGGTGGCAGTAGCGATGAAGCAGCCGTTCTCTGGATTATCATCATCAAGACAGCCGAGTTTCTGCCCGGTTATCATCTCGTTGAATGCGCTTTGCACCACGCATGCAGCCTTGGGACCGACGCAGACCGACTCCTCGTATTCACGATGGTCGTATTGGTCCTCAGGGACCAAGTAGCCAAGCTCATCGTTGGCAAGTCCGAAGATGAACTCATATTCGCTGTCGGTAAGATCTTTGATCAGGTAGCCGGTCTCAGGGAACATCTCGCCGGGAACTGTAAAAATAATCGCATCGCCGATGTGGATGAGGTTCACCTCGGTGCGCACCTTGCCATCGTAAAGCTCGCGGTTTAATACGCCTAGCTCGAACAGGAGTATGAACTCCGGATTCTGCAAGGGGATATCGATGATCTTTTTTTGCAATGTGATCTCAACATCATCGATCCAGGGCTGGTTCTCGATAGCATCGATTGCCAGTTGCGCCAGCGTATTACCTATTCGTTCAGATTCCTCCCAGGTATGCCCGGATGTTCGGGGCGTCATCAAGCCACCCAGATCAGAGCTGATATGAAATCCCATGCCACCGAAGTAGTTTTCCAGGTACATATTGCTATAGTACGGATAGTCTGCGGTAATAATCGTATTATCGTCCCAGAGCACCTCGGGATGAGATCCCCAGCTCTCCAGGGTAGCGATTATGCTGCCATCTAATGCGCAAAGCTGCATGATAGGCACCTCCGTATCGATTACCTCGGGTTCCCTGGTGTCATAGTTCATATCCTCGTAGATGAATGCCTTGCCGAAACGAATGCGAGCGGACTGAAGGTTATTGTAGGCTTCCTCGAAGGCTGCGACAACCCCTTGCTTAACGATCTCCATATAAACTGGATCCACGCCTGTTACCAGCGGGGAAGGACCCCAAAGCCCCATGGTATCCGGTCCCTCGTGGTTATGCGTGCTGTGAATGATGATGTTGTCCTGCTCGATGTCATACCCTCTGCTGACTATCTCCTTGGCAAATTTAAGGCAGTCCGGTCTGAAAAGCCCGACTAGATCCACGGTGATGAAGGCAACGGTTGTCTCATCGGTTCTTAGAAGCAGGCATCTTGTCCATAGTTCATCGTGAATGCCGGAGCTTACCCTGAAGTAGCCGAAGCCGCCCATGAACTGCGGATAATGTTCGCCATCGATGCGATTAGTTATGACTGCCTTTCCCACGCCAGCCTGGAGGCAAAATCCCTGCGAGGTGATCGACATCGAGACGACCAAACCTAATATAAAGGTTGCTTTAAAGATACGCTCCATCATAATTCCCCATCATACTAAAAAGCGATTGACTTTTCATAGCCATCAATGTTATCTTCAACCATATAATCAATAGATGCGATTGTCAATACTGAGCATTACATAACATAGGAGATGTGATAATGAAGAAAGGGTATCTTATCAAGACAACAATACTAACATTGCTACTGCTAGTGCTTTGTGCCGCTGAGGTCTATGGGGATCATGCCAGGGTAGGTACTAGCGGATTATGGCGCTTTCGGATCTACAATGTCTATGGATGGGCGAGTCAAGCCTTTGATAGTGCTGGACACTATGATGATATCATCTCCATTGCGGTGCGAAACTGGAACGAGGATATCGACTTCATCTACCCGCTAGGAAAAAAGCTCGGATACCTGAAGAATAACGCCAAGCTATCCTTTGCCCGCACCGATTTTCTTATCGATTATGGGCTAACCGATAGCATTTTCCTGGAGGTATGGGTACCGGTTTACCAGTACAAGAAGCTCTCGCTCGGAACCTGGACTTATATCGATGATGAAAGCAATGACACGGTTTCCGAGTGGCTCGACGAGGCTTATGGAGACGCGGCGATCTGGAAGGCAAAGCAGATATATCCATCGGATCTTGATGCTCGGGGAGTGGGGGATATACTGGTTGGATGGAAGCATCAATTGTACAAGTCGGATCGCGCTCGCTTCGCCTATGCCACCGGTTTGCGCCTTCCCACCGGCAGGGTCGATGATCCGGACGATCTCGATGATACCAGCCTCGGCGATGGACAGATGGATCTTGGCTTATGGTTTTACTATGACTACATCACAAGTCCCCATTTCTTTTTGAATATACACACCCGCTTCGAGTACCAGATGAAGGGGACTTATGATAAACCTTCCGATCCCGCCGTTCTTAGAATGCTAGAGGATGATGATCCCGGAGGCACCTACGATATGACCCCAGGCTGGTTCGGTTACCTCGAAATAGAGCCGCAGTGGAGCTATAATTATGGAAGGGTTGCACCGTCGTTCCTTTTGATCGCCATGTACAAGGCAAAGGACAACTATGAAGGCTGGACTCAAGGGGGTGGCGATTCATACAAAGAAATGAACACGGATTATGCGCTAGTTACCTTATCACCAAAGTTTTACTTGTATCGAATTATCGATCCCGATGGCGGATGGGAAAAGATACCCTTTGAGCTATCCCTGGAGTACAGGTTTCCTCTGTTCGGCAAGAATTATCCAGCAACCAGCATGCTTCTATTCGAGGCGAAGCTGTACGCTAAGTTCTGGTGATCGAGGTATCCGTGGAGGTTTGGTTTCATGCCAAGTTTATTTGACCCGCTTAAGATTAACCGACTTGTAATCGCCAACCGAGTGATTCGATCCGCCACCTGGGAGGGAATGGCAAGCAGAAGCGGGGAGTGCTCAAAGCGCCTAATCAGCCTATACCGCGAGCTGGCTATCGGAGAGGTGGGACTGATAATCACTGGATATGCCTTTGTCCGTCGTGATGGGAAAAAAAGCCCAAACATGAACGGTATGAACGAAGATAGCCTGGTAAACGGTTGGCGTGAGGCTACAACCGAGGTGCACAATTTCAGCTCAAAGATAGCCATGCAGTTGGTGCACGCCGGGGGAGCCGCCGATCCCAAGATGATCGCACCAGCAAGACCGAAGGCTCCATCAGCTATCAAACATCCGCAATATCCTTCAATTCCTCAAGAGCTGAGCTTGAACGATATAAACGATATCATCCAAGCGTTTATCGATGCTGCTAGACGATGCAAGTCAGCAGGATTCGATGCCGTTCAGTTGCATTGTGCCCATGGATACTTGCTCAGCCAGTTTCTTTCGCCTGCACTTAATAAGAGAAACGATGACTACGGAGGATCAATCGACAATCGGGTTCGTATCATAAAAAGGATTGTGCGCAGGATGCGCCAAGAGCTTGGCAGGGACTATCCTGTCTTGATTAAATTGAACGGATGCGACTATATCGATGGCGGATTGGATGAGGAAGAGGCGGTCCAGGCTGCTATGATACTTGAGGCAGCCGGGGTCGATGCAATAGAGGTCAGCGGTGGTATGGATGCTTCCGGCGATCAGGCAGCCTCCAGGATCGATGTCTTCGATGAGGAACAAGAGATGTACTTTCTAGGACACGCACAGGCTATAAAAAGATCAGTGAAGATACCTGTCGGGGTAGTTGGGGGTATTCGCTCATACAGTGTGGCACAAAACGCGATAAAACATGGGCTGGTAGATTTCGTGTCCCTATCTCGTCCCTTGATCAGAGAACCCCACCTGATCAGGGACTGGCGAGAGGGTATCATAAGCAAAGCCAACTGTATCAGTTGCAATAACTGCCTCAAGATCGCCAGTCGAGAACGCGGTATTTACTGCTATTACCAGGAGACATCGCAATAGCCTCTTATTATTGGGTTAGCCAGGTGGGTAAAACCCTATCATTCCTCGCTTGAAGGCACATGCAAGGAACAAACATTACTCGGTGCAGTGCCTTCCATGAAGTATGTCTTGAAGGTCTCAGCCTTGGGGCAAAAAGAGGTGGCGCGTTGCAGGCTTTGGCCACAGATTATCACCTGCTCCATGCCGGGTGGGATCTCGAAACTCTCAGGATGCAAGGATTCATGCGCTTGTCTCATAAAATCCACAAATATAGGACCAGCAGCCCGGGAACCAGTCTCCATTTTACCCAAAGGCACCTTCTTGTCCCTGCCGATCCAGACTCCAGCCACCAGTTCGCTGCTATAACCGATGAACCAGGCATCTGTATAATCGCTTGCAGTACCGGTCTTGGCAGCTACCGGGAAGGGTAAAGCTTTCGCCCTCCAGCCGGTGCCTTCATTCACTACTCCCTGCATGATATCAGTAATTAAAAAAGCCACCTGTGAAGATATTACCTGCCGAGAGGTCGATTTTTCGCGATATAAAATATTACCACTTTGATCTTCGATGTGAGTTATGAAAACCGGCTCCTTGTAGTATCCTTGATTAACAAAGACCGCGTAAGCAGCCGTCAGCTCTAGTAATGTGGTCTCGAATGCACCCAGCGCCAAGGAAAGATATGGCTTTATCTCCCCGCTGAAACCGTAGTCCCTGAGCTTGTCAACCACCAGGTCGATGCCGATCTCGTTCAGCAGCCTGGCGGTAACCACATTATTGGATGTAATCAGCGCATCCCTGAGTGTCATCATACCGTGATGCTTATTGTCATAGTTCTTCGGCTCCCAGTAGTTGTGTTTTCTCTTGGAGCCGAAGCTTACCGGCTCGTCCATCAGCGTGTAGATAGGCGTATATCCGAGCGAGAAAGCAGTGGCGTATATGAAGGGCTTGATGGCAGAGCCGGGCTGTCGCATAGCTTGTACTGCTCGGTTGAACTCGCTTTTATCGAAGTCCCGCCCTCCTATAAGAGCTTTAACCATTCCTGTTTTAGGCTCTATGGCAACCAGGGCGCCCTGGACGACCAAGTTGTCCTTTCCGTTGTATCCTGCCTGGTCATCGGCTTCCAGGCGCTGGTCGAGCATTGCAATACCGTCATAGAATGCTTTATTTGCCGCCATCTGTATCCTCTCATCGAGGGTTGTATAAACCTTGAGTCCCTCTTTATAAACCGCATCATATCCGAGTCGATCCATTATCTGGCGGCGAACCTCCTCTATGAAATACGCGGCTATACTGCTCTCTTGTTCGTGCTGCCGTAAACCAAGGGGTGCCTTGCGGGCTTTTTGTGCCATATCTTGGGTGATATGCCCGAGTTCCGCCATGCGCTTAAGAACAAGATTTCGTCTCCTTATGGCAGCCTGTGCATCCTTGAAAGGATTGTACACCTCTGGTGCCTTTGGCAAGGCTGCCAAAAGAGCACACTCAGGGAGGTTCAACTCCCAGGCATCCTTGCCAAAGTAGGTCTGGGCAGCAGCCTGGACGCCATAGGAGCCTTGACCCAAGTAAATATAATTTAGGTACATAAGCATAATCTGGTCTTTCGTGTAGTGCTTCTCCACCTGGTAAGCCAATATCGCTTCCTTGATCTTTCTTTTCAGAGTCTTTTTTGAAGTAAGAAAGAGATTGCGGGTGAGCTGCTGGGTAATTGTGCTGCCACCCTCCACGACCTTCCCCGCCAGGAGATTTTTTATCGAGGCACGAAGGATGCTTTTTATTCTCAAGCCCCAGTGTTCATAAAAATATGAGTCCTCGATGGCTATGAATGCCTGAACTAAGGTCTTCGGAATCTGTTGTGCTTTTAGGATGATCCGTTTTTGGAGGTATAGCTTATGTAGGATCTCCCCATCGTCATCATAGATGATAGTGGCTACATTTGTAGGATATCTTTCCAGGTTTGTAACCGGGGGCAGATCACGCGAAACAGATAATATGAAACCCGCGCCCACACCACCGCCAAGAGCTAAGGTTATGAGCACGAACACAAGGATATACCTCAAAGAGCCCTTTTTTGCTCTGCTTTGTGCCATACTTTTACTTTATACTAGAGGATCAATAGCTTCTGAACAGCTCTCCCCATTCGGTCTTCATGAAGGCATCAACCCTCGGCTTGCCAACAAAGGGGTACCAGTAGATATCGTGATATAGACGCGAGGCTAGATAGCTCCATGGTACCAGCGGCGACTGCAAGAGAGCCTTTTCGAATCGATGAAGCGGACCGTGATATATCATCTTCTGTCCCTTGCTGGCAAAGGTGTCCTCCTGGATAAATCCCCAGTTTTCCTTTGAGATATCAGCGCCGATCACCTCGATCTCTCTAGGATCTCCAACCCCCAATCCCTCCTCGTGTGCCAGGCGAATATAGCCAAGTTTCATGGGATCAAAGCCCATCATCTTGGCAGCCACCGCATCGATAGCGACCTGGTCTCCGCTGGCAGCGATGAAGTTCTTGATCACCGGACGCATTGCCCTGGGGCCTGGTCCATCGCCGGCAACGGTTCCATCCATAACGGCGAATAATCCAGTATGGATCTCCTTTTGTATCTTGAGCAGATCGACTAAGGTCTCGTGAATGACCCGATGTGTCCAGTGTCGCCGATTATTCAGCAAGCCTCCAAAGGCATTTTTCATGGCACCGGTGGTGGTGGTAAAGACATGGGTCTTCATGGTGGGAAAGTGGATGATGTTCTTGCCGATGAAGAATTCGGGGATCTCGAAGCCATCAGGGTAAACCTGCGGTAATGCCTTGAGTTTAGTCTTTCCCGTCCAGGGTATCCACTTGACATCCTCCCAGAGATAGACCGATCTTAGCCCGTATTTATCTTGTACCGCCTTATGCTTATTATTCACCTCTCCCAGCTTGCCATCGACCACCACGGTCTGGTTGTGGGTTGGATGAAGCGTCTTGGGATCATACCCGTCCATTATCAGCTTATTGAAGGTTCCATCGAGCTGCCAGGGGGTGGATGAACATGCCGGGTAAAATGTTGACCATGAGATGTTTATCTTGAGAATCGTTTCCTTGTCTTGGGGAAGGTATTTGCGATATTCGGCTAGCTCCAGCAGCCTGCCATAGTCCTCCACTACATCCCTGGGGTTTGTTTTTAGAACTGCTACTTTCGATCTAATCATAGCTACTACCTCGATATCAGTTTCACGAACATAATTTTACCATCAGGAAACTTTTTCATACTACATGATCCCACATTAGTAAAGCTAAGAGGTTTTGTACTTCGGGCTATTATATTTTATCTTCTGGTTACTCCGCTCTCATCAATAAGCAGCCAGAAGTTACTCATCGCTTCTTTATCAAGGCTGTCAGCCCTGCTAGCTTTTCTTCCATTGTGGTCAGCTGCCCGTATCACTCCAGTCTCATCGATAAAGAACGACCTCAGCCCGCTTTTCCCATACTCGATCGGCGTGGCATATATCTCGAACCCGCCAGCCATATTCCCTTTTCTCTTAGTCGGCTTGAGGCTAAAGCGGTATCCGTTCTCGACCCCATCAGCGATCGATGCATCGATGCATGGGATGCCGGCGCATTTTTTCTCGCCAAGCATCTTGAGGGAGCTACTGAATCCCTTGGAGTTTAAGAACCGGTAGCTCAACTGTCCGACAAAGTACATCTGTAGAATGGCTTGGGCTGATTTCTCGTTGTTTACGATCTTCATGGGCACATGCTGCTTGAACTCCACGGCGAATAATGAAAGCGAGGCAGCTAGCGCTATAAGTATGGTTACTGTTGCGATCACTTTTGATGGCAACACTCTTGGCTGGCTCTCTCTTGGCATAACAACTCTCCCCAGTGCTAAATGGTTGGTGCAATTTTATATCAGTACTGATATACTGTGTCAAGGCGGTTACTTGCTAGTACTGAAGAGGAGCGCATGAGATTAAGCGTCTTAGGTTGTTATGGAAGCGAGGCGCCAGGGAAGAATCTATCCGGTTTCCTGGTCAATGATGATCTGCTCCTGGATGCAGGAACCATCGGCTCTTCGTTGAGCTTGCAGGAACAACTGAAGATAGATTATATCCTGATCACACATTATCATCTCGATCATATAAAGGGACTGCCCTTCTTCGTTGACAACATCTTCAATCAGCGCAACGAACCGGTGCGGATCTACTCGATCAAGGAGGTCATCGAGGGACTTAAGAGACATCTATTAAATGATCACCTCTGGCCGGATTTCACGCAGATTCCACACTCGCCAAAGCCGATTATCAAACTTCATCAAGCACCTGAAAATAAGTGGAGCAACATAGGGGGCTATTCCTTCATGCCGGTACGGAGCAATCATATCGTGCCCTCTGCCGGATATATCGTTATTGAAAAAGAAAAAAATGACGCCATAGCCTACATGGGCGACAGCATGCCCAGCGATCAATTCTGGCTAACCATAAACAAGGCATTCCTCGGATCCGCTGCCATAACCCTAAAAGCAATAATTGTCGAGGTCTCATTACCGAATAAGATGCAAGAATTGGCTATTGCAAGCAAACATTTTACCCCTAGTATGCTTGAAAAGGAGCTTGAAAAACTTAAGCTGAAGGATGTTCTCGTTTTTATCTATCACATGAAGCCCAAGTATATGTCGGAAATCACCGAGGAGTTGAAAGCCATTCGCTCCGACTATGAGATCCACATCCTTGAGGAAAAAGTATATTACCTGTAGGATCTTGCTCCATAATGAGCCGGGAGCGGAATTCATCGGGTAGCTTAGCCAGGCGCTGCAAGGGCTGCGGGGAGCTGATCTACGAAGGCGAAATTAAGGAGAACCTACAGGTCTGCCCTCGTTGCGGGTATCACTATCGATTACCGCCTGACCAAAGACTCCAAATGCTGCTTGATGATGGCATTTACGAGGAGCAAGATGCCGAGATAATCACTGCTGATCCCCTAAAATTCAAGGATATCATCACCTATCGAGAGCGCCTGAAAAAGATAAGAAAATCAACCGGCAGCTCGGAGGCAATGATCACGGGGATCGGAAAGCTAGGCGACCTCGATGTTATCGTCTCAGCAATGAACTTTTTCTTTCTGGGCGGAAGCATGGGATCGGTGGTCGGCGAGAAGCTGGTGCTGGCAGCCGAGAGGGCGATGCAGATGAGGATACCCTTGATAAGCATAATCGCAACCGGTGGTGCCAGGATGCAGGAGGGTATGGTATCGCTATCCCAGATGCCCAAGACCGCCGCCGCGGTAACCAGGCTGAAAAACGCAGGTTTGCCTTATATTACGATTCTTACCAATCCATCCATGGCCGGGGTGCTTGCCAGTTTCGCCTCCTTGGCTGATATTATAATCGCCGAGCCGGGCGCACTGATCGGATTCACCGGACCTAGGGTCATCGAACAGACCACGGGTCAGAAACTCCCTGACCATGCCCAAGTGGCTGAATCGGTGCTCGAATATGGTATGATAGACATGATCTGTCATAGGAAGGACCTAAGAAGCACATTAATAAGGCTTCTTGAGCTTATATTGAGCTAACAAAAGATGTACAAAGGGGTTTTCAAATCCGATCCCAGGCTTTTGATCATCGTTTATCTATTGACCCTGTTTATGCTTTTTCTTCGATCATATACGGTTTATGCTCAGGGTGTGATCCCTACTGGACCCATAGCCCCCACTGGAGGCGCTATACCGGCTGCTGCGGAAAAGGAGAAAAGCTCTGATATCGAGGAGGAAAAAAGAAAGCTCAAGGAAGCCTTCGAGCGTAAACAGAAGCTCTTCGAGGAGTTCGAAAAGACCGAGGAACCGCTAAGGATCTACGCGGTGAGGCAGGAGTACATGCAGGATGAGCATCTGATAATCTTGTCCGGATATGTCGAGGTGAGCCAGCACAAGTTCTCCCTGAAAGCAGACAAGGTCATTTTCAATGAATGGACACGGGATCTTGTGGCCGAGGGGGATGTGATGGTTAAGTTCGATGAGGATACCTTCACCGGAAGTCGGCTAGAATACAACACAGCCTACCGAGTGGGTACATTGTACGATACAAGAGCGGTGGTAAAGCCGGATCTTTACCTGGAGGGGATGATCCTGAAGAAGCTCCCCCCGGATGCCAAGGACGGGGCTGATCGATACAAGATATACCGCTGTCGATTTTCGAGCTGCTCACCGGAGCCGTACTATGACTGGCACATACGATCAAGAAGCGTCTATGGACACCTGGGCAAATACCTACAGATGTATCATCCGGTTCTATATCTATGGAAGATACCGATTGTTTATTTTCCCTACTGGGTGCATCCGATCAAGACCGAGCGCTGCACTGGCTTTATGATACCCTCTGTTGGATATTCACAAAGCCGTGGATACTACACGAAAAACGAGTTCTTCTGGGCTGTTGCCGATAATATGGGTGCAAATTTTTACTATTCGAGCCGCAGCAAAACCGGCGATGATTATGGCGCAGACTTCGAGTATGTGTTCGCTCCCCAATCAAAAGGAGAGCTTAAGTATCGGGAGCTGCACTTTGCCGGCGATTACGGATATTTTCGCACCAAGACACAAACCTTGCTGCTTCCATCTGATATCCCCGGCAAGGTGCAATGGCTCTACTTCGAGCACCGCAACCAGCTTCCACACGATATGGATGTAAAGGCGACCATTGACTATATCAACTACCAACTGCATGAGAGAGAATCATCGGTGGATCAATCAGACCAGGTGAATATCCTGAAGTGGGATGCGCGCAGCTATGCGGTGGTAAACAAAAGATCAGGACTCAATAGCTATACCCTGGGATTCGAGAACTACAAGGATCTGCGCGAGTTGCCCAATACCAACATCCAGTCCCTGCCATTTATCATAGCCAGAAACAACTACCAGAAGTTGCTGGGCACCGACTTTAACTTCTACCTCAATCTATATGCTGAAAGAGTCGAGAAGGCGAGCGTGGAATACTATCCTGATAATGCCTCGCAGCCTCGCTGGGCAGTGTGGGATACGCTTAGAAAGGAGTTTTACCATGCCAACCTCTCCGGCAAGCTGGAATATTACTTCTCACAGATACCTTGGCTTACAGTAAATCCCTATTTCCAGATCAAGGAATTCTACTGGAGCGAACGAAAGGAGTTAGAGCCTGATTTCCCATATAATACATGGGCAACCAGGCCAACAGAGGTCGAACCGCCTGGGAACCTCGGTCTCCTGGTCAATGCAAAACATGTCGGAAACGGCTATTGGCTGGAATATTACTCGACTGGCATCTCCTTTGAGGGACCCAAGGCAATGCGCATCTTCGAGCGATCCGCAGGCGGCTACAGCAAATTCAAGCATCTGCTATACCCGCAATTGAGTTATTCCTATACTCCACTGCTGTACCTGGAGGACAACGATATACTGGACATAAGCTCCTATTACAGCATTTACCAGCAATCCAACTCCATAAGATTTTCCTTTATAAACAAGCTGATAGGCAAGAAACCGCTCCCTACCGCCAGCGACCAGGAGAAAGAAAAGAAGAAGAAGATAAAATATACCTATGATGAGATAATTAACTTCACAGTCTCCCAATCGTTCGATTTCTACAAGGAGAAAGAATACCGTCAGGCTGCCGATGATGGCGATAAGTCGAAGATGGAGCTATATCAACCGTTTTCACCCATCCAATTCCAGTTGCGGTTTTATCCTCAGCGTCAAGGGCGGATATACCTCGACGCGCAGGCATACTACAATATCTACTTTAACAGGATCCATCGCAAATCACTTATTCTCACCTATCTTGGGGATGATTTCGAGGCTGCCATAAGCTGGATACGGGTATCTCCCATCGGCGAGTATTTTTATATCTCAGAGAGCGAGCCGATCAGCCTCGGCACCATGTTCAAGCCTTTTGACCGGCTGCGAGTGGAAGCTACCATATCGCATGACTTTATCACAAGTATTACGCCCAATGCAGGGGTGAAACTGGTCTGGCTGGCTGATTGCTGGGCGCTGGGTCTCTCATACAGAAAGACAGAGGTGAAAAACATCTACAGCGGCCAAGAGCGCAAGGATTTCGACTTCGGGATAACATTCCACCTCAAGAACCTGGGGGATGTCGGCGAGGCGGAGATCTACCGATTCAGGGGGTATTGATAAAGATGCACCGGGCAGACTATGTAACCAGGGAAAGCCTTGAAGAAAAGACGGCTGAGTGGCTTGAAAAAGCCTATGAATACAGTCCAAGACGAAGATATCTTAAGCTCGACCCGGCAAGATGTGCCCTGTTGGTCATCGATATGGTTAAATACTTTGCGGATCCTGGCGGCCGTAATTACCTGCCGGCAACCCATGCCATCATCCCCAATATAAAAAGGATAGCCGAGAGTTTCAGAGCGCTAGGCTCACCGATCATCTTCACTAGGCACTGTCACCAGGGAGAGCATGACCTGGGGATGCTAGGTAAGTTCTTCTCCGACTACATCCGCTGCCATCAACCAGAGTCTCAGATCATCCACCAGCTAGAACCGACCGACCATGATGTGGTTATGACAAAGAACACATACGATGCGTTTCACAATACCGAACTGGAGAAAAGGTTACTTGATTGGGGGATAGATCAAGTCCTGATAACCGGGTGTTTGACGCATCTTTGTTGCGAGACCGCTGCCCGATCAGCGTTTGTGCGAGGATTCGAGGTTTACCTGGTGGCTGACGGCACTGCATCAAGCATGGAGCTATTCCATGTAAACTCCCTGATATCGCTTGCCAACGGCTTCGCGGTGATTCTGGATAGCGAGGGGGTAATCCAGGCTTGCAACCTGCGGAAATAGTGGTTATCGGGGCTGGACCTGCTGGCTGCAGCGCCGCGATCCAGTGCAAGCGCCTGGGATATAATCCGCTTCTCATCGATAGCAGCGGTAAGGCTGGCGGGCTTATATACAATGCATTTTGCGTGGAGAATTATCCCGGCTTGCCGAAGAGAACTAGCGGCATAGATCTGGCAAAAAGATTTAACGAGCACTTGGAGCGCTTTGATATTGGTATCTCCAAGCACACCGTCCATAAGATCGAGCTTAGGGAACATCGGTTTTTAATCTCTCACCATCTCGGCGAGATAGAGGCTTCATCGGTAATAATCGCCTGCGGCACCAAGCCAAAGCCACTTCTCATTCCTGGAGCTGAAATGCCTGGCGGAAAAAAGCTATTTTATGAGGTAAGAGAACTCGATGGCTTTGATATAAAGACCTGTGCGATCATTGGCGGAGGAGAGGCTGCCTTTGATTACGCGCTTTCCCTTTCAGGGAGAATGGAGTCGGTAAACATCTTTTATCGGGGCGATCATCCCAGGTTACGAGGAAGGCTTAGATACATGGTCGAAGCTTGTGCCAATATCGACCTGTATCCCAGGCATAAACCTAGGTCCATTGCTGTTAAAAAAGATAAGGTGGTGGTATCATTCGAGGCTGATCGGCGAACATTAGATTACAAGACCGATGCGGTGCTGGTAGCTATCGGTCGAACAAGCAGGTTGCCGGAGCTGCTTGGAGATCGGGGAAGCTATTCTAAAGTCAATGGAATAGTGCTAGGACCGGGAATGTTTGCTATTGGAGATGCCAGGCTCGGCAGCCTTGGACAGGTCGGGATCGCAGTCGGCGATGGATTACAGGCAGCAAGGTTAGCTGTTGAGTACCTGGAGAGCATAAGATGAACACGCTTCGAGTTACATATAAAAAAGGTGATGAAGATCTCGCTTATGTGTATGTAGCGTGCCTCGCCAAGGGCGGCGAGATCGAGTTCGTGGAATCTATACAGCCGCCGCTTCCCAGGGAACAAAAGTGGGTACTGATCGTCTCCAGCCTGAGAGGCTGCCCGATTTCATGCCCTATATGCGATGCGGGGGGGGATTATCAGGGGAGGCTATCAGCAGATGAGATACTCGCACAGATAGACTATCTCATTCGAGCCAGATATCCAGATGGCAAGGTTCCGATCCCCAAACTAAAGATCCAGTTCGCTCGCCTGGGCGACCCGGCTTTGAATGATGATGTGCTCGATGTTCTCGAAAGGCTCCCTGAACTGTATGATGCGCCCGGCACCATGCCATGCATCTCCACCATCGCCCCCTGCGGAAGGGACGATTTTTTCGAGAGGTTGCTTCGGGTAAAAGATCGGCTTTACCCTGAAGGCAAGTTCCAGATGCAATTCTCCATGCATACAACCGACGAGAGATTACGCAATCGACTCATTCCAACCAAGATATGGAGCTTTGAACAGATAGCTGATTATGGCAGCAGGTTTGTCAGAGCCAATGATCGCAAGATTGCCTTGAATTTCGCTACCCCAGTCGGATTCCCCCTGGAAGCATCCGAGCTTATCAGGTATTTCGATCCTCGAACCTTCTTAATCAAGCTGACCCCTGTCAACCCGACCCTCTCAAGCAGGCGAAATGGACTAACTGGGCTTATCGATCCTGCCAATCCAGATCTATGTGAATCGGTAGCCGCAGCGTTTAAGGAGGCAGGCTACGAGACCATCCTGAGCATCGGCGAGCCTAGAGAAAATGAGATCGGCTCCAACTGCGGTATGTACCTAAAAGCAGAGATGCCAGGTAGGGCTTGATGATGATTTGACACATCAAGCCATGAACTCATAAAATTGCCATAGTTCGGAAAGATGCTCTTTAAGAATAAACAAGCAATCCACAAGAAACAGATCGACATAACCATGAGCAATCGCAGCCCCTTGATCGGATTAATGGTATTTTCGGTCGTGCTAGTGTTTTCTCATAACCCAATAACGAGCGAAACTCACATTAACTGGCATCAATGGAATAATGAGACTTTGCTAAAGGCATCCAAGGCTAACAAGCCGATTCTGATGTTCATCAGCAACCCCTGGTGTTCATGGTGTCGCATGATGGATGAAGAGACATTAAAGGACTCCAGGGTTGTCGAATTTATAAACGCCAATTTTATTGCCGTAAAAGTCGATTCCGAAAAGAATCCAGCAGTTGCCTACCGCTACCTCACTGGATACTTTCCCACCCTCGCCTTCTTGACTGCGCAGGGGGATACATTCGATGCGATTAGCTATGGTTCCCCGGAGCTTATAATCAAGGAAGCGAAACGGCGCCTGGAGATGTATCATGCTGGTGATGAAACGCTCATCGAGGGAAAAAAGAAGTATCGAGAGCGGTTTGAGATGAAACAACTCACTGTCGGCGATAAGGAGGCTGACCAGGGCACGGTTAGCAGGATCGAGTTCAAGCTGGTGAGCAGCTATGACCGGGCTCACGGTGGCTTCGAGCGCAATCGTTTCCGCTCCAAGTTCACCCATGGTGATATCTTGCAGTATATCTTGTATCTCTACCAGGCGAAAAACCACGAGATCATGAAGCGAATAGCGGAGAAAACCATGGACACCATGATAAGCTCGGAAATATATGACCTGAATCATGGTGGATTCTTCCGCAGCGCCACCTATGATTGGACAAAGCCACACTATGAGAAGCTACTTTTGGATAATCTGAACACGGCAAAGGCTTACCTGATCGCTTGGCAGAACACCGGCAAGGAGAGCTACCTTAAGACGGCTAATAAAACCCTGGGATTCATCCAAGAGCGCCTCTATGACCAATCTAGCGGGCTTTTCTATAACAGCCAGGTCTCCGATGAAAAATACTATGCCCTACCAGCGGATAAAAGACTCGAAGCCCCCTTACCACCGGTAAGCGATCTTGTCATCGTGGCGAATAACGCAGTTGCTGCTCGGGTTTTACTTTATGCCTCAGCCCTGTTGGATGATGCCCAGCTTAGGGTGATCGCCTTTCGGATACTCGGCGCGCTGGAAAGGGAAGCGTACATTGAGGGTAAGGGTTACAAACACTCAATCAATGGCAAATTGAATTACATTTACCTTGCGGATCAGGTGCAGGTAGCCTTAGCTCTACTGGAAGCTTACTACTTCACACTTGATAGGAGATACTTGGATAGATGCAGGCAGTTGGCTGATTATATATGGGAGAACTTCCATGATCTCGAATCGGGAGGATTGAGCGATTACAGTTCTACAGTGCCACAGCCAGGCTGGATGGGGACCAAACTGATAAGGCTCCCTGAAAACGCGGCTGCTGCCTATTTATACCTGCACCTGGGGGATATTTTGAATAACAAAGATTATCTTCAGCGTGGAGAAAGGTTGTGCGATCTATTGACTACCGATATGGAGCGGCTGCGTATTACATCCCTGATGGAGTATGCCTGGGCACTGGATAGGCTATGCTTCAAGCCGGTCGAATTCATTATTTATAACTCAAAGGGAAAACAATACGGTAAAAATATGCTAAGATACATCGCCTCCATAATAGAGCCGAAAAAGAGGATATTATTCAGGGAAGATCTGCCCGTGGATTACCTGGCTGATAACAACTTGACTCTGCCAAAAGGCGAAGGCTTCGTAGTGGTAAGGGTGGGCGATGAAATCTCGTCGCCTGCTGATGATTATCAACAATTGTTAAAGCAATACAAGGAGGTAGCGATAAATGCCTACAAGAGAGAGCAATAAATGGTGGACACTATCGATGCTCATACTATCGCTCTGTGCTGTAATTGCCGTTCTGCTCGTAATGCCCCAGCCGACATCCTGCTCGGATACGAGCAAGATGAGCCTCGATTACAATAGCCAGCGGATTCGCATGGTAAAAACCCAGATCGGAGCCAGGGGTGTCAAGGATGAAAGGGTGCTGGAAGCTATGAGAACCGTTCCCCGCCACCAGTTCGTGCCCCAATATAATCGAGACCGATCTTACGGTGATTACCCGCTTCCCATCGGCAAGGGACAGACCATCTCGCAACCATACATCGTGGCACTGATGACCGAGCTTCTACATCCCAAGAGAGACCATAAAGTGCTGGAGATCGGCACCGGCTCCGGCTACCAGGCGGCAGTGCTAAGCCACCTGGTGAGCAAGGTCTATACCATCGAGATAATCCCTGAGCTTAGCCATCGCGCGCAAGAGACCCTGAAAAAGCTCGGCTATGACAATATCGAGTTCAAGATAGGCGATGGCTACCGGGGGTGGAAGGAACATGCCCCCTTTGATGGGATCATAGTAACCGCAGCCCCTGACCACATCCCTGAACCCCTCATTGAGCAGCTGGCAGTCGGCGGCAGAATGGTTATACCAGTCGGGAAATGGTACCAGAAGCTGGTGGTCGTAAGAAAGACAGAGAATGGCATCGAAAAGGAGGATATCATCCCGGTCTCCTTTGTCCCTATGACCGGCGAGGCACAGGAGAAGAAATAGGCTTGAGGGTGAAATGCCAAGACATAAAAAGTGCACAACTATAAACTTGTGATCGAGTACGATGGCGCCGACTTTGCCGGCTGGCAGATACAACCTGACCAGCGAACCGTGCAGGGAGAGCTCCAGGGAGCGCTTCGGGTAATTGCCGGGGAACAGATAAAACTGTCCGGTGCTAGTCGCACAGATGCCGGCGTCCATGCCTTGGGGCAGGTTGCCAACTTCAAGACCAACAAGAAGCTGCACCCCCTGCGTATCCTAAAAGGCGTCAATGCGCTGAGCGGCGATGATGTCCAGGTAGTTGATGTCAGCCTGGTTGATCCCGAATTTCATGCCCGCTTCAGCGCAAAGGGAAAGACATATCGATATCATATTCTGAACCGACAGGCGCCTAGCGCTATATACAGGAACAGATGCTGGCACATCCCATTTAGCCTGGATATACTCCCGATGTCAAAGGCAGCGGAGTTTCTGATTGGAGTCCACGATTTCTCCAGCTTTCAAGCCTCAGCCTGCGATGCGCCCAGCCCGGTTAGAGAGATCAACCAAGTAAACATCAGGCGAGAAGAGGATTTTATAATCATCGATATCACAGCCAATGCCTTCTTGAACAAGATGGCGCGCAACATTGTCGGAGCATTGGTACAGGCTGGCGCAGGGAAGATACCGCCGGAGGGGATCAAAGAGCTATTGGAAAAAAAAGATAGAACCGTTGCCCCTCCCACCGCGCCGGCAACCGGTTTAACCCTTCTTGAGGTGCACTACTGAGCAACCCTTGATATCTCGAACCGTGGCTATCATGCAAAGGCTCTGAAACGAGTCTTATCCAAGTACACGAAGTTACCTTTCCCGCTTGTTACTCTTCTATCACCCTCAGGTAAGGCCAGCGGATGCTTCGGTTGCCATCTTTGTCCTCAGCGATAATCTCGAGCAGATATGAACCGCTCAAGCCTGATAGCTCATCAGGCAAAATAAAGAAGCTGATCCCGTAGATGCCGTCATTTGCAGCAAAGTCCCTGTACTGGCCGTTATCTTTAAGCCTTATGCCAGTCGGATTGCCAGCAAAGTATATCTCCACGCACTGTATATTCTCAAGTCCATCAGCATCGGTTATGGCAGCCAGCATGGTAAAATTGCCTCCCGTATCGGTATTAAGCTTTGTGTCAAAGTACCCCGCCGCCAATATCAAGGGTGCATTCTCAGGATGGCGGGTGCTTCCATCAGCAGCTCTTCGTAGTTGAAGCTCCCAGGGGATAAATTCTGCCATACCCTCCTGTGCCCCTTGCCCTCCCTTTTCGATGAGAAGATAAGGCCATAGGGGGCTTATGACCTCGTCCTCTAACTCGGATGCTGTCTTGGCAGCCAGCTCGAAAAGATAAAATCCAGGTTCCACACCCGTAGGCACGATCAGCTCCTGGAGCCAAAAAAGTCCCTCAACACCATGAACCTTGGGGAGCTTCAGTCCAGTGGGGGATCCATTATAATAAAGCTCCACTTCCTGAATAGGATTGCCCTCAAGGTCGGTTGTCAAAGCGATGATGCTTAGCCTGCCTCCTTGGTCGGTTACCATCGAATCCATATAGCCGGCGAGCATGATAACGGGCTGGCTGGCAATTGTGGGAGTAGGGGTTACCGTCGGTGTCGAGCTGCCGGTCAGCGTAGCAGTTGGAGTAGCGGTCGCGGTAACCGTGGGGGTGAAGGTGGGAGTATAACTTGGAGTAGAGGTTGGAGTTGCCGTTGGCGCTATGATGGTGAAGTTATAGAAATCAGGCTCCATATCGTTAGGTGGATCAGCCAGGTCCGATGCGAAGATGGCCATGGCAACCACCTGCTCGGGTTTGAAGCAATACCTGGTCTTTATGGAGTACCCGGATTCGATCTGGTAGATGGCATAAGTAGCCGGTTCACTCTCGATGTACATTTTTATCGATGCAGGATCGACTCCAAGACCATCATCCAAAATATTGACGCTGATGTTGGTATCCGGCTGAACATCGTTTGCATACCTGGCAGGATAATGGTCGCTCGTATAGGGTGGATCGTAATCAACATTCTCGGTTATGGTGAATGAGTAGCAGTCTGTAGGCATTATATTGTCAACCAGGTCTGCAGCATCTATACAGATTCCAACCACTTGCCCAGGTGAAAAATCTACCGCTGGATTGTGATAGACCGAGT
>CAYUVA010000055.1:0-25018 GCA_964448115.1 uncultured bacterium
AAACTCTATTCGCTTTAAGGTTATCTGGATAACCGCGGTCTTTTGTTCCCCGGCGGCGCTAATCTAGGGGATCTTAGGCTTCCTGAGATGCTGAGAAGATACTTTCCCTGCGCCACCTTGTAAGGCTCAGCCAATGGAAGCAAGGGCTGTAGCTCATTGGCAATCGGCTCAAGGGCGGTAATCTGCAAGTTTCCACCTAGCATAGAATCATGGAGGTTTTCCTCGAGCTGCATGGTCAAGGCTCCCTTGAGGGACAAAACATCGCTATCCAGGTTTAGATTCAAGGTGCGAAGTATCCCTTTACTAAGTGAAAAATTTATCGAGTCCGATCTGAAGGAGACATCCTCCAGCCCAACAAGAAAAAGGTTTAGCCTATCCAGGGAACAATTCTCAAACCTCAGCCTGACTTTGCCTTCCAGGGATTTTATATCATCGAGATCACCAGCAAGCTCCACGCTGCCGCTGATACTCCCCTTCAGACCCTCCGCAATGCCATCAACCAGACCTTCAAGCAACTGTAAGGATACATGGATGTCATCCGCCCGAAGGTCGATAAGTCTTGTCTTGGGAGCGAAATTAAGACTACCGTTTCCACTAATATCCGAGCCTTTAACCTTGAAATCAAGCTCAATCCTTTTTTTCATTAGCTCCATCCATGCTGGATTAATATTGACCTTTTGAAATTTGATGCTGACCGGATTGCCCTGGTGATAAATAAGAACCGGCATATTGCTCAGCGTTATGTTGCCGCCTAATGAAATGCTCAAAGCAGGCTTGCTGGTTATCGCTACCTGCCCCTTGAGGTTCTTATTAACCTGTTCTTGTATTAGTTCACCCCAAGGGTATCTGTGTGCGATCAACACGACCGCGAGAACCAGGGCATATAAAATAACCAGAATATTTATTGTACGCTCTCTCAAGGGCTGCAAAAGATCTTGCGGATGATTGACACCGTTAAATCAATGTCTCCTGGAACCACTTTTTCATCTCGACAAAGACCAGCTCCTGCTCGTAGTCTCCCATCAATGAATGTCCGGAGTTCTTGACCGTGATCAGTTTTTTCTTCTCTGAAGCCAGGCGGTTATAGACCTCCCTGGAATGCTCCGGCTTGACCACTTGATCCCCCAAAGCCACGAAGACAGCCACCGGGTTATTAACTTGTCTTGCATACTCGCGGTTATCCACTATATTAGCCACATAGCGGTAGTTCTCAATCGATATGGTATCGAGCAGTAGCTTCTTTGCTCTTGCCTCCTTGGCAGCCTGAGGATTAAGAAAGATATCCTCGTAATTGACCCTGTAAGGCAATTGGATATGCCTTTTCATCAGCTTGGCAGCTGGTCGCGAGAGGTAATATGCGATGGTATAGGCGATGAACTCCAGCGGTTTCAGGTCCTGCTTCAGCCATCCTACAGGTGCGAAAAGACAGGCAGAGGCTAGGTTGGGTTCGATTGCCATGAGCCTGAGCACGGCAGCAGTACCCAGGCTATGCCCAACTGCACCTATCCTTTTTTGATCGGTTAGGCTGTGATCCCTGAGTGTCTCATAAGCCCTGGTGATATCCTCCAGGTGCTGGACTGCATCGACGAAGCCCTTCTCTCCTTTGCTCTTTCCGTGCCCCCTGAAGTCGAACTCCAAGGTTATGTATCCTTCATCTGCCAGCCTATCTGGAAAATTATTGAATTCCTCCTTACAGGATGCGAAGCCGTGTGCGAACAGAACCGCCGGCAGCTTCCCCTTGGCTTCCTTGGGGTAATTGAGTATTCCATGCAGCGCAACCTCGCCGGAGCGGAACCAGATCTCTTCCCTGTGTGCCATCTCTGATTCTCCTTTTATAAGTTCGAGTTAAACATCAAAACTGGATGCATGTTAATATATTCACAATTTGCCTACAAATCAAAGTGCACGAGGCATCAGGATGGGTTGGCGATCTAATACAGACTACGGATGAACTGTTAATAGTGCCCTTTTTATAGCCTTTACTATGAGATCGATCTCGCCGGTTGAAATAATGAGTGGGGGTGCGCTAAAGATGACATTGTTGAACCCGGGAACACATCGGTTCATCTTGCCGATGATAACGCCTTGCTTAAAAGCCTCTCCAACTATTCTTGATACCAGCTTTTCATCAACCGGCTTCTTACTTGTCTTGTCCTCCACCAGTTCCAAACCGACCAGAAGTCCCTTGCCCCGCGCCTCGCCGACCAGCGGGTGATCCGATAGTTCCCTCAGTCGCTTAAGGAAATAATGACCCATTTTTTCCGCTCTATCCACAAGGCGTTCATTTTCAATGATCTCGATATTCTTTAGGGCTACCGCAGCCGAGGCAGCGCACCCGCCGAAGGTGTTTATATGCCTTAAGTAACCTATCTTATCCGAGGGGTCATTGAGGAAGGCATTGAAGATCTCTTCGGTAACAGAGGTAACTCCCAGGGGAGCATATCCGCTGGTGATGCCCTTTGCCATTGTAACCATGTCAGGCTTGACATCCCAATGCTGGTGTCCGAACATTCTGCCAGTGCGCCCGAAGCCGTTGACCACCTCGTCCATGATGACCAGGATCTCGTATTTTCGGCAGATCTCAAAGAGGATCTTGAAGTAATCATCATGGGGAACGATGATACCACCGCCGGCGGTGATCGGTTCCACTATGATGGCTGCAATGCTGTCCGCGCCCTCGTATTCGATTAGGTGCTCAAGGGATCTAGCGCAGTCGAGGTCGCAGTTGTGTGCCTCCTTCCCGAAGTAACAACGATAGCAATAGGCAGGGGGTATGGCTCTGAAGCCGGGTACCATCGGTCCGTACCCCACCCTTCGCTCGCTCTGCCCGGTGGCGCTGAGCGCTCCAAATGTGGTGCCATGATAGTCCCGATACCGAAACACGATGAGGTTTTTATCAATTGCAGGATACCTGAGCCTGAAGTACTGGCGCACCATCTTGAAGGCGGTCTCATTCGCCTCGGAGCCGCTGTTTGCATAGTAGCTGCGCTTCAGGTGCGGCATGAGCTGGCTCAGTTTATCTGCCAACAGGAGGCTCGGTATGTTACCCGCACTCATGGCATAGTAAGGGATCTGCATTAACTGCTCGTAACATGCTTTGGCTAGCTCCTCTCTGCCGTAGCCTGCATTTACCACCCATACCCCACCGGATAATCCATCAATATATTCGTTACCGTGAATATCCTTGACCATGCATCCTTTGCCGGAGACAGCGATGAAGGGATCTTGTTCCTCGAATATCTTGTGCTGAACTATATGGTGCCACAGGTGCGATCTGTCCAGTTGGATCATATCTCGGGTCCTTTTATCATCAGGCATCACGAAACCCCCTTAAATTCTGGATTCAGGATACAATGTCTTATCTTATAAACCGAGAGAAAAGTCAACCGTGCCATTTAGGCAGCGGAATTGCTCCAAAGGATAAGCCGCTTCAATGCCTTTTTCAGTTAAGCCAGTCAAATATACGAAAATATTGATGCTATTATTATGCTTATAGAATATCTAAATAATATTTATGTTATTTTGCTTATTATTTATTCTACTATTCTATTTTTTGTCTATTATAGCTTTCCAAAAATGTTCCATGTGGAACATTTTACGAATTTATGGGATCCCCGTATGCAGGCCAGGAAGTTAATTCGTATATTACAAGCAAGCTGTAGCGATTTTGCCTTATAGTTTTTTCGCATTTCGCATTAGCTTAGCATACAAAATGAGATCCCCGACAAATCGAGGATCCCATCTCGGCTAAGTTCCATGCCACGCGAGGTATGAACGCGGCTAGATGAATATGATATACGCTGGGGGTAAGCCGACATCGATAAGCTCCGCATAGACCAGCTCATCGGTGGCGGGATCGATAATGCCCACGCCAGGAGCGATATAGTCTTGATCCCCGAAGTAAACCATCCCATCAGGCTCAGCGGCTATGGTGGGAATGAAGCCTGTCTGCGAGATATAGACCTCATCACCCAGCTCGCCTGTCTTTACATCGAAGGCATATACATGATTCATCCACGAGAGATCCTGGGTTACCATGTACCCCTTGTCAGCAGAGGCGAGGGCTATCTGCGTGATATCATGTCCCACCTGTTGTTCGCTTACAAGCGCGCCGAGCGAGGTGATAGCCGCCCCTTCAGTGATGCTTATCTCCTCGATAGCGCCATCCAGGGCGCCCCAAACGCCAGTACAGGCGACCAGGAAGCGACTGCCCCTACCTGCACCGGGAACCTCGATTAGCGGGCTTACCGGGTTAGTGAAGGCAAGCGTAAAATCGCCGAAAATGCTATCGCTTGCCGTGTCAATGACCACGATGTAGCTCTCCCCCACCGGCTCCCATGTTGTCAAGGTATCCAGTCGTTGAAGCAGCAGGTAATAATACCCGCCAACCAGCACCCCCTGTGCCGCCTCTGGCGAGCCATCCTCGTCCGCATAAGCTGACAGGTCTATCCTGCCTAGCTCCTCTCCGCTCTGAGGGTTAACTACCAGGAGATAAGGCGCCTGGTTGAGTGATATATACGCCTTGCCGTCGCTGATAAAATCGATGTCCTGCGGGTTGGTGCCGTTGCCGGTCGAGAACTGTAAAATCGTGTTGTAACCATCCTCTGGATCGAGCACCTGTATATTATCGTAGGTAAAGCGGTTGATCACATAGATCTTACCATCATAGTAAACCGCGGTTGCATCCGGGCTTACCGAGCCGATGTTCTTCACAACCTCGTGAGTCAAGCGGTCTATGGTAGAGAATGAACCTACTCCAGATGCGAAGTCGGCGGTTACCACGAAAGCCAGGTTGTAACTTTTGGTCTCCTTCTTATCATCATCGCTCTTGTCGCAGCCGATGAATGCTGTGGCTACATAAATCATCGAAAGCAGACATACCATCAGTGTAAGGCTTCTTGCCATAGTAGTTTCTCCTTATTTCCTAAGGGGTTAAAGCCTAAAGGCTATTGTGCCAAAGAACCATCGCCCAGGAAGCGGGTAGCCGGCTACATCGCTCACTCGATTATCGGTGAGATTCTTTACTTCCAGGGTTATTGAAAAGCCCGTATTTGGCGGGCTAATCGTCATGCCAATGCCGTGGATATAACTGTTGTCAATCAAAACCAGGTTTGCCCGGTCCAGGTAGTTACCGGCGATGAATGTAAAGTCATAATATATCTCCAACCAGGGAGCTAGGCTAGCTCTGGTGCAGTTATATAGGTTATGAGCTGGTCTGCCGGGGAGCTGATTCCCCCTGGAATAAGTTACCTCGCTGACATCGCGGGCATCCTGATAGGTGTAATTTCCATAAAGCCTGAAATGCTTGTTTATCTTCAATGACCAGGAGAGCTCGTGCCCCTGCATGTTCGATGCTCCGATATTGACCGCAATATTGGTGCGCTGCGAGTTCTGCACGAAGGCTATCAAGTCCTCTGCATCTATATAATAGAAACAATACTCCAGGTTGAAGGAATGGAAGATACCCATTTTATCGATATCGAGTACAAATCCGATATCCCGATTCAGGCTGGTCTCGGCAGCGAGGCTAGGATTACCCTTCGTATAGCCGTTGTTCCCGTAAAGCTCAAGCAAAGAGGGAAAGCGGTAGTATCGTCCAATATTGCCCTTTAATTGCAGACTCTCGCTTAATCGATACTTGAATCCTAATGATGGGGTGAAGGCGCGCTGTAGATCATCTACAAGGTTGGATGTGGATGCAAGCAGACCCGACGTCTTGCCCGATGAATATTGGCTTTGTTGATAACGAACAATGACATCGAGCTTAAACCTCCCCGCAGCAGCATAAAGCGTATCGCTTATCGCAGAGGATATTATCGTGCGATCTTGCCTGGGTATATCGTTGCTATGGTTTATGCGATCGCTTGCGCGAAAGCTTTGTAACTGCACCTGAGAGGATAGACCCAGGATCTGCTTCCAGGCAGGGATGGGATACTCAATTAGCAAGCTAATGCCGAGTGTCCCTGCCTTGCTCGCCTGGTCTTGTGCTCCAAGACCGATCTCGTTGTATGCATCCTTGAAATGGTGCCTTTGCATGTTATACGATAGGGATAGCTTGTGGCGCAGAGTCGAACTTTCATCGTATCCGCGCTCCCAGCAGAGATTGGAGAAACTGTAGTCGCTGGCGTATGAGGCATTGCTCGACTGGTAATAGCCTAATCCAGGAACCCCTTGCTTGCTTGTTATATAGTTCTCGGCAAGGCTGAGATTCCCCCATGCGGTATCGACCTCCGCCTTTAGCGCCATGCCCCATCGTCCCAGATGGTTGTTTATTCGTCTTACCGTGCGATCATCATCAGTATTGAAATCGGTGCCGTTGTCATCGATATACTCAAAGTCCCCTTTACTGTTCAGGTGGTTTCCATAAACGGTGAACCTGAAGTTATTGATGCTTCTCTTGTAGATAGCACTGAAATTAAGTGTGCTGAAAGATCCCAAGCCAATCTGCGCCTTGAGATCCTCCTCGCCGCTTTGGTGGGTTACCAGGTTGACCGCTCCGCCCAGATTGCCGCCGCCAAGATAAAACGGAGAGTTACCTCGATAGACCTCTATGCGCTGTAGGCTGCCAACTGGAATATCTCCCAGGTTGACAGTGGGCAACTGGGGTGGATTTATCAGGATTCCATCAAGATAAACATCGACCTGGCTTGAGGTAAAGCCGCGGATGCTTATGGTAGAAAAAGCCCCCAAGCCACCGTAACTCTTTACATTAACTCCCGCTTGTCGAGCCAGGATCTCAGGAACCTGGTCAGCCTTGGAACGCTCATCGTCCAGTTCAATTATGGTGACGAAGGCTGTAGATTTGTCGGCATTTTCATCATCGTCCGGCGCATCTTCTACTACCTCGATGTTGTGGTAGTAAGCCTGGGAATCATCCGCCTTAGTCTGCTTAGTCTTGGCTCTATCGCATGAGTCATCGGTATTGGAGCCGTAAGCTGGCAAGGATACTATGATCGTTGACAATAAGAGGGTGATGAGCAATAAAGATGGTTGAAGAATATCACGAACTAGCTGCCTGTTGGGCGATATTGTAATCGCCGTATCATTTAGCTTCACTATCTCGCTCCTCGAAGAATTGCGAAGCCTCTGCAGGCAGGTCTTCTGACTCCCGGATCATCCTACTTGCTGCGCCTTCCCAGGGTCTCCCCCAGTGGCATCATTGCAGCTTTCGTCCCCGGTTACAGCGGCGGGTCCGTGGTGGTATTTAACCATCTTCCCTTTTAATCCCACGCCTGGGAACCTGCAAAGCACGGTTTATTTAACAAGTGTAATATAAGTATTTGGCATTTGTTTGTCAAGGGGTAATTTCACCAGATGCTCCTGGAAGAAAAAAATCTTGGAGCGGAAGGAGTATATTAAAAATGTCTAACACGCCCCCAGTATGTCATTCCGATGCTTAAATGAATAATACTAGGCTTTGGGGAGGTGTCTCAGTTATATTTGCGGGCATGCTGCTTAAGGGCTTCCATGATGCTCTGCGACAGGCGAAGCGCTCGGATCGCATCCCATGCATCTACCGCCGGCTTTGCGTTATTCTTTACTGCCTCGATGAAGGATGATAATTCGAGTTTCAGCGGCTCCTCCTTCTCCGGCTCCACCTTTCGATAGTGTATGCCAGGCAAAAGGGGATGGGGCGCGCTTCCGGTAAACGGCTCCCTGCTGTAAAACTCGTAGTTTTGTCCCATGAAATCGAGTGAAATATATGCATTATCCTGGAATATGCGCACCTTGCGGAACTTCTTGGCGCTGACCCGACTGGCAGAGAGCACCGCAACGCAGCCGTTCTCGTACTCGAGGCGGACATTGGCAATGTCAACCTTGCCGGTGAGCACCGGCACGCCTACAGCGCGTATCTCCGAGACCGGATACGATAGCCAACTGGTAATCAAGTCAAGATCATGGATCATAAGCTCGCTTATGACATCCATATCGGTTCCCCTGCCGGAAAAGACGCCGAGTCGCTCGGTCTCGATGTAGCGGGGATTATCTATCACCTCGCTTACCGCGATGATACCTGAGTTGAAACGCTCTATATGACCGACCTGCAGCACCAGGTTTTTCCCCTCTGCAAGCTTACCAAGTTCCTCCGCCTGCCGGATGGTGGAGCAGATCGGTTTCTCGACCAGCACATGAATGCCTCTCTTAAGGCAATCGAGCGCTATCTCATAGTGGGTTACCGTGGGAGTAACAATGCTTACCGCATCGACCCGCTCAATAAGCTCCCCATAGTCGCTATAGGGCACAGCGTTATACTTTTGTGCTATCTTGCCGGCGGTCTCGGCATCGACATCAGCCACACCTACCAGATCTGCCTCGGGTAGCTCAGAGTAAACCCGGGCATGTATGCTGCCCAGGTATCCAACACCGATGACACCGACTTTCACCATGTTACTCATAAATTGTCCCCGTCTCTCTCCATCGCCCTAGGTACAATCCGTTTCTTGGTGGTTCGTATGAACTCTACGATCATCTTCACATGTTCATTACCGGGGAATCGTTGAAGGATGGTCTCAAGCGCAAGGTCGGTATTCCCTATTTGGCTGTAAAAGATCTCATACACCTCTTGCAGGGCTCTAATTTCGCCAGGTTTGAATCCGGATCGTCTCAAGCCGATGATATTCACATTGTGATACCGGGCGCGATTACCCCAGACGGCACAGAAAGGGGGGACATCGTCATTGACCGCAGAGCAGCCGCCAATAAAGGCTCGGCAACCGATACGGTAGAACTGGTGGATAGCAGAGAGTCCCCCGATAGTGATATAATCTTCTACCAGGACATGACCGGCCATGGTAGCGCAGTTGGCAAAGATGTTGTTGTTCCCTACCAGGCAGTCGTGCGCAACATGGCAGTATGCCATGAAGAGGTTCTTACTGCCGATTACGGTCTTCTTATTCCCCTCCATGGTTCCGCGGTTTACGGTGCAGAACTCGCGAAAGACATTGTCATCGCCGATTATAAGCTCGGTCAGCTCACCCTTGTATTTTAGATCCTGGGGCGGTCCTCCGAGACTGCAATAGTGAGAGATCTTGCAGCGATCTCCTATGCGGGTGGGACCCTCGATGATAGTGTGGTGTCCGATGACGGTGTTATTGCCTATGATCACATCGGCTCCGATGATGCTATTAGCTCCGATCTTGACCTCAGAGCCAAGCTCAGCCTTTTTATCAACTATTGCTGTCGGATGAATCTCAATCATGGTTAGATATCGATAATATAAAGTTTCTTGTATCTATTTCATCTATATTTAAATATGCTAAGATATCACTGAACCACGGTATCATTGTTATTTTCTTTGTTAAGATTACCTTCCAATTTCTCGATTTTATTACTTAACTCGCGAAGTTTATTTATGAAATTTGGGAGTTGGTTTATGTAAGCCATCTGCCTTAGCCATTGGCTGTGCTCTATAGGGGGCACGCCGGAGACGGTCTTGCCCTCCTCGATATCCTTTGTGATGCCGGCTCTGGCAGTCGCTATAACCCCGTCGCCTATCTTGACATGCCCCGCCACCCCGACCTGCCCAGCAAGGGTTACATGCCTGCCCAGCTCGCTGCTGCCAGAGATGCCGACCTGAGCAACCAGCAAAGAGCCATCACCGATCTTGACATTGTGCGCGATCTGCACCTGGTTGTCTATCTTGACTCCATTGCCGATGACCGTGCTGCCAGTGGTCGCTCGATCTATAGTAACACCGGCTCCGATCTCCACATCATCCCCGATCTCCACAGAGCCGACCTGCGGGATCTTCTGGTGCCTTGAGCCATCGAATACGAAGCCATATCCATCGGAGCCTATGACCGTGCCGCTGTGGATTATGGCATTCTTGCCTATTTTTACCCTGTGATAGATGGAGACATTGGAGTAAATCACGGATCCGTCTCCGACCGAGCTCTCATCGCCGATATAGACATGGGGATAGATGGTTACATTTTTGCCCAGGGTAACATTCACTCCACAGGCAACCAAAGGCATGATGCAACATCCCTTGCCTGCCTTGAAACCACTCCCATGAACAAAGGTCTCATGGATGCCGGGTTGGTGTTTTTTAGCAGGATTGAAAATAGCCAGCACCTTTGCAAAAGCTAGATATGGATTGGGGCACAAAAGCAGCGGAATATCGGTGTTCAATGACTCCTCGGAGGTAATGATAGCCGAGGCTTTGCACTCTTGCACATACGATTTGTACTTGGGATTGGCGATAAAGGTGATGTCACCAGGTTTCGCCTCGATTATCCCGCTGACCGAGGTGATCTCGACATCACCAGAGCCAATTACCGTACCGCCGACCATCTCGGCAAGTTTAGCCAGGGTGAATCTCATTGCCCCAGGCTGGTATTTTTATTGGTAAAGTACTCATCGTACCTTTTGATTATCCGTTCGGTCAGATTTACGCTTGGATTGCCATATAAGACCATTGCCTTGCTTATTATTAGGTCATATCCCTCGCTTTTCCCGTAGTTCTCCACTATCTGGGTTATCTCTTCGGTAATGGTCTTGAAGTATTTCTCCTGCATCCTCTCCAGCTCTCTTTCCGAGTCCTCGAGCAGCCTTTTGAGGTTTATCTTCATATCGCTTAGGGTCTGTTCCTTTCGTGCCAGAGCCTCGTCGGTAAGAGTAAACTTTTGTCTGTAGATCTCATTCTCGAAGTCGATCACCTTCTCTTGCTCCTCATCAATCGACTTTTGCCTCTTGGAGTGGAACTCTTCGAGCTTCAATCTTGCATCCTTACCAGCCTTGGAGTCCTGTATAACCTTCTGGATATCAATGAAGCCGATCTTAGCCGGCTGCTCCGCGATGGCTTTGAGGGGCACAACCAGGATAATAGAAAGCAACGCAATTATCGTTTTGTTAAGCATAACGCCTCCCTAGTTTAATTTCTCATTTACTACAATCGGTTCTTGTACATGTTCCATCTAGCAACCTATTTACTTGATGTCTAGTCATCGCTTTCAATTTCCTCCTGCTCCAAGGAGACTCTTTTTATCCGGTTTATCGCCTTCTTGGCAGCTACCTGGATGGAGGTATTCTTTGATTTGGCTAACTTTTCCAGTAGCGGTATGCACGAGTGATCCTTGATATAGCCGAGGGCTCTAATCGCTGCTACCTGGAGCTTTACCTTGCTGGGGCTTAGCAGATACTTGTCCTTGAGAATATCGACCAATCCCTCGACCGCGACCGGATCCCTGAGTTGTCCCAGCGCGATGGCTATCTCGGTCTTTATGTGATCATCGATATCACCGATCCCGAAAAGGTTGCGTGGTAACATACTGGAAAGGATCTTAGCTGACTTGGTGGTTCCTATCTTGCCGAGATGTTTGATGAGTAATGGCGTAAGCTCTCGGTCGTTCTCATCCAAGCCAGCAAGAAGGATATCCTCCGCATCGGATCCCATCAACATTACCAACGAGTTGTAAGCTTCCCTGCGCACCTGTGGATGTTCATCATGCAGCAGCTCCCTAATGGCAGGGGCAGCACGGGCATCCGAAATCGCGCCTAGGATAAGACATGTATTGCGCCTGACATACCACCTTTTGTCCTTCAGATCCCTGATGAAGTTATCCGAGATCGATGGACTCAAGGTGCGCAGAATATCCAATATTTTAAGCCGTACAAACTTATTCGCCGAGGTCTTCATCAGGTCGGTGAGCGCCTCGTAAGCCTTCTCGGCGTTATTCTTCAGGATCTCGTAAGCCTCTTTTGCCGTCTCTGCCTCCTCCAAAGCCCAGACCAGGGACTCCACCGCCGGCTTGGAGCCGATTTCCCCCAGGGTCTCAACCAGGTATTTTCTCTCCACATTGGTGCGCTTCTCCTTGTCATTCAGGTGGCTGATCAGGATCTCGGTCAAGGTATCCGCGTAGTACTGTTGACCCCGATTTTGCAGCTTGAGGATAAAATCTTTGAGCGAATCCATGATCATCTTGTAGTTCTTGAAGGCGGCTTCCTTGCTTAATTGCACCTTGAGCTGAGCAACGCAGTAGGACCATATATCATCGAGCTTGGAGCCGCTAAGAAGATCCATTCCATGGAGCACTACCTCGACAGACCTGGTCTTGGCGCCCAATGAAGGGCTTTCCACAAGCGGAAAGTAATAGCTGAGTATCATCAAGGCGATCAAACCATCATTACCTGAGATCGCCTTGGCAAGGTTATCCTTGACAAGCGGTATGGTCTCCTCGCTGATAAGCTCGTAGTTGTTTAGCCGCTCAAGTTTCTTCAATATGGGAGATCGGTAGTCCGCCTCTTGTACTATATCTGCGGTAAGGCGCATTTGATTTAGGCGACTAAGATCGCCTTGTATCTCCGGCAGTATCTTGGGAAGCAGGCTCGTATCTGAGATGATCTGCTCGATGAAGTGTCTCAACTGCTCGAAGATCCACTTACTATCCTCATCAAGTTCCTGGGACTTTAAGGTAAGTGAGTGTTGCTTGGCAATTATCAGCTTGCGCAATTGCAGGATGGATAGGGTCTCTATATATCGTTTGATGATATCGTTCACTCCGTTACGCTCGGTGATGTTGTTGATGATCTCGATAGCCAGATCATCATCCAGGGAGGAAAAAAGCCTCTGTAGCCGTTTTTCGTTTACCAGGCGTGGCGAGTATTGCTCGGCGGTTAGATATATTCGCTCCACAGCATCGAAGATATCGAGCATTATAAATACGGGATTCTCAGCAGTAGAGCTTTTTGCCTTCATGCGCAACGAGAAGATCTCGTTCATGGTGGCGATTAGCTCTTCGGGACGATTCTTGAGCATCTCCAGAAGCTCGGCTAGGCTGCATAGAAGGCGCCTGAACTCGGGCAGGGTGGTTATCCTCTGCAGGTTCAAGTATTGTTCCTTATCTACCTCGTGAACTACTGATTTACCGAGGGTTACCTCTATATTATATATCTCCTCATGGCGCATCCAGTCATGAAAGTTCTCTCGTTCAGCCCGGATTTTATCCGCTTGGTGGGCGCACAAGGCAAGAAAATGGCTGAATTCTCGCTGAGTTATCTCTTTTTTGAATTTCACGCTCTGTGCGTTGAACTTACTCAACATGGGAGCAAGAATGAGGTTCATACAATTCGGATCTCGGTTATCCAGCTTCAAGACAACCGAATCGCTGCCCACGAACTTGCTATTCAATATCTCGTAGCCCTTGGCAACCTGCTTCTCTGCCTTGGGATGACCGGGGTTCAAGGTTATCAACTGAGCCAGGGCGAGGTTTATGCACAAGGCAAGGTTGGTCTCCACCTCCTTTTGGGCTACCACCGGTTTCTCCAGGATCAATGTATCCCTTGTACGTGATCTTGATGTTTTGGGACTGACACCTTCGATCCAGGCGATCCTCTGGTGAAGAAGCCTCATAATAAGATACAAGGTATTAAAGCGATAGGGATAGAGAAGCTCATAGATCTGCTTGATATTATGTTTGTTATCCACCAGGTGCAGTAGTACCTCCTGGAAGCTATCTTTGCCAACATCCACCGGCTGTTCGGTGTTTCGGTAGATGATCGACTCCAGGGGCGGAAAGTCCTTTTTATATTGTTCCCACTCCGAGTTGCGTCGATAGCACTCCTCGATCAGCTCAGCTATCGACTCAGGCAATCCGCTCACCTCATCCTTTACCTCCATGTTGGCATCGGTGAAGACGAATTTGCCGTTCTTCCAGGTTACCATCTCGTAAAGATTGTACCTTAGCTTGTTGAGCAGAACCTCATCCAACTTGGATCTGGTTAATATATTCTTTTGTATCAGCAGATCCTCGATAGATTGATCGGTTAAAAATAGGCTGTTTTTTATCTGGCTGAATTGTGATGGCGCCAGGCGATTAGTGAAGATTAAAAACCTACGCAGGTACTCCAGGTCGGTCATGTTCTCTATCTCACCAGCCAAAATAGTACCCTTATGGAAGATGATCTTCCCTTTCTCCTCCCCCTTTTTCAGAAGCATGATCCCTGAGCGCTTCTGCTGGGCAATCGATTTTATCGAGCTGGTGATGTTCTTGATGCCGAGATCGCCTGAGAGCATAATCTTACACCTTCATTGGTTCCTTATATATACTACTATTATTTTAGGTAGCTATTCAAGTATATGGAGAAATCAGTTTCTTCACCAGCATATTTGCACTACCCCCTAGAGCGGACACCAGGGATCGTGTCTTAGTTAAATGCCGATGAACAGATGCTCCAGCTTCACATTCAAGGCAGTGGCAATCTTATACAGGGTAGATACCGAGCTTGAACTTTTTGCTCTTTCAACTTGCGAAATAAGGCTTATCGAAAGATTGGTGCGGTTAGCAAGCTGCTTGAGAGTCAGCTTTTTTTGCTTCCTGAGCTGTCTGATTCGCTTACCTATCTCGATATTTATTTGGCGCTCGAAGTCAACCACCAATCCTTTGGTGTTTATCGCCCGATCAAGAACCTCTCGGAAGCTGGCATCATCGACTGGCTTGGTTATGAAGTCAAAGGCGCCATAACGCAATGCCTCCAGGCAGTAATCGAAGCTAGGCGAGCCGGTCAATATGATAATGCAGACATCGGAATCGATCCTGCGCACGAAACTGATGATACTGCTCCCTCCTATATCGTCGAAGGTGGGGTCAATTATAGCAATCTGGAAGCGCTCCTTCTTCAGTTTATTTTCAATATCCTGTTTCGAGCTAATAATCTTGGCTTGATAACCCTCGTGAGTTAGAAACCTCTTGATATTATCCGCATACTGAAGATCAGGATCCAGCACTAGTACCTTTATCTTTTTTTCTTCCTCCTTTTTCATGCCAGTAAACCTCCATTTGCTATGGAACGATTGAAAAGCCCCCTGGAAACTCTAGCGAAGCTGGAGCAGTTCATGTTAATTCCAGACTCCTTATTTTTATAAAATTCATTATTAGTTAAATACCATATCAAACGCCACTGTTTTATTCAAGATGAATTTTTCAATCTTCGATAAATTTTTTATGCATAAATCAAGCGGTGAGGGCTTGATATTTTGACGCCTTGAAGTATAAATCAAGGGACAATTATGACTACCAAACACCCAAATATATGGCTAGTAATTGCTGTTTTTTATGCAATGGAAGTGATTTTCATCCCCCAGGGGCTATCAATGGAAGCGAGCATCCAAGATCCAGCCTTCAAGGCTGCCGTGCTCATGGATGCCGACAGCGGAACAATTCTGTACCAGAAAAACATGCACCAGAGACTTCAACCTGCCTCTTTGGCTAAGCTTATGCTTATACTTATGATATTTGAAAAAGGATCCCAAGCGGAACTCGATTTCAACGACACGATAACCGTATCTGCCCGAGCCAGCAAAATGGGTGGCTCCCAGGTTTACCTAAAACATTTCGAGGTCTTCACGGTTAGGCAGTTGCTCGATGCGTTGATCATTCACTCAGCCAACGATGCTGCTGTGGCTCTAGCGGAACATATAGCCGGCTCCGATGGACAGATGGTCAGCCTTATGAACAAAAGAGCCGGGGAAATGGGGCTGAAGAACACGATTTTCCATTCGGTACATGGATTACCTCCAGGAAAAGGACAACAGCCAGACCTAGGCAGCGCCTATGATTTGGCTTTAATCTGTCAGCGCCTGGTCAAGTATCCAATGGTGCTAAAACTCGCATCGACCTACCGTAAGCCTTTTCGCGACGGGAAGTTCATCCTTTCCAACTCCAATAAGTTGATCAATGACTATGATGGAGCAGATGGACTAAAGACCGGATATCACTCAAAGGCAGGATTCTGCCTTGCTGCAACCGCAAAAAGAGGTGATATGAGGCTGATAGCAATAACCCTTGGCATACAAGAGAAGAAAGACTGGTTCAACCAGACCAGGCGACTGCTCGACTTTGGTTTCGATCACTTCACTCGACATAGGTTGGCAAAACAAGAACAAGTAATTGCCAGGAGATATCCGATAAAGATCAATGAAACCGGAAAAACTAATTATTTTGATCTAGTTGCCATGAAGGACGCATGGGCGGTTGTACGAAAGATCGATGTCTCCAGAATCTCAAGGAAGATCGTTATGGAGACAGAGCCTGCCTTGCTAAAATCACCAGGATATGCCCCTGAGCCTGTCGGGAGCCTTATTTTCTATCTTAATGGTCAGCAGTTATCTTCGGTGCCGCTTTTGCTCAAGGCATCTGCTCAGTTGCCCCAATGACTTCCCTGATACAGCCTCGGCTTGATGCCCAATTCATCCTCAAGCAAGCGGTTGAAATCCCGGTGCATAAGGATCATCTTTATCAGGGCTTCCTTGTCTTGAGCAGGTCTAGTTGCCTGGTTGGAATCCCCCTCGCTCTTGGTGAAGTGGAAGATCATGTATCCGCTATGCTCGCCGAAGGAGGATCTTGCGATCACGGTCCATAGCCAGAAGCCGGCATCAAAGCTGTCCCAGTAGTCTTGAGTCAGCCATAGCTCGGTGAGCCAGCCGGGCACCTGATCCTGCACCAGATCTCCGATGAAGCCATCATCGCCCATGAGAGCCAAGAATATGCGATATATATGAGCACCCGGATACGCATCCCACTTGAAGATGGGAGCAGGAGATACGGGGAGAACCGAGAAATCAGCCGGCTCACGCAAGACCACGGCATAGGTCGGGGCAAAGGTAACCACGGTCGGCTCACTGTACGGGGTTATCTCCGCGCCCCCAGGTTGCCTAATACCGCAGACATCCCAGGCTATGCCGCCTAGCTCGGAGAGCACATCCCAGGTCTGCTCGCTAACCGGGTATAATACAGTGGCGATGCCCATGAACTCGCTGTAGTCCCCGGGAGCGAAGTCAACCCAGGATACGCTATCGCCGATTATAGTGCGCAGGCGATAGCAGTCCACACCGCTTACCGTTGTCCAACTGAATTTGACCATCCCCTCCTCGAGGTAGTAGTTGAGCCATGCGCCATCGGCGGGATAGACATTAATCGGCGTTTCTGGAGTATTATCCAAAATATTGAATGTCCAGCTCTCCTCGATGCAGTTTCCAGCAAAATCGCATACCCCCAGGCTTACATCGACCCGGCTACCTTGTGGGTATGGCTCTGAGGCTTGATAAACCATCCTTATGCCGGATTCGATCGCTTCCATGGTCGGAGAGACGGAGGAATGGTTAACGGTAATCGCCACCGAGCTGGGATCGACCCCTCTACCCTTGTCTTTGACCTCGATGGTGATCGACGTATCCGGCCGCACGCCAGTCGTCCCTGGAGCCGGAGATCTGAAGCTGATATAAGGAGGAGCGGTGGTGATGAAGCTCCAGGCGAACTCACTAACCATTCCGTGAAGATCGGCCGCCGATACCCAGACATCCACATCAGCACCGGCGGGGAACAGATCTAATGGTTGAAAGCTCACATAATAAGAGCCATTGCTTCGAGGTTGCAGGGATGGGGTAACCTCGGAGCCATTGATGGTCATAAGTATCGTCTCAGGATCAACACCGATCCCCTTATCGAGAATATTTATAGAAACGGTGCTATCGAGGGGTACCTCGTTGCCTTTGGGGAGGTTGTCATAATATACCGGTGGCATAAGGGTCTCGAACACCCAGGTGCTTGTGGCATCGCTGCAATTGCCCACCATGTCGCACGAGGAGACCATGACACAGACCGTCTCATTATCAGAAAACGGAGTCGAAGGTTGATATGCAAGGTGATAACCATTTTCAATCTGCGTTAACTGCGGGCTTACTAGCTGGTTATCAATGGTCATCTCGATGCTGGTCGGGTCAACACCGGAGGTTTGATCAGTAAGATCAGCCTCTATAATGACATCCCCAGGCACATCCGATGCACCGTTAGGTGGATGCAAATTAGTCAACACGGGAAGATCAGCCGAGATAAAGCTCCACTGCGTGCTCTTAAGCTCTCCATTGCTCACTAGGCTCACCGAAACCGTGTTCTCCACGCCCGGATCAAGGTATTCGTGATTATTGGGATGCTGGTAATCGATGGATACCCCGTTTTCGATCTGGGAGACAGTGGGGGTTACGCTTGTGTCGTTGATGGCTAATGTTACATTGCTTGGGTCGATCTGAGCACCTTCCTCGATATATTCAACATGGATATTGGTATCAAGTGCCACCTCGATCGCTCCAGGTTCTGGATAATGATCTCTCCATCCACCAGCGCCCTGGATGGTGGTAAATGTCCATGATACATACCCTTCATCGCCGGTGATTGTTGCTGCGCTGCATTCGGCTTGAAGTATAGCCCCCTCCGGCAGCATCTGTTGAGGATAAGCGGAGACATGGTAGCCCTTCTCGATAGCCTGTAGGCTCTGGGTTACCGGTATATCGCCCAAGATAAGACTGATGCTCTGGGGATCTACCTCACTTTCATCAGAAAGAACATCCACGCTGATAATTGAATCAACAGGTACATCCATGCTTCCCGGTTGGGGAGCCTGGTTCCTGAAATATATGGCGCCGCCAGAGATCCCCACGAAATACTCTTGGGTAATGCATTGCTTGGTTACAGTGCACGCTGAGATCTCTATTCCAAGCTGATAACCGGCGGGGTATAGGTTGTTCGATTGGTAATAGACCGAGTACCCTTTCTCGATTGGGCTGATGGTAGGAGTTACCTCTCCATCAAAGCTAGTCCATAGCGTGATGGTGGAGGGTTCCACTTGGGTTGTATCAGAGAGCACCTCGAAGTAGATGCCCGTATCCCTGGCAACGCCAGTCGCTCCCGGTGCCGGATGGTGATTTGCAAAGTAGATCTCCCTTTGGGATTGCAAGGTGGTGAAGCTCCAATAGAAGCTATCACACTGAGCTTTCATGCTACAGGCAGCGACATCGACCCGGTAGTTAGTCCCCTCGACAAGCGTTTGGGGAGCATAGCTGACATGAACGCCACCTTGGATCTCTGTGATTTCAGGTGTTACCGCGCTCCCATCCAGCTGCATGATCACGCTCGAACTGTCGATACCTACACCGCTCTCGTCAACAATATCCACCGAGATAACTACATCAACAGGTACATCGACCGAGTCAGGCTCCGGAAACGGATTTTGGAACATGACCGATGGCTCTGTGGATCCTCTTTCAGAGCCGGTCATATCGCTGGACTGTGCTTCCAGGAGCGCCTGCGGATCATGAAAATTCAATGAAATATTGCTCGCATCAGCGTACATGGCTGTACAAGCTATCGAACAAAGAAAAACTAGTGCTGTTAAAATATACCTGTACTGTCTCATTTTATGACCTCGCTTCTTTGTGTCTTTAACGAGATAAGTTACTCCTTTTCATATAATATAATACCTTCTCTGTCATGGATCAAGTGATAAAAAAGAAAAAAGGGGCGATCATGTTGCCGCCCCTTGAATTTTACTTTCTTTGTCTTGTTTAGACTACTCGACTACCACCAGGTAGGGCCACTCGTGGCTTTCCACACCAGAGCGTACCGCCTTTAGGCTAACCAATAAACTGGCTGGGTAAGTCGGTCCCAAGGGCGTAACCGGGAATTGATAAACCAGGTTTACAGGATCAACCAAAGGCAGATCTACTCCAAGATAATTGCCCTGGTAATACATGCCGACATAGTCGATCCCAAGCCCTAATGGATCTAGGCAGAGCGCCAGCATGGTGAATAATCCACCGCTGGCTGATGTTATTCGGGTATCCATGTATCCAGCTAGCTGAATTACCGCCGGCTCAGAGGGGGTCGGTGTAGATGTCGGTGTTGGCGTATTAGTTGCTGTATCGGTAGGTGTATTTGTGTTGGTTGGTGTAGCTGTGTCGGTTGGAGTTCCGGTAGCGGTAGGAGTCGGGGTCATAGTTGGTGTATCGGTAGGAGTCGGGGTCCTGGTCGCAGTCGGGGTCCTGGTCGCTGGTGGCACTCCTAGCCATACCCTTAGCACTGGACGATGCTCAGCCTCAAGCCCCTCGCAGGATATGAAGGTTAGCGCACCTTCGCCGCTGCTAGGTTGCACCTCGCCGAGCCACACACCGAAGTTAGTGTTCTTATCCGCAGTCCATTGATTCACTAAATGGGTTACATCCCATGTGTACCAGCCAGGCATCGAATCATCAGTAAAGTCAACAACATCTTCAGCTATGCCGCTTCTATCTATCGGAACGCCGTTTGCACCCCACTGGTTCCAGGGGTCCATTGGATAGTGAGCTGTACCCCAAGTAACCTCGCCGATCTCCGCTGCCCGACCCATAGCATCATTAGGATTAGCGCCGATGCCTACCCCCCAGCCACGGTTCATCCTGAAAACAGTCAATTGCTTATCAGCATTTATTGGATCGGTAAGGTAAAGCTCAAGGTTGGCTTGCGATACGCTCATCCCGTTTATGCTGTCGATATCGAAGTAAAGAAGCGCATTTCGTGCCTTGTTAGCCCCGCCGGGACCGCTTGCATAGAGCAGCTCCTCGTTGCCGGTGTTCCTGGTCGTCTGGTCGGCAACTATATGCGCATCCTTGGCTTGACTGTAACCATCAAAGCCGTTCTGGAATATGCGCATCACGGTCGGAGTTGGGGTTACGATCGGCGGCTCGGTACAGTAGCCGAAAGCATAGACATCGGGCATACCATCCCAGGTGTTTACTATGTCGAATCCACCTGCGCTGTAAGGAGTATCATCCAAGGTTGCCGCAGCGTGCCTGAAAACGCTTATCGGCAGGTTCGGCTTCTCCTCCCATAGATTGGTTACCGGGTCGTAAACGAAGACCCGGTTAGTGGTATTCTCTATGTAAGTGCCGCCGATCATGCCAGCGATATGCCAAAACTTGCCATCGCTTATGGTCGAGGCTGCTCCCCACATGGTATAGGGCAGATACATGAATCGAGTCGTATCCATGATCCAGGTGGCGTTCACATCGGCAAGATCAAGAAACTCGGTCGTATTCGATGGATCGGAGCCGACTATGCCTCCAGCGACCCACAGCTTATTATCATAGGCATACATGCAGTGGAAATAGCGCGCATAGTTCATATTAGGCAACTGGGTCCAGCCTTTGGTCGCCGGGTCGTACTCGAAGACCTTGTTCTGAGTGGCTCCCGCCTCGGTTCTGCCACCGGACATATACAGCCTTCCATTATAGGAGACAGCCTTATGACCGAATACCGCCGGGATCTCGCCGGGCATAGCTATCGAATCCCAGGTGTCGTCCCCGATATCGTAAATCTGCATATTGCTCACCGCGGTATTGCCCAGAATATAGATCTTGTCGTCTATCACCGCGGCTGCCGTGTTGGTCAAGGGTTCAGGCACATCGGTGATATAATCCCAGGTATCAGCTAACGGGTCGTAACGCTCCACCTGGGGTACAGGGTCCGAACCGTTGTCCAATCCACCCACGATGTAAAGATAATCATCGTGGCTTACTAGTGCCGGGTCAAGACGCTTATAGCTCAGGAAGTCCTTCTCTGCCCACCCCCATATAAAGGTCTCCACCAGCACCTCGGCAGATGCCTGGAGCTTTATCGTATCGCAGGTGGCTACCACCTGTACTGTTGCCGGTAGCGTGTTGGCTGCAGTAATGTCTATGGAGAAGACGAACTCGTTGAGATCAGCCAAAGGACCAACCGTGCCGGGACCGCTTACCGGGATATCGGCAATGTAATCGAGGTAAAAGACCTCGGTGCCACCAGTGTAGTTATACAGGGTTAAGTCATGCTGAAATACAGAGTTTAAACAGACGCTGTATTCTGCCTCAGCCGGCTGCATTAACAGCGCCGGGGGTAGGATCAGATAGACAATGCCATCGAGCTGGTGCGGGGGTGAACCCCAAGTATCCCCCTCAAGGTACCACTCTACCGGTTCGGTATCCTTAGATAAGCCCGGAATGGTTACATTGACGCAGAAGTAATGATCGCTTTGACCATACTGCTCGCCGTAAGAGCCATCGGCATCTATCCAGGTGGCTACATTGGTGCCTGCTCCGCTGGTGTTCCAGTTGTGATCGCCATCATCATTAGGTCCGGGAAGATCCCACAGAGAGTTCACCGTCCAGCCGCTGGGAAATGTAAACTCCACATAGCTGAGCCACTCTGCATCCTCAGAGTTGTTCCAGACCAGAAAACAGATGTCAACATCGCCTGGTGCAACGATCTCAGGATCCGGAGTTACGGTAGATCCAGCGATACTTGCATGGGCTAAAGGCGCCCATAAACAAACAAATAGAACCAAAAGTGGAATTATTGTCTTGTAGTTCATTGAGTTCCCCCTATCGGTACCGGGTTTACTACTTCTCATTCTAAGCCATCCTTTTCTTACATGATACAGCTTACATATTAATTATGCAAATCCAATTTCAAAAAAAATTATCTCATCATGCCGCTTGGACTTAAGGCGCATTTTTAGTATGATCAGCCAACAAATGATGCAAAAGAAATCAAGTATCGAAAGATCACGGGAGACTTAATCCATGCTGTTAATAACCATCATGAACATCATTATCGACCTTTACATTATCTTCTTTCTGCTCAAGCTGGCGCTTCCCCGGCGTGATTTCACCTTCAATCCCCTGCTCAATCCCATAGATAAAGCGACCGAGCCGGCTTTGCTTCCCATCAGAAAGGCGCTTTTAGCTATCGGCTTCAAACGAGATATATCGCCTATCATGGCCATTCTCGTCTTGGTACTTATCCGGGGAGGATTTTATGCCCTAGCCATGAAGACGCCAGTTGTCTCAGCGATCAGGATGAGCCTGCTTGGCACCATAACCTTCTTGTTCCAGGCGGTGGTTGTAATGGCGATAATAACTATGCTGGTGCCTAGATGGTCAGGCAATCCTATTGTCAATTTCTGCTATCGTGTTGTTGAGCAGCCGATCCGCCTGACCGAGAGCCTGATCGCCTTTTATCGCAAGGCTGCACCGCTGCTTTTTATTATACTTTTGTTTCTGTGTTACTATATTATTGTTTTTTTGATGAGCTTCGAGCTTCCTTATAGCTCCTTGCGGAATCCAATTGGCATGGATAGCGCCAAGACCATTTTTTACCAATCGTTCACCAGGTTAACTGCTATAACGACCTTTTTTGTTGTTGTCATTATCATTCGTGCCCTCATGTCCTGGTTCAGCCCTGATTATCGTAACCCGTTAGTCTCTGCGCTTATACAGATCACCGATCCCATCCTTGTTCCCTTCAGACGCATTATACCCCTCATCGGGGGAATTGATATCTCTCCAATCTTTGCTATCATAGTAATAGGTTACCTAGGTAGCTTCCTTAATGAACTCATGCGATACATCCTATTCGGTTGGCCATGAATGACAAGGAATGGATAAAAGAGCAGAAGAACCGCTGGCTTCTCCGAGTACTGGTCAAGCCATTGGCTAAGGCTAATGAGGTGATCGGCATTCAAGGCGGAGCGCTGAAGGTGAAGATCGCCTCGCTCCCCGCGGAGGGTAGAGCCAACGCCGAGCTTATTAGGTTTTTATCCAAACGACTAAATGTGCCCAAGAGCGACATCAAGATCATAGCCGGTACAACCGCAAAGGAGAAGCTGATTATCATCCCCAAGGACGAGCGTTCAATCAGGGAGATACGAGCTGCCCTCCTGAAACGAGAGATAAAACAAAAACCAAAGAAGTAACCATTGTAATTTGCCTTATATATTATATTTTATTATAAGGAAGGTCGTTGAACAATCCGAACAGGAGATCGATGTGAAAGTAAATAGGTATATTAACTTTTTCCTATTCTTCATAATTTGCGCTTCATTTTTCATAAGTACTGCACCAAGAAAGGGCATCGCATTACCTTTAGATAGTTCATCATCAGGGATGACGGTATCCGACCTCAAATCCACCCCGGACACTACGCCTCCCTACACTACCGACCATGATCCTGCAAGGTTCTCATCGGCAGTTCCTCGCGATGCAAATATCACCTTCCATGTAAGAGACGATGGCGTTGGGGTCAATATCGAAAGCATCACGCTAACCGTTGAATCGATCAGCATCTTTGAGCTTACTATAAGCGGCAGCCCCAACGACTACTCGGTTATGTACAATCCCCCGCAGCTATTTGACTTCGACCAGGTGGTGGATGTGAGTATAGAGGCTTATGACCTGTGCATGAATGTGATGGATGCCGATACCTACGATTTCACCATTGTTTCAGCGGGCGAGCCGACGCTTACACCGACCCTCACGCCTCCTCCAACGAACACACCCACGATGACGCCCTCATTAACACCAACGGTTACCGGCACGATAACTCCCCCGGATGAGGAGCCTCCGCGGGTAGAGAATCTCAAGCCTGAGCCAGGAGCGACTCAAGTCCCCGCGGATACAAACATCACCTTCCATCTGCTCGATGATGACAGCGGCGTTGATCAATCCACCATCAGGCTCAGGGTGGAGGGATTCCTGGTAACTCCACAGGTAGCAGGCGATCCGGCTGACTATTATGTTTACTACCAAAGCCCTGATGACTACCCAGAGGGGCAGGTAATCAATGTCAACATCAATGCAGCGGATCTGGCACAAAACACCATGCCGCCACTCAATTACGCATTCACAATTTACGGTCCAACTGCGACTCCAACCCCGACAGACTTTGTTCCCCCCTACACGACCAAGCACAATCCGGCAAGGAATGCCCAGAATGTCCCCGCTCATCAACCTATCACCTTAAAGATCAAGGATGACGGAGTAGGAGTAAACGCATACACCATCCAGATGACCGTGGAGGAGGGATCCGTATCGCCTTACATAGTCGGAACTATAAACGACTATAATGTTTCCTATACGCAACCGGGTGGATTCTCGCCGCTGCAAGTAGTCAATGTAACCGTTGATGCAGCCGATTATGCGGGAAACGAGATGGAGACCGATGCCTACTCGTTCACTATCTGGCCATATACGCCGACTCCCACGCCTATCGATACTGATCCCCCTTATGCTTACGATCATCATCCCCAGCCTGGCGAGGAAGGGGTGATGCCGGATACATTTATCTCATTCTTGCTTGCCGATGATGGAGTGGGTGTCGATTACAACAGCATCATCCTGGTAGTTGATGACCAGGAGGTAACCAAGGCGATCAGCGGATCTCCCTCGCTCTACTCG
>CAYUVA010000056.1:0-22787 GCA_964448115.1 uncultured bacterium
AGTCATATGTTCCACATGGAACATTAATTCTTTTTTTGACAAAGCCTTTATTTGCGAGATCGAGCTTTTAAAAATGGCAGTGGCACATGGATCCTCAAATTTTACCCCTATGAATATTGGCTTGAAGGGGTGGTTCATATCAACTATTTGTATAATTATTCTACCAAAATAGAAAAAGTTAGGATTTTTATAGAATAATTGTATGTTTTTAGGGTCGTAATATGATCGCTTAGAATGACATGTTGGTGGGTTTGTTGTATATATTAAGATGTGCTAGTGATGGAGAAGGTTAAGGAAGGGGCTTAATTGGCATGAGGTGTAATTGTGTCTAAGACACGCGCTGCGTTGCTGGCTGCATTGAATTATTACCGCTGCTTTAGTTGCTCTCGGGGCATGTTTACCACCATGAACCAGCTCGTGCTTGGAGAATCGAAACGCCTGGAAAATGCGACCCATGCTCTGGGAGCCGGTGTGGCGAGAAAAGGCTGGGGCTGTGGGATTATCTCAGGGCTAATCATTAGCTTGGGAGTCATCGAGGCAAGCAAAGACCAAGTCGCCGAGGATTTCAATTCAAACATTCTGAGTCAGGCTGGAACGATAGTCGATGATTTCGATAAAGCTTATGGGAAGATCGATTGCTCTGAGATTACGCATGTCGATTTCAGAGGGAGATACGGTTTTTGGCGCTACATACCTAGTCTGACCTGGTTTAAGTGCATGTTAATGTCAGCGCGATTCGCATCAAGATATGCTTCTTTGAGCTCAAAGCACGATGATGTTGAGCGAGAGCTCGATCTAGCTAGCTTATCGCAACTCAATTGCGTGGCAGCATTCATCCAAAGCCTTGATATCAATCAAAAAGACAAGGTTAGGCTAGCCTTTTATCTATCAGGATTCGCTGGAGGAATGGGATTGCGGGGATCGAGTTGCGGATTGCTATTTGCTGGCATAGTCGCCCTGGGGTATGCAAGACAACCGCCCAATGAACTCATTAGAAGGCGCAGGTTTTTCTCATCGGTCAAAGACGAACTCTTCAACCCGGATAATATCTACCATGATGCTGAAATATTCGTTGATAGCTTCATCAAGAGCCAGGGGAGCCGGCTCTGCTCGGAATTGATCGCTCCTGGTATGATAAAAAGCTCTGCCCATCTGGCAGATGTTTTTAATAGGCGCTGCGGGGAGCGGATCGAGCACAGCAGACAACTTGTAAACCAAATCATTAATAAAACAGGATGACCAACAGAGGTGTGGAGCAAAACAAGGTCCTCGATGCAAGAGGTGATGAATGCCTGCTTTGTGGAGAGTGTCTCTCGCATTGTCCCTATATTAAGATGGATAAGAAAGAGGCAGCCGACGAAATGAAGGCTCTCCGCGCAGGGGCACCTTCGAGGAAGCTGCTATTGGGTTGTTATGGCTGTTACACCTGCGATGTTTACTGCCAGAGAGACCTGAAACCTTACAGCTTGATCAGGGCTATGTGGTTGGAGCGATATAAAAAGAAGGGATTGCCGGCGAGGGCAGCCTTTATGATGCCGCATCGATTCCCCAACTTCCGCACAGCCATAGATTATTCAAGCCATGAACAGGCGCTTCATAGGCGATTTGCCCTACAACCCACCACGGATAACATCTTCTATACGGGATGTAATCTTCTGGTAATGTCATATCTGCTCGACAGCAGACTGCTTGATGATTACAGCATTTTCGGCAGGTGGGACTTGTGCTGCGGCGAGATGTACTACCGAATGGGCTTGATCGATCATGCTATGCAGGCGGCGCAGAGGCTATCCAATGCCCTTAAGGAATTTCAACCGCAAAGGATAACCGTTGCTTGCACTGCCTGTTACAACATGTTGAAGAATATATATCCGAATGAGCTGGGGATTCATCTTGATGCACAGGTATCTCACCTGGCTTATGATATCAGAGAAGGCTTGAATATGGGTACATTGAAGGTTGTGCGACCGCTTAAGGCGTCCTTTGTTGTGCAGGATAGCTGTCATGGCAAGGTCGTGGAGCCTGATCTTGCCGAGACTATTAGGGGATTGATTCGACTTTGCGGTGTTAAGATATTGGAGATGGAGCACAATCATAAGGATTCTCTTTGCTGCGGAGTTGCTGCTGGCTGCACTTCATTCAGTCCCTTGGATATGGCAAGGGCTGGATTCATGCGTCTCGGCGAGTCTTCTCGCATCAGTGCAGACTACTTGATGGCATACTGCACCGGCTGTCAACTGACGCTAGGCGTGCTCGATCTGCTGTATCCCAGGCGGAAAAAGCCGGTAATTCACCTACTGGATCTATTGGACTATGCCTTGAACGGAAAGGAAATGCGTATCCCCATGCATGTGAGGCGATATAAGCAGATGTTATGGAACGTAGTTAAAGGGGGTCTGCCCGGAATTTTCAGTAAGCGACGATTTTACCTTGATGACATCGAATCTTCGTAGAACAGCGATGATATCACTGTAACGAACATGCTTTGTTCAAATTATCTTCTTTTTGCCTTTTTGCCCGGTTTTTTGCGAAAGACCAGTAAAATTGGAGCTCCGATGAAGCCATATTGTGCTCTGAGGCGATTTACAAGGAAGCGCTTGTATGAGAAATGAATGTCCTTAGGATTGTTTGTGAAGAGATGGAATGCTGGAGGTTTGACCCCGGATTGCACCGCATAGAGGATCTTCGTAGCTCTGGAAGCAGCTCTCGGAGGAGTGAACTCCTGCATGGCGTCTTGCAAGAATCTATTAAGCTCTGGGGTAGGTATCCGTTTGTTCTGCTGCTGGTTGATCAAAAGGGCGGTCTCGATAATACGATGAAGGCGCTGCCGAGTCAGAGCCGAAACATAAAGGATTGGCGCATACCGAAGAAACTTGAGCTTTTCATGGATAAAATCGGTCATGCGATCAACTGTCTTGTTATCTTTTTCGATCAGATCCCATTTGTTGACCGCTATCATCACCCCTCTTCCCTCCTTGAGGATAAGTCCAGCGATCTTGGCGTCCTGCTCGGTGATCCCCTCGGTGGCATCGATCATTTGCACAGCCACATCGCAGCGCCTAAGGTTCTTTATTGCATAAAGGATGCTCAACTTCTCCAGGTCCATGCTCACCTTGCTCTTTCGCCTGATGCCAGCCGTATCAATGATAGTTACCTGGTTGCCATGATACATGAATGTTGAGTCTATGGAATCCCGGGTTGTTCCGGGTATCTTAGAGACTATGGCCCTGTCTTGTCCCAGCAGGGCATTAACCAGGCTCGACTTGCCGACATTTGGCTTACCTAAAACTGCTATGGAGACCCCGGTATCAGCCTTTTTCCGTCTTTTTTTCTCCGTTGAGGGCAGCATTTTGGTTATCATTTCGAGAAGCTCTGAGATGCCGATATTATGTGCCGCGGATATAGCTACCATGTGGTCGAAGCCAAGCGAATAAAACTCCTCGGCATTAAGCTGTAGCTTATGGTTATCAGCCTTGTTGACCACTAGGATTACCGGTTTGCCCATCTTGAAAAGCTGTTGGGCAAGCTCCTGGTCTAGTGGATGAACCCCCTGTTTGCAATCGGTAACCAAAAGGACCAGGGCGGATTCATACAGGGCAACCTGGATCTGCTCTTGAATATGGGCTGTTATCTCATCGGTGGCATGGGAGGTGAAGCCGCCGGTATCAACTACCAGAAAGGTCTGGTCCTGCCAGGTCGCGTTAGCGATATTGCGATCCCGCGTAACTCCAGCGAAATCATCGACTATCGCCTTGTGAAATCCGATCAGGCGGTTGAACAGGGTCGATTTGCCGACATTGGGGCGACCTACGATAGCGACTGTATTCATCAGCGATCAAACTCCCAGAAAATAACTTGGTATTTTATTGCTTTAACTTAAAATCAGAGCCTTTACAAACCTTGAAACATATATCACCAAAGGCTGGTTCATTGCCATCGAAACGCTGCGCGCCAGGCAGGTAATCAAAGATCGAAACCCAAACACATATCGGCGATGAAAAGATCCCTGCTGATAGATGGTAAAGATCGAGCCGTAGGTTTGCATTCCTTTGTACCCGAAGATTCTCAAGATCAAAGCTGTAATATATGTTATCCTTTATCTTCACGGCATCGACCACCCGCTGTTCAAGCAGCCGGTTATCGCCATTGGCTGACCTAAGCTCGAGGATCACCCTTCCACGGGGTCTTTGTTCAAAGGTGGCAAAGCGAACCATAATGGATGAGATGACCTGGCTGGGGCTGGTAAAGACCTGCGATCGAGGGATCTTAGGCTCGAGTGGCTTTGAGATCGCCTCAGCTTTTGACTGCACCAGGCATCGGCTTTGTAGCAGCTTCGACTCTTTTGGCGCTGGCACATCTTGCAATCCCATGGCTATCTCTATTGCTTGACGGTTTCGCCCCCTCGATGCGAGAAGCGCCTTGCCGGTATAGTCCACGGCTGCTCGATAATTATCCTTGGAGATCTCAAGCCTTGCCATGCCGACCAGCGCCTTTTGATGGAGGTTGTTGTATTCAAGCTCCCCCAGGTATGCTTTGCGCGCAGATGCATGTCGTCCAGCCATCAGATAACAATCCCCCAGCAGCGAGTTGCCATCAGGAAAATCAGGGAAGTATCGTAGCAGCTCCTGCAGGGCTTCGGCTGCTTCATCCGGTCTTCCAAGGCTGTAATAGCAAAGTGCAATATTGAAAAGCGACTGCTTCAGACCAGGATTCCTCATATAGGCATTGCGATAACAGCCTAGGGCAGCCTCGATGTAGCCCCCGGATAGCAGAAGTTCTCCACCTATCATTGAATATTCGGCAAAAGGAGTACTGCCATAAATCTCCTTAAGTTTCTTTGTGGAAACATGCTTCGAGCCGCTGCCGCTCAAGAGACGGTTCGTTTGGATGCCAAGCACAAATCTCGGCAGCGTATAAGTGAATGTACAATAAAGGGTCAGGGCTGCCAGCACAGCAAATATTATTGCCGCTGTTTTGCTTTTCAACGATGATGCTTCTCGCTGAGGCTTGCTTTGTTTTATCATCTGGTAACCAGGCTGCAAGGAGATGGCCATAGCGAGCCAGATAGCCAAAAATGCCCTCGGCGTGGGGTACATGAGGCTGACACCGACCAGGTCGGATACCAAGACACCAATCACCGAGCATAGTATTCCCAACAGTGCCAGTCGCTTAGATTGGTGCTTAGATTTATCGCTTTCAGGCAGTTGCCTAATAAGGTATTTGACGGCTTTTAGGATGATAATCGCTATCAGAGCCATGATCGCACCTGCACCGACCAACCCGGACTCGACGAGCAATTCAATGATGAAACAGTGTGCATGGGTAACCTGCTGGGAGTAATCGTAGCCGGCAAGCTCATAGATATTGGTTGGCATGAATTCCGGGAAGATCCTTGCGAAGCTGCCACCCCCCCAGCCCAATATCGGCTTTTGCATGAATGCCCTCATGCCGGCATCCCAGATCACCAGCCTTCCCTGTAAACCAGCATCCTCGCCGGAAAGTATAGATAACAGCCTGGTTCTGCCTGAGCCTGAAAGAGCGATTATGGCTAGAAATCCGACCATAACTATAGAAAGTATTACTAGCTTTATGTTCGAGATGGTCTGTAGATTTGTCCTGCCTTTGGCAAGGTATATGCCATAAATTAAAATAAAGAATAGCTGTAAAATAAATCCCACATAGCAACCTCTGGCGCCGGTTAAATATAGCGAGATCGACATGACAATAAATGCACTAAGATAGAGCGTGCTAAGACCAATTTTAACATCATTCCTTATGAAATAAATGCAGGCTGGTGGCATAAGAAAAAGTAAAATAACGCCGAGAAACACTGGATTTCCCATGGTGGAAAAGACGCGGATGCTCTGTGCAAATGTATCCTGCCATAAAATAGGATCCAAATCGAGGTATTGAATGAGACTATATATTGCAACCAGAATGCCGATTACTACCCCAAAGTCGAGTATTTTCCTAACCTCGATATACCTGTAACTGATAAATAGGAATGCAAATAGGCTCAATAAATAAAATTCTTCAAGAGTTAGAGGTAAGTTATGCTTGTTTAATGGAAAGATAGATGAGATGAGGAATATTATGAAAAGCAACAGATATGCAAAGTTTGGCTTGTTATTATTCCATTTACTGACAGCCAGCAAGGAAAATATAAATATAGACGAGATCGAGATTATCAACTTTTTTATAAAAAATGGCTCGTATGAAAATGGAAAGAAAATGATAGCAGAAAGCATAATAGCAAAAATAAAAAAAGATATAATTAAATCCTTCATTTAAGTTTATGTTTATATAGTATGATTGATTATTCTGTTGATTTATAAGCTAAGTCTAATTCATCGACCTCCTTTTTACAGGCTAATGTTCATCCTTCCTTATAGGTGTTGGAATATCGAACTCGCCGCTTCTTATAGCAGAATCAGAAAAGACCTGGTTATCGAATCCCTTGGGTGAAGTTCTCTCCTGCCTGGCGGTCTTGGGGTGCAGCGATGGACTAGGTTTCTTGGGGGGCAGGGGCTTTCCGTCGGCTCTTTGCAGGTGTTTTATCTGTTTACTGGGCTTACTTGGATCCTCGAAGCCGGTTGCGATGACGGTCAGGCTTAGCTCCTGGTCCATATTTTCATTGATAACCACGCCAAAGAAGATATTGTTCTCCTCGGCAGCCTGTTCCTTTATAGCCTTCGCGACCCTGTCCACCTCCGGCAATGTAAGGTCCTTACCGCCGGTGAAATTCATCAATATCCGGGAAGCTCCGCGCAGGCTGACACCCTCGAGCAGCGGGTTATCAATAGCTGATTCATAGGCTTGATCATACATATCCTCGCCCTTGCCGTAACCTACACCCAAAAGGGCGGGACCGGCTTGGTGCATCACGGATTGTACATCGGCAAAGTCGAGGTTGATAAGCCCCTCATCTGTAATAAGGTCTGTGATCCCCAGAATTGCCTTCTTCAAGACCCCATCGGCTAACTCGAAGGATTTTAGTATTCCGATGTTTTCTTCGGGCTTTATAAGGAACTGGTTATTGATGATAATGATAGTGTCAACTGTTTCCTTCAGCTCCTTGATGCCGTTCTCAGCCAGTATCGCCCTTTTTCTCCCCTCGAAGCCAAAGGGTTTGGTTACCACCGCCACGGTAAGTATCTCTAACTCACGGGCTATGCGTGCAACCACAGGTGCTCCGCCGGTGCCGGTTCCACCGCCCATGCCGGCGGTGATGAACAGGATATCAGCGCCAACCAATATATCCCTTAGCATTTCTTCATCCTCTTCAGCCGCCTTCTTGCCCTTGACCGGATCCCCGCCGGTGCCTAAGCCTTTGGTCAACTTGCGTCCCAATTGAATGCGGTTAGGGCATCTATTCTTGTTCAGGTCTTGGATATCGGTATTTACGACTAGAAACTCCAGGGAAGTGAGGTCAGGACTGTACATGCGATTTATGGCATTACCGCCGCCACCGCCGATGCCTAGGATTTTTACCCTTACGACGCTATCCTCTTCTAGGTTCATTTTGCTCATTTATATAAACCTCCAAGATCGCTTTCGGGATCATCGTTTTTTGCATCATTTGAATATCCTTTTGAGGCGGTTAAGGAAACCGCCCTCCTTAGATTTCAGAGCCTGTATGGATTCCATTCCCAAGGGCTGGTCAAGATATCTTGCCATGCCCAATGCTGCCAGGTATCCCTTGTCCTGGCTATGCTCCCTCGAATTGCCAAAGCCATCTCCCTTAAAGAGCCTGGTAGGAAGATTGAAGACCTTCTCGACCAATCGATCCATTCCGGGCAGGTTGCTGGTGCCCCCGGTGAGAATAACACTCCTGAAGCTGGTCAGATAGCCGCTGCTTGAGATATCATCATACATCATTTTAATCATCTCTCTTGCCCTGGGCTCCAGCACCTCGGTGATTACCGGCTTGGTGATATGGCGAAATTCTGGCTTCCCCAGGGTGGATATCTTGATAATCTTTTCATCATCTCCCGGCTGGTTAAATAGCGCGCCGTATTTGACCTTAAGCTTCTCTGCCTCTTGATTGGGTGTTTTAAGGCATATTGCAAGGTCATTGGTTAGATGATGCCCGCCGATTGGCAGTATCCCTAGATAAATGGCGACACCGTTTTTATATCCAACGGCAGATGACTTGCCGCTGCCTAGGTCGAGCAATATCACTCCTTCCTCTAGCTCTTGGGAGTGCAATGCGATCCTTGCCAGTCCGAGATCGCTAACCATTACCTTTAGGCAGTTGAAACCAACGAACTGCAATATATCCGCTATGGTCCTTACCAGGTCTTTTCTTGCCAGCACGAGATGAAGCTGAACCTCCAGGCTATCTGCCTTCATGCCCAGCGGATTGGAGACCACACCTGCATCGCCCAGGTTGAACTCCACGGGAATGCGGTGCAGGATCTCCATATCGGGAGGCAACGGCAAGGAAGATGCCTTATCGATGGCATGCTGGATCTCTAAATTGCCTATGCGACCATCCTTGGCGATTACTGGAACTCTCCCCCTGGTATATTGGCTTCTTATGAATTCTCCTGATATGCCGACAACAAAGTCGGTCGGGTCATAATCGAGGTTGCTGCGAGCCACCTCGACAGCGTTCCTTATCGCTCCGCCGAGCTCTCTTGGCTCCAGTATCTTGCCCCTTGAGAAGCCCTTTACCGAGCTGATGCCGTATGAGAGGATCTTGACGCGGTCAGAGCCAGTGCTGATAGCTGACAGTGCACAGATCTTGGAACTTCCTAGATCCAGGATGTTGTATCTCCGAACCTGTTCTCTACTCTTCAGCATTTTCCAGAGCCTTGCTTTGCTTTTCTATACAGTATTTCGTAGTGTCAATTTTTATTATACAATATCTTGTAGTAGCTGTCTAGTATAGATTCCTCAAATTACACTATATAACTAGCCACTTGGCTTCATAAAATCGTTCCTATGGTTGGGCGCAAGACAGGATCATTCGATCCCTGAATCTTAGATCTATGAATTCAATGTTGCCAGGCAGCTTGGCAAGTATGTGCTCGGTGGCGAAGATATAACCGAAGTTCCTTGAGAACTCCAGTATGCTCAAAACTACTGGAGCGTGGAGGTTATCCACGATTATCTCAAATTCCAACCCCGAGCGCAGGTGAATCTTTTTAGCATTGCTCTTGAGCCATGATATCGCCCCCGGAATATCCTGTATGGAGTCCAAGAAATCCTTCAGATTCTGCGAGGGGAGTGGATGTCCAATGCGGCGATAACTGCTCTGAAAAAAAATGCCTGTTATCATCGGCAGCTTATATGTCCCCCCGCGATCGTATTGCTTGAGGAGCACGCCCCGGCTATCGATCAAGTAATCCATATCATCTGACACGATGCCCCAGGGCTGGCGATCAACAACCTCTATTACAAGGGTGCCGGGGAGCACTCGTTTTATCTTGCAATCTTGGATCCAGGGCGACTCAGACAAGCGCCTTGAAATGGTTGAAAGCTCGTAATCGAAGATATTCTTTCCCGGTTCTATGCCGGCGATATCCAGGATAACTTTCTCGGATAGGCTTTGTGTTCTAATAACCTTTATCTTATCGAGCCTGAAGAAAGGATCTATGACCCATGCATTTAATGCGCTATATCCCAGGTACAAAATGAGAAAAAGCAGCGATACTCCCACCCAGATCTTGATTAGCCTCACAGCCAGGCTTGATTTTGGGTCTTTATTTTTCATGATTGCCTATTCTATTGCTGATTCAAGTAGTTTTATGCACAGCTCATCAAAGCTGATACCAGCCTTAGCTGCTGCCTTTGGCAACAGGCTATGATCGGTCATGCCCGGTATGGTGTTCAGCTCGAGCACATAAGGCTCGTTATCCGAACTCACCCTGAAGTCCACCCGCACTGCCCCCTTGGCTCTAAGCGCCTGGCATGTGGCAAGCGCATACCTCTGCATCAAGGCGGTTGCCTCATCGGTGAAGTCAGCAGGGACGATATACTCGGTATCGTCAGCATCGTACTTGGCTTGGTAGTCATAGAACCCGCTCTTGGGGACGATTTCAACCACTGGCAGCGACCTGCCATCGATTACTCCCACTGTTGCCTCTCGTCCAGCTATATACTCCTCGATCAGCACCCTGTCGCCATACCTGAAAGCCTCGCTGAGCGCATCATCGAAGGTGGTAGCTTCCTGCACGATGCTGGCGCCCACAGTGGATCCCTCGCAGGCTGGTTTCACCACCCGCGGATAGCCGAGCCGGTGGGGATCGGCAAGCTCGATGCCGGGGAATCGGGTTGTTGCCCATGCCGGGTTGCAGTAGCCTTTTTTCTCCATCACCGCGAAGCGAGGGGTCGGTATCCCATGATAGATCAAGATCCTCTTGCTCATTATCTTGTCAAGTGCGAGAGCGCTGCCCAAAACACCGCTGCCGGTATAGGGTATGTCCAGGAATTCAAGCACTCCCTGGATGACACCGTCCTCGCCCCACTTGCCGTGCATGGCGATGAAAGCAATATCGATGTTGTGTGCTGCCAACTGCTGCACCAAGTCCCTGCCCACATCTATCCCAACTGCGACCAAGCCTCTCGATATTAGGGCATCGAGCACCGCGCTGCCCGTCTTTAACGATACCTGGCGCTCAGAGCTAATGCCCCCCATCAAAACTCCGATCTTCATATCGCTAAGCTTCATTTGAACACCCCCATCAGCTTGACCTCATATTCGAGGTCTATGCCTAGTTCTTGCTTGACCTTGGCGCGCACAAGCTCCGCCAAGTCAAGGACCTGGCTTGCAGTCGCCTTGCCCTTATTGCAAATAAAGTTGCAGTGTTTCTCTGAGATAAAAGCATCATCGAGGCTGAAACCGGCAAGTCCAAGTGATGCAATAAGCTTGCCTGCGTGCTTGCCGTGCGGGTTCTTGAAGAAGCAGCCAGCGGTCAAAGCATCATAAGGCTGGGTTGCTTTCCTTTTTTGCATGTATGCGAGCATCTCTTGTTTTAATCTTTCTTTATCTGCCTTTTCCAATCGGAGCCTGGCAGCGACTATCATCGCCCCCTTGGGCATCTCAAAGCCTCTGTAATCAAAACGGAGGTCTTCTCTTGGCAGCTCGATATCATCGAGATGGGGAGTAATAATGCGCACGCTTACAATATGATCCGAGATCTGTCCCCCATAGGCGCCAGCGTTCATTATCACCGCCCCGCCGACCGTTCCTGGTATCCCATATCCCCATTGCAGGCTGCCAAGTCCTCTACTGGAGCATTCGGATATCAGGCTGCTTAGATGGACCCCTCCATAGACTACGATCTGGTCATCTTCATAGGCTATCTCCTTGGAGCTGCCCTTAAGCAATATCACCAAGCCGTTAAGCCCTTTATCGCTGATCAGCACATTTGTCCCCGCGCCCAGGATGGTTATAGCTAGCCGGTTCTCGATACCATACTGGTAAGCCTGGATCGCATCCTGGCTGTTTTCTGCAATCACAAGCATCTCGGCAGCCCCACCGACACCAATGCTGGTATATTGGGATAGCGAGATGTTATGTTTAATATCCATCATCCTAGTCCGGGGGGCTATACCCCTTGGCTTCCAAGAACATATCTCCCACCTTGAAGACCGGCCCGGCTCCCAGTGTGAGCACCATATCCGGCTCCGCCGCCTCCGAAAGGAGTATATCGACCGCCCTCTCGAATGAAGCTACATGGTGTACATTGCGATGTCCATGTCGCTTGATCCCTTCCATTAGCAGCCCTGAATCGACACCGGGCATCGGTTTCTCGCTAGCCGGATAGATATCTAGCAGTATCAATAAATCAGTATCATGGAAACTAGTGTTGAACTGGTCGAGCAGATGCTTGGTGCGCGTGTAGCGATGAGGCTGGAACACAGTTATCAGCCTCCCCTTGCAAAGCCGTCTTGCTGTAGAAAGGGTAGCCTTTATCTCGGTCGGGTGATGCCCGTAATCATCAACCAGGGTGATTCCATCCACTATAGCCTTTACCTCGAAGCGGCGATCCACCCCCTTGAACTCAAGTAACGCTTCCAGGGACTTGCTGCGCTCCACCTGCAGCTCCTCGTTGATGATGAAAGCAGCCAGCGCATTGCAAATGTTATGGCGTCCGGGTATGGATAGGTGAAGCTGCCCGATCGGCTGACCTTGCTTGAAGATATCGAAGCGCGAGCTGTATCCCTGCTCGATTATATTGTCCGCTCGATAATCCGCCTGTGCGTTCAGTCCGTATGTGATTACCGGTCGGCTTATGCGGGGAATGATGCGTTGGACAAATATGCAATCGAGACAGAGTATGACAGAGCCAAAAAATGGAACCTTGTTTGCAAAATCGACGAATGCCTGTTCGATGCTCTCCATGTCATTGTAGAAGTCAAGATGCTCGGCATCAATATTTGTGATCACCGCTATGGTCGGTAAAAGCAGGTTGAAGCTGCCATCGCTTTCATCAGCCTCAGCCACGATAATCTCCCCTTCTCCGAGCCTTGCGCCACTGCCGAAGGAACTAAGCCGACCGCCGAGCACAACCGTTGGATCCCATCCAGCGTGATAAAGCATGGTCGCAGCCATTGAGGTAGTGGTTGTCTTTCCATGCGCCCCGGCGATGAGCACCGCATATTTAAGCCTCATCAGCTCGGCTAACATTTCAGCGCGGCGAATGACCGGGATGCCAGCTTCCCTGGCGGTTACTACCTCTACATTCTCAGCGGAAACCGCGCTGGAGACGACCACTACATCGGCATTTCCGATATTCTCTGCTTTATGTCCGATCTCGATACGGCAGCCCAATCTTCTCAACCTGCGCACCGCCGAGCCTTCCACTAGATCGGAACCGGTTACCTCGAAGTCGAGGTTCTTGAGCAGTTCAGCTATGCCGCTCATCCCGGATCCCCCGATGCCCACAAAATGAATCCGCCGTGCCCGGTTCAGGAACAACGACCGGTAGCTTCTCACCTTTTGGCTTTTAGGTAACATTCTTGAGGCTCTTTTCTATCGACTTCCAGATCGGGTTACGGCTGCGAACTTGCTCCATTCTCGATTCCCTTGCCATCCCAAGCAGGATGCCGAAGGCAGACAATGTAACCACCATGGAGCTTCCACCGTAACTCACCAACGGCAGTGGAAATCCTGACACAGGAACGAGTCCGACTGACACGGCGATATTGAGCAACGACTGGATGCCGTACATGGCGGTAATACCGAACGCCAGGTAGGCTCCGAAGACATTGTTGCAGGTGCCAGCCACCCTCATCCCCTTGTGTACAATTATGATTATTGCAATAATAACGCCAATGGTGCCGATGAATCCCCACTCCTCGCCGATTATGCTGAATATGAAATCATTGTGCGGATGGGGTAGATAGAAGAGCTTCTGCTTGCTATTGCCAGCTCCGGCGCCCAAGATACCCCCCTGGCCGAAGGCTATATAGGACTGTATTATGTTGAAGCCCCTGGTTTCGGGATACTGCCAGGGATCTATGAAAGCAGCAAGGCGAGCGGCGATGCGTTGGATCTTCAATACTATCACTATTCCAGCAATGCCAGCGATGCCGATAACTGCTGCAATATACCGCCAGGGAAGGCCTATGCTTACAAGAATGGCAAATGATATAAAAAAGACGATCGCTGCGCTGCCGAGATCGTTTTGTAGCGCTACGAGTATTATTATCACTCCGCTTAGGAGCATGGCTACATTCAGATAGTTTCTTGCCGGTAGATCATCGCTTTGCCTTATCCTGGCGCCGATATATGCCAAGGTTATGACTAGCACTAACTTGGCGAACTCGGAGGGCTGTATTCCATACCCCCAAATGGTGAACCAGCTTCTGGAGCCATTTATCTCGGATCCAAAAAGAAGCACGCCGACAAGTGAGAGCAACGAAATGGAAACCAATATCAAAATCACAGCCGGCTTGCTTAAAAAACCATGTCCAACCGTGTAGAAAAACAAAGCTAGCAGCGCTCCAACCAAAATGGCTACCAACTGATGGGAGATAAAGCGATAGGTATCGCCGGCTAGATAATCGGAATAGATCGCACTGGCACTGTAAACCATGGACAAGCCGAATCCGAGCAAAAAAACAACCGGCAGGAAGATCCACCATTCCAAGCCCATCAGCCAGTCATTTAATATTTCTCCTGCTCTTTTCATTGCTTTTCCTTTTTCTTCATTTCGAGTCGCTGCTTTACCTTTACGCTAAAGTCATCGCCACGAGCAAGATAATTATCGTACATATCAAAGCTGCTACAAGCCGGCGCCAGGAGTATAGTATCCCCTATCAGCGCCTCAAAGACCGCTATATCGACTGCCTCAGACATATTCATTGCTCTTTTCACAGGGCAGATGTCCTTGAGTGCATCCTCGATTAGCCCCGCTGCCTCCCCGATGAGCACGGCGAGCTTCACCTTGCCTTTTGCTTCCCTGGCCAGGGCTGCATAATCTCCCCTCTTGTGCACTCCGCCTGCGATCAGTATCAGCGGCGCTTTCTGCGACCTGAGCGAGATGACGGCAGCATGGACATTGGTCGCCTTGCTGTCATCCACCGCCTTGATACCGTGTATGTCTGCGACTAGCTGCTGCCTATGAGCGAGCGGCTTGAACTCCTTGATAACCTTTATACACCGCCTGGCGTCGTCCAGTATGGGGAGCACCGCGCTAAGGGCTGCCATGGAGTCCTGAAGTAGGTACTCGGGCAGGGCATTGACCATCCCTGAATCCATGTAGATAGTCTCTTTTCCTTTCCACAGGGCACATATCTTTTCACCATCCCGGTAGATCCCGTCCAAGGCGGGAAGGGACCTGGTTCCAAACGCGATCCTGGTTGCCTTGGAGGCGGAAGCGATCCTGCAGACCAGATCATCAGTATTATTGAATGCCAGATAGTCGTTCGGCTCCTGGTTTACCGTTATGCGCGCCTTTGATTTAGCATACTCCTCGAAGTTGGCGTGCCAATCGAGGTGATCCGGCGCGATATTTAGAATGACAGCCACATAAGGCTTGAAGACCTCAACATATTGCAGTTGGAACGAGCTGACCTCAGCAACGATATATTGCAGCTTATGGTCATCAATCGCGATATCGACAAGCGGCTTTCCGTAGTTTCCCCCCAATCCTGCTTTGATCCCGGCAGCCTGCAGCATTGATTGGATCAACAGTGCGGTTGTGCTTTTGCCGTTGGTGCCGGTAACTGCGATGACAGGGGTGCTGGTAATATGGAAGGCAAGCTCTATGTCTCCGATTATCGGGATGCCTGCTCTTTTGGCATAGGAAAAAGGTGGGGCATTTTGGGGGATCCCCGGACTTGGAAAGAACGCCTTGGACTTGGCGAAGATCCTTTGGGTATGTACTCCCAGTTCTACATCATCAATGGATTTAGCGAGCATGGCTGCCGCATCTCTAGTCCTTTGGTTGTCTGTGCCTTCGGTTACACTTACCTTGAAGCCTAGGGTGCTGAAAAGATTTACCAAACTCTTGCCAGTTACCCCAAGCCCGCCGATGACAATGCATTGATTGGGGACGAGCCACCAACGCTCCTTGAGTTTCCTTAATATCTGCTCTTTTTTATCCGGGTTGATCTCCATAACTACAATTTTTTGGTCTTTTTCATTTCAATGAAAGGCTTGGCCATGGGCGGCACCTGTGCTTCATCCGGCTGGACATTCAGGTGTATGAGCGCCTTTTTCATTATCTCGGCAAAGGCAGGTGCAGCCGAGGTGCCGCCGGTTGATTCCTCGTCAGGCTCGACGAAGATCACCAGTCCAACCAACCGGGGATGAGCCACTGGTGCAAAGCCTACAAAGGAGGCAACTACCTTGCTGTGCGAATAGCTACCAGTTATGGGATCGTAGATCTGGGCAGTACCGGTCTTCCCTGCCGTGCTATATCCTTCTATGGCAGCCTTCTTGCCGGTTCCACGCCTCACAACCTCATGCAATATTTTTTTTAGCTTATCGGATGTATCCGAGTCGATTACAGCATAGCTATTGTCATAGATCCCAAGATCGACCTGGCTGCCACTGGCTGATAATGCTCGCTTTACCAGGCGCGGGCTGACCAGGTTTCCTTTATTTGCGATAGCGCAGAATGCATTGATTAGTTGCAGTGGCGTAACCGAGATCCCCTGTCCGATGGCGTAGAATTTCAGGTCATCCAGGGAGATAACACCTAGCGGGATCTTTCCCCTTTCCTCCCCGGGCAGGCAGATGCCGGTCTTCTCTCCCAACCCGAAAAGCCTGAAATAGTGGATCAACCGGTTCCCCCCCAGGTAATCAGCCATGGCAGCCGCTCCCTCGTTGCTCGATTTAACGATGATATCCAGCAAGCTCATCTTTCCGGCAGTTGTAAATAGCGGCTCGTTTACCGGTATCTTCTTGTCTTGTATGAGTCCAGCAGCTACGATCACCTTTATTGTGCTCCCCGGCTCGTAAACCAAAGAGATGGGCAGGTTCTTATGCTGCTTTGATTGATACGGGAATGGGGCATTGGGATCGAAGCTCGGATACTGAGCCATTGCCAGTATCTCGCCGCTATAAGGCTCCATGAGGATCGCAACTGCACTGTTGGCTCCTATGGACTGGCAGTATTTCATTAAAACCTGGTATGTATGGTATTGCAGCACCTGGTCAATGGTGAGAACCAGGGTTTTTACCTTGCTTTGCGGTTTCAGGGTTACGAACTGCACCTGGAAGGCTCGTTCGCGATTATCCTGCTTTCGGATTAAAAAACCAGGTGTTCCGGCAAGGAAAGCATCAAACTGGTACTCGATGCCCTCCAAGCCAATATAGTCTGTTCCGACCATTCCAAGCAACGGCGCCGAGTACAGGCCATTGGGATATATCCGCATCGGCTCCTCGGTGAAATATAGCCCCTCAAGCTCCAAGGCAATGAGCTGTTCAGCCAGATTGTCCGCAAGCTGCCGGGCAACCCATACGAAGTTGTCCCACTTGAGAAGCCGCTTTTTGGTTTGGGCATCGAGGCTCCCAAGTACGCTCTCGACCCTTGATATCCATTTATGGCGATCCTTTATCTCTCTTGGGACCGCAAAGAACGAACGAGCATACCTGCTTATGGCTAGCTCTCGATAGTTGCGATCATATATCACTCCCCGCTCGGTGGTGATCTTATCTACCCTTGAGTACTGTCGTTCAGCGAGCTGCAAGGTCCTCTCTCTGCCGAACACCTGCAACTGTAAAAGTCGCACTACTACACCGACATAGCCGATAACCAGGACTACGAACAGTACCTTGATCGATCTTTTTAAGCGCTCTGGCATGCTACTTACTTTGCATTAGGTTATCATCAAGCAGTAACCTTGGCATGGGAACGATTATTACCTGTCTTGTCGAAGGCTCCGTCAATCCAAGCTGTTGTTCTGCTATCTTTTTTATCTCAGCAAGGTCGTAGGTGGAGGCTCTTTTTGCCATCAGCCTCTCCCTCTCCCTTAACAGCTTCTGTTTTTCCATAACCATCTTGGATATGCGATATTTTACATGCATGGTCCTCACTTCTCGCTGAACTATAAAGAAAAGCATGGTCATTGATGCCACCATGGCAACCAGGGTAATAACCGCTGCTAACGGCTTTAAGTATCTAGACCTTATAATAGCATCATACATCTTAAATTCTCTCTATGGCTCTTAGCTTGGCGCTCCTGGCTCTTGGATTGCGCTTTATCTCTTCGAGGGATGGCTTTACGACTCGGCTAGTAAGCGCCTTGACCTCCGGCTCGTGTCCGCAGGCGCAAAATGGAGCATCCGCAGGGCATATACATGCTGAGGAAAGGTGTTTTATGGCTTCTTTTGCCTTCCTGTCCTCCAGGGATTGATATGATATTATCACCATCCTTCCCCCGGCAACAAGCATCCTGGCAGCCTCTACGAACAGGTGTTTTAGGTTGGTCAACTCGTCATTGGTTGCTATGCGAAGAGCCTGGAAGACCCTTGTTGCTGGATGTATGTTCGATTTTCTATCTTTATTATGTATGGCGCTGGCTATAACATTCGCAAGCTGCCTGGTATCGTGCAGCCTACGCTCAGCAATCGCTTTTTTTATGGCAGCGGCGATGCGCCTCGAATTCGACTGCTCCCCGTAGGTTCGAATTATCTGGGCAAGTTTCTCCACGGAGCTATCGCACAGGATATCCCAGGCAGTCTGTTGTTGTCTCTTGTCCATGCGCATATCTATGGGTCCCGCCTTGGAGAAAGAGAATCCGCGACTCGCATCATCGACATGCAGGGCACTCAATCCGAGATCGAACAGTATGCCGTGTATCTGGGGGTATTCTTTAGATAATACATGCTTTTTCATATCCCGAAAGTCGCTGTGGATGAATCGAATCCTCTTTTTATATTCGGCGAGCCTTTGTTCGCTTATTTGAAGTGCCTGCTTGTCTTTGTCAAAGGCGACCAGTTTCCCATCGGGCGCGCTCAACTCCAGGATGCGCAGCGCATGACCACCGCTGCCGACCGTGGCATCGATATAGCAGCCACCGGGGCGCGGGTCCAGGTACTCCATCGCCTCGTTTAGCATCACCGGCTCATGTATTATTTCACCCATCGTATCATTCAACATGATCAAATCCATGATCAATACTTCAGCTCGCCGACCTGTCGGAGGTAGGTCTCATCTTTTTCCCTCTGGACAAGATCCTCGTCAAGCCGCCGGGGATTCCAGATCTCCAGGTGATCCAGCTTGCCGACAATCACGACTTCTCTTTCGATCCCGGCGATCCTCCTCAGGTTCTCAGAGATGAGCATCCTTCCTTTATCGGACATCTTGACCCTTTCCCCGCGCACCGACAAGGCTCTAACAAAGGTCTGCAGGGTATCATCGGTGATCGGTGCCTGATTCCAGCGCTCAGAAAGGCTGTTGAACTTGGCTTCGGGGTAAACCGCTATGTAGTGCTTGCCGATGGGGACGGTCATATAGAGGATGTTGCTGCCGCTGCTTTTTACCTGCTCCCGGAAGTCCGCCGGGCAGATCAGCCTCCCCTTGTCATCGATCGTATGCCTGTATGAGCCGAAGAACATGCTAGTTATCCGTTTATCTCAAACCTGTTTATTCACCAAAAAATGGTGCGGGCGAAAATGCCATTATCTTTTAAGTAAGATGAAACTGGCTGATTAACTCGCAATGAAAACATTAATGGTTTATGATGCATTTTGAGACAAACCTCCTTGAAAGGCTTGGATTGCCTCGACAGCGCTCCTTTATGTTCCAATTTGTTACTATCTTATTCCAATATAATCCACTTTATGGAAAAGTCAAGTCTTTTTTGTATTAGATCTATTGTTGTAAATTTCGATGTTTTAAAGTAGCTTACATATCTACCGAATGGTAAGTATTTCAACTTTAGGAAAAACAAGTACAAAAGATGGATATCGACAGGCAGAGCAATGAAGAGATCCTGCGTGGCATAAATGCCTACCTGAGGTGTGGCGGATCGCGGGTAGCAGTTCTTGGAAATCTCCTGGCGGCATTGATGACCAGCCATGGGAGGATCTCATGGTGTGGATTCTACCTGGTCGATGAACAGGCAAGGGAGTTACACCTCGATGTCTTCCACGGTCCCCCTACCGCGCACACTATCATCCCCTTTGGCGAGGGGATCTGCGGAATGGCGGTGGAGAAAAGAGAGACCATCTATTTCGGTGATGTCAAGACCAATCCTCGATATATCGCCTGCGATCCCCTGGTGCGCTGCGAGGCGGTGTTGCCTATCCTCGTGGGCGAACGCATAGTTGCTGTGCTTGATATCGACAGCTACCAGGACCATGCCTTTGAGCAAGATGACCTGGAGCTATTCGAGTCTTGCGCCAAGATGTCGGCAGAATACATCGAACGATGAACTTATCAAACCTCATCAAGAGTCGCTGATGGTAGAGCTTAGGTGGAATCCGGTGCTCAGGAGCTGGGTGATGACCTCTGCCAAGCGACAGAGCCGTCCCACCATGCCGACCGACTGGTGCCCGTTCTGTCCTGGCTCCGGCAAGGTGCCCGATGATTACGATGTGCTGCTTTATCCCAACGATTACCCCCACCTGATGGCAGAGCCGCCGGATGTAGAGGGGAGCGATGGCAAGCTGCTAAAAAGAGCTAAGGCACATGGTTTCTGCGATGTGGTGCTTTATTCACCGAAACATGATGGCTCCATTACCGATTTGCCTGAAGAGCACCTTCTCAAGCTATTCGCCCTATGGAAGAACCGCACCGCTGAACTCATGGAGCATCCGCATATCAAGTATGTCCATATCTTCGAGAACAAGGGAGAGGTGATCGGGGTTACCATTCCCCATCCTCACGGGCAGATATACTCCTATCCGTTTATTCCGATGAAAATCGAGCGTGAGACTGTTTCAGCGATGAAACACTTCAACCAGCAGGGAAGGTGCCTGTTTTGCGACATCTTAAACGATGAGCTTTTAGCCAAAAAGCGCATCGTAATGCAGGATGAGCACTTTGTCAGCTTCGTTCCCTTCTATGCCGAGTACCCCTACGAGGTTCATATTTACCCGCGGCGACATATACTTTGGCTCACCGAGATGGATGAAAGCGAGGCTTCTGCGTTCATGGCTTCTATAAAAAGACTGGTAAGGACTTACGATTCCCTGTTCGGCTTCGAGCTTCCATTCATCATGACCTTCCACCAGGCGCCGGTCGATGGCGGCGAATACAGGCATTTCCACTTCCATGTCGAGTTTTACCCATTTCACAGGGCTGCCAACAAGATTAAGTACAATGCGGGGAGCGAGATGGGAGCCTGGGCATTCACCAATCCTGCCTTGCCTGAAGAAAAGGCTGCTGAGCTGTGCAAGGTTGCACAAGACCTGTCATGACTTTTCATATATTCGAGTAAGATGCTCGTAACCCTTATAAAACCACCACCTTGGGGCATCAGCGAGCCGCCATTAGGCTTGGCTTACTTGAAGGCATTCCTTCAGCAGCATCAAATCAAGGTTCGGATTGTAGATCTCAACATGGAACTGTATGATCTCGCAACCGATGATGCGAGACAACTTTGGGAGCTTTCTAACTACCACTATTGGCTTCATGAGAAGCTGTTCTTCAAGATCGAGCATATACTTCGCCCCCACCTGGATCGCATCTTGCAGCGGATCATGGAGAATGAGCCTGGAATCATCGGCTTTTCGACGGTCTTCGAGAGCCGGCTATTATCTTTGTTACTTGCTGAGAGAATAAAGGGGCTATCGCCGGATATCGCTGTTGTCTTCGGCGGAGCCTTGTGCGCTCCCCATGCCTTGCGCGACGAGATTGCAGCATCGCCGTGGGTCGATTATGTGATAAGCGGCGAGGGAGAATTGCCACTTTTAGCGCTTGCCAGGGCGATAGAGGAAAACGCCATTTGGCAGCAGTTACCCGGAGTGACTTACCTCGATGGCTCCAATACGATTATTAGCCAAACAGCGCTGCCGATCCCTGACCTGGACAGCATCCCCTTCCCTGATTTCTCGGATTATGAGCTTGATAGGTATTCCCTGCCCAATGTTCTTCCCCTGTTGATGAGCCGTGGATGCCCTGCTGGATGCGCTTTTTGTCCCGAACGGATTCTATGGAGGGGCTACCGCACTCGAAGCCCCCAGAACATCGTTGATGAGATGGAACATAGGGTAAAACAGATGGGGATCAGTCGATTTGTCGTGCTCGATCAACTGATGAATGGCTCCATGCCGGTGCTCAAGGCGACCGCCCAGGTGATCATAGAGCGTGGAATGGAGGTATTCTGGGGCGGAAACATGAGGTTGGATAGAGACCTTGATGCAAGCACTTGTCGATTGCTTCGCAAGGCGGGATGCCTGGCATTCGACTTCGGCTTGGAATCAGGCTCGAAGAAGGTGCTTGCCAGCCTGCGAAAACCGCAGCCGCTCAAATTAGCGCCCAAAATATTCAAAAATGCCCATGAAACGGGCATTCGAGTGCAAGTAAACCTGATGATCGGAGCGCCAGGAGAAAGCTGGCTCGAATTTTTAAGGACACTATGGTTGTTGCTTAAATGCAGTCGATGGATTGACAACATCGGCTCACTGAACCTTTTTTATGTCATGCCAGGAACCGATATTGCCCAAAACCCAGAGAAATTCGGCGTTCGCAGCCAAACGCTGGAGAGCACTGGCGAGTTCTGGATCAGCACCGATAGCCAAAATGACTTCGAGACCAGGTGGCTAAGACTAAAGATAATGCATAAATTCCTGAAGATTCTTGGCATCGAGAATCCATTCCCATTGCCAGATGAAGGGGAGGCGATGATGCGCCTCGGATTATACTATTTTAACAACCAGGAATATGGAAGGGCTTCCAGCTTTTTTAGAAAAGCTCTCGAATACGCACCGAATAGCCAGGCTGCCTTGAGATTGCTCGAAGAGGCTTCAGGCAATAACTTGGGCTTGAGAATCGAGGATTGATACTGTAATCAGAAACCAGACAATAGTAAACAGTAACCCCTTTGAGTTGATCTTCTGTGAGTTAACTATAAAACGGAGATAGTTGAATGGACAATGACTGACAGTCAATACCTAAAAAGGGGATAACCCAAGCCTCTCATACGCCAGGGGCGATTTGAACGCCCGACCTTCGGAGCCGGAGTCCGACGCTCTATCCACTGAGCTACTGGCGCAATGTAATAATGTACCGTATTTCCCCGCTCTTTTCCCTCTTGTAAACTCCCATAACAAGTCCAGATTATATAATTGGAGAGCATCCAAAGCAATAAAAAATGAGAGGAATCTGTGATTCAGACAGTAAATGCGTCATAAGTGGTTGATAATGACCAAGAGTCTA
>CAYUVA010000057.1:0-22637 GCA_964448115.1 uncultured bacterium
GAGCCCCTGATAAATCAGGAGCCTAATAGCCACAAAATTACTGTCTGAATCACAGCATCAGGGTCACAATGCTCGGCTCCAACCAGGCGATGAAAGCCTCTGGAATAGGTTGATCTTTTTCACCGAAAACCATTAGCGTAAAATTAACCTTGCCTTCTGATTCGAGCATAGAAAGATATCCAGGTCTCAATGCTGGAGAAACATAAACCTCATCGCTTGCATCCAGGCGGTACTGGTATATCTTAGTTCGCTCGAGGGCATCGCCCACAATAAAAGCCTGACAGATTATTGTCTCATTCAGGTCAAATTCCTGCTGGTGAAAAAGCATTAACTCGGTAACAAACAATTGCTGGGGATCTAAGCGGATGCTGAAGGTGATGCTGGAAGGAATGCCCTGAAGAATGGCTCTTTTCCGTTTGCCATTATGGGTTATGGTGTCGTAGAAATATTGCCCTTGAACATCGACCAGGCTCTCAAGGACACTCCGATCAGCCAATGAGATAACCGTCTGGTATTTTTTCCTCCGGTAGATATCAAATGGACCTATGGATTCAATGTTTTCATATTTTTCTCGAATGTATTGCATGATGGGAAGCGCATACAGTGAAAACCTGCTATCCGTATCATCGGTGATCGTAATGTCCGAGATAATAATTATCTTAGGTTTGCCTGATTCAAGGTCATGGATCAAGCCATCGCGCACCGCCTGATCGGCTGGATACCCACACTCGTCCCAGCCGGGTAAAAGCCACTCCCAGTAGGTGGGATTTCTGCGCGAGCTGAGGAAGTAGAACATCGGGTTCAGCGGCGCACACCAGATATAATCATCTTCATCCGTGTAGCCTAAGATGAATGCATTTATGCCCTTAAGCCATGCATTCTCGGTCTCTTGGGCTTTGATCATCAGCCTAGAATGGGTGGCAAGTTCGAGCTTTTCACGCAAAACCCCTACAGAACCTATGTCGTAGCCATGATGGAAGATAAATACCCAGATTTGGGAGATAACCAGGCAAATAATGGAAAAAGCCACCAGGTACCAAGCAGCTCTCATCCCCCACGCACGGGCGTTTTTCCCCATTTTTACAGTACGAAAAAGCAGCCAACCGACCAGGACATGTATTAGCGGTAGCGTTTTTACTAGGTTGGAGAATCCGGAGCGCCAAAGAACCTCGTTCATGCTCAAGGCAGCATAGATCACTAGGGTAACTACTGCCAGGTTCTCCGCCGACCTGAAGCCACCCTTGGCTTTGAAGCGCAAGGCTAGCAGCGCCAATGTCAAACCCAGGGACACATAAGGAAAATAGTAGATTAAAACCTGGGCTGACGAGACCAAGTCTGCTTTGAGTATATGCTTTACCAAGGAAAACAAGGGTGGATATCCTGTTGCCATCTTGCCATACGCTCCGCCCAAGATATAGCTTATTTGCATAAGCACTCCGCCAGATAGTTTCTTGTCGAGCAGACAGGGCAGCAAGAAAGGAAGTATCCCTATAAACAACATGGTCAGGTAATACTTGGAAAAGAATCCTAGCTTGGCTGGTAAACCAGATAAATCACGCTTTGTAAGCTTAGGATGACCTAAGATGGTAGCGAACAAAGCGGTGATCATGGCGAATCCAGCCACATCCCACCTGAAGTATGAACTCGCTGCTGCTGCCAGTGCAACCAACGCAAGCCGGCGCGGGATCTGCTGGTAACAAAACCTGACAAGAAAGTATGCGTTGAGAATGGTTAACATGGGAAGGTAGCGGGCATAGACCTCGCCAGGCGCTATCAAATACAGCAATGCTGGTATAAAAGCGAGCAAACGGGGCATGATCATGCGCGCTATCAGATATACAAGAAGCACGAAAAAAGGAGTTATTATCAGCCAGGTGAACCGCTCGGTTATTAGCGATGCGCCAAATAACTTAAATAGCATGGCAAATAGCAAGTACTGACCTGGTGGGTAGCCCCAGAAGTCTCGATAAGGCAGCTCGCCATCGAGGACTCTCATGGCGCCGCTAGGGGTATCACCCTCATCCCAAAGGTTCAGACCGCAATCGAAATAAAGAGAATAAAAAAGCAGCGATGCCATGATGATCGATGCATGAATCATGGTTTCTATGTTTATAAATGAACCTTTATCCTTCGTTGCCGGGAAGCTAATCATGCGAACATTATACCAGATTTGCAGCGATGATCTAAGATCGGCAAGGTTCAACCAGACCGATGTCCGGTGATTATTTCAGTTTTACGATAACCGCTGAATCCTATGTAACCTTATCTCGATAGGTAATCATCCTCTATCTGATCGAAGTGCCCCTTGGCGCTTAGTATGAAATCGATGACCTCCCTCACCGCTCCGTGCCCGCCGGGGCGCTTGGTAACTAAATGAGCATGCTTCTTTATGTATTCAAAGGCATCAGCGACACAAGCAGCCAATCCAACTCGCTCGAAGATACTTATGTCCAGCCAGTCATCGCCAATGTAGGCTACCTGTTCGTATTCAAAGCCGTGCTTCTGTCTAATCGATTCAAAGACCTCCAGCTTTGATAGCGCACCCTGCACCAGCTCATCGATGCCGAGTTCTGAAGCCCTTCTGGCAACTACCTTGGATTTCCGACCGGTGATCATCGCGAAGTGTAAGCCATGTCTTTTGGCTATTACGATTCCGCTTCCATCGCGTACATCGAACTTCTTCATCTCACCACCCTCGGCGTCAAGGTATATTCCCCCGTCGGTCAAGGTGCCATCGACATCGAGGAAGATGAATTCTATCTTCTTTGCTCTCTCGATAAGATTCTCTTTGCTCTGTTCCAACTCTCTAGTACCCCTTGGTTATATGATCAATTTTAATGATTTTTTTGAGAATTTCACTAATCTGCTTGAGCGGTATCATATTTGGTCCATCGCTCTTTGCAAGCTGAGGATTATCATGAACCTCCATGAACAGGGCATCTATACCCACCGCAGCCGCGGCTGATGCCAGGTAGGGCACGAACCTTCTCTCGCCGGAGCTGACTCCCTTGCCAGCGCCGGGGAGCTGAACACTATGGGTGGCATCGAAGACTACCGGACAGATATCGCGAATCATGACCAGGGAGCGATAATCTACCACCAGGTTGCGATATCCAAAGGAGTATCCCCTTTCGGTAACCATGACTCGTTTATTACCCGTGCTCAGTGCCTTCTGTACCATGCTAGGCACCTCGTAAGGGGAGATGAACTGCCCTTTTTTTATATTAACTACCGCCCCGGTATCTGCTACTGCTAGAACCAGGTCGGTCTGTCTGCACAAGAAGGCAGGGATCTGGATGACATCGAGCACCGATTTTGCCTGTTTAGCTTGCCCAACATCGTGCACATCGCTTAGCACCGGGCAGCCGACCTTCTCTTTTATCTCGGCGAGGATACTAAGCCCCTCGGTTAATCCCGGTCCCCGGAAGCTCTCAATCGAGGTACGATTTGCCTTGTCGTAGCTCGATTTGAATATATAGGCAAGTCCAAGTGAATCGGCGATTTGTTTAAGCTCATAAGCCATCATTATGGCATGTTCTTTTGATTCTATAACACAGGGTCCAGCGATGAGGACAAATGGTGTCCCCCTTCCAATGGTAATATTGCTAAGCTCGAATCCTTCAATTCTTTGCATGGTGTTATTATCTTTGGTTCTTCTTTTCCCTGAACATAAGGCAAGCCTCGATGAAGCTATGGAATAGGGGATGCGATTGATATGGACGGGATTTGAATTCAGGGTGGAACTGGCAGCCAATGAAAAATGGGTGACCCGGCAGCTCGAGCATCTCCACATAGTTATCTTGCGGATTTATCCCGCTGAAGACCAGTCCTTTCTCGGTGAGCCGCTCCATGTATCGCCTGTTGAACTCGTAGCGATGTCGATGTCTCTCGAAGATCAGATCAGATCCATAGATTTTTCTAGCCAGCGATCCCTTGGCGAGCTTTGCATAGTGTCCCCCGAGGCGCATGGTACCGCCGTACTTCTTGATTCGCTTTTGCCCCTTCATCTCCATGATCACCTTATAGCGTGTTTTCTTATCGAACTCGGTGCTGTTTGCCTTGTGCATATTGCATTTATTGCGAGCGAACTCGATGACCGCGCACTGCATCCCCAGGCAGATTCCGAAGAAGGGTATCTTTTTCTCCCTGGCTATGCGTATAGCCTCTATCTTGCCCTCGATGCCGGTCTCACCGAAGCCGCCCGGAACCATCAATCCATCGTATTTTAACAGCTCCTCCTTGAGTTTTTCGCCCCTTATGCGTCGTGCATTTATCCAGTGCAGCTCCACCTTAGCGTCGTTTGAGATCCCTGCATGAGTGAACGCTTCGGTCAGGCTCTTATATGAATCCTCGAGTTGTACATACTTGCCGACTATGGCAATATCGACCCTTCGCGAGGGATTTTCGATCCTTTCGAGCATTCGTTGCCATTCATCATCCTTTTTTTGAGTGCACGGCAGATCTAAAAACTCGATCATCAGCCTTCCTAAGCCCTGCTTCTCGAAGTTCTCCGGGATGCGATAGATATTATCGACATCTATGGCGTTGATCACGCACTCCTTGCGAATGTTGCAAAACATTGCGATCTTCTCGTTCAGCTCATCTTGGAGCATCTCTGGACAGCGAACCATCAGTATATCAGGCTGGATACCGATGCTGCGCAGAGTCGCCACGCTGTGCTGAGTAGGCTTGGTCTTGAATTCCTTTGACCAGTTGAGGAATGGGATCAAGGTCAGGTGAATATAGATTACATTCTTTTGCCCCATATCGACCCTTACCTGTCTAATTGCCTCGAGGAATGGTAGGCTTTCTATGTCGCCCACGGTGCCGCCGATCTCGGTGATGACCACATCGTTTTCGTTGCTTAAGTCGTATATCCTTTTTTTTATCTCGTCGGTTATATGGGGGATTATCTGAATGGTCTTACCAAGGAATTGTCCCTTGCGTTCCAGCTCGATGATCGCATTATAAACCTGCCCGGCAGTGGCATTATTGGCTTTTCTCATCTTAGCGTGGGAGAAGCGCTCATAATGCCCTAAATCCAGGTCGGTCTCTGCACCATCATCGGTAACGAAGACCTCCCCGTGTTGAAACGGACTCATGGTTCCTGGATCCATATTCAAGTATGGATCCAGCTTCAGGAAGGTAACCTTCATCCCATATCGCTCCAAGATATTGCCAATGCAAGCACAGGCAACTCCTTTTCCCAGTCCAGAGACCACCCCCCCGGTAACGAAGATATATTTTGTCTTGGATTGCTTGGACATAATCTAACCTGGGCTCAGCTAATGGACAGTCCTTTGTTTCTAATTACTTGTTCTACCTTGGGGATGTCCTCGGCGGTATCGACCCCGATATAAACATTGTCTGTAAGGAGGCATCTTATCAGGATGCCGTTTTCCAGTGCTCTTAGTTGTTCAAGGCTTTCCATCCTTTCCAGGAAAGAGGGCTTGTGCTCAACCAGCACTCTGAGGACATCCTTTCGGTACCCGTAAATACCTATATGCTTGTAAAGATCCTTGCAGGATTCGATATCCTCCTGGGTTACACAACTCCCCTTTTTTAGTCTCTCAAAGAAGGAGGGGATCGGTGCTCTGGAGAAATAACAAGCGAATCCTTCACGGTTGATTATAACCTTAACTACATTTGGATTCAAGTACTCCTCAAGGGTATTTATCCTTGCGATCAGTGTAACCATTGGTGTGCCTTGGTCTAAAGCTGTGGCGATGCGATCCAGGTCATCAGGGTCGATAAGCGGCTCGTCGCCCTGTATGTTTATTGCTCCAAGGCACTCCATTTTCTCTACCACCTCAAGCACTCTATCAGTGCCGCTAGGGTGAGCTTTTGATGTCATTACGACATTGGGGGTGAATTTTTTTGCTTGGGTTTGTATCTTGGTCGAGTCGGTGGCGATGACTATCTTTTGAAGATTCCTAGCAGCCTCTGCTCGGCGATAAACCCATTGAACCATCGGCTTACCGGCAATCAAAGCAAGCGGTTTACCGGGGAATCTCGATGATTCGAACCTAGCTGGGATAACTCCAATAATCTTGTGCAAGTGCTACCTTAAGCTCTTTTAGCCTTACTGGTGCGGTTCCAAATTCTTTAACAACCAGCCCGGCAGCGCAATTAGCGATAATGGCAGCATCGCTTACCTTTCCATTAGCGGCTAGTGCCACGGTGAGCGTAGATACCACCGTATCGCCGGCGCCGGTTACATCGAAGACCGTCTTTGCCATGGTTGGTATGTGGGCATAGTTGCCGTTATTCTCGAACAACGCCATGCCATGCTCTCCCCAGGTGATCAATGCTGCCTTGGAGCCGACATAGTTCATCAGGGCGAATCCGGCGTCCTTTATGGTCTTGTGATCCTTTATCGGCATCTTGATCGCCGCGGCAGCCTCCTTGTGGTTGGGAGTTATTATGGTTACTCCCTTATAGAGGTCGAAATGATTAACCTTGGGATCCACCGAGCATATCTTGTTGTGTTTGTTGGTCAGTGATACGATCTCGGTAACTATCCGCTCGCAGATCACGCCCTTGCCATAGTCGGAGATTATTACAGCATCCACCTCAGGGATTGTTTTTTGTATGTATTCTATGATTTTTTGTTGAACATCGAAGGGGATCTCAATGATATCCTCGCGATCCACTCTCACAATCTGCTGATTATGAGCGATAATCCTAGTTTTTATGGTTGTAGTCCTCGCCGGATCTGTTACCACACCATCAGTCTCTATCTGGAGCGACTCCAGTGATGAGCGAACGAACTTGCCCAGATCATCGTCTCCGACCACGCCGGCTATGGTAACCTTTGCAGAGAGTGAATAAACATTGTTGAGCACATTTGCAGCGCCCCCTAGAAGACGGCTGACATTATTCACGGTAACGATTGGCACCGGCGCCTCAGGGGAGACACGACTCACCGATCCCCATATATATTCGTCAACCATGATATCGCCAACGATAAGGATCTTCACCTCGTTGAAGCGCTCAACGATAGATAATAGCTCCTGTCTGTTTACCTGGCTCAATTCCATTTCTATCAACCAGCCTTAGGGTATGAAAAATGTTTCCTATACAAGAAAGATATGATACCAATATAGACCCAAAAAAGCAAGCTACTCTCGTTTTCATAGCGAAAGGTAACCATACTGTAAGATAAAAATCCAGACATCATGGTGGCTATGCTCCAGGAAAATACCCCTTCAATGCCACCAATTCTTAGCGACAAAAGCCGAACCAGATGATAGATCATAGCGATAAATAGAATCAAGTATGCACATACCCCTAACAAACCTAGCTCGACACCGATCTGTAGATAAAGATTGTGCGCATTATTAAGAATGCCATCCTGTGCGCCGACGCTAATGTATTCAGGGTAAAGCGTGCCGTAGTTCTTGTTCCCATAGCCGATGCCGATATAAGGATGATCGATTATCATCAGTATTGCGCTCTTCCACAGGATGAGACGATCCCCTATCACTCGCGAGGTCGCTCTATCCAACACCTTCTGCGGCATAAAATAGCCACAGACTAAAAAAAGCAAAACGATAATCGGTAAGATCCATCTGTGCCTGAAGACTCCTAGAAATAAAAGCATTATGATCACCGCCACCCATGCCCCGCGAGTGAAGGTCAGCAATATGAAAAAGATCCCCAAAAGCGCGGTTATTAGATCCAACCATTTCTTTTTCAGGCTAGTTTTCTCATGGAATATTCGGGCAAGGACCGATGCCATCAACAGCATCGAGTAAAACGCGCCCCTGCCGAAGGTCGCGAAAAACGAGGTCGCTCTAGCTCCAACCGGAGGACTAGAGATAACCATGCTGCCGTTGTAATAGCCATAGATCCCGATAATGCTTATTGTTAAAAGGCACAATTTCATGGCAAGAAACAACAGTCTCAGGCTTCGCTCGCTGCGAAGATTATTAACCACGATATAATAAAGCAATGTATAGGTAAGATACTCTCCCTTCAGGGTCATCAAGCTATATTTAAGATTGATCGAGGTAGCTGTAGAGATGATGATGGAAATGCCGGTTAATAGAATGGGAAAATCGAGTACGGTTGGAGTGAAAAAGCGCTCCTTGTTCCAAAGCGAGCGGAGTATCCACAGTATGATGATGATCCCCAGCAGGTTTGCCTGCAATGCTGTAATATGGGGAAAGGGAAGTAAAAAGACCAGCAGGGCGATGCAGTATTCATTTATGGTTTGCGCCTTATCACCGCGATGCAAGGCAGCAAAACTGTTGAAGGCTGACTTTATTCGGGACTTCATTTCCCTCATCGGTCATTCAAACGATAGCAACATAGTCTGTGGCGCTTAAAGACTAAAAGTAATGCGCTCTCAATATGAAGCATGTTATCATAAGCAGAAAACCGAGCAAGTGTTTAAGCTCCCTATTCTTAGCCAATAACTTTCTATCAAAGCTATCAAATGATAGCTTGCCCAGGTTACTTAGCTTGGGGAAAAAGGCTGGAACCAAGGCATTGTATGTGGGATAAGCATCGGGAAATGCATCTTTGAGCTTCCGCTCCTCAAATAGGATCTCAATCCCGTAAATAAATGCGAAAAACACTAGATATAAAGCTAACATGAACCATTGTCTTGTCATGATAACCAATCCTAAACCGAGTAAAAAACTACCCAAGTATAAAGGATGACGGCATAACAGATAAGGTCCATCCATTGCCAGGACGCGATTCTTCTTGATGATCCCAGCGCTGTATATCCGCAATGCAATACCGACCAGTGAGATGATAAGCGCAGGATAAAACAACGGCTTATCTGCCAACACCAATAAAACAATAGTGAATACCAGTCCGAGTCTAACTCGTAGCTTGCCCCAGGTTTTCTGGAATTTCATATCATAAAGCCATCCATCAGGGAGCACCATGTCAAGTAACCTGATCAATATCAACTCATCGCCCCTTACCTGCCAGTAGTCCATTGTATAACTGGAGATGTTTCTGCGCTGCCACCTCAACAGTGAATCCATCCAGTACGGTCTCTTGTGCCTTTTTACCCATATCTCTCGCCAGCTTATCATCTTCGAGGAGAGTTTCCAGGTAATGCGCCAAACCAGCCGAGTCTCCAGGGTCAACAAGGTATCCATTTAATCCATGCTCAACCACCTCTCGATTGCAGGGAAGGTCAGTAGCGATTACAGGCAGCCCCGCGGACATCCCCTCCAGCAGGGCTAAGGAGAATCCCTCTACCTTGCTTATCAGGGCAAAGATATTCGAGGCGTTTAAAATATCTGGGATATCGTCCCTGTTCCCGGCGAAGATAACCCGCTGCGAGATGCCTAACTTTGCGCACAGGCTCTTTAGTTTGGGCATCAAAGCGCCATCGCCGGCGAATAGCGCTTTGAGCCTGGGGTATCTATTCATCACCGCTGGCAATGCCTTGATGAGTGTTTGATGGTCTTTTCGGGGCACCAGGCGACCGACCATGGTGAGCACGATATCCCCATTGTCCAATCCTAGCTCATGGCGCACTCGTTCGCCTCCCTTGGCATTTAATATCTGGGCTGGATCAATTGCGTTATGGATCACGGTTAGCCTCTCTTGGGGTATTTTCAGCCTTGCTCTTACGACCTCAGCCACAGCTTGCGATACGGCAACGGTCATGTTTTTGTTGAAGCCGAGTAACCTTTCGGTGATTACCTGGCGCTTGTTATCCCACTGGGACATGGAACAGACGGTTGCAATACGCACCGGCACCTTTGCAATGCTAGCAGCGGTAAGTCCGGAGATGTTGCTCCTGTACATGAAGGACTGGGCGATGTCTGGTCTTTTGTTAATCAATAAAGCAGCCGCTTCGGATAGGCTTCGCGGATGCAAGCGTCCCTTGAAGCGATGCACCATGACATCGATACCCATCTCGATTAGCTTACTTGCCTGTGCCCCTTCTCTTCGGATGCATAGTACGCTTATGTTATTCCCTAGCTCATGTAGCTTTTTTGCCAGCAGGATAAGGAAGTTCTCCGCTCCGCCATAATCCAAGGCACCGATTATAAATACGATATTGAGTCTCTTGCCATCCAATCCTGTTTTCTGCTGGCTCTGCAAAGGATTCTAATCCATTTAGGCGGTTTATTGTCCCAGCTTTTTGGACAACATCTCTACATGCCTTTTAGCTGTCTGCTCATTAGGATTTATGCGCAGCACCTCCTGGAATGCCCTAAAAGCTAACTCCAGCTCGCCCTGATCAAGGTAAATGGAAGCGAGGTTTCCCCACGCCTGGTAGTAGTCTTTATCCAGTTCGATAGCCTTTTTGTATTCCAGCGATGCCTGTATATTATCCCCGCTTTCGCGATAGAGATTGCCTAACATGAAGTGGAATAGCGGGTTGGTAGGAAACTTTCTGGCTGCTAGCTTAATGTAGTCGTTTGCCTGCTGCTTCAACCCCTTCTGCTCCAAGAGGGTAATAAGCGTTATATAAGCATTATCCATATTGGGCTGATCCTCAAGCACCTCGTAGATGTACTTGATCGCCTTGTCATATTCTCCTAGAGCCTGATAGGTAAGAGCGACATTGAAAGCCAGTCCGGCTTGAGGAGCCAGGCGGTAGGCTTCCATAAAGTTATTCAGTGCGCCCTTATGATCACCTACCCTGGTTTGTACCATGCCCAAAAGGTTGTACAGAGCCGGATTATCGTACTCCCAGATCAGCGCCTTGCGGAAGGCATTCATTGCCCTTTGCGGTTGTCCCAATCTCATATATGATCTTCCCAGATGGTTGAATAGCTTGCTCATCTTGGGGTATTTATTCAGCTTACGCTTGAGGGATTGCAGCCTTTCTTTTTCTGTCTTCGGTGTGTTGATAATCTCCTGAAGTGTATTATCCAAGCCGGGGTATCGGTCCAAGGTCGCAAGTAGTTCTTCAATCACCTTCTGGACATGCTCTAGGCTCCTGGAGTTGGGATCATAAAAGATAGGATGGTAATACCTATAGCGGAAACGCTCCAGTAGTTCCCTATATTTGGGGATCGCCCTTAGATATAAAAGCGCATCATCATCAAAGTAAACCAGTCCCCACTGGCGGCTATCCATGATCATTCGGTGGTGATTCTCGTTGCCAGTCTCTTTTTGCAGTGGATACCGAAGCAGTATGTTATCAACATTATATTTTTCGATTATCTCGACCATCTTGTTCCATTCGAACTGGCAGTCCAGGTAATCTCGATACAGGGGAGCATCGAAGTTGCGCCCATCGATATATACCCTTCGCTCTGGATAGGCTCGCCAGAGGATATAGCCTCCGAAGCATATCGAGTTGAAGGTTATACCGTCAATATTATGCTTGTCCATGAAATCCATCGCAGCCCCTGGATATCGATCCTCGATGCCAAAGCCGATCTTTATCCTCTCCTTATTTGAATAGATCATCTGGGCGGTTAAAAATACGGCAAGTACTGTACTAGCCACGAAAACCGCCCTGGCTTTACTCACAGAAAGGCGGCTCAGAAAAGGATTCATAATGTAATCCTTGATCCCCTTGAGGTTGTAAATAACAATAGGAAAGGTGCCCAGGGAGAACTCGACACGGAATCGATGTACCGATAGTGATTGTGCCAAAGTTAATGTGGCGATGACCAGGTGAGAGAAGCGGATGCGCTTGACATTGAGTATGAAAGAGCCGATGACTACGGCTATCCAGATCTTGTAGTAGTAAAAGAAATCGCTTCCCTTGAAGAATGGATTAAATGGAGAGAACCACTCGGTTGTATTTTTCATAAGCAGCCTCTTCTGCTCGCTCTCGGTGAGCATCTCGAAGATGGCTATAGGATGAGGATTGATAAAGGCGGCAAGTAGCGTCAAGCCGAAGATGATGCCATATTGCTGAAGAGCCTCTTTATCCTCCCGCGTGTACTGGATGGTGTCGAAAACCATGGATAGGAGGCTCTTCAATGCTTTCTCAGCGAAAAATGCGCCCACTAGAAAGACCCCCATGATAAAGCCAGCATGAGAATTGCACCAAACCACCATCAACGCTGGAAGTATGAGGAGACGCTTTCTTTGTCCTTTATTTGTAGTAAACAAGATGTACAGGAATATGCTGAAGAAAAAGTAGGACATAAGGTGTGGGCGCTCTATGAAACGACCCTGGCTTATGAGGATCACCGGCACTAAAAACATGGCAGACCAGGCAAGATCAGAGCCTATATTAAGCGAGATCAAAAGCAACAAGGTGAATATGGTCAGCACGATCGCTGTGCGCAATAGTACTATCCCCGGCGGACCGAAGGCACTGAACAAGAGATAAAAGATTATATCTGTAAGCCAGGCATGGTTTATATAGCGCTGCCCGTATAGGGTGTAGGTATAAATATCTTTATCAAAGATCGTCTTTTGAGCGATCATATCCCTGCCTAAAGCAGCGTGCCACCAGAAGTCGTTGCTGCGGATGTTGAAAATCGACAAGAGAATGACGAACACTAAGACCGATACAACGACAACTAGCCCGACCGGGTGCTGTTTGGCAAGCGAATCCCGCTGCCAGGGCTTGAAGAATCCCGCCTGGGGTACTGATGGCGATCTTCCCTTGGTCTGAGGGAGTTTTTTCAGCGGTTTCCTGGTAGATTGCTTTGCTTTTTTAGTCGGTTTTGCTCTAGGCAAACTCAGAGGTCCTCTGTGATTATATTGATCTTTCGGGGTATCTTATAGATAGCCATATTTCTAAGGCAGAAGCTTCTCACATCGCTTGGGGTGAGATCGCAGCCCGCTTTGGGATAAACATCGACTATAAGGGAACTGCCAAAGACCTGGTCAGGCTCCGCTCTTATCCTTGCCTTCTCGATATCTGGATGGTAGGAGAACAGGCGCTCAAGCTCCTCTGGATAGACATTGAACCCGCCGACCAGGTACATTCGCTTCTTCAAGCCGGTTAGGTAGATATAATTATCATCATCCATGTATCCTAGATCGCCGGTATGCAGCCATCCTTTGACCAGATGCCTCTTGGTAAACTCGGCGTCCTTGTAGTATCCGGTGGTTACGATTGGTCCCTTGAAGCATAGCTCTCCGACCTTTCCTGGAGGCAACGAGCGATTGTCCTCATCAACTATCTTGGCACGAACCCCGCGCAGAGGTGGTCCAATGGAGCCGTCCTTCATGATGCCATCCAGCGGATTGTAGGCAGCTACCGGCGAGCACTCCGAGATCCCGTAACCTTCCCGTAAAATAGTATTGAACCTTTGTCTGAATGCTCCCATCAGCTCCTTGGATAATGGCGCACCTCCACTGGTAGAATGCTTGATCCTGGAGAATATCTCCACTTTTTTATCATCCAGGGACATCAACTGATAGAACATGGTCGGAACGCCAGTGAATATGGTTATTTTATCCCTCTGTATCCGTTCTACAAGAAGCGAGGTGTCGAAGTTGTTGATTACACTGATTGCTCCCCCAGCAAAGATGGGGTCAAGTACCTGGCAGGTGGCGCCAAAGGTGTGATAAAAGGGAAGCACCCCGCACCAGACATCGTTTGCGCTCCCTAGATATCCGTGGATCGTATCCTGAACATCGTACATCAAATTGAAATGGGAGAGCTGAACCCCGCGTGGATAGCCCCCCTCATGCGCTGCCGTGTAGATCAGAACCGCAGTATCATGCTTGTTTTTTTTGAAAAAAGGAACCAGTGGCTTGTCAATCCCCCGGAAATCAAAACCAAGCTGCGGATTATCAAGGGGAAGCATTGGCATGTCAAAGTCGGTGATCTGTGCCCCTTTGGCAATCTCGCCAGTATATCTATCAACGGTGATTACAAGCGAGAGTTCCGCGTTGCTAAAGATATAACCCAGCTCGTACTGTTTGTATAAAGTGCAGATCGGAACAACCACCGCTCCAATCTTCAGGATGGCAAGGTAAGAGACAATAAATTCGAGCGAATTGGGTAATATGATACCGATACGGCTGCTGTTGTCATAGCCTTGCTCCTTCAGGTAACAGGCAAGGTTGTTGACCATACGGCTGAGGTTCTGATAGTCAATGGTCTCCCCATCGGTAATCACCGCCGGACGGTGGCGATACCTTATACGGCTCCATTCAATGATCTCTGCCAGGTTCATTGTTCTCTCCAGTTAAATATTGTAGTAAGACATATTATCTATATCACCAGGCAATATCATGTCAAGACTGGCAGCAATATTATAATAAACTTTATGAGAAATTAAAATCTTGGGCTTAAGGTCATTTTTTCAATAATGCTAAAATAATTCAGCAGCATTCCCTATTCCTCAGTAGGAAATTCTTCAATATATCCAAGAGCTTGCAGCAATTTTCTCTGTTTCGATATTGCATCTTCATCCCCGTGCTCGGTCTCGTTGAGATATGGCCGCTGGGGAGTCATTAGCCATAAAGAGGTGCCATTAACCCTGGTCTTACAATGTTTTAAGCCAATCTTTTCCAATGTTTGGTTTTGATCAATATGTCCTGGCAGGGGCAATCCCAGCAGGAGACTTGAAATGAATGCTATGGACTCAATAGGCAATTCGCCGATATCCCCGCATGATTTGATCCCTGATCCATAAGCAAGAAAGATACCCTCCAGTCGATGACTCCCGCTACGAAGCAAAGCATGATCGATGATCTGCCTTGAATATGCCCCATCCAGGTGGTAACCCATATCGTTCGGGATTACTATCAGGTCAGGAGCATTATCGATGAACTTGCCGGGGAATAATTCCTCGCGCTTGAAAACATGTTGGATCACTCGATTGCCATCCAGGGGATCGCTTAATTTCAACAGCCGGTGGATAATTTCATCCCTGAGATCGTGATACTCATCAGGGGATACCGTGCCAAGCGGCTTGATTCCACTAGTGTTGATGAAGATCCCCATCTCCGATGGACTACCCGCATAAGCGGCGGTACCTAAGTAATTTATTGAGGCTGAGACAGAGCCCTTGTTGCCAAGTATCTCCTCGGAGACGGCGATATGACTGAAGTAATCATCGCAGCCGGGGAATAGATCGCATTCGAGCTGAATTATCAAGGTTTTTGATGTTTTTTCGGGGATCTTAAGGCTTACCTTTTGCCAATACCTGTTTCCAGGCTCCCTGAAAGGCACCATCTCGCCTGTGAAAACATGCCTTGTATCACCGCCATCAGTGCCTATCAACGTGATCCTCAGCCTAGCTCCAGCCTTATGCTTGAGATGCCAGTAGCGATCATCGACTCCTATGTAAAACTCCAGGCGATCGCTCCTTGGGCATGGAATGCTGAGCCTCATTCCCGCCCTTAGCTCGAAACATAGTCGGGTAATCCCGTTGACGGTAACTTGTTTTAGGTTTGGCTGATTCTTAAAGTAAGGATTATCCGACTCGAAGGATAAAATCTTGATCGAATCCCGCGTTTCTTTGCGAGCGTTTCCAGGAATCGCATTCGCAGAATCTGCCCAGGATAGATACCCGAGTTCATGCAGCCATTGATTCAGATAGAGCGTTCCCCTTGCAGCTCCGAAGCCGTGATCGGACATGACGATGATGGAATCCCTGGCTGCCAGGCGATTCAATATGTAACCGACAAGACCATCGATAATTCTATAGAGCCTCATTATATAATCATCACGCAGGGAGCTAATATCTTTCGTATCCTTGGAGTGCTCCCCATGGCGCTGGTAGAGATGCCACAGGAAATGTTGTGCTTGGTCGATCTCGGAAAAGACGATCACGGAAAGCTCGAACACCCTTTTTTCAAGCACCCATTCCAGGAACCGTATCTTCTGCCTTAGCACCTCATAAAGCTCGTTGAAAAGCCGCTGTGGGGAATCGCTGACATAGCATTCCCAGTTAGCCTCCAGGCGCAGTTTTCCGAAGCGCTGCTCGAAAAGCTCGATTATGGAAGTTGGATAGCAGTAATCGTTGGCGTCGTGAGGTGTAAGCAGCCCACTGACCCAGACGCCGTCGATTAACGGCACTGGATATGTAATAGGCACGCCGAAGACAAGGCAACTTTTCCCAACCTGACCAGCTACATCGAAGATGGTGGGGAGCTTGATATCCTTATAGCTAATTACCGGGTACTGTGGCGAATAGGAGTATGGGATGCGCTGGTGGAAGTCGAAGATGCCGTGAAGCGATGGCTGTACGCCAGTCATGAAGCTAGTCCAGGCTGGCGCGGTCATGGGCGGGATCGTGCTTTGCAACGCTGCATAACAGCCTTTTGTCAACAATTTGCCCAGATTGGGCAGTAAACCAGCCTCCATACCAGGCTTAATAACCGAGAATGTGCCACCGTCTATGCCTATTATGTACAGCGCACACATAGAATCATCCTAATAGCGAAGATGCGATTCGAGGTTATGAATTCGCCTTCCACAAACCCGGCAAGCCCCATGAAGCTCTTGCCTTCCCATTAGACCGCCTCGAATCGCTTGCATAGCTTTGCCGTTCCATAGCTCCTCGAGACTCTGCTCGCTAAGATTCCCCAGGTAACATGTGTATTTATACGGCTTGAAACAGGCGCTTGAACAAGCCAGCACATCGCCGTTCGACTTTATCAACATCGACTCGAATGGTTCATTGCACCAGCCAGCATCATCACCAAAGCTCGGTATCCGTAACTCTATGCCCAGTTTCTGGCTCAGATTCATCGCCTCCTGGAGCTTACTTTTAGAATATTCGATATCGCAAAATAGTGAAGCATCCTTTAATTCAGGCGTGTAGGCATAAATATGGTTAAGTTCGACTTTCTTTATTCCGAGATCCAAAGCAGAATGTAGTATTTCAGGCAAGCTGGATAACGACTCTATGGTGGGGGTGAAGTGAAGCTGTGCTTGAGGTTCGATCAGCCCGGCAGCCGATCGATAGCGGTTCAGCCGATCGATAGCCTGGTAAATACTCTGAAGCTCCGGCGCCAGCCAATCCTTGGTTTGACCGAGCAGATATCCAGTAACCGAGACGATCAGCTTACTGACGCCAGACTCAAGCAGGGATAGGGTGGTATGCTCATCGAGCATCGAGTAATTGGTGTGTACAAGAACATGGCATCGATGCCTGCTGCATGTCTCGAAGAAGCTCCAGATATTCTTTGCCATAAGCGGCTCGCCGGCGCCGACGAAATCTACTGTGGGCGAGGATTCAAGCAGCGGCTCCAAGCCGGCAAAGGTCTCAATGCTCATATCTTGCGGCGGATTTTGGGCTTTATCCCAGTGGGTTCGGAAGCAGATTCGACAGCTTAGATTGCAGCGATTGGTCGGCTCTATATAAACGATGCTCGGAGGTGCATCGATGATTATGCCATCTGGCAGTTGCTCTTCTTTGCCCGAAGCCATGAATTTAAGATAGCAAAATTGTACAAAAAAGTAGAGCCATCACGGAATGAGCTATATGCTTGAGCAGGTTTTCTTTAATACATGGCGACGAAAATAGAGCACATATACCGTCATGGAGACGATGTACCCAGCCAGTATATCGAGCACATAATGCTGCTTGACTAAAACGGCTGAGATGCCAATAAGCAGAGCCAAACCAATAGATACGATGCCGATAAACCTATTGATGCGCCACATGCAAAGGGCTGCTATCATCGACATCGCAGCGTGAAGGCTGGGAAAGCAATTGTTGGGAGAGTCAAAATAATAAACGAGACCCAATGCCCAACTAGAGAAGTTCGTAACCTCAAATGATGGTCGATCCATGGTGACCGGAAGAAACAAAAACACAAAAAAGCATACTATCATTACCATCATGTATGAGTAAGCAGTGAGCTTGAAATAACGATAGCTCGGATAAAGCAAAAAAGGGAGCATAAATAACGGAAAAACCGTAAGATAAAATAGAGAAAAATCTGTAACAAATGGCAGATGATGCACCATATCGAAAGAAAAGAGATAAGACTCGCGGTGATGAGCAAGGTAGTTCAGGAAGAAGTACCCACAAGCCCATAATGAAATTATCCCCATCAGCAATAGCACGATGATTATATTTTGTTTTGATGCCTGTCTCACTCCCCATGCGCCCTTCTTAGTGGAATTATCCTGATGTATTTTATGCTAGCCAGGATCATTAAAATAGGGCATAATCCCAAGCCGTATATGACCTTTATCATCCGATAGGACAGCCCTTCATCATCAAGAATAATCTCGTAAAGCCCCAGGGTAACCAAGCCGATGATCACTCCACCCAGGTAAAAAAAGACTATCCAGCGAAACTTGTTATTATGCCATGAGATTACGATGTTTGACTCCATCTATTGCGAGACCTGCAAGTTCGATGCCCTACTCATCGGATTTCGGTCTGTCATGCTTGAGCAGCTTGCTTATGCAAAAGGTAACCAACAAGATGATTCCACCCCAAGAGATGCCCATGAATATCCAGCCGTAGGTGGTCATTGCAAACCCTCCTCCTCTTCTTGGATCAGCCTTTTTTCGTTCTTGGTTCGACTTATAAGGTAGATTAGGAATCCGAGTAATAGCAGCAAACCTATGCGAGTGGCAAGAATATATGGTTTATTCTCCACGGGGATATCCTTCATCAGTATGATAGGCAGGTATTCCTGGTAGAACCATATAACCAATAAGGCTCCCAGGAACAGGGGATCGATATACTTTATTACGAACTTATAAAGATTTGGAACTCGAATATATGAATCTCGATTTAGCTCCCCGAAGCCCTTGTCTATTCCAATTATCCAGCCAAAGAGGATGACCTCCGCTAAAGCGCAGAATACCGGGATGAAATTGCCCGCCCAAAAGTCCATCTCACCGAGGGTCCCTTTGGTCAGGGTAAGTAGTATGGTCAGACTTACCATCAAACTGAAGATGCCCAGGTATATTACCGCTCGTTGCCTGCTAATGCCGAATTCATCCTCCAAAAAGGCGACAAAAGGCTGTATGATCGATATCGACGAGGTTACCCCAGCTAAAAACAATAGAAAAAACCACAGAAAGCCGAAGATCCCCCCGCCAAGCATCTTGTGAAAGATAAGCGGCATGGATACGAAACCGAGATCGAAAGCGCCACCTTGTGCTATCTCCTGAGCGCCTTGGGCGCCGAAGTATATGAAGGCAACCGGAATGATGATGCTGCCGCCAAGGATCACCTCGCAGAACTCATTGGTGGAGCCTGCTGCCAGGCTGCTAAGCGCAACATCATCGCGCTTTCGCAGGTAGCTTGAATAGGTTATTAGAACCCCCAATCCCAACGACAGTGTAAAGAACATCTGCCCTGCTGCCGCAAGCCAGACCTTGGCTCTGCTAAGCGCCATGAAGTCCGGATTCCAGAGGAAACCGAGACCATTGGTTACATTGCGGTCCGGATAAGCTGGATCGGGAGTTCCCAAGGTCAGCACCCTGATGAGAAGTATCAGCGCGCAAAAGAACAGCACCGGCATCGCAATCTTAGTAACTCTCTCTATACCACGAGTGATACCCTTGTATATAACTGCATAATTGATCGCAAAGGTGAGCAAAAAGAAGAAGATCGCATAAGACATCGAGCTGAAAAACTGGTTGCTCTCGGCACCCTGGAAGCCCTGCAAGAAGGCGTTCATATCTTGGGCATTGTCGATGAGCCTCAGCTTGCCGGACAGCGAAAATACGCTATAAGCGAGCGTCCAGGACTCGATAATTATATAATAGAAGCTGATCACCATGGGACCGAAGATGGCGATCACGCCCAGGTACTTTGTCCAAGCCTTGCCAGTAATAGCGCTGAAGATCCCCGGCGCAGCCCCCTGTCCATAAGCTCCACCCCATCTGCCCATGGTCCACTCAACCCAGGCAAGCGGGATACCGATTAGAATGAAGCTGATGAAATAGGGGATCATGAATGCTCCCCCACCGTGCTGGGTTGCCTGCACAGGAAAGCGAAGGAAATTGCCTAGACCCACTGCGCTTCCGGCTGAAGCTAGAATTACACCGACTTGCGATTTCCAGTGCTCTCTTTGTCCTATTAGAGCCATAAAAGCCCCTCCTAGCTATATCAAGTGCGATTATAGACAAATATCACTATTTTGCAAGGAAGAAATTGGAGGATGAATTGGGGACAGCCTCGAAATGGCAAATCATCAAACCGCCCCTAAAAAGAACTAATTATTCCACCAAAACGCTGTTTTCTGGCTGTTTCTCAAAAATAATTGTCCAAATAGGGCATATAAACCACCCATTCAGACCAATATTCATAGGGGTATTTTTTGAGGATCCAAGTGCCATTGCTATTTTTGAAACATCGATCTTGTAAATAGGAGCTTTGTCAAAAAAAAGATTAATGTTCCATGTGGAACATATCACTTAACTGTTTGATTTTATAGGTGGTTTTTCTCCAAATCTACATTAACGGACTCAAGTTTTAAAGCCGATTTTGGGGGGTGCTAATTCACCTATTACTTTAACTTATTGATATTAAAGAAGAAATTTTTTGTAATTTGTTTCGAGGATCCTCGATCACCAGAATACATTAATAAAAAATCGTGCCAAAATGGCACAAAGTGAGGTTAACTTATTGATATAATTGAATATTTACATTGGATAAATAATTATCATATTGCTTATAACTTGCCGGTCGAGGGGTGCCGCTCTTAAAGATCTGCGCCACCCGCCGAAGATCCCACGCAAATACCCAAAGAAAGAGGACTCATCCAAAAGCTTACATTGAGCAAAGTCGAAGGAATCTGGATGACATCAGGTGGGAAGTGAGACAACCATAATCTTGGAGAGGGCGGGGGTGAGGGGCTTTCTTTCCTCTAACACTTTATCACGGTATCACTTCCTCTTTGTGCCTTTGTGCCTTTGCGTGTTCAGCTCTTTCTTTTCTGCGCCTTTGCGTGAGCGTCCTTCCTTTCTTTGCGTCTTTGCGTGATCCTCTTTCCTTTCTCCCGAAGCCTAAAGTCTATTATTGACCGCTCGCTTACGCTCACGGCTCGGTCAAATATATATTTTCCTTATTGCGATTGCGTTCTTTGCGTCTTTGCGTGATCAACTCTTTATTTCCTGCGTCTTTGCGTGAGTGTCTTGGCATGATCCTCTTTATTTCATTCATTCCTAAAGTTTAAGGTCTAAAGCCTTATCTCTGTGCAAAAGAGCAAGTATGGCTCGATAACCTCGATTCGGCTGCCATTGGTTGCCCACTGTATATCGAACAGCTCCGTGCTCGGCGCTCCGAGATACTCCCAGATCATGCTATAAAACCCCTTTTTCAGGCTTAGTTTGATGATCCTTTCATTCATGGACTCGCTTTTTATCAATATTCTGCTGCCGGCAATGTTCACCTCGCTGCTGCCAGCGCCGCGGATTACGAAGCTGTAGTTGCCATCGGCTGGGATCAGTATATCTGCCCTGGCTACGATCGCCAGCATCTCGTCCTCAGCCGACTTGTAGTCTCCTGGCGAGAAAGCCCAGGTCGGCAAGGTATCGTGGAGGGTCTCGCTTTTGATCGCTGAACGAGCTGCCAGCGAGACTCCGTGCTGGTTATTGAATATCGCCCTTGGGATGAGCAGCGCCTGGTAGTATCTTGTGCCTTTGTGTTCGATGTACTGGTGATTCGCACCGGGAAAAGCCTTGCGGAGGCGTTTTAGCGAGGCGGTCTGTTTGGCATCTAAATCACTTATCACCGCAATGCCTTTTTTCAGCTCAGGCTGGTGAAGGATGGTAAGTATATCATCGGTTGTGGTGATGCTGTGAATCGGCAATCCGAGCCGTGAGCGTGAGCGAGCGGTCAAATACTTGGGGAGTCGGCTGGCATCGATATTGAGCAAGTATATCTTGTAGTCGGGTGCCAGGCGCTCTATTGCCTCACCAAGTGTTTTTCGCGCCAGCGCGGCATCTCGATCCCCACAGGCGACGATTGCAATGCCGACAGCTATAATCGCAACCAAGGCAAGTAGGGGCGATTGATTATTCGCCCCTACGGTCCCCTCTCCATCTGGGAGAGGGCTAGGGTGAGGGAGGAAAGACACACCCCTAAATCCCCTCTTGATAGAAGGGACTTTTCGGAGCATCCCCTCTTGAGAGGGGTGGCTCGCCTCCCGACTTTGTCGGGACGGGGTGGGTAATTCCTGCCCTATCCATTCAATCATGTCCGTCCTTCCTTTCATGCCCGTCCTCCGCATGCCATACCCATTTACCCCCTGTCATTCCCGTGCCCCCCTTCTGTCATTCCCGTGCAGGCGGGAATCCAGTCCCTATCAATGCCAACCCTATCGCAGAAATACATTCTTCAAAGTCTATTCACAGCCGATTTCATCGCGAAGATTGAGTAGTACATCTAAATCCGGATGTTGGATCTTCTGTGCAAGTTCTATCGACTCATTCAGAGCAGAACAGGCATCATTAACTTTGCCCATCGCTTTAAGTACTATTGCTTTCCACCATAGATAACCCACAAGCGCAAACCAATGTTGTATTCCGATGCTTTTTTCAATGCTCTCATCAAAGCATTTCAAGGCATTATCATATTTTTTTTGTTCAAAATAGACCGCGCCGATGTTGTTGAGGCTGCCGGCGATCTCTTTTGGTATATTAAGTTTCCTATAAATCTCCAGCGCCTGGTTGTAATAGGAAAGCGCCTGGTCGTATTGACCCAAAGATTTATAGACCAAGCCGATGTTGTTGAGGCTGGTGGCGATATCCTGTGGTATATCTAGCTTCCTTCTTATCTCCAGCGCCTGGTTGTAATAGGATAGCGCCT
>CAYUVA010000058.1:0-22500 GCA_964448115.1 uncultured bacterium
ATCAGCGGCAGGATTACAAAAGCATGGATCAATAATCCAATAATGACCGTGGCAGCATATCTACCGAGTTTCGATAATTCATTGTAGAACTCCTCTCCTCCCCCAAGGCTGCCCAGCTTGGCTGAGATAAGCCCGAAGATGCCGATGGGTGCGAAAATCATAATAAGATGCACGATCTTCATTATAGCCTCGTTAAGCGCATCGAATAGCTCGATCACCATCTTGCCTTTCTCACCCATTGTGGTCAGAACCGCCCCGAATAGAAGCGAAAAGAAGATGACCGGTAATACATCGGTTCTAGCAGCCGCATCGATGATATTCTCTGGTACCAGCCCCATGATCACATCTATAAAACTAAAATCCATCCCCGCGAATCTGTCCGGCAGCTCCATGGAACCTTTTACCCCGGAGCCTGGCTTTATAATATTTACCAGGATCAATCCAAGGGTAACCGAGATGCTTGTGGTAGCCAGGTAATATGCTATGGTCGTAGTGCCGGTTTTACCCAGCTTCCTTATGTCTCCAAGGTTGCTCACCCCGACGATCAGCGAGGTGACGATCAACGGGATCACGATCATCTTGAGCGCGTTGAGAAATAAATCGCCGAGAAAAGAGAATATAAGCACTCTCTCCCCAAAGAACCATCCCCCCATAATGCCGAGCAGAATGCCAGATAGTATGTATACAAGGAATCTTTTTTGCGACCTGTTATGCTGTTCCATGGGCTGCTTGGTGTCAGCTTTTGAAGCCTTGAGACATTATTTATCGGCTCAGGTTTTACAAGTAACTATATTTAACTTGGATTGTCAATTTTAAGGAAATGTAAAGCGAGCAAGCCGTGTTATAATTCTACAACGAGGTCAAGATGCTGGATCTGATTTTGAACATAGTCAATGAACTCTGGGGGATGCTCCAGGAGATGTCCCCCTACCTGCTACTGGGCTTTTTCATCGCCGGTCTATTGGAGGTTCTACTCCCGGGGGATCTCGTGCACCGTCATCTTGGTAGTAGAGGTTTCAGCTCGCTGATCAAGGCTTCCATTTTTGGTGTGCCGCTTCCATTGTGCTCTTGTGGCGTTATCCCGGTGGCAGCCTCCCTGCGAGCCAGCGGAGCCAGTCGCGGAGCCACCACCTCGTTTCTAATATCCACGCCTCAAACTGGTGTAGATAGTATTGCAGTAACCTATAGCCTTCTTGGTACTGTTTTCGCAATATTCAGACCAGTTATAGCGCTTATCAACGGGATCATAGGCGGACTTTTAGTACAGCTCTTGGAGCCAAAGGAAGATCCAATTCAAGATCCTTATTCAATCCAGGGGACCTGCAATGGCTCTTGTTCCCTGCCGAACAAGAAAAAGCGAAGCCTGGCAAGGATTTTCAGCTACGGATTTGTAGATCTCCCCGGCGATATTGCAAAGGCTCTAGTAATAGGAATTATCATCTCTGGGCTCATCGCGGCGATGGTGCCTGATGACTTTTTTGTACCCATATTCGGCACCGGTCTATTGGCAATGCTAGTTATGATGGCAATGGGGATACCGGTCTATGTATGTGCCACCGCCTCGGTGCCTATTGCAGCATCGCTAATAGACAAGGGGATTACCCCCGGCGCAGCCCTGGTATTTCTTATTGTTGGACCAGCTACTAACGCAGCAACTATTTCCACCATCTGGAAGGTGATGGGAAAAAGAACCGCTATGGTATATCTAGTTTCAATGGCAGTGATGGCTATAGCATCTGGATTGTTGCTTGATTATATCTTCTCTACTGAGTGGGTACCGGCCATGGTTCACAACCACCCCACAGGATCTGTTTTATTGAAGAATATCTCTGCTGTGCTGCTGCTTCTGTTGATCGGATATGCACTATATAAAACACGAATCGCTAAACTAAAAAACGAGGGAGATAAAGCAATGAATAAGACGCAGGCTTCTCCGTCAATCAAGCTAAAAATTAACGGCATGACTTGCAGCCATTGCGTGCAGACCGTATCCAATGCGCTGAAAAGGGTATCTGGAGTAAGGTCGGTGGAGGTAAGCTTAAAGACAGGACAGGCTGATATCTATGGCGATGACCTTAGATTGGAGTCTTTAATACAAGCCGTAGAAAAGGTCGGATATAGCGCTCGGGCAATGAAATGATCTTGTTTGAATTCGAGCTTTGATATATCATATCTCTTGATGGATATCGATATTGAAAGAGAAGCCCTGTGTATCAAGTTCAGCCTTAATAAATGTGATAACCACTCAAACCATTGAAGAAAGGAAGATGTAAATGATGAGGTATGTTTGCGATATTTGCGGTTATGTCTATGATCCCGAGGATGGCGACCCTGAGAATGACATTGATTCCGGAACCGGCTTTGAGGATCTACCTGATGATTGGGTATGCCCGGTCTGCGGCGCCGGCAAGGAGGATTTCTCCCCTGAAGATTAAGCAATAACATACGAACACCTGCAATCACTCATAGGTCGAAAGCTCGGCGAGATTCCACATGAAATTATAAAGTGGTCTCCAGGTACTCATATCCTCGCTGCAATTAGTTAGCGTCATCAGCAGCTCGGTTGTAGAATATCCACTCATCGAGGTGTTTAACAGCCTTGAGATCTCATGGGCGGCAGGAATCTCCCCAAATCTTTGACCACAAAAATCGAGGTAATCCGGGCGAAATACGATAATCTTAACCCGATTCGGTCTTGGATTTTCCAAGAGAAACCGTAAGATATTAAGGTTTTGAACATCCAATAAAGCCTGAAAAGAGTCCTTTATTGATATGAATGGCGATACATCGCTCTCTTCAGATTGAGTTATTGGCAAATAGATAAACCTTTGCCAATGATCATACCTCATGCCATAAAGTTTTTCCACCAGGCTTTCTATAAATCCAGCTTGGGTCGTTCTGAAATGATCCCGTCTATCGTTGAAGTAGAACAAGTTCATATTTTGCTCGAGGTCAAAAAGCATGAAATCCTTTACCGCTGCTGGAAAAAGAACTAAAAAGAAATTATCTTCATTCAAGCTCAGCGAATCTTTATAAAGTGTCTCGGCCATATCCCTGTATATTGGAGAGTCTATCCTGAAAGAGGGGACTCTCAGTATAAGGGCACGGTTAAGCAGGTATGCGATTACCAGTCCAATAACTACAGCCTTTATGATTTTATTAGCCTTTGATCTCTCAGTGATCTGTAATATCGCATCGAGTGAAAGAACCATGATGATAATCAAGCCAGAACTGGATAAGAATAATCTCTGGGTAAAACCCATCATATTTGCAGACATAGGAAAGTAGGGAATTAGAGATGATATTACTATCAGGGCGCCGAGCATTATTCCAGTCCTGTAACCTTCAAGTCGTTTTTTTAATATTATAATAGTTCCAATGGCAATAAAAAACAGAATCAAAAGAATACACCAATAGTTCGCCCTAACATAATTATCACCATATTTATCTGCATAGAAAAAGCTAAGATTGCTGCTAAGATATACTGCTGTCTTGTATAAAAATCCCTTGAGGTCAAAATGAATGCTGCCATATTGCCCTGCCGGCGCCGTTGCCCAGAGCCTAAGTATCAGGTAAACAGAGCTAATCAAGATAAGGCTGAAAAAGTACCGCATATAGAGATCTTTCAAGGAGGCTGCCGAATGTAAAAATATAATGACCGGTATTATTATGGACAAGATTATGGCTAATTCCTTTGATAAATAGGAAGCCCACAAGAAAATAATGGCAGCGGATAGATATAGTATGCTCCGTTTGCGTATTCCGACCAATGATGCGTATATACAGAGAATGAGAAAAAATAGACATAGGTTCTCATAGTTAGCCGCTACTAGAATGACATTAGTATTCAAGATTCCGGTCAGAAACCTTACAACAACTGCCAGCCACCCCAGCCAACCCTTGCCGCTTAAAAGGTAAACAATCTTGCCCAGATAGACCGCAGAGATGATAAAAAGGATCCCAGCGGTCATTTGATAATAATGTAGCTTACCCCGAAATAGGTAATGGAGAGTCTGGAAATAGAAGTAGGTAACTGGAATGCGGCTGGCATCCTTAAAAAAACAATGATCATCCAGCCTTGCGTTATCATCAAAAACAGGCGATAGGATCCAATAGCCGGCAAGAAGCATCAACACGAAAGCCAGGGATAAGATCCTAGGCTGGTCGCAGAAAAAAAGCCTGGCAATGAATGATAACAAAGCAGTCTCGCTTTGGTTGAAAGCAGCTTATGTTAACTGGTTGATCCTCTGTATGCTGATGGCTCTACCGTTATTCTCGTCTATATCAATGACCACTGCGTTGATCATGGTCTCTCCCCCAGCAACCTCGAATTTCACCGGCATAGCGGTGATGAACTTCTGGATGAACAGGTGAGGTTTGACCCCGATGACAGACTCACGGGGACCGGTCATTCCGACATCGCTGATATAGGCGGTATGTCCCTGGATTATTCGTTCATCAGCGGTCTGTACATGGGTATGGGTACAGATAACCGCGCTGACCTTGGTGGCAACATGATAGGCGAAGGATAGCTTCTCCGAGGTGGTCTCGGCGTGAAAATCTATCAATATTACAGGCGAATGCCTGCGCAACTGCGTATGGTTGCGGTCAAACCAGGCAAAAGGACAATCCAAGGTTGGCATGAATAGGCGACCGGAAAGGTTGACTACTACCATCCGAAACGGCTCGGATAACATCAGGTATCCCTTTCCCGGAGCTCCCTTGGGATAGTTTGCCGGTCTAATCATCCGGTCACTTTGATCGATGTATTGGTAGATCTCCTTTTGATCCCACACATGATTGCCAGAGGTAACGATATCCACGCCACTTTGCAGGAGTTCATTCAACATCTTGGGGGTTATGCCCATCCCATGAGTTGCGTTTTCTCCATTTGCTATGATGATATCAGGCTGGTAATGTTCTTGTAACTGGGGGATTGAGGTTTTTATAGCTTTCCTTCCCGGCTTGCCGACTATATCACCATAAAACAGGATCCTTAGCAAAGTAGTCTCCTTCCCTTATTCAAAGCTATTACCGTTATTGAAAATATTGTCAATTTAATGTTTTTCTTCTATGTGATCAGCGCGCAAACTCGATAGAGCGAGTCTCGCGGATGCAGGTAACCTTGATCTCGCCGGGGTATTCCAGCTCCTCCTCCACTTTTTTGGCTACATCCTTGGCGAGGATTGCCATCTCACCGTCGGAGATCTGGTCCGGCTCTATGATCACTCTAACCTCTCTGCCTGCCTGTATGGCATAAGATTTGATTACCCCCTTGAAGCTATCGGCGAGCGATTCAAGTTTCTCCAACCTTTTAATATAAGTTTCCAGGATCTCCCTCCTGGCGCCGGGTCTGGCTGCTGAGAGTGCATCGGCAGCCTGCACCAGGATTGCCTCCACGCTATGAGGATCCACCTCGCCATGATGGGCAGCAATGGCATGAATTACCTCCTTGCTTTCACCTGCCTTTTTAGCTATCTCGGCTCCCAACCTTGCGTGGCTCCCGTCCATGGTATGATCGACTGCCTTGCCGAGGTCGTGCAGCAGCCCGGCTCGTTTGGCTATGTTGACATTTGCCCCTAACTCGTGAGCCATCATGCTTGCCAGATAAGCTACTTCCTTTGAATGAGCCAAGACATTCTGCGCATAGCTTGTGCGGTACTTGAGCCTCCCCAGCAAAGAGAGCTCTTCCTCTTTCAAGTTATGCACCCCGACATCAAAGGCAGCTTGTTTACCGATCTCCTTGAAGTCCCTATCCATCTCCTTTTTGGTCTTATTGACCATATCCTCGATTCTTCCTGGATGTATTCGTCCATCTGAGATCAGCTTTTTAAGCACCCTGGCAGCAACCTCACGGCGAATGGGATCGAAGCCGGAGAGTATAACCGCCTCTGGAGTGTCATCAATGATCAGGTCGATGCCGGTAGCTATCTCCAGGGCGCGTATGTTCCTGCCCTCTCTGCCGATTATTCTGCCCTTCATCTCATCATCCGGGAGATCGACCACTGAGACTGTGCTTTCGACCACTTGTTCCGAGGCGCATCTCTGTATGGCAGAGACGATTATATCCCTACTTTTGACCTCAGCGGTTTCCTTTGCTTCCTGAATGATCCGTTTGACCATGGAAGCAGCATCCTTTTTTGCTTCATCGGTCATGTCGTTTATCAGCAATTGCTTTGCCTGCTCCTTGGATAATCCGGAGATCCTCTCCAGTTCCTTGCGTGCTGATTGTATAAGCTGTTCGAGCTGCTCCTCTCTTTGCTTGTGTTTTTCCTCCAGTCTATCGAGTTCCTTCTTGCGTTTATGCAAAGAAGCTTCTCTGTTGTCCAACAGGTTGAGTTTCTTGTCCAGGTTCTCCTCTTTTTGTTGCAGCCGTTTCTCGCTCTTATGCAGCCGATGCCTGGTTTCCTTAGCCTCGCGATCGAACTCGCGACGCTCGTTTATAACCTGCTCCTTTGCCTCGACCAGTGCTTTTTTCTTAAGCTCTTCTGCTTTTTCGCTAGCCTCTTTAAGGATCTGTTCAGCCTCTTTTTGAGCTTTGCTGAGACTGGTTTTGCCAATTTTTGACAATATGTTTCTATCTAGCAAAAAGCCGATGATCCCGCCTATCACCAAGGCTGCGGCTATTAGCAAGTAGCATAGAGTACCCATATTATATAGCCCTCCGAGTTTGCTTGTATTTAAGACAGATTAGAACAGTATGATAATAAGAACAGCAGCCGTATCGCCCAAAATAGCGAGCACGAGCGGCCAAAGCCTTTATGCCAAGATTGGTTTTTAAGTCATATTTAATCTTATCATGCTGTTCAAACACAGATATGTCCTTTTATCAGGCTCGTGGAAAAAGCTAGGTTTTAATAAATACCTATTGCAGGGATCTGATTGTGATAGAGGTTCGATATGTGGCAAAAGGGATAACGGTCTTTTTCCCCATACTTTCTTGCCATATTTTTGCCATGTTATTTATACCTCCCCGCGAAGGTGCCGTGTGCATGGAATTTGTTGAACCTGACGAGTCAGGTGGGTGTCCTGCCGACGGCTTTGATCCTCCACTATCAAAAGCAGTACGATCGCCGCAGCCGAACTCAGACTCCCTATTTTGTTGGTGTTGGCTCAAAAAAAGTCGATACATCACGAACACCGCAGGGAGGATTATCGCTACATATTTTATCGTCAAGTAACTTACTATCTCTCTCATAATCGATCCCAGGGAATTACCTAATTAATTCCACGAGTCCATTACTTAACAAGTTATATATATTGGAATATTCAGAATTTTTCAACAGAGAAAAGACAACAGCCGGAGATCAATACTCAAGGGGTATTGTTCAGTCGTTTATAAGCATCTCTCTAGGTTGATTGAACAACCTTACTCGGTCGATAATATTCATCAGGCGGTCAGCTATCCTCTCGATATTAGCTGTAACCTCGTAGAAGATGATGCCAGCATTTACATCGCAGATCTTCTGTCTTGTCCTTTCGATATGCGCCTTATACGCCTTGTCCTGCATCTGGTTAATCTGGTTTTCCAGTTCTCTAGCCTTAATAATGTACTTTTTATCCATCTCCAATAGCGCCTTTGAGCAAAGCTCGAACATGCTATCGAGCATCTGCATCAGTGCATCAAGATCCTTTTTTGCCTCTGGCGAGAATTCCAGTTTCATTGTATGGTGTTCCTTAGCGAACTCCATGATATTGATCGCCAGGTCGCCTATTCGTTCGGCGTCGTTAACCTGGTGAATGATGGCAGGGATGAGTATCGAGGTATCATCGCGCATTATATACTGTGAAACCTGGCTTATGTACTCGGTAATATATCTCTGGTGAGCATCGATGTTGTCCTCCCACCTTTCTATCTCCTCGACATCCTTCTCCTTGAAGTCATATAACAAGCGATAAGCCTGCATTGCTGTCCAGCGACACTGCTTGGTCATAAACTCGATCTCCTTAAAGGTCATCTCAATAGCGACCCGTGGAGTGTTGATGAAAGCTGGCTCCAGGAACCTAGGACCGATCTTCTCTTCTTCTCTCTCCTCACCAATGATTGCCCGTGCGATTATTGAAAGTATGAATATATTGGGTAAAAATATGGCAACATTACATATATTAAACATGGTATGCATATTTGCGATATGTCGCTCGATATTTACCGGGTTGAGGGCAAAAACATCACCCGGAGTTAAAATATCGATGAACCGAAGGAATACAGGTATCCCCTTTATCTTCACATAGAAAAGCGCGGTCATCCAGGAGGCGCCTAGCACATTGAAGAATGTGTTACTCATAGCTGTCTGGCGGGCTATTTTGTTTGATTTTATAGCAGCCAACTGTGCTGTGATCGTGGTCCCGATGTTATCTCCCAAGACCAGAGCCACGGCAGTGTAATAATTTATCAATCCGGTTCCAGCTAAGGTCATGGTCAGGGCAACCGTTGCCGAGCTGCTCTGAAGAATACAAGTAAGTATAGTTCCGATCAGGATACTCATCAGTACATTGGTTATCGGCATGTATCCATCTACCGGCTGGCAGTCGAAGATCTGGAAGAAGTTGATAAAGGTCGGGAAATGCTTAAGTGGCTTCAAGGTGCCTGACATTTTCATCATGCCCATGAACAAGAATCCGAATCCTAATAAAACCTGCCCCCAGATGTTCAGACGCCTTTTCTTCAAGAAGATGTTTAGTATTACTCCCAGGATCAATGCTGGAAAGATTAGCTTATAAATCTTAAAAGAGACGATCTGTGCGGTGATGGTAGTACCTATGTTGGCACCGAGATCAATACTGATCGCCCTTTCCAGGGTCAGTAGCCCTGCATTGGCAAAGCCCACTACCATGACCGTGGTTGCACTTGAGGACTGTATTATGGCTGTAACCAGGGCACCCAGTGCGCAGCCGAATATACGCCTTTGAGTTACCCGGTGCAGAATATTGCGCATGCGATCGCCGGCTACCAACTTCAATCCAGATGACATGAAGTAAATACCGAATAGAAATATAGCTAAGCTACCGGTAAGACCAATGGCAAATGATAAACCGTTTAGGCTCATTACCTTCATCTTGATCATTCGGAAATGAAGATCTCTTCCGGGAGTAAAAACCTCTACCAGGATGGTTGATTCTCTTGTATCGCTGCCTAATCGCACCTTGACCATAGCCTTGCCATCGTGATCGGTTATCACCGAGCGCTTGGAGAGCTTTATCTTGTCCGCCTCGTCGGCTGGGCTGAAATAAACGGTTGCGCCGGGGATAGGAAAACCATGCTTATCCACCATTTTTATGCCGATATCCCTAGGCAGGTATTTGCCAGCCTTGCCCTCTTGCCAGTTATTTATAAGCTCGATGCCGGAAAGGATACGAAATACCCTTTGTGTCTTTTTCTCACCAGTAGTCTCAACGATTACCGATAACTCGCCGACATAATCGTTGACCTTTATATCTAGCTTGGCTCTACCGCCCTTGTCGGTGATCAGAGGTAATGGTGTTAGGATGGTAGCTGCCATTTCTGGCTTCACGCGTGCTATCAGCTCACATCCTGCTATCGGTTTACGCGCTCCCTTGCCACCCAAAAGCCCTGGGATGCGAGCGCTTTGAACCTCGAAGACAAGGGAGCGAGGAACCTTGCTATTAGGAAGTACACATTGGTTATCCGTGTTCTCGAGTACCGAGATATAATCTGGAGTTCTCTTGGGTGAGTCAAGAAAACACCCTGCAAATATTAAACAAAAGATGATTAGTAGAGCCGCAAGCAGCGATCGATAATACCTATTATGCTTCTTCATACCATGTTCTCTAATAATGTCCTAGCATGATCCAAATTCGTGGCGAATGATAATAGATACCAGATATAAGATCCAGTGATTTATCAGGATTGTTTTAGCGGTTTAGCGCCGAAAGGGGGGTATAAAAAATACTTTATTATCAATTAGTTACATGCTAATTGCGCGTATATAAACATCAACTTGGATGATGTTGCATCCTAAATTAGAGATCCGCCAATTTTGAACTAGGGCAGATCGTCGTATAGGCGCATATCGGAACTGTTGCTGTGCATGTCAACTATACATCCGTAGTATGGATTGGAGATCCTCTCTGGATCCTCTCTTAAGAAAATATGGATAATATGGATCTTAAATATAGTTGTCAGTTGTTCGATTATGCAATCCCCCTCATCCGCATTATCATTTGCCATAACCATCTGCGGAACAAGCGGGATGAGCATGGCAAGCAAAAGAGCAATAGCCACCTTTTTTATGTTCATTTTCATAAACCCCTCCCTATATATTTGATTTCAACCCTAGGATGAATTTGTTATAGTCGAAGTTGAACAGGTCGATCCCGCGCTCGCTGAGCAGGAAGCTCTCACGCATTTTGTTATTCTCGAAGCGGGATAACACGCCCTGCAGCAGCTTCTTGGCAGATTCGTAGATCTGTCTGAGGGCATTGTGGTCGTTCTTGGAAAGATAGACCCTCGCAAGCTGCAGGTATATTCTCAGCAGCATTCTATCGTCCCCGCACTGTTTTGCTGCATTGATTGCAGCCTGTGCGTATTCGATTGCTTGCTCGTATTGCTTAAGCTCGTAGAAATCCTGTGCCAGTTGGGCTTTGATCTCGGACCTTAGGTATATACTGGAGACGAAGCCAACCGCAGCCTCTGCCTTTTTATGGCATTCCAATGCTCGCTTCGGGTCTTTAAGTGCCCGATATGCTCGTCCCATCTCTACCAGGTTGTATATTATGCCCGCCTGGTCATTGCTTCGGCGTTTAAGCTCCATGGAACGCTCGAAGTATCGTAGCGCCTCGGCTGGTTGTTCAAGCTCGTTTAGGCTATTGCCGATGTTAAACAAACACATTCCAGCTTCTCTATCGATACCCCTTTCCTCGAAGATCTCAAGAGCCTCTCGACAATACTTGATTGAAGCCCAGTGATCGCCTAAGTCAGCGTGTATATTGCTAAGAGAGACAAGGGAATATGCTTGTCCAAGGCGATCCCCGATCTCCCGTTCCAGATCCAGCGCCTTGTGGCAATACTGGATTGCCCTATCGTACTCTCCTTTGCGGCGATAACCGATAGACAGGTTATGCAGATCGAGTATGAGGTCCTGGGTAGTGATCTTATCAGCGCCCAGCTTCACTGCCCTCTCGAAGTAGCTGACTGCCTCATTGTAGTCTCCGAGACGGTTATAGACACACCCGATATTTCTCATATTGGAGCATACCTCACGGATCAAGCCTTTTCTCTTGGCTATATTTAGCGCCTGGATGAAGAATTCCAAGCCTTCTTTATACTCGCCCAGCTTGAAGTGTGAGACGCCAAGCTCGCGCAGTATGCTGCATTCCTTGCTTTGGTTACCCAGCATCCGGCAGCAGAAAAGAGCCTGCTTTCGAACCGTGATAGACTCGCGATGGCTCTGAAAAAGATCGAGTATCTCAGCGGTCTCTATATATAAATCTTGCTTTAACCTCAACATGGTTCGGCTGTTGGGATCGCTAGTCTTCTCCTGTAGCATCTTGATGAGTCCCAGAGCCTTATAGAGCCTTTTCAGCGTCCCCTCAACACTATTTCTACTGGAGCCGAAGGAGCTTATCGTATTCAAGGTCGCTACCGCTGCCTTGACAGCCAGCTCACTCAGCCTGACCTTGCTATTGCTGTTTACAGGAGCCCTGCCTTCCTCCAAATTCGTCCTACTTGTTGTCTGTCGCTTTATGGAGGCATCCTCTAAGCCTTTGTTTATCAGGTGAATCATCCGATTCATCCAATCTTCTGGCACCTCGCTCGGCTCGGCAAAGGCAGTTGGAATCGATTGTGAGTATTGGCTCAGCTTGCGATATAGTCGGCGGCAGCGCCTGCAATTTATAAGGTGATGTTTCACGGCAAGGCTATCCTCATGGCTAAGGAAGCCCTCCTGGAATTCTATCAGCCTGTCTTTGTCTAAATGCCCGTTCATTTTTCATATAGAGTAAGCCAGGTAATCGATGATCGACTTTAGATCATCGTAAGATATCTCCATCTCGGCAAGGATATCTTTTAGCTCCTGGCATGCTTTTTTATGCAAGTAGTGCACGCTTCCCTTGGGAACATTAAGTTTAGCTGATATGTCATCCACGCTTGATCCTTTCAGCTTCTCCTTTAGGATCTGTTTGTTATCCGGGGATAAAAGTGCAAAGGCGTTTTTTACTTTAGTAATAAATTCCTTCATTATGGTGAATTTTTCCTGCATCGGCAGCTCAGACATGTCTGTCTCATCATTTTGGGGGACGAAGACTCGGTTATACAGCTTCTGCCTGCGCCGGTAGTCAATGCACTCGTTATAGCTGAGGGTGGTGATCCAGCTTCGCAGTTTGGTCATATCCTTAACGGTGCCTAGCTTATTATATATCTTTATAACCACCGATTGATAGACCTCCTCTGCATCAGCATGGTTCTTGATGCCGCACCGGATCTTGATTACATAGTAGATTATTCCAGAGAAGCGATGAATGAACTCGACCCAAGCCAGCGGATCCCGCTGGGAGCAAGCTTCTCCAAGCTCTTTATCGGAAAGTTCGCCATAGGGGGTTTCTTTGATCATCTTTCCCACCCCGTAAAGTTTATCTTTCTGTTTTCATGTTAGAGCCTACACCAAGATAGACGATCCTCTTTTCTGTCATGCTATAAGCCCTAACCTTACTAACTGTAATATAATCCATTCTACAGCCTGATGCAAATGATCATGCCTACCCATTGAACATCAGTTGTTTTTCAAGCCAGGAGGCATTGTCAGCGTAATCCAAGGCAGTTTTCCCGCTTATCAAGCCCTGTTTATAGAGCGTAATCAGATGCTTATCAAAGCTTTGATTGCCCGCCTGTAGGCTGTCGTTGTGTATATACTCCTGTAGCTCATTGAGCTTGTGTTCATCGGTTATAATATGTTCTACATCCTTGTTTTTCACAAACAGCTCGAAGATGAATATCTTTTGCGACTTATCTTTTCCCCGCACGGTTTTTTGTGCCATGATACAGCGCAGGGTCTTGGTCAGTTGATTGCGGATCCATCTTTTTAGATGGGGTGGTGTAACCTCGTGAATCCAGCTTAGGGTTTGGATGGTGCTATTGGTCAACATGGTGGCCATGACCATCTTTCCAGCCTCGGCGAGCTTCACCGCCTTGTGGAAATCCTCGATGTTATCCAGGTCGCTAATGAATATGATATCCGGATTGATCGATAGCACGCTATCGAGTCCATCGCTGATGCTTTTTATGTCAGTGCCCACCTCTCTTTGCATTATGGAGCTATTCTGGTCATCTTGCAGGTAGCGGATCGGGTTCTCCAGGGTCATTATGCTGCGAGCAAGATGCTTATTCATGTAGTTTATTATCGCTGCCGTTGTGTAATGCAGACCCCCGTCAGCTTGCCCGGCAAAGATTATCATTCCCGAGGTATCCTGCAGGAATCGCTTCAAGCCTGCCGGTATATCTATCATCTTCAGGTCAGGTATCTCACGGCTGATCACCTTCATGGAGATAGCCAGGGTGCCTCTTTGCTTGAAAATGTGGACGCGATACCGCTTGAAGCCAGGTATGGAATAGGAAAAAGAGCTTTGAAAGAACCCCTCGTAATGATGTTCCCCCTTGCCCCCGGTAAGCGCATTTGCCATGGCTAATATATCGGATGTTTCCAATCTTCTATAATCAACCCGTTTGAGTTTGCCGGTATTGGTGCGCACAAATGGTGCTGTACCAGTCTTGAAAAGGATCTCGCTAATGTTTGGCTTGCTCAATGCCTCGAGGAATTTCTCAAGGTTCATCGTCTCCTCCGCATATTGGGATCATTTTACATTGAGATAGGGCCACCTGGGGCTTCTTTGAGCAACATTATCAAGTGCGATTATGCTTAGCAGCAGAACTTGCTTATTTATCGGCGCTGAAAGCTCCGCGGCAGGGAATACGAAGACCCAATTCTGCGCATCAGCCAGGCTCAGATCTACGCCCAAATAAGAATCCCCTAAATATAGCATCGCCCGCGAGATGCCGACTTGATTTATGTCATCCACCATGGCTAGCATCTCGAAGATGCCTCCACTAGTTGAGCCAAGGCGGGATGACATGTAACCAGCAAGCATAACTCTCGGCTGTTGAATCGGCGTCTCGGTGGGCGTAGGAGTAATGGTCGGTGTCTGGGTCGGAATAGGGGTAATTGTCGGCGTGGCGGTGAGAATCCCAGTGTTGAACTCGTAAGCTCCGATATCAAAACCATGCCCCTGCGGGCGTGATAAGCCATCATAATCCTCGCCTGGCGCTCCCTGCGAGGTGGCGGCATCTACTGCTATACTGGTCTCGAAAAGGTGAAAGTCCTGCATGGCTAGGTTGAGATACAATTCTCCAGCCGGATCCCTTGTGATCAATGAATTCACATCCTGCCCGGAATCCGCGCTCCATTTACCGTTTTCGATATCGTCCAGGGAATACTCCGGGTCGAAGCCCCAGCTTATCGCCCTTGAAGCGTTTTCATTATGAAAAACATTGTAATCGCCGACATACAATCCAGAATCCGGCGCGTTGCCCAGCGGGCTATAGTAGCATAGACCGATATTAGCTCCATTGCTCAAGATGCAGTTGTACATGCGCAGGTTCTGAGCGCTCTCCACCAGTATGTTATAGCTATTACCACCAACAAATGTACAGTTGACGAGTTCAGTAGTGGTGGTTATGCCCATATAGTCGAGTTCTACATTGGAGTTCTCGCTTCCATATCCAATGCAATTCTCCAGTCGAATATTATTGCCCCAAAGTTTGAATCCGCTGTTGCGGCAGCTATGGGCAAGGCATCTTCTCAGGGTAGTATAATCAGCCTTCACATCGAAGCCATCATAAACATTATAAGAAACGCAGCGCTCGATGATAAAATGATCTCCGTCTCCAAAGGCGAATCCATCCACATTTTGTCCCACCTGTCCATTGTAAGCCTGGCAGCCGATGATGCGCCCGTCATAACAGACATCTCCTCCCTCGGATGAGGCATCGATGCCATAGCCTGCGAAGTTATACAAGGTGCAGTCCCTTATCGTGAAATCATGGGCACCATTATTGCACGATATGCCATAAGGGGAGTCATGCACCAGGCAGCGCTCTATGATGAAGCCCTCGATACTTGGGCAATCAATGCCAAGCGAGCTCCAGTTCCTGACCTCGAAGCCAATGAACTGGTAATAGGAGTCGAGGATAACGCCGGTGCTGTTTAATCCATCAGATTCTATGACCGGTCTTGAGTCGCCATAGGCAATGAATGAGATAGGCGCGCCTGATGCTCCTGGCGTGGTCATATTCACGCTTTCTTCATATATCCCAGCCTTGACATAGACCACATCGCCGGGGATCACGATGCTAGCAGCATGAGATATGGTCTTGAAGGGAAGCTCCTCAGTACCAGGGTTACCATCATCAGCAGCCGGATCATTTGTGGCAACATAATAGGTGGCAGCAAAGCCGGGGCTAATCAAGAAGGTAACCAGAAGAATGATAAGTGGTCTGTGTATGTATCTCATATTCTAAATTATTTACCAGCGGGTTCCAATGAGCCTATGTTCTTTTCAGCACTTATTATATGTTTGTGCGCGAAACTTACAAGTGAAGTTATCATAAAAGCGATATTAGGTTCACATTTATAGATGAATTCAAATACATTAAACTTTTAATATTATTAAATAGTATATAGATTACTGATATTTTAATTCAGTTAATTATAGCTATTATAAGATATAATATTATTTTTATGTAGATAATCGATTTTAAAAAATGTTCCACATGGAACATTTCACGCAGTTAAGGGATCGGCGATTTTTGGGTCTGGCTTAATTTGTATATTGGGATGCGCCTTTGTATATTGGAGCTAAGCCTTGGAATGCCGCCGGCTTGCAGGCAACTTAATACTATCTGCCTTGCGTCCTTGCCAGGAGCATATAATGGTAAAAGGAATTTACTATTCTGGGAACAAAATGACCTTCTCAGCTATTATAATTCAAGGAATGAAAAGACTGAATATAAAAAAGACAGCCTTTCAAGCCATATTCATCTTATGCTTTACCGTGATTCTTAGTTTAGGCTATAACACCCTATCCAAGTCAGGCATCCCACTGGTGAAGAAAAGAATAGTAAAAGATCCTCTCAACAATAGGCAAACAGAGGTAACCAACAACCACAGCATAACCTTGGCGGAAGCAAAGCAAGCCTTTGATACGCAGGGAGCCATATTCCTCGATGCTCGACCGCATGAAGAGTATCTGGGTGGACACATTCAGGGTGCCTTATCATTGCCGGAGGAGGAATTCGAGGCATATTTCCCAGCAGTACAAGACTTTTTTTCGATGGAGACAAATATCATAACTTATTGCAGCGGAAGCGATTGTCTATCCAGCGTACATCTTGCCGAGATGCTTATCGATATGGGTTACAAGAATGTCGATGTATTCTTCGGTGGATGGCAAAAGTGGCTCGAGGCTGGATATCCAACATCCAAGGGACAATTATGAGTAAAGTCGGATCTATCGATAATAGGCAACCTTTGACCTTGCTTGACTGGCTTGTATTCATAGCGCGCCTGGTGCTGGGAGTAGTATTTATATATGCTAGCTATGATAAAATCTTGGAGCCGGCTGCCTTTGCCCGAAATGTTGAGAACTACCGTTTTTTGCCATACCAGTTGGTCAACATCTTTGCCATTATTCTGCCCTGGCTTGAGCTTATCTGTGGGATTCTGCTCATCTTGGGAGTATATGTTGAAGCCGCAGCGGGCATAATTGGTATCCTGTTGGTGATGTTCATCATAGCCATAAGCCATGCCCTTTTAAGGGGCATCGATATCTCCTGCGGATGCTTCAAGACCGGGCAGGGTAAAAAGATTGGGACCGATCTGCTTGTTCGTGATATTGTTCTATTGGCTTTCTGTGTTGGCATCACTTTATGCGACCGAGCTGTACTTGGCGTAGAGCATCTTTTCAGAAGGCGTAAAAACAGGCACTACTCACCCGAAGGTAGTGATTGAGCAAATAATCCCCCTTATTAACCTCAATTAGGATACAGGAAGATAGGTTCGATGGCGGTGAGGATTAGAAATATCCTGGGCAGGCATTTTTACATCTTGCTAACTATTAGTTATTATTTGTATAGAACATTGTTGAGGTGATGGCAATGCCTGGCAATAGATGGTTGCTTATATGTATAGTGTTGATATCTTGCGGTTGTTGTTGGGCGGCTACCGATCCTGGTACGCAGGGACCTTTTTTTGATGTTAGCTATGTGGATGTGCAGGTCGGTTCAGGTCTTAACCGCATGAATGTGCGCATCTACTATCCAGGCAACGGTGAAACAGTTGAGCCATCCGGCGCACCATACCCGGTGGTTGTTTACTCACACGGCTATCAACTTGATGCCGACACATTGTTTCAGCATGGCGAGCATCTTGCTGGCTGGGGCTACATTTGCATGGTGGTCAATACGCCCTGGTGGACTACCAGCCATGAGCGTATAGCCAACCAGATCAGCATTAACCTTGATTATATTATTGCTCGTAACTCGGATCATCGCAGCCGATTTCATAACATGATAGATACTGGTAAACTGGCAGCCAGCGGTCATAGCGCAGGGGGCAAATGCAGCATACTCGCTGCCTTCAATGATAATCGCATAAAGGCGTGTGCCACCTTGGACCCGGTCGATGATGGACCGTTCCAGGTCTCGGTAGCCCCAGAGTTGATTAGCCAGATGCATATCCCCATGCTCTTCATGGGGACCGATATTGCGGATACCTCGTGTAATCCGACCGAGAGCAACTACGAGCGCTTTTACGAGTCTGCCAATGCCCCCAAGGAGAAGGTGGTGGTGATCGGCGGTGATCACTGCCATTTCTGCGATTATGTGCATGCACTATGTATTTGTCCAGAGGGGGAGGACTGGTCTCAGCAGCACTACTTGGCGCGTAAATATGTTACAGCATGGTATAACTACTTCCTGAAGGGGAACCAAGAATACTATACTTATCTATTCGGCTTTGAGGCTAATCAAGATGTCTTGAGAGGTTGGACAACTTATGAATACATGCTTTACACGCCAACTCCCACCATAAGTGCTACCCCCACCAGCACCCCGGTTTTTCTAACACCAACTCCCACAGCCACAGTGCCTTCGCCCACTTTATCCTCCACGCCGACAAGTACGCCAACGCAGATAACTCCCACCGACTCGCCCACTCCAACCAGGACAATGACTCTTTCTCCTTCACCAACGGCAACGGCAACAAGAGTGCCCGGCGCAATGATTTCTCTAGCCGGTTACTTTGATACCAGGCTCACTTCACAAGCCGGCGGAACACTGAATATCATAGCCCTGGTTACTGATAGAGCCTTTGACACGGTTAGTATTTTTATCGACAATAGTCCAAGCGGGATCTTTCTGTACGATACGGGAGAAAGCGGCGACTTCGAGCCAGGAGACTTGATTTATGGCTTAATCATGCAGCTTGCCCCTGGGGCGATTAAAGGCAGATATCTATTGGAAATAAGGGCTAATGACCCGGTGAATGTTCGATACCAGACCTTTCCTGCCCTGGTGGTTCGGGAATGAGGGGCATACAAAGCCATCGAACTGCCATTATTATATTTTTATGGTTGCTTCTTTTTCACTTGATTGCCAACACAGTTTGGCTAAGTGTTGATAACCAGACACCAAAGACGGACATCGAGTTTCATGTTCAAAGCGCTTTCCATTTTTACGATCATATCTTCGATTCCCCCTGCAAAGGGATAATTCCGCCTAACGCATCCTATCCCTACTTGACTTATGTACTGCCGGTTCCGCTGCTTGCATTGATTGGAAGGACAGTTGATGCGGTTATTCTTGGCTCATATTTCTGGTTGGCATGTTACCTTGTTTTCTCTTACCTAATCGCAAGCAGGCTTGCTGGCAGGGGTGCTGGATTGCTTGCAGCCTTTATCATCGGCACATATCCGATCATCTTCGGCATGTCTAGGCAGATCTGGCCGGACTATTCTCTTGGAGCAATGGTCGTGTTTGCGGTATGGGCGCTGCTTGCCAGCGAGCATCTGAAAAACAGGCGAATAAGCATTATTCTTGGCATTGCAACTGGTCTTGCCATGTTATGCAAGATCACCTGGTTCGTATTTATAGAGCCTTTAATCATATTTACTCTTATCGCCGGGCTGTTCAAGCATCCTGAAGCTAGGCGGAGGATGATCATCAACCTGCTAATAGTGCATATCATCGCCATAGCCATCGGCGCTACCTGGTATGCCTCTCACCTACAGCCAGCGCTGGATTATGCTCGGTTGTGGAGCAGCGTCCCAAAGGATATCGAGCCGAGACAGGTATTCTCCTTAAAGGGATTCTTGTATTACCTAAGATTGCTCATCAATACGCAGATCAGCTTCCTGTACTTTGTATTTTTCATCATTGCCGGGGGAGTTCTTATGTATAAATCTGCCAAACATCGACTCAATCTTGGTTTGGATCTCCTGCTCATTGCGCTGTGGATCATCGTGCCATACTTATATCATTTCATGTTCGTAAAGAAGGTTACCCGCTACACGGTGCCTTATCTACCCGCTTTTGCAATAATAACCGCTGTTGGACTGATGGCAATAAAAAAAAAGACGCTCAGAAGGGCTGTGATTGCTTTGCTGATAGCGCTTGGTTGGTTTCAGTATCTCGCCTACAGCTTCGATCTCGGCAAGATTTCCAACATGACCATAAATCTTACACAAGCTGGTATTGTAGCTTATCACCCGCCTTATTACCTTTGGCTCGATGCCAGATATACGCCCACCGATAATAAGCAGGACAACCAGAGGCTGAAAAATCTTATAAAAGATATATCCACGGACTGGCAGGGGGATGAGCCGGCTGAGGTAAGGGTCATATTCAACAACTCGGCAGCAAATGCAATTACCTTCAACTACTACAAAGCCGAGATGTGCATCCGCAACCTGGATATCAATCCCTACGAGTGCTTCCCGGAGCCTGTATTTCCCGTGCTCCCCAGGGCGGATTACCTGCTATTGAGCAATGTTGATGGCTATGATGATCCAGGGGGCTATGTAGTCGGTCCCCCGATGGAGGCGCTAGCGATGATCCGCGGGGCGGGCAAGGAGGTCTTTGATCGTCATTTTATGCTTATAAAGTCAGTATCCCTCAAAAATGGGATTGAGATTTACTTGTACAAGAATCAGCGACACACACCTTTTGAAAACTCAAGAGATAAGTGCATTTATTTTTTAATAGCCAATTTCAATTTCTCCAGCGCATCACCACCGGCTATCTTGGTGGTTCGACAACCCTCAAACCTTAAGCAATTTTACTCCCAAAGAATGCAAAGTGTTATAGAAAATTTTTTGTTTGGTGCTGAAGTAAATCAGCACATCCAGTTGAGAGAAAATCTCATTGGGATTTTTTAATATAAAATGCTATATAATTCCTTGTTGTGAATATATAATGGTTATTTTACTGCTTTTTACTCAACTTTTAATGGAGTTATATATTAGCCAAAAGGAGTCTGAGCGTGATTAGACAATGTTCGCTAATGGTTTTTATACTCTTTATACTTGTTATTCATTGCAGTCATATCCGGGCTGCAACCATAACCGTGGGGCATGGTGGCGGTTATGACTACTCTAGCATTACAGATGCGCTTGATGCAGCTAGCTTCGGGGATACAATACTGGTTGCCGATGGCAATTACACGATTAGCACTGGCGAGACTTTCCCGCTCAATATGAAAGAAGGTGTAGTGCTCAAGCGGGAAAACGATGGCATCCTTCCTAGGATCGGCGCCTGGGGTTCAGGCAAGCGCGTCTTTCTTTGTGAGATGCTCTCTGTCGGCTCTGGTAGCAAAGTCGAGGGCTTTTATGTCACCGGCGGAGATGCTAGCGATGTTTCTGATAACTACCAGGGGGGTGGAGGTTTTTATATTTACTACTCCGAGCTGACCATCCAAGGTTGCGTAATCACCGGCAATAAGGGGCGCTGGGGTGGAGGTATCAAGTTCGAGTCCAGCCCATCCAGCTTCATCATCGACTCGACCATCAGCGGCAATAAGGCGACCGATTACTACGGCGGAGCCATGCACATAAGCGGCTCATCACCTATCATCTCCAACTGCAATATGAACCGCAATATAGCCAAAGTCAGCGGCGCAATCCACTGCGTCAACAACTGTTATCCCATCCTGCTCGACTGCAACATAACCCACAACTCAGGAGGGCAGGCAGCCGGCGGAATAAAGTTCTTCCTTCACTCCAGCGGCTATATGAGCAACTGTAACATCAGTTGGAACAACTCTGATGGCGGTGGTGGGATCCTGATCGATAACGCCAAGCCGGAGATCGATAACTGTACAATTATAGGCAACAACGCTAAGGATGGCGGAGGGATCTATTTTTACAATACGACCTCAACCCTGGTGAGAAATTGTCTAATAGCAGATAATCAGGCAACAGTCTATTACGGCGGCGGGGTTTACAGTCGCTCCTCATCCCCGATCTTGTCCAACTGTACTATTACCGGTAACCAGGGTGATTATGGCGCCGGGATATCCTGTTATGGTGATCGTAATATGACCGCGATAAACTGCGTTATCAATGATAATGTCGGGATCTATGGCGGAGGTATATTCTGCATGTCCTCCCCACCGGAGATAATAAATTGTGTGATAACCAATAATACAGCCAGCTACGGGGGAGCGCTCTACTTGACAAGCAGTTCCGCACCTACGCTTACCAACTCGATTCTATGGAACAACTCCCCACAAGAGATCTATGTGGCCTCTGGAAGCCCCACTGTTACCTATTGCGATGTCGAGGGCGGATATGCAGGGACCGGGAATATGGACGAAAATCCATTGTTTGTAAGCTCGAACGAAGATTTCCACCTGACCGGCAGCTCCCCTTGCATAGATGTCGGCACCGATGCTGGAGTCTATTATGATTTCGATAACGAGCCGCGCCCGGACTCGGTAAGCGGGTTGCAGGATATCGGTGCAGATGAGTATTATGGAGTCCCTGAAGCGACCATAACACCCTCACAAACTCCAACTCTAACCCCTACCCGAACACCGACGGTAACAAAGACAGCAACCCCGACTTCAGAAATCACCGGGACTCCAACAATCACCCCCACTGCAACCCAAACCATTACCCCTACTATTACCGCGACCAGCACATTGATCCCCACCGCAACAGCCACCGCGACCCAGACATCGCTGCCCACATCAACGCCAACGATGACAACAACCACAACCGCAACCGACCTGCCTAGTAAAACCCCGACACCTACCCCGACAAGCACTACGACTGCGTTTTTAACCTCAACCCCGACCAGTACGGCGACTCAGACCCCTACCAGCTATCCAACCAACACGCCGACTATCACCGTGCATCCCAGTCTTACGCCTAGTTTCACACAAACCCCTACTTCCACACCGGTAGCTAAACCTGTCATCTTGATAGGCGGATATA
>CAYUVA010000059.1:0-22481 GCA_964448115.1 uncultured bacterium
CCAGTATAATGCTTTCTCAATATCACAATTATTATGAATTTTCTTTAAAACCTTACCCTTCATTTTCGTATCTAAAGTATCTCTAATATTTTTCTTTCGATCAGCCTTGAACTCTGTAGAATGAATGATTTTCAGGTTCTTGTTTTTATAATGTTGATAAAGAATTTTAAAATCATTTAATATTCCCTTTACATCTAAAACAGAGTCTTTTATAGTTTTAGATATTATATCATCTTTCCTCAACTTTTTTAGGAGGTAATTATCTATAATTTCTTTTGTTGCTCCAATGTTAAGCTCAAATAGAGATTTCTTTCCTTGGTCAATATCATTATCCAGTAGTTTACTTGTTTCATTCACCGTATCTTTCCTGTTTTCTTCAAATAATTCAATTTGAAATGTAATTGCATCAAGCCAAACCTTCAGATATTGCTCTAGTTCTTTATAAATTTTTATGATAGCATAAGAATTAATTTCAACCATATCCGCCTGGAGATATTTATTGATGAAACTATCTGGATTACCAATACCATTAACATCTATAATATCATTCAATTTTCTAATCCTTTTTCGCTTCCAACCTTTTAGATCTGTGATCTGATTCTTAATTTTTTCTAGCCTCTGAGGCATTTTTTCATTTTCCTGGACTGATGCGATATCATCCTCTATATCTTCTCTATTTGCTTTTATCTCAGTGATCAAATCCTCCAACCAGATCTTGCAAAACCCAAACAGACCTTTTTCTAAAAATACTTCTGTTCTATATTTATCAATCTCTTTTTTTGTATCATCAATGATTTTGTTACTTTGTTGTGTTATATTTTCTGAAATTTTTGACAATCCATTTTTATAAATATCCATGATGCTCTGTATTTCTTTACCAGCTATATCTGGATCACAGTCAACATTAAATTTTGTGATAGCTTTACTTAAATCTTCCTTAAGTTTATCCCATGTTTGCTTAAAACTATCATTTAATTGATCCGCATTTTTTTCTTGTAGTTTATTATCACTCATAAACTTAAATACATGTTGCTTATAAAAATCATCTTTTGTATTAATATTTAGAAGGCTGAAATTTTCTGATTGGCTTAGGTAATCCAGCCCTTCAGAACATAGCTTGGTTATACAATATTTTTCTACTCTATCTATAGGGAAAACCAATCTGGAGGTACCAAAGCAATAATAATGATTTCTTCTGACATCCGCATTAGCATCCAGCCACCTCTCGAAACATGCTTGATCTTGTGATTGTTCAATTAAGTTTGCTACACAATGGCTGATAAAATCTACATAATCTGTGTAGGCATTAAGATTCTTATTATTTTGATTATATTTTTGGATTAAATAAAATGAATTATACGGAGATACCACATTATTTAATATTATATTATTAGAAATATTACTCTTATATTCAATAATATACCTTTTACTAGTAGTCTTATTCCAATAATCCAACTCGGTTAGAGCAGCTATATTATTGGCTCTGCATTTTAATAATTTGTTATGAGAAAGGAAATCATCAATAACGGTAGTATCCATAAAAACCCCATAAACCTTAATATCATCATACCTATATCTTATATAATAAGCCAAATCAAGAAAAATACCCCCTCCAGTTCCATTAGAAAGACATCCACAAAGATATATTTGAAGTCTTTGAGCAATATTTTGATCTCTAGCTAAATTACGAAGATCTCTTACAGCTACATCCAATTTATCATCAAATAGACGAATAAGATTAGCATTGGCACATAATCTACCAAAAATCCTTATTGCGCCGGTTCCTCCGCTTAGGTCATCCACCATCAATCCATTATACCACCAATTTAGGAAATCATTATCATTTTTACGGCTGTTAATATATTTATTGGCTGGAAAATTGCTTCCTAGACTGATATTCTCGTCAGCATCCAGTGAACCCTCGATCTGGATCGCGCTTTCAATCCCAAAAAATTTGACCATGCTGGTATCGATACTTTGTCTTCTCTCTATGTGTTTCTTCACCTTGCTGGCGATCTTGCAGCCAGTTCCCCCTATACCAATGACTATTGTTCCAGGTGTCGGCATCTTATACCTCCTGTTGGTTATAGTTTGTAAGTGATTTTTAGGTCATTATACTCGATAATATTATCGAAGTCAAGCCTTTTTTGCCTGCCAATATTATAATTTATTCCCCCTATGGATACCGCGCTATTAGCGACTGTAAAGACTAATCTTTTGTCTCGCGTAGGCTTTACATAACCTATTATTTTATCCAGATTATCAAAACTTATATCAGCAGTTCTCCCTCCGACGCTCAAGCCCTTGGGTCTGATCCCTCGTTTTAGCCTGCAAGCAATAGTATTATAGGAAATCAGCGACTTGATATCGTTGTTTTCCTTATCTATCAGGTAATGATTCTTAAAGGGAGGAAGTATCATAAAGGTGTAGATTAAAAACAATACTATTATTATAATCAATGCGATAACTAACCAAACCCATAAAGGGACCGGCTTGAATACCTTGAACTGTACTGGTAGTGCTATCGCTCCTTTGGGATACTTACCGCCTGCAATTCCAAGGCGATCTCCCTTGACATCAAGCTCATTATTTTCGCTGGACAGAATGAATCGATACTGGTGCTCTCCCTTGCTCACCCCTTTATCCAGGGTAAGCTTCTGCTGGATCTCTACCATGCCTGCTTCGCATTCCGCTTTTATTTGCCATGAGTTATCACCCAACTTGGTTAGGCAGGGATTATCAAGAAGCTCAACCCTTGCACCTTTGGGGAATTCCTTGCCTGTATCAAGATCGATACGAAGCCTGGAGCGAGCATCCTGGGCAGCCTGATTGAATGTGAAGCTGAGCTTCGAGGTTCTGCTATAAGGAAGATCGTCCACCGAGATATCTCCAAAGATTATTGGAATTGTTGTCCCCTCCGAAGGCTTTATCTCAACGCTCTTGACCTGGATTTCGTAAATAAAGGGAATATAATACCTCTCCTGTTGGTTGACTATTTCCTTGAAGATATTTCCTTCCAGCGTCATTTTCTTTGTTCCTGTCAACCCGAATTCAATATTTCCCTTGTATTCTCCTCCGGGTACAGCGAGCGGCGGATCAATACCGATGACAAAGGAGGTCAACTCAGGGGTAATGACAAGCTCCTTTTGTCGTGGAGTTTCAGGGGTCTGGCTAAGGTAAACATGCTGACCGGTAACAAGCGGAAACCGGAGCCTCTTGTCCATCTTGATGGAGGCTTTCAGCTCGAAACCATCTTCAAGCGCAGTGGCGTTTGGTTCAAGTCTTATCTCCTGCACCTGGTTCTCGTCGTCGAACAAGAGCGCAGAGGTCTGGTCATCAAGAGCGGTTGTTAGAACAATTATCGGATTCTCCTTATAATCAAAGGAAAATTTGATATTTGGCGGATTGAATTTGACCTCGCAACCAGGGCACTCCCCGACAAACTTAAAGGTGAGAATCCCATGGTGCGAACCTTGCTCAAGCGATCGTAGAGGATCGACCTGCACAGCAAGCTTAATCTTGAAATCCTCTACAGAGTAATCAATATCACGCAGATCAATATGCCTAGGCTCCACGGTGCAGACTGCATATCTAGAGATCGAAGACTCCAACGATAAAGTAATTTTACCTTTAAGATCCCTCAATTGATTAGTGCCTTGAATCAAGAGCGGATATCCGATTCTTCCAATTGTATCTCCCGGTTTAACATGGTCGAACATATTTCCAAACGGGATCTCTACGAAGGGACACAGGAATAATCTGATCTCATAAAAAATAGCTTTCTTGGGATCAGGCACATTAACTCGCTCGATATTGGGTTCCTCTTCGATGAATTGCTCCATCAGCCTGTTCGGTTTTGAGTGGGGTCCTAAGGTTATTATCCGGATAAAAACATCCTTATCAGCGCTATGAAATAGTCTTTTCACCTTATCCAAGGTGGTTACATGGGGAGGCGTATTATCGTCTCCATCAGTGAAGAAATAGATTACCTGATAATGCTCTCCATCTGGAAGATTTCTCTCAATCCGCGCGCACCAGTTTAATGCAGCCTCTAGGGCGTTATAGATCCATGTATTCGCACCTGTTGCATCCAAATCCTGGATGAAAGACCCGGCATTTTCACGGTCGATACTGCTGATATCAATCAGTTCTTTTGTCTTCTGAACACCAGTATCAAAGGTCATTAGATATAAATTTACACCATTTCGGATGGCTTGCTTGTTGCCGATATATTTATCGAGCAGGCATTGCTTGACCTCCTGCCAGATATCTCTCTGCGGGTAATAATTGCCACCAATTCTTCCTTTCATACTGCCAGAGGTATCGATGACGATAACGATATCCTCGTAGTATCTATCATCAAACTTCTTAGCATAGGCTGAGGTGAACAAAAGAAATACCAGACATACAGCGATCATTATTTTTACAAAGCCCGTTTTAACCATACCCCTCTCCTCAATCATAATATGATCACTTTGCATAGCCAGTTCCCTTGCATACTGGACAATAGACGACATCATCATGCCCCTCGCCATTACAGGCTGCACAAGGCGTAGGAGGCTCCGGAACATCAACATAGCCATCGCCGCCGCACGCCTGGCAGGTGCGTCCGTAAAACTTGCCTGTTCCATCACAGGATTTACACTTTACTAACATATCGAGACCTTCAAGAGTGTTTATACTTTAATCGTTTCCTATTATACCTGGCTTCTTCAGCATTTCAAGCAAATTCAGCAGATGCTGCTTGAGTTTGCTTAGCTCCTCAGAGCCTTTTATCGCTTCCAGATCTCTTAGCAATTGTTCCAACAAGAGCTGGGCTTCCTGCTTGGATATTATTGATGACGGATCTTCTTTATAAGACTCCAAAGAGTTGATAAGTCGCTCATACCGTTTCTTTATCTCATCATCAATCTTCTCCAGCTCAGGTAAGATGCGCCCTAAACACGATTTCACATCGTCAATTCTTTGTCTTAGTTGCTCGGAAAACTGCTTGAATTCCTCAGAATCGACTAGATCTTTGTATGCCTTAGCCGCCTTTTGAATCAGCACCTCTGCCTTGGACTCAACACCTTGAATTCTATCTCCCTTGGCAATGGGTGGTGCCTTTAGATCTATTACATAAGCCCCCAGGCGCTTCTTACCCATCATCCCAGGATCATCCTCTATGATGAAACAGGTATCACTAGTAAGTATTTCTCGATACTTCGGGTATATCTTTACCCTGGCAGCGAACTTGTTATAGCTTATCAGTTCGACTTTGATTACCTCGCCGATGCGCGTGTTGCTTGCATAAACCCCATCACCTTCGGTAAGACCTTTACTATCCTTGAATATCACTGTAAAGGTCAATGCGTCAAGATGCTGTGGAAGAAATATAATACCAAGAACAATAGCAATCGAAACAACGGCTGTCAGGATCACGATTACAGCCTTGCTCATCCATCTCTTCCTTTATCCAAGTTCAACCTCTTGTCCTCATCAATATTCATAGTTATAAATAGGCATGTTACCTTTTTTATATTATTTATAAAAAGAAAAGCAGATGTCAATAGGGAAATAACATCTTTCAATTTTATCATTACATCGCTTTCCTTGAGGGATAAGATTGAGATTGCTTCGCTTAGCTCGCAATGACAAGGCATGGAACTTCTTGGACATTGTGAGACAGACTCCGCTGGGAGAGGGTTAGGGTGAGGGTCTTTAAACTGTAAAGTGGACAGTATCAGATTTCAGACTTTGGCCTCTATAGCATTAAAAATCTTAAATGGTATAATTAGGTTGTCTTTTTTGTCTTTATTAGTGGCAGTTGAATAAAGGAGCTATGGAACTATGAGAAGCAGATCGATAATTAGCCTTTTACTTTTGGGGCTGCTGCTAATATTGCCAGCAGGCTGCGAGAAGAAGAATGCCAAAGGTAAGGTTAGCAAAGGCAAGGTCGCTCCTGCCGAGCTTATCGCTCCTCAGTCCATAATTGGCGGGTACGGCATGGAGCCGGGACAGTTCAACGAGCCTAGAGACATCGATGTTGACTCCAAGGGCAATCTATACATCGCTGATTTCAGGAACTACTGCGTCCAGGTGCTGGATCCCAATGGCAAACCTATCCGTAAGTTCGGCACCAAAGGAGCCAGGCAGGGGCAGTTCAACGACCTTTGTGGCATAGCCGTTGCAGACGACGGAAAGATCTTCGTGGCTGACACCTGGAACCACCGAATCCAAGTCTTCGATAATAACGGAACATTTTTAAGCATGCTTCCTGGCTCTTTTGTAGCGCCAAGGGGCGTGGATATCGACTCCCAGGGGGATATCTATGTGGCTGATAGCGGCAACAACCAGATAAAGATATTCAGCCCCGGTTACCAGTTGCTCCATGCCTGGGGGGAGCTTGGAAAAGGTCCCGGTCAGTTCAGCGAGCCGGTCGGCATCATAGTAAGGGGCGAAACCATCTATGTAGCCGACAATGACAATCGCCGGATGCAGATGTTCGACCTGAAGGGCAAATTCAAACAACAGTTGCAAATAGATGGCTGGACCGCGAAAGGACCTCGTGAGCCGTACTTCGATTTAGATGATCAGGGAAATATGTTTGTAAGCGATCCCCCAGGCGACAGGGTGTTTATGATCTCCAAGCTCGGCAAGGTGCTCAGGGTCTTCGGTGGCGCCGGCGGGGAGCCGGGCAGGATGCACATGCCGACAGGCGTGGCAGTCGATCCCAAGCGTGGCTGGGTTTATATAACCGATACCTGGAACCACCGCATTCAGAAGTTCTCGCTGCAAAGCATCGCTAACAGGAAGTAGCTGCTTTTGCCACATAAAAACGACAATAAGCTTATACTTATGCTCGCCCCTGAGCCTTACTTCGAGCCGAGGGGGACTCCGTTCTCCATATACTATCGTTGCAAGGCACTGACCGAGCTTGGTTACCAGGTGGATCTGTTGACTTACCCGATTGGCGAGGATCGAACCATGCCCGGTCTGCGCATAATCCGCACACCCAGGATCCCTGGAATAAACAACATCGATATCGGATTATCAATAAAGAAGCTGATCCTCGATTCGGTTATGCTCGTAAGGCTTATTCCTTTGCTATTAACATATAGATATCTATGCGTTCACACCCACGAGGAATTCTGCTTTGTTGGAGCCGTGCTGCAAAGGCTGCTTTGCATCCCTCACATCTATGACATGCACTCCAGCCTCCCCCAGCATCTATCCGAGAACTACCAGGTTACCTCAAGCCGTTTGATCGTATCGTTCGCTAAGTGGCTGGAGAGATTGGCAGTCAGATCGAGCAGGGGCGTTATAACTATCTGCCATGACCTGAAGGATCTTGCCGAGTCGATAGTTAAAACAAGCAGAAAACCTGCGGTTGTCGAGATGATCGAGAATGTCGCCACAATGGATGCTGCCGTGTGTCCCGATGCTGAGCCGAAGAGACGCTTTTTCGCAAGCCTCGGCTTACCCGATAACAAGGCGATTATAACCTATACCGGCAATCTGGAGGCTAACCAGGGCATCGAGCTGCTCATTGATGCAATAAACATATTGAAAAATAAAAGGGATGACTTCAGGTGCTTGATTGTTGGAGGTAAACCAAGACAGGTCGATAAATTCAAGGCTTATGCAAAGGAAGGCTCCATCCAGGATTTGGTTAGATTTACAGGACAAAAGCCCATCGAGGAGATCCCGATGTTTCTAGCTTGTTCTGATATATTAGTATCGCCACGCTGTGCTGGCACCAATGTTCCCCTGAAGATCTATACATACATGCAGTCGGGTAAGGCTATATTGGCTACCGATATCTACTCCCATACCCAGGTGCTAAACGACCAGAATGCCCTGCTGGTAAAGCCAACAGCTCATGACTTAGCTAGGGGAATGGAGATGCTTTTGGATGATCTAAAACTTCGAGAGAAGCTCGCCAGGCAAGCTATGCATGATGCACAAGAAAAGTACTCTTATACAGCATACAAGGCTCGCCTTGCCACTTTCTATGAGTCAATCCTTGGCTAAAGACTATTTTTATGTCTCAATAGGTTACAAATTCCAGTTGTCAAACTCAGAAGCTATTTGCCGGCTAGACGCCTGAAGACTTTCAATATATCGCCAGATATGGCCAGGGGATGCTGCTATGTTCATCGTAATCGACCGCTATTAGGCTGAAGAGATGATAATCCGGCTCAAGCCCTGGCTCTACCTTGAGCTTAATGCTCCAGATGCCGTCATTAGGGTACTCATCGCCAAAGCCACCGCCATCGGACAGGTATATGCCAGTAGGTAAGCCAAGGTAGTATAGTTGCACCTGGCGGATATTTCCGGCGCCCTGGGGATCGCGGACATGAGCCTTGATGAACAGGTCCCCGCCAGTCTTGGAGTTTATCAGGGATGTGCTGAAACCTGCCTGGGTAATCACGGGTGCATCTGGATGGGGGGCATCAACCTGGGGCAGCTCATCGACTGCCTCCGGAAAGGTAGATTGCGGAGGATCTGCCAGGTACAGGTAGCTGATATCAGGATAGATTCTAAGGTATGGCCAGGGATCGCTACTGGCTCCGCTGTTATCCACTGCCACAAGCTGAAGCAGATGAGTGCCTTTTTCTATCGGTTCTTTTATGCGGATCTCCAATGTGAAGATACCGTCATCCTCGGTTGCATCGCCGTTTGTTCCATCATCCCTCAGGTACAATCCGGTCTTTTGTCCCTGGTAGTAAAGCATTACCTGGTTGATATCTGCATAGCCATCGTAATCCCAGGCTCTCGCTACCATGCGAAACAAGCCACCATTCTGGTCGAGATAGGTATCATCATACCCGGCTGAGAGGATCATCGGTGGCGCATTACTCCTCTGGGTCCGTATCAGCACCGCTGGCTTAAGTGTCCATAATTGGAGCACGCTGTCGAAAAGCGGATAGGGTTCACTCGGCTCAAAGAGAGCATAGAGTATCGGCTGCCCCACCGGGCACGCATAAATAGGCATACAGGCAACCGAATGCGATATGCCAAGAAAGTATATGTACATGTACTGTTGAGCCATTAAGTATAGAAACTCGGCTGGATTAAGGGTCGCGGTCGCACATTCGATGACTCCAGGCACGATGGTCAGGTTTTCGTTAAAGATATCTCTGACAGTTGATAATAGCGCGCTTCCAGAAAAGGTCTCACAATGAGAAGATGGCAGACCCGGGTAGCCGGTCTCAATCGGTCCCAGCAGCGGTTTACAAAGCACTTCCGCTGGCAGATGATTGTACTGTGTGTAATATCTAAGCGACTCGCCGAGCAGCCAGAATGCCTCCGCTAAGGAAAAATATCGTTGCTTTCCGATGTCGACATAGGAGGGTGGGCGATAGGTGCCATAGCCATAAGCTGGATTCATATAGGATGCCTGCAAGCTGAGATAAGCAGCAATGCGAACAACCTGATCCTGTGATATCACCTGGTTGCGCGTATCCTTTACGATGGTATAAAGATCCTTAGCGGTTACGAGGCGACAGTTGCGGTTGCCTGCCAGAAAGTTGTTTATCAAATCCACCAGGCTTGACCGATATCCCTCGATGTATTGCAGCATATCCCGTTTTGTTTTCACAAAAGGATGTTCAAGATGCGTATAGTTGATATCCGGCGGTCTGCATCCCCACTGATGATTGTTATAAGACCAATCCCAGGGGTCGATATTAAGATATATGTTGTGGTCTATGACCCGGTGATTGACCAGGTGGCCGACATCCCGATCCAGAGCTTCAATTACTCCTATGCAGGAATGCTTTGCATCCGGGTAAAAATGAAGCAGATCCATGTACCAAAAAAGCCCCGATGAGCCGGTGAGCATGGCAAAGAAACTGAATATATCCTCCTTGGCATACCTGGCAAAGTAACCCTGGTTATGTCCGAATTCCACGGCATCTGGATCGACCGTGGGCAGGGATCTTATTCCCAGCCCGGCAAAGGCAGCCTCTATGGAGCAGGATCTGACCGAGGTTATCTCTTTCCCGAAAAGATCTCCCAATAGGACAGCCCCGCCATACCGCGAGTAGTCTGAATGTCCGCTTAAGGGGTCAATATGGTGGCTGTAGCGCTCCTGCACTCTTTGATATGCTTGATCATACTGGAGTCCCAGGGTAACCGTGCCGCACTCTTTTGCAGATGTACTGTAATAATCGGCGATGACCGGGTATGGTCCATGGCTTGCTTCGCCGAGGTAGCCAAGCCTTATGTTATCAGTATAGTTTAGATCCCACCTTCCCCATCCCTCGATGATGCTGTTCTGCAGCGCTTCTGCCCAAAGCCCGTCTGAGAAGAACTGCCCTTTAATACCTGTTTGATCCCATATCTCAAGCACTGCCTGTGAGGCTGCCAGGCTGTAGTCGAACATCAGGTGATGATTGAACTCACCGCTGATCCAAATATATACCGGTTGGCTACCTGGGGCGGCTAAGCCGCTGGAGATGATAAGAAATGTTGCTAGACAAACCGATGCACTCCATAATCCAATTGGCGCAAGAAGGGATCGCCTACCGGGTCCTTTACCCATAGCGCTCTAAGGCTCGATGATTAAGGCAGGCCAGGTGCCCTCGTTGTAGTTCTTGTCCATGGCAACGATGTCGATGAGGTAAAGCCCCGCACCTATCGGGCCTGAAAGATTTAAGGTCAAGCCAAAAGCTCCATCATAGGCATCTCCGTCAGCATGACTCCCATCATCGTGCATGTACAGCCCAAGATCGACCCCCCCGGCATATAAGCTGACCTTGTAGATGTTATTGTAGCCCTGGGGATCGGAAACATAAGCAACAATGCTCAGATCCCCGCCACTTTCGGCATCGATGTAGGTATCAAACCATCCTGCCCACCATATCTGCGGGCTTTGGGAGTCCTTGCTGCCTTTTTTAGTCGGCGCTGTTGCCTTGCGCATCAAGGTTTCAAGGCTCATCTGCGCCTGCTCATGCAAGAGCAGTAGCTCCTTTGCCAACATCTCTCGCTCAATGGGCGCCCCGGTGGAGTAAGTTTCAGAAGCTATGACATTAAGATAGGGGAATACAAAGCTCTGGTTACCCTCGGTATCGGTGGCTACATACTCCAAGAGATATGTTCCCGCTGGGATGCCGGAGTCAGGTGGTATGGGTAAATCAGGGAATCCGTAGAGCGCGCCATTGGGATCGCCATAGAGGGGATCGATAACCTGTAGGGTCGCGCCGGTGGGCGAAAGGTTCATCAGGATCTCCACCCGGCTAATGGTCTCGGCTCCCTGGGGATCGCTCACATAAAGCCAGGGACCAAAGACTCCGCCTTGTGCTGCGCTAATCTGTTTGCCCATGTAGCCACCTGCCCAGATCACCGGCTTCACCGGCTGCGGGGTAACCTTTTCCCATGAGCTGGAGGTGCTAATATTGCCGACATCGTCGAATGCCTTTACGAAGAAGGTATATTCCTTATAGTTCTCCAATCCTGTTTTTGTATAGCTTGTTGTGTTGCGATCCAGCTCTACCCACCAGTTGAAGTCGCTCTCGCTCTGTGGGTTCTGTATCCCGGTGCCATACAATTTATACCCGGCGAGATCCGGCTCGCTGTTTGCCTTCCACGAGAGAATAGCCTTTCTATCTCCTGGGTCGGCTTTGAAGTTTGCCGGATATCTGGGCGCGGTTACATCGATAGGTGTGAATGTCCACGAGTAATCGTCTTCGGGGGAGCCACCGACCCTGCCATCGCCATTGCCGTCAAGCCCGTTGCCAGCCTGGTCCAGCACCCCGGAGTCTCCGCCAGTTATAGTAACCCGCACCTGGATATTCTTTTCCATGCGCGTCTCCGGGATGAAGTAGATGCGAATCCGATCCTGTGATAAAAAGTAAGCGCCGTTTATGGTTCTAGTCTCCCCTTGAATGACGCTCAGCGTATTTGCATTCAAGGTCGCCTCGTCCATTGGCTCGCTGAAGGTTGCCTGGATGGACTTGTCAACATCTATCTTGAAGGTTCCATTATTGGATGGAAATATGCTGGAGACGACCGGGGGCGTGAAATCACGGGATGAAAGCCAGACATCGATTCCCTCAGCTCCGCTGACTCCATGCGCAGCAGCGATATCCGGCAAGCCATCATGGGTGAAATCGGTGGTGAATACGGAATGGTAATCACCAGTGCCAACCGGCGAGATCAAGCCGCCCCAGTTGGTTAAGCCTTCTGCGGTTAGCGTTCCCTTGAAGACCTTAACACCGCCTCCGTTATCAGCCACCACCATATCTGGCACTCCATCGTTGTTGAAATCGGCAATATCCACGCCGCGACTCTGTCCGGATGCGATATATTGTCCGGGCATCTCGCAGCCACCATCCTGGTGGGCATAGCTAGTGCCGGTCATATACATGGTGTAAATAAAGTGCCCGTTTTCACCGCAGGCAATATCCGGTTTGCCATCAAGATTGAAGTCGGCTGCCTTTACTCCATAGATATTATTATACCCTTCAGAGCCGAATATATAATTGATATACCGTCCGGGAGCCTGGCTGACATTATAATTCAGATGTTGTGCATCTCCAGTAACCTGTCCCCACCAGATATGCAAGCCGGTGCCGGTATGTCCTCCTACTATCAGGTCCAAAGCGCCATCAAGGTTTATATCAACCGCGTCAAGACCCCATGAGGGTATAGCCTCTATGGAGCTAGGACCGATGTTATCACCCCAGGTACCGCTACCCTCGTTCAACCACAGGTGCACACCCAAGACTTCCTCGCTAGCAGCTATATCGATCAAGCCATCCCTGTTGAAATCCCTGGCGATGACAGTCCTGAAGGAGCCTTCGTTTATCGGGTTCTGCCAGTTCGTATAGCTGCCGTCGGTGTTGTTTTTGAATACATGAACCCCGCTATTTTTATGTCCAGCAATGATATCTTCCCAGCCATCGTTATTTATATCAGCAGCGACTACTGAATAGTATTCCTGGTAGCTGCTTGCTGAATAGTAATTCTGCCAATCTCCGCTTCCGTTTCCAGTCCATATCTGTATCCCGGGAGCATTGGACTTGAACTGGGCACCGATGACATCCTTATCCCCATCATGGTTCTGATCCGAAGCGGTAACCCCGAAGTAGTCTCCCGTGCCCACCGGCTTTGATATCCAAGATGTAAATGGATACCTGTCGTTGCCGTCTCCAACCCAGACCTGTATTCCGCCACCGTTCTTGGCTCCTACAACATCAGGATTTCCGTCCCGGTTAAGATCAATATTTGCGCTGACGCCCAGGTAGTTTCCCTCGGCTACCGGGCTTGTTTCCTCCACCCAGCCGAAGACCCCGTTACCGGTCCAGACCCTTATGCCGATATTCTGGGAGGCAGCAAACAGATCCGGCTTGCCATCATTGTTGATATCAGAGACCATTATATCCTGGAAGATCTCGGCAGATAGTGGACCTTTTGCAGTGGTGAAGTTGAAATGATCTCCTGGCTGGAAGGGATCATCCTGCTCCCCGCGGGCGATGATGAAGCCGACCTCGTTGCCATCTGAGTGATAGTACTCGTTCACCTTGACCAGGTTACCCTGTTTTCCGCTCACCGTCCCCACCGCCTCGAAGATCGCATAGGTGCTAGAGGTTCCGCCTTGAATGCAGGTAACCTCCCAGTCCTCAACCTTAGTATTTTGATTGTTCACCTCCACGGTTGACATGCTGCCATGTCCCTGGTTTCCGCTATAGGCTTGGGGCACCGAGGCACTTGCTATCTGGTACCACTGAATGTCATCCTTTTCCTCGCTAAGTTGTCCATACCAGATGTAGATGCCTCCAGTGGTCTTTGTTACTGCGATATCAAGCACCCCATCCAGGTTGAAGTCATCAATGGCAAGCCCGGTAAAGGTCCCGCTGTCGGTGGGACCCATATCGCCGTACCATCCGAAAACGCCGTTGCCTAGAAAGACTTGTACCCCCTTGTTTTGACCGCAGGCAACCAGGTCGAGACGCCCATCGAAGTTGAGGTCTTTAAGCATAATATTCAGATATTTTCCAGAGCTTGCCGAGGAAGGCGGAGTCTGAGATTGTACCTGGATTACATCACCCTGGGGACCTCTGTTCTTTAGGATGGATAAACCGCCGGAGTCCTTTGCACTGACTATATCTATCCATCCGTCCTTATTGATGTCGCCCACATCGATGCGATTATGCCATCCGGAGGCTATCTTCAATTCAGGAGAGAAGTTGTAATGCTTTGTGGAGAAGATGAATTTGCTTCCCTTGCAGTAATACTGGAATTGAGGCTCCCTTTTTTGTTCATCCATTCCAAGGAAGTTATCCTCGGCGAGCTGGTTATCCTGGCTCGAATAGGGATCGACCCGGAAGGTAAATTCTCCTCGATTCGAGATGTATTCGACAGATTTTATCCCCCCGCCAACGGGATCATAGCAGTTTACGCTACGGATATGGGTGCCAGATTCTTGACCGCTTGGACTCCAATACCAGTCAGCATCTCCAGCTTTCACAAGCTCCACGAAGACCGGTTCATGCTTAGAGGTCGTCCAATGTATATCAGGATATCCAGTGATGCCCATGGTCATTACCGGATATTCGCCCCGGAAACAATCGCCAGGGATGAAAGCCTTATTACTTGCATAAAAGGTAGGTGTTGTGTAATCGCCCTCTACTCGACACCAGACCCGAAGCCCATATTTACCGGCGCCTATTATATCCAGCGAGCCATCCTTGTTCAGATCAGCAACCTTCACATCATAATAGATATCCGTTGTTTGGGGCCCCTCTGGGGTATGGAATTTATAAGAATCGCCGACTTGTACTGCTGCATTTTTATACACCGGGATGAATGATAGTATATTTGTCCATTCACCCTTCTTGCCATAAAAAGCTTCCCACATCCTAGGACCCATGCCTGTTGTCGCATTCACCAAAGTACCGCTTTTACTGCCAGTACAGGTAAATCGTGCCAACTGGATCCTAAAGACTATGTAATCCCCTTGATTGTATGAATTTGCAGCCGAGGAGAGCTTGAAATAGAATTTGCCATTGGCAGCATCATAGTATGCTCCCGCTCCGGTATAATCATCCATTCTACCGCCAACATTAGACTCCACTATCCATGTATTGCTGGAGGATTTGGTGAGCTTGATTATCTCGTCTTGGCTAGTACAGTTCTTTTCAAAAGCGCCGTAATCCTGCATTACGCCAGTGATGTCATGTGGTGCGCCATCGGCATAGAAATATCCGATGTCAGTGATTTGAGTGGGTGAGACGCAGGTAACCGTCCATTCCTCTATCTCGTAGTTATAGCCGCTTCTCGGATAGGTCAATTCTCCACGATAGGTGCCAAAGATGTTATAAGGCTTGGAGGCGCTGTCTCCAGTCGTTGCGCCAGGTTGGGTGATGCTCCATACCCATTTGCCACCGCTGTAATAGACCTCACCGAACCAGATAGGCAAACCGCTATAGGCGGAAGCCTCCGCATCCGGGTTACCATTGGCAGCTATGAGATCAGGGATGCCATCCTTATTGAGATCAGCAACGCAAACCCTATTAAACACTCCTACAGCAACAGGGGAGATCTGGCTCGTCCAGTTGATCTCACCCCAAGCGTATAAGGAACAAAGCAATAGTATGGCTATCGTAACCTTGATTGCATAAGGCTTCATCTTACCCCCTCAACAGGTTATGTGGATTGTTTTTTTGTTCATAATAGCCTTAAATATGCCGAATTTAACTGGGGAATATTATATTAGGCTTGCATTATGGTGTCAATTCATTCAAGGACTGATGGTGTTTACTTGATTTTATCAATGGACCGGCTGTGATATCTTTGAAGAAAAGGTGATCTCGATAATTTTATGGAGTCAAGTAAGCCTGGACATCGCAGCCATAACCTGGGATGGATCCTCATCGGAAAAGCGTTCGTTTTTTTATTTTTATGGTGTATCTACTTGATATCGTTATCTCCCGGCATATTCTTCGGGGACTCGCCGGAGCTTTGCGCCGCAACATATTGTCTAGGGATTCCCCATCCACCCGGCTACCACAGCTATTTGCAATTTCTTCGTCCGTTGACATTTATGCCGCTGGGTGATTTTGCCTATAGATGCAATCTTCTCTCGGCTCTATGTAGCGCGCTTTGCGCGGTCGTGGTGTATCTTTGCTCGTTCAGGCTTACCGGACGCTTAACACCTGCAATAATAGCTGGTATCTCCTTCGGGCTGGGTAGAGTTGTATTCTCGCAGGCTATAATCACCGAGGTCTATGGATTGACCGCCCTACTATCAGCTCTGTTTCTGCTTGCCTTGATCTATATTTTCGATGGTCGTGGATCGAATAAACAGAGCCGTGAGCGTGAGCGAGCGGTTTCTTATAATATGCCACTCCCTAATGGTCGTGGCTCGGAGAAATCGAGCTGTAGCGGTGTAATAAGCTCAAGGGTTATAGCGCTGGCTGCTTTTATCCTAGGCATCGGCATCGGGGTACATAACACATTTTTCTTGTACATTGCCATTTTCATTACCCTGCTTGTTTTTCTTTGTATCAAGGTTAAACGATGGTTGCATATGGTGAGTGGAGCGGTCTTTTTTGCGCTCGGCGCATCAGCGGCTATCTATATTCCAATGCGCAGCCTTTCCTCTCCAGCAATAAACTGGGCAGATGTCCATGATCTCAATGGACTGCTGCACCATCTATTCAGGCTCGATTACACCGAGCTTATGCCCCAGACTATAACCATCGCCTCGCTAATCGGTGCAAGTAGAGGCTTATTCGAGATAATCAATGGCGAGTATGGCATCATGGGGCTTTTTTTGATCGCAGCCGGCATCGTGGCTGGCTTATTACTAAAGCAATCAAGGCGCGGATTAGCCCTAGTTGCCCTTTTTTTCCTATTCAACACTGCGAGCTTCCTGATGCTGCTCAACTTCCCCCCTAATGCAGGGTATCTATATTTGGTAAGGGTATTTTTCATCCCCGCATTTATCAGCCTGAGCATTATGATCGGCTTCGCATTTTATGCCTTGCAAGCTGCACGCAAAGAAAGCAAAGGAATAAAGGGGATCACGCAAAGACGCAAAGACGCAATGGAGAAATTTGGGTCATCCGAGTTACGAACAGCCGATATCCGAGCCACGACCGTCAGGAAGTGGTCATATTTTGTCCACTCACCCACGCGCCCTGCTCAGGTTTTATTATGTGCCCTGCTCATAACTGCCTGGTGTTTGTGGCTCGCAGCGGCGCGAACAAACGAATCATTGGCTGACTTTTATCTTACCAGCGACTACGGTAGGGCGATCCTGGACACCATCACTTACCAGGGCATCTACATCAACTCCGGCGACAACCAGCTATTCCCAACCACATACATGAAGCTGGTGGAGCGGTATCGCCATGATGTTATCATCTTCGAACAGACCGGGCATTTCTTCAGGGCAGAGCTGATAGAGCTAGCCAAAAGGCTCGGTATGAGAAATCCGACCGACTGGAAGGAACTGGAAAAAAGATTGTTGGCAAGTGATAGGCACCGGGTCTTTTATTCGCTCATGTTCGATGAGCCAGGCAAGAGATACTACCCTTATGGATTAACCTCGATACCAGATTGCTCCAATCTGGAGCTACTTGAGCTAATGCCTGATCCTTGGCAACTATACACCTTGCGTAACCTGCAACATGCTCCAGGTGATTACATGGCAAACGAGATCAGGGCAAAGATCGCGCTGCATCGAGCAGCCGCTTGTCGATATGAAAACGATAATGAGTGCTATGAAAAGCAGCTTGCCAACGCTGAAAGGCTGGGAGGGGAGAACAAGTATATACTGTTTTACCTGGGCAATTTCGCCCTGCAGGAGGGGGATTATCGCCAAGCCAGGGATCATCTTGAGAGGGCATTGGAGTTAGATCCTCTGATTAAAGGAGCTCGCAGCCAGTTGGGGCTGGTTTATGGAAAGCTCGGAATGGATGGGTTGGCGATCGATGCTTACAAGCAAGCCTTGGAACATGGCGAGCGCAGCGCCGAGGTGCACTTCAACCTGGCAAATGCCTTGAGGCGCTTCGGGAGGCTAGAGGAGGCTGAAAAGCAATATCTTGAGGCTCTGCGATTGGATAAGATGCTAATCGATGCCTACAACAACCTGGGTAACCTCTATGAGACGCAGCGCCGCTACCAGGAGGCGATGGAAATATACATGCAAGCGCTCAAGATGCAGCCCGAATCAGCCATGCTGTATAACAACCTCAGCATAGTGCTCAGCTACCTGGGGGAGTATGATACCGCGCATCAAGTGTTACTAAAGGCGCTGAGCATAAAGGAAGATCTTTGGGCAGCTTACTGCAATCTGGGCGGAATCTATCTGAATCACACCAAGGAACTGGAGAAAGCCATCTATTGCTACAAGATGTGCTTGAAATGCGAGGATCTAACCATCGAACAAAGGAAAAAGGTTGAGGGCATCTTGGAAAACATTGCCCCGGCGAACAAGTCAGACTTATAGCTGTTTAATCAAGCAATGGAAGCATCAGGGTATCTGCAATCGCTGGTTGACCAGCGGGTAATTCCCGGCGCAGTATATTTATATTGGAGGCAAGATGATGATTGCCATACAAGAGCAGTTGGCTTTATGTCCAGGGAACCTGGCGCAAAGCCGATGCAGATAGATGCCCTCTTTGACCTAGCCTCGCTCACCAAACCAGCGGTTACGGCAACTGCAATTCTCACCCTTTCCGATGCCGGCAAGTTGGACATACGAAAACCGGTGTCCGATTACCTTCCGGTGTTCAGGAAATCAGCATATAGGGATGTAAGCATCCAGGAGTTTGCGCTTCATACAAGCGGCTTGCCTGCCTGGCTTCCGGTTTATAGCCTGTGCAGTAATGCGCAGGATGTCCTTGCAGCTATCGCCTCCATGAAGCCAGCCTATCGACAAGGGAGCGAGGTTCGCTATAGCTGCCTCGGATACATAGTGCTAGGGAAACTAGTGGAGACGATAAGCGGACAGGATCTCTACGGTTACGCAAGGGAGAACATCTTCGAGCCTTGTGGTATGAATGATGCCTGCTTCAATCCGCCCTTTATGCTCAAAGCCAAAATCCCTCCTACGGAGAAGGGAAATGCTTATGAACAACAATTGTGTAGGGATCTTGGATACGAGCCGCTGTTGCGAGAAGGGCTGATCCACGGAGAGGTACACGATACCAACGCCTGGTTCCTGGGCGGCATAAGCGGGAATGCAGGGCTGTTCGGAAGCGCTGATGATCTTAGGAGATTCGGCATGATGCTCCTAAACAATGGAAGGGGGCTGAGCAGTCGGGTCTTGTCCGAGAACTCGGTGCGGTTGATGATGGCTAACCTGACCACGAGGCTGAACGAGCATCGTAGCTTGGGCTGGATGCTAGCCAGCACTAAAGGAAGTAGCGCCGGGTCTCGGATGTCCCAAAGCGCCTTCGGGCACACCGGCTTTACTGGAACATCGCTCTGGATAGATCCTGAGAAAGAGATTATTTGTGTTCTGCTCACTAACCGTATCCATCCCAGGGTCGATGCGAACCTCGACATGACTGGTATCCGCGCCAGGTTTCATGATATGCTTTTAATGGAACTAGACCAATGATGCGCATCTTACAGGGTATATTGCTGAGCCTTATCCTTTTATTTTTGATCTGCGTGTTGGGAGGTCTCGGCGCGGGGATCTATATTGTCCAGAGGTACAGCGCGGATCTCCCTGATGTGGATAAGCTAAAGGAATACAAGCCTTCGCTGGTGAGCAAGGTATATTCCCGCGATGGTGTTCTCTTGAGCGAGTTCTACCTGGAGAAGCGCTTCTTAATTCCCATATCATCGGTTCCGCAGGATCTAATAAACGCCACCATAGCCATCGAGGATAGCGATTTTTACCAGCACGGCGGCATCAACCTACGCGGCATCATGCGAGCTATGATAGCTAATATCAAGGCAGGGCGGATTGTTGAGGGAGGCAGCACCATTACCCAACAGCTCGCCAGAAGCCTATTCCTTAAGCACGAGGTCTATATCAAACGACAAAAGGGGAAAGGGGAAGTAAAAACCGTTTATGCGAGGAAATATTCTCGCAAGATCAAGGAGATACTCCTTGCCTTGCAGATGGAGCGCAAGCTGGGCAAGAAAGAGATCCTACAGATGTACTTCAACGAGATCTACTACGGGCACGGCGCTTATGGCGTGGAGGCTGCTGCCATGCACTACTTCGGTAAGCATGCTTATGAGCTGGATACGCTAGAATGCATAGCCATTGCCGCACTCCCCAAGTCCCCTAATGGATACTCACCCTTCAGAAACCCGCATAGAAACAAAAAAAGAAGGTCGCTGATCATCGACAGGATGGAGAAGCTAGGATACCTAAGTGCAGAAAAGGCAGCCGAGCTGAAGCATGGACAGCTCAAGTTAGCCAAGCCATCGGATCGCATAAACATGGCACCTTATTTCGTAGAGTACATCAGAAGATGGCTGGAGGATTACTTCGGCAGCGCAGCGGTCCACACCGGCGGATTAAAGGTGCATACATCGCTCGATTCAAAGCTGCAAGCAAAGGCTGAACAAGCGCTGGAGAAGGGGCTGCGCGAGTTGGACAAACGACAGGGATTCCGGGGGGCTATGGACCTTAACCTGGTAGCGCTGATGAAGCATGAAAATACCTATACCAAAGGCTCAATTATTACTACCAAGATAACAAGAGTGGAGAACGATAAGATAATCACCCAGGTCAGGGATGCTGAGGGAATAATTGATGCCAAGGGATACGAATGGACAAAAGAAAAGAGCCTGGTCGGTATCCTTAAACCAGGGGATTGGTGCCAGGCAAGGATACTCGAAACGCCTGCTGATGATAATCCCTATTACTTGCTTTCATTGGAGCAGGAACCGCTGGTGGAAGGATCGCTGCTTTGCATGGATGTGCATAATGGTGAGATCCTCGCCTGGGTGGGTGGACGCAGCTTCGACCGCAGCCAGTTTGACCGCGTCTATCAGGCAAAACGACAGCCGGGAAGCTCGTTCAAGCTTTTCATCTATACGGCAGCCCTAGATACGAAATATACGCCCGCAACCATAATCTACGACTCGCCGATAATCGAGGAAATAATAAAAGATGAGGAGGAACCAGAAAAGCAGCAAAAACTGGAAGATAAGCTAAAGGAGATTGAAAAAAGCCCCCAGGAGGAATCCGAGCCGAAGGCTAAAGAGCTGTGGAAACCGGCTAATTACAGCGAGAAGTTCTATGGACCGACCACACTACGAGAGGGCTTGGTCAAATCACGCAACCTGGTTACAATCAAGCTACTTAACATGATAGGCGTAAAGCTGGCAGTGCGATACGCCAAGATGTTCGGCATCGAAGGTGAGCTGCGCGAGGACCTATCACTTGCGCTCGGCTCATCCGGAGTCAGCCTCTATGAGATGACCAGAGCCTATAGCACGATACCTGCGATGGGCGTGCAGGCTGAGCCGATGCCAATACGCTACATCAAGGATCATCAGGGGAATCTCATCTACGAGCGCATTCCAGTAACACGCAAGGTGATCCCTGATACCACTGCTTACCTCATGGCGGATATCTTATGCGATGTGGTCGATGAGGGCACTGCCTGGCGAGCCAGGGCGCTGCACAAGCTGGTCGGAGGCAAGACGGGCACTACAAACGAGTACAAGGACGCATGGTTCATCGGATTCTCACCAGATATCTGTACTGGAGTCTGGGTCGGCTTCGATGAGCCTAAGCCGTTGGGAGATAAGGAGACCGGCTCCAGGGCAGCTTTGCCTATATGGGTCGATTTCATGGCTGCTGCCCTAAAGGACAAAGATCCCAAGCCATTCGAACCACCTGACCAGGGCATTGATATCATCGGCATCGATCCCAGGTCTGGACTTATCTCGACTGACAGATGCTCTGAGGTGGTTAACGAGATATTCATCGAGGGCAAGAAGCCGGTCGCACCATGCAACCTGCACGGCTTCAAGGAGGATCAGCTAGTGATGATGGACCTCGGCTTGGGTGATGATAGTTCCTCTAAAGAAGAGGCAACGGAGCTTATCAGTCAACATCCCTACGATCTGCCCGATTGACCTAGATACGCCTATTATATCCTGTATCGCTGCTGCAATGCCCCCCTTTTGTCATGCCAGCCCAGGCGGAAATGACAGAGCAGCTCTGAAGGATTGATTTAATTCGCATTGTGATGCTGTTAGAAATCGCCTCCTAAATGCACTAGTTATGCAAAATAACTAAATTTTCTTCTTCATATAACCAATCCCAATTGAACTAATCGTAACTTTTTTTTTTCACAATGTTGACTTCTTGCCTTAAATATGATAAGTAGATATACGAATCATATTAGGAGGGATCCATGAACCCTAAATTAAGCCCGAAAATCCTTGAAAAAAGGATAAAAGCTAAGCTGAAACAGATCGCTGAAGTGGATAAGCCACTCATCGCTGCTTCGCTGGTAAAAATCAAAAGAAGATTCCCTCGATTGAAAATCTGCCTTCTTTTAGACTCGCTT
>CAYUVA010000060.1:0-22255 GCA_964448115.1 uncultured bacterium
GGGGGCTATCGGTCGGAATGATATGGTGTGTGTGGGGGGCTATCGGTCGGAATGACAGGGTAGGGGGCTTGTTCCTATCGGTCGGAATGACAGGGGGTGTGGTATGGTTCGCTTCGTGCCTTAGTAGGGGCAACCCTAGCGGTTGCCATAAGAAGGGCAGGGAAAAGCCCTGCCCCTATAGTGGCTTAAAACAAGTTAATTACCCACAAAGGCATAAAGTAAGAAAAAGATGATCACGCAAAGACGCAAAGACGGTACCACGGTACCACTTTCCTCTTCGTGCCTTAGTGCCTTTGTGGTTGAATAGCTCTCAAGTCTTAATGCTGTATCCTGAAGACGAAGACATTCTTTGCGTTGCGGTCGGCGACATAGAGATAATCGCCCTTAGAGTCGATACCGGCCGGCGCTGATAGTCTCGGCTTATGGTCGCGGTATACTATTGAAAGCTCGACTATATCACCACTTGGCTCGAAGGCTGCGATCCGCCTTTCATTGGGGATGCTAAGATAGAGTGTATCGTTCTTATCAACTGCCATGTATGAGAACTCGTTCATGCCGGAGACGAACCAGAGTGTATCATAAGAGCCATCGGGCTTGAACTTGGTTACCCTCGGTTGTGCGAAGTCACAGGCGAAAACCTCGCCCTTGCTATTGGCTACAGCGCTTACCGGCGCCCTGAACTTGCCTGGTTCAGCGCCCATAGTTCCCAGGTTGCGGATGAAGTTACCATTGAGATCCGCCTGGATTACTCGGTGTTTGCCGCTGTCTGCCACATACATGAGCCTGCGTTTAGTATCGATGTTTACATCATTTGCAGCCCACAGATCCATGACTTTCTTCCAGAGGAACTTTCCATCATTGCTAAATTTCTTGAGCAACACATTCCATGAATCAATGACATACAATCCCTGGTCAGGAGCTACCGCGATGCCGCTAGCCGATCGGAACTGTTCGTCCTTGAAGCCGAAGCCTCCCCATTCGGTCAGCTTTTCGCCCCGCGGGGATAGCTTCATTATCGCATCGTTAAAGGATACGAAGATGTAGCCCGCATCATCTACCGCCAGGTCGCGGATCTGTATCCCCTCCGCCGCCAGGTCGCTAGATATTGGATATGTTGCTTCCAGCGTAAGGGTAATTTTTCGATCTGAGTATATGTTGCCCAGCGCGGTCGGGTCTGTAATCTTCCTCGAACAAAGGTATCTTAACGGGATCGGCTGGTAGCTTTTTTCGCCAGGCAGTGCCCACATCAGGTTAAATTTCACGGGCATCTTGGTTACAGTCAAGGTTATATCTAGATTATGATACCCCATGCCGAGTTTTAGCGTGGGGGATCTATCAGTCCTCGAGTCGCTCCTTGAGGTATCAACTTTTCTCCCATCCAGAATTAGCTGCGAGTCATTGTTGCCCACCAGGGCAAAGGAATACTCGCCATCACTTGGAATGTATAGCGCTCCGTGCCACTTGACTGTAAACGGCGTGGTGAGAGACATCGTATCCGCATTCCATTCAAAGGCGAAGTCATCATCCCTTCGTACAAACAGCGGTTCTCCAAGCGCCTTGTTGCCTAGGTAATACTCTCCAGTCAAGCCGAATAGCTCCTCGACCTGGTCGGGAGTAACAATGAAGGTGTAGAACATCTCCTTGTTCCAGGGATCGCGATGCACTTCTGCCAGACCATCCGGATAGTAGCTGCGCAGTTGCCTACCCACCTCGAGGTAGGTATGGTCATAGACGAAAATATATGGAACCTTGGTCTTCTCCTTGATTGGGATATGCTTTATTGTGGTCAATTGCTCGATAAGGGATCTGTCCTTGAGCACGAAGTTTATAGCTGGGCTGCCGCCATGGAACTCGTTTATCAGGATCGCCTTGTATTTTTTATTGAAGCTCTTATTCAGCGAGTTTACATACTCGGCCACCTTGGTCTTCTCTGTGTCGAACTCACGCCAGTTACGGGGATCATTGCCCATCTTGACAAAATAGGTCTCGTATCCGTGGCTAATCAAGCTGATGCACAGGATAACGATTGGCACAAGTGCAGTCCATCCCAGGTATCTTCCCATGGCAGCACGGTAGTTCTCATAAGCCTGACCGACAAAGATTGCACAGAAAAACATAACCGCTGGAATAGTGCCTAATGTTCGCAGAAAGTGAGGACCCTCGCGGCTGAGAACCCCAGGCATCATCATCACCACGAACCAGACCATCAGATAGAAGTAGCGTGGATCACGCCAGCGATATAGACAAAATACTAGTCCAAGAGGAAACAGGATGCGCAGATAGTATTCCAGCGCTGGCTCCATAGGCAGGTTATGACGGGGATTCCCATCCCCCATATGGTGGAACATCCAGAAATATCGCTCTATGTTCGGCTTCAGCTCATCCCACCACTGCGAGCGATCCACTCCCACGAAGATCATCAGGTCGAACAGACGCTTGGACTCGGCAAAGTCGAACTTGAACAGCGCGAACCAGAACTTGTATCCAGCGCCGAAAACCAGGACGATGACCAGTAATACAGCCCAGAAGCGCCAGTTCAGAAACCACTTCTTGACCACCATCAGATGCAGAAATAAAGCTAATGGCAGCACCACCATCAGCCTCGATGCCGAGTATGACGGGAAGCCGAGTACCAGGGTGATGAAAAACCAAAGCCAATTGAGCCACCTGCCAGAGAGCGCCTTGAAGAAGAAAAGGGACATCAAAACCACGAAAAACGGCGTCTGTATCCCGCCAAAGGATATGCGACTGAAGTTAACATGCCAGTGGGAAGTTGCGACCATCAGGGCAGCCAGAAGCCCGATGCCGGCTCCGAAGATGTGCCTGCCGAACAGGTAGGTCAAAAGCACGGTGAGCAAGCCGAATATTATCGAAGGCACCCTGATCGCCTGCGGATTCTTGCCAAAGAACCACTGCGCGAAGCCCTCCATGTACCAGTAGATAAGCGGGTTGCGAAAGAGGTCCTGTTTTATCCTCTGGTGTTTCAAGGGGAGCTTCAGCCTGTCGAAGCTCTCCTGCCCGCGCACCGCTTCATCGTAGTAACAGCCCGCCGGTTGGAATGGAATGCGATAGATGCGAAAAAACAGCCCGACCGATAAAACCGCTATGAGAAGCAGGATCTCCACGGTTTTTCCCATCGGCTTTTTGCCAAGTAGTTCCTGCTGACTTAAAGGGAGCTGGGGCTTGCTCAATGTCAGATACTGCCCGGGAAGGTATCTTTTTACCCATTTCCCCTTCAGGTATGCATAGATAAATACCAAGAAACCCCCGACAACAAACCACTGCAAGCCGATATTAAGCATTTTTTTATCTATGAATGCATTGCCGATGTAGGCGATGGTCAAGGCGGTGGTGAGCAGCGACAGGTGTATCCCGCGCGGTCTGCCGATGACGGCAAGGAAATAGGAGAAGATGTTCAGATAGAGCGCATAGAGGAGCAGCTTGCGGCTGGTAACCAACAGGACGCGCTGCGCGAAATAATCGCCAAGCTCGCCGCCAGATCCCTTGAACAAGGTAAGCGGCTCCCACCCGTAGATATGCGAGATTATCGATAAATAGGGGATCAAAACAAACAATAAAAGACAGACGCGGGCAATGAGGCTCCACCTGATACGAAAAAAGAGGCAAATCCCCGCATAGAGAAACATCAGGGGGATAAGGATTGCTCCATAGCCGATAAGATTATACAAGGTTGTCATGTTTTATCGTTGACCAGCTTCACGATTAGTAGATCTTGACCTGGCTCCAGGTGGCACCACCATCATTGGTCAGAACCAGCGTGGCATCATCCCCGACTGCCCAACCGGTATCTTTATCAATGAAGAAGATGCCCTTGAGGGTAGATCGAACGCCTGAATTAAGAATTCGCCAACTGCGACCACGATCTTCGCTTTTTACGATGGCGCCATGTGAGCCGACTGCATGGACGATATTATCAGTCAAAGCAAAAATGCGGAAGAAGATCGCATTGTGATCCTCTGGAACAACCCGCCAGCTCTTGCCTCCATCCTCGGTCAGCACGATGCAGCCGGACATCCCGGTCGCCCAGCCGACCTTGTCATCGGCGAAGCCTACATCGACCAGAAAGTCATCTCCGTGCTCGGCAAGCCTGTAAACGACCTCCCAGGTCTTCCCGCCATCGAAAGTGCCAAGTATGATACCATTTCTCAGGCGTTGTTTATCGAACTGGAAGCCAGAGGCGAAGCCGCGCTTGTTGTCTATGAAGGCGACCGACTCGAATGTCCAGTCCTTGTCCGCCTCCCAAGCCTTCTCCCAGGTTACGCCTCCATCGGTGGTATAGATGATCTTTCCCTTGTCGCCTACTCCCCAGACAGTCTTTTCATCCACGATATCCAAGCCGTGAACCACCATCTGAAAGCGTTCGATCCCCGGGAAGCGATTCCAGGTGGCACCCCCATCATGGGTGGCATAAACCCCGCCGAAGCCGCTCGCCCAGGCGATCTTATCGCCGAGGATATCGAGTGAAAGCAAGCCCATCCTTCCCCCGGCTCCAGCAACTGCCTCCTTCCAGGTCTTACCACCATCATCGGAAACCAGGATTCTGTCTCCGGCGATGTATCCATGCTTCTTATCGCTGAATCGTACCTGATTGAAGGCTATTCCAGGCTCTTGATGTACAGGTTGCCCTAGCTTGGGTTGCACTTTTTGCGGCTCGCCAGAGGTCTTTTGTCTATCGCGAGCCGGGATCGCCTTTGGCTTAGCATGTTTACTCCGCCGTTTATCTTTATAGATCGGCGGCTTAGGTTTAGGGGATATCTTATGCTTGGGTCCCTTTATTATATCGTAGGTCATCATGCCGCCCATGACCACCCCGATTATAATCAAGAGCACACCGACAATCTTATATATATCGAACCTTCTCTTCGGTGGCTGGGTGCCAGTCTGTTCTTCATTGACTTGCGGTGTCTGGTTCATTGTATCTTCTCCACAAGATTAAAATTACTGGTCGCTGAAGATTATAGGTATCCAGCCCTAAGAGTCAATATTCGGTGGATGATTCACCGACCCCCTGCCGGTTAGCTTACCTGGCATAGTAACGACATAGCTTGCTTACCGTATCGATCACTTGGCTTATGTCCCGTTCGGTCATGGCTGGATACAAGGGCAAAGATAGTATCCTCTGCGAGACATCCTCGGCTATTGGGAGCTTCCCCGGCTTGAAGCCATAGGTGCGCCTATAATAAGGATGCAGATGGACAGCCCGGAAATGGATGCCGCTGCCTATATTCTCCGCCTTTAGTGCCTGGATGAACTCATCGCGGCTCAGTGAGATCTTGGCAGTATCCAGTTTAATTATATAAAGATGGTGGGAATGCCGAATGTCCATGATCGACCTCAATGGGATGATCCCATCCAACTGGCTGAAAGCGTCATCGTACATTCTGGCATAGCGCTTCCTGGTTTGCAGGAAGCCCTCCAGCCTGTCAAGCTGATGAAGCCCTATGGCAGCGGATACATCGGTCATGTTGTACTTGAAGCCGGGGTACTCGATCTCCCAGTGGATGCTTCCCTGCTCGGTGTATCGATTCCAGGCATCGCGGGATAAGCCATGTAAACTCATCATGCGCAGCTTGCCCTCCAGGTCAGCATCCTTGAAAACGAGCAGCCCCCCCTCGATGGTGGTCATGTTCTTTATGGGATAGAAGCTAAAGGCGGTGAAGTCGCTGATATCACCGACCATTTTTCCCTTGTACATGGAGCCAATTCCATGGGCAGCATCCTCGATAACGACCAGGTCATGCTTTTGGGCTAGTTCGTTTATCTGGTCAAGCTCGCAGGGCTGGCCAGCCATATCGACCGGAATGATAGCCCTGGTGTGTTCGGTAATAGCAGCCTCTATCTTTGATGCATCAATGTTCAACGTATCGGGCTTTATATCGACAAATACTGGTTTAGCGCCACAATGGACGATGACATTAACAGTAGAGGCAAAAGTAATCGGTGAGGTGATCACCTCGTCCCCAGCCCCGATGCCAGATGCGACAAGGGCTAGATGTAGCGCCGCGGTGCAGCTAGAAAGCGCAATAGCATGGTCGCAACCGAGATATTCCTTGCACTTTTCCTCGAAACGATGCGTCTTGGGTCCGGTGGTTATCCAGCCGGATCGCAATGTATCGAGCACCTCGTTTTCCTCTTCCTTGCCTAACAATGGCTTGCTGAATGGTAAAAACTCGGTGCGGCTGGTCTCGCCGCCGGCGATGGCTGGCTTGGCGAGCAGTTCCTTCATCAGCCTTATGTTATAGAATATGCTGCGCTCCGTATCGCCGAAGATGCCTTTATCCAGGGCATCAGCGATTTCCATCACCGTGCTTTTGGCATCGAATTGTGGCTCTAAACCGAGAAGCTCATGCAGCTTATCAAAGTTGACACGATAGCTTCGTGTATCCGGGTCGCCGGGAAGCTCCTCGATGCGCACCTCGCCGACCGTGTCTGCGACTAGCCTTGCCAGCTCAGCGATGCGATAATTCATGCTGGTGAAGCCCATGTTGTAGAACTCCCCGCTTATGATCCTTGGCTCTAGCTTCAATAGTTGGAGTATGATACGACTGGAGTCCTGGACATGGATGAAGGGACGCCATTGCTTACCACCGCCGAATACATAGATAAGCCCCTTGCGCTTGGCATAAAGGGTCATTACATTGATGGCTAGATCGAAGCGCATGCGCGGTGATAGCCCGCAAACAGTGGCTTGACGAAGGCAGACGGGATGAAAATCTGAATCCCTTAGCTCCATTATAGCCTCTTCAGCCCATAGCTTTGTCTTGGCGTAAAGAGATACTGGGTGCAGCTCGCTTTGCTCGGTTACAAAAAGATCCCCAGCAGCACCATAAACGCTACAGGTGCTCATGAAGATGAATTGTCTTACTCCCTTGGACTTGGCTCGCTTGGCTAGCTCAATTGTTGCGTGAAAGTTTATATCCAGCGATAGATCCTCCCGCAGGTCGCAGGAAGGATCATTGCTCAGGCTGCCGAGATGGATGATGGTATCTATATCATCGAGCAGGTCGGGGTGCTTATCGAGGTAACGAAGATCTCCCTTTATCACTTGCAGGTTTGGATGCTCTATATACTGCTTGATCGGCTCCTCTCCGAAGTAGAACCTGTCAAACAGCCTTACCTTGTAGCCTGCCTCAAGGAGCCCGGGCAATAAAACAGCGCCGATATAGCCCGCACCACCGGTCAGAAGTATGTTTTTCCCCCTCATAATTGTCCTTTTTTCATATAGCCTTAAAATCGATAAGAGATTCCGAGTCCCAGTATGCCGATGCTATACTTGTAGTACCCATTCGCCCTGCTTTGACCCTCTTCATCAACAGGCTCAAGGATGCTTGAGGTGATCTTCCTGTCATGAAAGAAGACATGCTCATACCCCAGGTCGATTGTCATAGCGCCGAAGGTGTATCCAATTCCCATTGCAAGCGCGAATTTATTTGCATCAGGAGGAACTATGTCGAGCGTCTTGTCCGGTATGGCGCCCTGATCGTAAAACCAACCGCAGCGCAATGCCAGGTTATTGGTCAACTGATGCTCGGCTCCGATGCGCAGGCACCAGATATCGCGCCAGTCGCGGGGGATTTCAACATCTTGGGTCATCGTGTTATCTTCAAGATCTACGAACATCTCCTCCATGACCGACCAGTTCACCCAGACCACATCGCTGGTGAAGCGCCACCTCTCAAAGGGGCTTACCATGATGCCAACCCTGGCGTACTGCGGAAAGGTTAGCTCCAGGGTCTGATCGGTATCAAGCAGCTTTGTCCCCTGGTAGGTGCCGGTAGCAGTCCCCTGGTACTTGATCTTCACCGGAGCGACATATCCGAAGCCTAATGATACCTGCTGGTTTAGCCTGAATAGTGCTCCCATGTTGAACCCAAAGCTGCTGTCATCACCCTCAACAACGCTGTAGGCATCCATCACCGGATCGGTCTCGAAGCGCTCCATCTGGATCTCAGACATTATATAGCTGACACCAATGCCTATGCTTAGTTTATTGGTCAACATGTAGGCGACCGATGGCGTGAAGTAGTAGCTTATGATCGCAGCCTTGACAGTGTTGTAGCGTGTTGGCCCTTCCTTGCTGAACTCGTAGTCCTGTCCAAACGGTGAACTGAAGGTGAAGCCGAACCTTAACCTCTCAAAGCCGAAGTCCCCGGCAAAGGCAGCATAAGGCACCGGCAGCGCGGTGCTGGTAAGCTCTGATCTATCGGACTTGTCCAGCGTCTCAAAAGTGAAGCTCGGCATGTAGAGATTGGGCATCAGGCTCACCTGGTATCCCTTGTGTTGGGTTATGCCGGCAGGATTATGGAACAAGGCAGAAAGATCATCATCGTATGCCACGAACGCACCTGCCATTCCCAGCGCCTTGGCGCCGACCTCATGAACGCAGTATCCGCTTGCCAGTACAATGCCGGGCATCGCTAGCAAAATGAAAGCTACAAGAAATAATAAACGCCTCATCATTTCACCCCATGTTTCATTACATTTGTTTGACAGATAGGAAGCTTATCAGAAAATGCAATCTCATTAAAGCAATTAAACAGCCTGCAAAGCACTTTCTTAGAAAACGGAAGACAATTTAGTGGCTTAAGAAAAAGAAGCCCCCTCATTACGGTACCACGGTATAACGGTGTCACGGTACCACTTCTTTCTTTGCGTCTTTGCGTGATCCTCCTTCCTCGCACCTCATACCCTGTTAGCTATAAGAGCCTTCAAGGTTTGGTTGCGGCTACGTTGTCTTGGTAAATAGCCTTTATGAAAAATAAAAGCATAGGATTCGATATGCGAACTGGAAATTATGCTCGTTGGCAAGTATAAGGATATCAGAATAACAAAACCATGAGTCCACTAAGCGAAAGACCTGATTGGGACATCGAACCTCGTCCCTTCGAGCTGATCAGCGACTTTACACCCCAGGCTGACCAGAAACAGGCGATCATGCAGCTATCCAAGGGAGTTCTAGAAGGGCATCGCCATCAGGTATTGCTGGGCGTTACCGGCTCCGGCAAGACCTTCACCATGGCGAATATCATTCAACAGGTACAGCGTCCAACCCTTGTCATGGTGCACAACAAGATCCTGGCTGCGCAACTTTATCGCGAGTTCAAGGGCTTCTTCCCCAACAACGCCGTTGAGTACTTCGTCAGCTACTACGATTACTATCAGCCAGAGGCATACATCCCGGCGACCGATACCTACATTGAGAAGGACAGCTCAATAAACGATGAGGTCGATAGGCTGCGCCACAGCGCCACGCGTTCCCTGTTCGAGAGGCGTGATGTGCTGATAGTCGCCAGCGTCAGTTGCATTTACGGGCTAGGCTCACCGGAGACCTATGCGAGGATGATGATCTTCCTGGAGGTCGGCGAGGAGATTGCCATGGAACAGGTGCTCGATAAGCTGGTCGAGGTGCAGTACGAGCGCAATGACTATGATTTTGCCCGTGGCGTCTTTAGGGTCAAAGGTGATGTGCTCGACATATTCCCCGCCTACGAGGAGAACGGCGTCAGAGTCGAGTTCTTCGGCGACACTGTTGAGCGCATCAGCATCTTCGATCCGGTTACCTTCAAGACCATCGAGGAATTACCTCGCATAGCCATATTCCCCAACAGCCACTATGTTGTAGATAGACCTACATTGCTCAAGGCGATAGACGATATTCGCAGCGAGCTTAAAGAACGCCTGCGATCCTTCGAGGAGAACCGAAAATACCTGGAAGCACAAAGGTTGCTGCAACGAACCAACTACGATATCGAGATGATGCTGCATATCGGCTATTGCAATGGGATTGAAAACTACAGCCGTCATTTGACAGGGCGCAAGCCAGGTGAACCGCCAGCCACCCTGCTGAGCTTCTTCCCAGATGATTTTCTATTGTTCATCGATGAAAGCCACGCTACCCTTCCCCAATTGCACGCTATGTGGCGGGGGGATCGGTCCCGCAAGGAGACGCTGGTCGAGCACGGCTTCAGGCTGCCCTCGGCAATAGATAACCGCCCGCTAACCTTCGATGAGTTCGAGGCAGCGGTGAACCAGACCATCTATGTCTCTGCAACCCCTGGCAACTATGAGTTGGAGAAATCAAAAGGTAGAGTTGTGGAACAGATAGTCAGACCGACCGGGCTAATCGACCCAATGGTGCATGTGGAGCCGGTGAGTTCGCAGGTCGATGACCTGCTTGAGCGGATTCGCGCCAAGGTGAAAAATGGCGAACGTGTGCTGGTAACCACTCTCACCAAGCGCATGGCAGAGGATCTGACCTCTTATTACCAAGAATTGGGCGTGAAGGTGCGCTATATGCACTCGGAGATCGATGTTTTGGAGAGAGCCAAGCTGATCAAGGGCTTGCGACGCGGGGACTTTGATGTGCTGGTGGGGATCAACCTGCTACGCGAGGGGCTGGATCTGCCTGAGGTATCCCTGGTCGCCATTCTCGATGCTGATAAAGAAGGCTTCCTGCGCTCTGCCAGGTCGCTCATTCAGACCATGGGGCGCACAGCGAGGAATATCAATGGCGAGGTGGTGCTATATGCTGATCGCATCACCGACTCCATGCGTGCGGCAATAGATGAGACCATGCGCAGAAGGGAAAAGCAGAGGCAATACAATGAGCAACATGGCATAACTCCAGAATCGATCATTAAAAACATCGATGATATCCTGGAATCGGTGCCGGAAAAGGATTACTATACCATCCCGAAAGAGGAGGAGTTCCCGGCTGAGATCATATCAGAAGAACGGCTGGAGAAGGTGCTGGAAGCTCTGGAGAAGAAGATGCGGGCTTATGCCAAGCAACTGCAATTCGAAAAAGCCGCCAAGATAAGGGACGAGATCCGCCTGCTCAAAGGGAAGGATCTGTTTCTATAGACCATTGATGCAAGAGGGTCTTTTAACCATCAATCCCGAAACAGGCGGGACAAAAAAGAAAGAAAATCCATTCTTTGCCTCTTTGCGTGATGGTTCCCTAGCGCCAGGCGATATGCAGAATCTTCTTGTAGCCCATTGAGTAGTGGGTAACGAACCTGCCGTCACTTGTAATGATCATAAGCTTCGTGTATTTCCCCTTCTCGGAGACATAAGCGATGAACCTTCCATCCGGGGACCAGCAAGGTGCATAGTCTCTATCCATCGAATTTGTCATGCGTCTCAGGTTGCTACCCTGTGGACTTACCAGGTAGATCTCGGAGTTAAAATCCCGATTGCTGACAAAGGCGATGCGATCGCCCTGTGGCGACCATGCCGGGTATCGATCCTCAGCCTTGTCGTTTGTAAGTCGCCTCTCGGCTCTGCTGTTGATGTCCATGCAATAGATATCCCAATTGAGATCCCGATAAGACTCGAAGGCTATATATCTTCCATCAGGGGACATGGTCGGATAGTCATCTCGGTACCTGTTATTTGTTATTGCGATCTCCCTTTTACTGGAAAGCTCGATCATGTAAATCTCGGTCTCGACATATCTTTTTGATATAAAGAAGATCGATGCGCCGCTGATGCTGAAGATGGGATAGCCGTCCTCGTAGATGTTGTCGGTCAATTGGGTTAGATTCGAGCCATCGTAGTTGGATAGGAATATCTCCCGATTGCCGGTTCTATCGGATACGAACGCTATCTTTTCCTTGTCTTTGGAGAATGAGGGAGTGAAGTTGCTGTGCATCTCGTTACCGAATATGGTAGTTCGCCTGGTTTGGGGATCGAATATCTCGATCTTATAATTCCCCTTATCCTCTATGGTCAGCGCCAGCAAGCCCCTGACGGTCATCTGTTTTCTTCGTTCAGCCCTTGCCACCTGGGCTTGGTTTTTCCGTGCCGTCTTGGTTCTTTGCAGTATCTGCCTGATGCTTTTTAGCCTTTCGTCTATCTTGGGATCGGATCTTATCATAAGATAATCCTCGAAATATCTTAGCGCATCCTCGAACCTTTGTTTTGTAATAGCCTCCTGTCCCAGGTTATACAGTTTTACTGCCAGGGCATCTATTCTGTCCTTTACCTCTACATCATCAGGATACCTGGTCTTCAACTCCTTTAGAAAGTGGAAGGCGTTTTGTCCAGGGGGGCTGACATAAGCGCCTTTGGCTATATATTCATCCGCCTTTTCAAGCAGTTTTGCTCGAAGAAGATTCTGTTGAATTCTTGCTTTGTCCCGAGCTGACTCGACCATTTGCTTGGTGCTATCTCCGGAGAACCAGAACCTATGGTCTTTATAGTGATATGCCATATAAAGTATAAAAAGACCGACCAAGAACATCAGCCCGATTCCTTTACTCGCTGTCGGCTTGATCGCTCTTGTAATCCAGCTTTCCTTGACAACGGTCTGTTCATCTTTACGCTCGAAGATATCCTCGATCTCGTCGGCAAGCTCCGTGGAGCGCATGATAGTAAAGGATCTTCTATCTTTCGGTCGATGTGATTGCTGTTGCATCAGCTTTATATCATCGGAGCTTTTCCATTCCTTCAGGGCATCGGATAGCTCCTTAGTTCTCTGTTCATCCTTAAAGTCAAGCTCCTCGGCAAGCGCCTCCAGCGATTCCTCGTCCTTTTCGACCTCTGTCTCCAATACCTTGAGTATCTCTACCTCTTTTTTCAATTGTTTGCTCTTGAGGGCAGCGATGAAGTCGGAGCATGTGGAATATCTATCCTTCGGATGCTTGCTCAGCGCCCTTGCGATTATATTGTTGAAAGCAGCCGGTATCCTGGTATCGATAGCCCTAGGTGGTGGTGGATTGTCCTCCAGGATTCGCTCAAGGACCTCCGGGTTACTGTTAGCAGCAAAAGCCTCAACGCCGGTTAAAAGCTCGAACAATAAAGAACCCAGGGTAAATATATCCGAGTGTTTACCGGTCCCGCGTTGCAAAACTGCCTCCGGCGATAGATAACATAAAAGCGGCGCATAAGGTTGCTTAACCGGCAATAGCTCCTTCACTGCATCGCAGAAGCCGAAGCCGATGATATGCACCTTTAGCTTGTCGCCGATATAGATATCATTGAGCGACAAGGTCCCATGGTAGATATCATGGACATGAACAGCGTCCAGGGCGCTGGCTACCTGGACTATGATCTCGGCCGTCTCCTTGAAGTCGAACAGCTTACCCGAGTTCAGCAGTTCCTGGAGCGATTTGCCAGGTGGTAGCTCATAAGCCAGCCCAAGATAAGCATGACTGTCGATTATGCGGTAGTGGTGATAAATATTGAAGTGGCTAATCCTTCCCAGGTACTCGAATTGCTGCCTCATACCCTCGGTAATCGATAGATCGTGGATATTCTTTAGCTCGATTACCTTGCAGACACAAGGGTAGCTTCGCTGAAGATCCTCGCATAAGCATAGTTTGAATATGGGATCTTCATAGAGGATCTTCAATACCTGGAGGGTTTTGTCCAGTTCCATCAGAATACCTTGAAGATGTTATGGCATAAGAGTGAATGATGCATCATTAGAAGGCTCTAATTCCCCCCGGTGGTTGTTTTTTTCTGGAAGGCAGCCTTTTCCTTATCATCGATATCCTTGGCAACGATCTTCTTGATCTTCTCCAGCTTCAGATCTACAAGACCATAGACCTCATTCTTTATATAAAGGCTATCGAGTATTGAGACCACGGCTCGCTGCCCGGTGCGCATGTTGACTATCACCTTGTTCGACTCCGCACTGGGAAGGATCGACTTTATTCGATCAAAGGGGATCTCTATGTGGCCGAACTCGGTGAACCCAGAGAGGCTCTTGGCATAGTGCATCTTCAAGATCCCCTCTATGGAGCGGCTTCCGTCCTTCATATAGACGACGAAGATGTTCGGTTTCTTCTCTTCATCCAGGCATTCGCCGACAAGCGGGAGGATTAACCAGCAGACAGCAAGGGATAAGGTAATAGATGTCATGCTATTGGTTCTAAGCATATATCCTCCTAGGTTGATATGATTTCTAATATGAAGTGGCTTATCCATTTACATCCTTCCAAGCTATTCTTACCAAGCAAATCTAGCAAATGTGCCGTATTAAGTCAAAAATAACAAGCTGTGATCCGTATTAGTATTGCAAGTAGTCAAAGGTCCTAGATGGCAATGTCGTTCGTGTTGGATCATTATTGATCAAATCTGCCTCTGCGCTTGCGCTTCTTATTATCATCATTTGAATCGTCCTTATCATCCATTCTTTTATCGATAACATCGCCCTTCAGGTCCTTTATCAGCGAATCCAGTTCATCGGAGATGGACCTGGTATCGTCCAGAATATCGTTATAATCCTGGTCTAGTGGAACCTTTAGTTCCTCGGAGATATCCCTGGCATCAATATCATCTTCATCGTGTTTTTCAGTCGGCTGGTCATTCTTTTTTCTTTGTTTTTCCAGGAACTCTTCCTCCTCCGGGGTCAACTCGGTCGAATCCATGGGAGTCATGCTCAGGGAGTCATCCTTGATGGGGCTATCTTCATCTCCGATATCCCCGATCGTGCTTACCAGGTCTTCTTTTGTGATCAGCAGGTCCTCATCAATATCCAATGTTGATTCTAGTTCTGGATCCGGTTTCTCTGAGGAGTCTTTTTCCTTTGACTCCTTGGCATCGTCTTGTTGGTCAGCGATATGTTGATATGCCTCGTTGAATCTGAGGAAGCGTTCCTCATTGGTCTCTAGGGGCAGGTCGTCCTCCTCGACAGGTTCAAGTTTTTCTCTTTGTTTGGACTCCTCGGTGATAAGCTCGAACTTGAAATCCTCTTCCTGCTTCTTTTCTGGGGCTTCCAGGTTTTTGATTATCCGTATTGGAGGCTTCTTCTTCTCATCAGATTCTTTGGGTGTTTTTTCCTTGCCTTGCGAGTCTGTTATTTCCCCTGGTGGTTTTATCTCTGTTGGCTCGATCGGCTGCATCTTCTGCAGGGTTTGGTCATCTTCGGTTACTAGCTCGAAGGATCCGAGGCTGGCTGTGCTCTCCGAGCTTTCTCTCTTGATTATGTTTATTGGGGGTTTCTTTTCTGCCTTCTGTTTATCCTCCAGGTCTTTTTTCATCTTTTCTCGATATGATAATGCTCCTGGCTCGGTATATTTATCCTGGACCTTGCTCTTTTGTTTGGGTGCTTGTGGCTTGGAATACCTTGTTTTACCGGGCTTCTTGCTCTTGGTTTCTTTTTTTATTTCTTGGGTCTTTTCTGGCGGCTTTGTTTCTCTGGGGGGTGGCGGTGCTTCTGTCTTTGGCGTTTCATCCTCAAAGCTAAAATCTTCTAAAAAGGCATCGAGATCCTCGGTTTCATCTTCATCGAGAAAATCCTTCAGAGCCTGCATGTCATCGAGCTGTTTTTTACTTTCCTTTTTACTTTTTACCCTTCTGCCGATGGATAGGGTAAGCTTGATAACGAAGAGGATAACCAACAGGCTAAGAACGGTTATTATGGCTATCTTTATATACATCTCGGTCTGCATCTTACTTTTAAAAAAATCATAGTAGTTTATCTTTTCAATCTTACCCATGTATTGAATTGCAGCCTGGGACACCTGCCAGCCAGGGAGTATCTGCGAGCCATGCTTTATCCCCTCGAAGGTCGGTTCCAAGCCGAGCAATCCCCAGAGCAGCGCAGCCGGCAGCACGCACTGGGTGCTAAGATACGGTTCTCCAACCCAGCTTTGGGGCATACCTTCAATAGTCCAACAATTGGTGCCTTCCAGTAAGTGGGTTAATCGGTATCTTAGGGCGAGATTCTTCAATCGTTTATATGCGGTTTGGATATCACCCAGCTTGCCGCGGGCAATGATCTCCCAGAAGGTCCACTCGGGGAATATGCCGCCGTTCATGTAGCGTCCGAAGCTGCTGACCTCTGGCTTGCGAAACGGAGCCTTGACCTGCGAGGATGCATCGTAAAGGTTGCAGGGGATTCCCCACTTAGCCAGACGATGGTTCTCCGATAGTTCTTCGAGCCTGGAATCTATGCTGCGCAGTATCCGTTTTCCTTTGGCTTTGCCGCTTATGCCAAAGACGATGGCTAGAAGGTTGGGAGCGGTATATAGATGCGCTTGAGCGTTTCCCTTGCTATCGACCCATTCTGCATACCCGCCATAGTTATAGAAGCTGGAGTCCCAAAAGACCTCATTAAAGGCTCGCTTCACTGCTTTAGCGCGATCTCGATAAATTTTAGCTTGCCGGGCATCTCCAGCGAAGTTCTCAAGCTCAGCCATGCAAAAAAGAGCCTTGTAATAAAGGGCATTGACAAAGGATATCTTGCCGTGCCAGCCTAAAGTATCAAAATAGCAGTGCGTGTCCATGAAGCCACCGGTTAGAGCCTCCCCGGAGTTTATTAGATCGCCGTTCTGATCGGCGTTCCTGTTGCAATAGGCAATTGCCTTGCGAGCGGACGGCAAAAGCTCTGCCAACAGCTCCCTGTCCCCGGTCTTGAGTATGTGATTATGCAATGCGATGATGAATGAAGGCTCATTGTCATCCGCCTTTCTGCCAAGACCGCCGCTTAAAAGCGCGCCATCTTCCCCCTGGTTGGATGCCAGGTAGCGAAGGTAATCCCCAAAGGCAGTGCTTGCCCGCGAGGGACCTTTATCTCCCTGTATCCCATATAACAAGGCATAACTATAAGTATAGGCGGTAAGGGTAAAGAAATATCCACCAGCTTGATTGCCGAAGATCCCCTTCTTCTCGTCAGCGATCACGCTACCATTTACAAACTGGTCGTACATGCTTTTGATGGTTTCTTCCAGGAAGCGATCCGGGATGGTAACGCTGAGCTGCAAGCCAGTGGATCTGGGTTCAACTGGCAGCACGCTCAATTCTGTTCTTCGCCGAGTCCCCCTCTTGTAATACTGGGCTGACTTCCTTCGAGCCGATAGTTGCTCGGCGGTGAAGTTCGGCTTTAGGCTAGGTGGATCGGAAGGTAAAGTTTTCGAGGGCTGGACAAAGATCAGCCCCCCTTTGGTGAATACATCTCCCTTGCCGAGATAGCGCTCGGTTCTTATCTTCATATCGGCGCGCAAGGGAAATGATGTATATAAGCTGAATATGCCCTCGATTCCCTGGTCGGAGGCGCTTATCACCTCGGTGTTTTGGGCAAGTGGATAGTCGAAATGGAAGCGCTGATTGCTTTGCTCTTGAAGCGTTTTAACGCCAATGAGATCACCCTTTACCCAGAATGAATTGACCACGGCATTATACCCTTGGTTGCTGAAGAACATGACAGGCTCGTACTGGCGGTACAGGCTGCTTGAGCGAACCAAGCGGGAGGCGATATTCCATGTGAATCCCGGCTTATTGCCCTCTAGTGTGATCGTCCAATCCTGGATGATGGGACCGACCTTGATATTGGATAGCTCGACCACTACCTTTTCTGCTTGATCGGCTATCACCTTAAATGCTGCCTTGTCCGCATCAAGGCTGCTGTAGATTATGCCATCGATATCTTCATACAGGGTACATATCCTTCTGCCCTTGGGAAACGGTGGCAGTGGTTGATCCCTGAGCAGGTTGCGCGTGAAGTACCCGGATCCGTATCCATCCATTCTGAGCGACTGTATTGAAGGCTGCCTCAGGTTCAAGCGAATTCGTATGCTCCCATTGCCTAGTACTGCGCTTTCATCTCCGGTTGCAAGGTATGCCCAAGCGGGACCTATGGAGACACTAAAGAAACGCAGCCAGCAATGGCGGCATTCGTCCGCTACAAGTTGCGATAACAGGTCGCCGTAGCTGCTCGCTGTATCCAGTATCGGGGAGTACTCTTCGATGATCTCGCCCCGGCTGTTCTCTACCAGGAATTTAACCTTATTTCTCTTACCAGCCAGGTTGATAATGTTAACCATGCTATCGACCTGACCAGGCTTGTTCTCGATACAGGGTATATAGGCTCTGCTGGAGAGATCCGCCACCGCAGGCGCAGGATACAGGCTCATCGCTGCACTTGTCAGATCGACAATGAGGATTAGCGCATGGATCGGCTGCTTGCTGTTTATCATCAGGTAGGTCTTGCCTAGTTCAAGCTTGAAGATCTCTTCAAGCGATCTGAGGGTCAAAGCTCCCGCCTTCAGAGTCATCTTGGCTTCCTGGATGAGATTGCCATTGTCATCGAGCGCTTTTATGGATACATTGGTTGCCTGATCAGAGGTATTAAGCATTCCAATGAATGTCTGAAAGACAGCGGGCACGCTGAGCGCCAATGGAACGATCAGGTGATCGCTTGCCTTGTTCGAGTTCACCGGGACAAGACAACAGGTGCCACCCTTTATAGTATCCCTCTGGACTAGAAGCGCATAAGGCGGACGATCCCCCTGGATCTTAAGCCATCCATATCCCTCCAGGTCGGGGAATAGACGGCTCATCGATGCCTTAAACATGCTATTCGGCGGTAACAAGACCTCTTTAGAACCGATTTCATCCCCTTTGTCATTGTGCAGAATGAGTTGATATCGGGACCCTGCTTGAGCTGCTGAGACCATGATGAGCTGCGCGGAACTTTTATTTTTTTGCTCAAGCAAGGCTGGGACAAGATATTCCCCAGCAGCTTGATTCATGGATATCCCCCCATAGGAGTAGCTGCCCCCTCGATTGAGATCTCTTAGGATCATGCAGCCATCAAGCCCATTGGCATTCTCCAGCAAAGCCCAGCCGGTTCGATGACCGGTAAACATTTCCTCAAACGAGAGCACCATCTTGTTGTATCTTCTGATGGTTAGGGGCTTTATGGTCATAAGGTTTCCTGAATGATCGAATATGCGCAATGTTGTGCTGCGATCCTGGTTGCTAGGGTTTAATATATGCAAAAAAGCTTGATGTCCTTGCTGGGAGGACTCGAAGTATGGAAAAACAAGATTTCCAGTGTTTTTCCTCTGCGATGCTGCTAAGAAGCCGTACAAGCCGTTGTGCGCCCTCCCCTCGGCAAGCGGTATCCTCTCTGTGATAAGGCAGCATCCACCGAGGGCATCGCTCGCTAGTCCAGCGGCGTCTTGGTTGGCATGGCAGACCGCCATGAAGAGCAGGATAAAGCAAACACCGATTCCGGTTACTTTTTTGAGCATTTTACCTTATCTTTCGTCCCTCTTAATCGCCTTATCGCTTTTTTCACCAGATAGCCTTTGATAGATGCGGGTGAAGTATCGGCTCTCCTTTGCATAAGCCTCGACTTGTCCGGTTACATCAGCCAGCCTGCGGTATATGGCAGGATTTCTGGGCTGTATCTGGGTAGCCAACAGGTAGCTATATATCGCCTTGTCCTTGAAGCGAAGGCTCTCTTGATGGCTATATTTATCCCCCTCGGTTAAGAGCTTGAAGACATCACGCTGTTGTAATGGTTGGTCGCCAGGTTTAAGGATCAGCTTTACCATTACCTTCCAGCGATCGATCGGCACCAGGTAGGAGAGATTTCTGCTATCGAGTATGTCGAGCAGCCTATCGAAACGCTCCAGGCTCCAGTAACTCTTCACCAGGCTATTGAACAGCATCTTGCCCTGGGGGGAATCTGGGGGTAAATCCCTTAATTTGCTTTCTATCGCGGCAAGTGCATCCGCAAGTTTGATATCGGGGCACATCGAGAGATGCAGCTCGCTGGCGGGATGGTTCTTGTCTTTCGCCCAGATCCTATCGGTAACCATGATCGGATTGCGTATAATCGCTTCCACTATTGCATCAAAGGCTTGGTCTGTCCTTCCAAAGGCTGCAAGTACCACTGCCAGGCGGTGATAATGATCGCCATTCCATAAACCATAAGGATCTAGCTTCACCGCTTTTTTCAATAATCTTAGCGCAGGCTCGATCTCGCCCATCATATAGTGGGCAAAGCCGATCTTATCGATCAAAAACGGATTCTGCGGCTCATACTTGAGCAGGCTCTTTAGCATCTTGAATCCGGATATGCTCTGCTCTTTATCTTTTAGCTTTTCCTCAGCATAAGCCAGTTTGGTGAAGAGGGTGAACGGATCGATCACAAAGGAGATCCGCTTGCGTACATCGACATCCATGGGGAGCAGCTCATTGATCCCTCTTGCCAGGAAATCCGCCGACCAGGGGCGGAAGATGAAGAATAAAACCAGGAAAAGAACCGCATATCCCTGCATATCAGATGCATAGTAGTGCTTATCATCATTCGAGTGCTTACTTTGCGCAGCATAGAGCTCCCTCATCGTTATGGCGAGCAATGAAAAGAACCCCAGCGCTGGAGCGCAAAAGCCAAACGGGTAATCAATGATGCTGCTTACCATCAAGCCAACTACCGCGCCCAAAGCCCCCAAGGCAAGGTATATTCGATCAGCTTGAAGATCAGGTCGGTAGATCCCCCGCAGCGCATGATAGACATAAGCCAAAAGCAGCAATGATAGCGCGAAAAAGCCGATGGCGCCGAATGAACGAGCTATCTCAAGATATGTATTATGCGCATGTGCTCCCCTCACTCCCCATCTCATCCACTCCTTGAAGTACTCCATCTCGCCAAGCGGTATGCGTTCTGCATATCGAGCGCTGTAGTAATTATTGTGCGCACCGATGCCGGTTATTGGATTATCTTTGATGGTCGCCAATATCGCTCTCCATATAGTAAACCGAGAACGAAGGGTGTTCATGGTTATAAATTCACGGCTCCATCTACTCTGCGATAAGAATATGGGCACTATGACAGCCAGGGTCAATAATAAGGCAGCGAGGCTGACAGCCAGGCGAGGAGTCATCAGCTCTCGCCCCTGTTTCAGTGATAAGTATAGAATAGCAATGAAAAGGATACCGCTGCCCAAGCCGATCAATCCACCCTTTGAGAAGGTAAGCACCACGCAGCCTAGCGCGCAAATAGTCGAGACGGCGAAGAAAATCTTGCTCCTTTTCCGATCTGCCCAAAATATAGCCATAAAGGTAAGCGGCAAGAAAAGAATGAGTATGGAGGAAAGCGCATTGGGATGGATACCCATTATCCACATTCGATTGCGGATAGCGAAACGCCAACCGATATTTAACCCTGAGCTTAAAAAGTTGTAACCGCCGAAGATGCCGATGATTATCGCCTGTAAAGCAATTACATTTAATAGTGGATTGAGCTCCTCTCGCCTATCTTTCAGATACCATATAGTGAAGAATATCCCCCCACAATAAAGGAAACGAAGATACTCGCGCATGCTAAAGGAGATGCTTACCCCCAACAACGAGCCTATCAAACCGGCTATTGCCAGGGCTGCTAACGGGATGAGCAAAGGGGGCTTATCCCCTCGAATTATCGGAATATGATACAAGGCGATGAACAAAAAACTCACCGTCAACAGGTAGTACTTGTACGACATATCCATTGTCAGGCTGAAAAAGATAGAGCCGAAGAAGAAATAGACCGCAACCAGAACACTCAGAATACTTTGTCCCCGGATAAACCAGCGAGTGATCAGAACTGTTATGCAGGTGAGCAAAACCAGGTAGGCAAAGATCTGGTGGGGTAGATTGATTATGTTAGGACGGTTCATTAAATGCTGAATTACAAGAAGTATTAGCACCCCGGAGGTTATGTATAGATAAAGGAACTCGAGATACTCCAATGGGGGACGCAAGGGTTTAAAAAGAGAGGATAGATCGTTGGTCGATCTCGTATAATAAAACAAGATCGTCGCCAGCATGAAGAACAACTCGATCCCGACTATCCTGATCAAATAGTTGTAGGAAAAGGGGAGAACATGAATGGCATCGAGAAGGCACAAAAACAGCACCCCCAGGATGAGGTAGCCTATCACCTGATTTGCTGATGAGTCCTTGATAGCTTCCCCCTGTCCTTTGATGGTCATTGCTCCTGTTTAACCGAACCCTCTGTCAGTTCACGGTAGGTCAGAACCTTGAGTAAGCGATAATCTCCGCTCAATTGCTTAAGCCCAAAACCATTATCAACACTGGTACTTATAAAGATACTTTACAAGGCGTTTAAGGTCAAGATCATCTTTTTCCAGGGTATATACATCTGCCTAGTTTGTGTGTAATATGTATCTGTGGAATCATGAAAGGAGTCGAGGTTAAATGGATAAATTACTTAAATTCATAGGCTTAACCGTCCTGATAATCATAGGCATATTCCTTCTCTTCACCCTGGTGCCTAAATTGATCAGTGCGATAGTAGCCATCTCGTGGAGCCTTGCCGGGATAATCGGGTTCTTGATAAGACTGCTACTATTTCTAGGCATCCTGGCTCTGGTTGTTTACGGAATAGTTCTTCTTGTGATCTATATCAGAGAGCAGATGTCATAGGTTTAGCTGGTTTATCTGTGATTCAGACAGTAATTTTGTGGCTATTAGGCTCCTGATTTATCAGGGG
>CAYUVA010000061.1:0-21283 GCA_964448115.1 uncultured bacterium
CTGTTGTTGACCTTGACAACATCTGGGGCATGGACTACCACGCGGTCTATAAGTATCCAGAGACAGAGCCGAGCTTGGATTTTGGTGGAATTGATATTGAAGCCATGCCTTCAGGAGAGATATGGGTAACAGGATATAAATCTATAATATATTATTTTAATGGATTTCAATGGTTCATTCCTTTAATTGTTTTCCCAAGTAATAGAAACAATGGCTTTAGTCCAATTCACTTTATCCACCCTAATTCAATATTAGGACGAATTAGATTTTTCACAGATGAAGGAAGTTACACCAAAATGTATATAATAGAAAAAACAGGTCCTCTACTATTCGGTTATGGTTGTTCCAATATTAGAAAGAATATATTATCTAAAATTGATATAATTGCCTATATTCCATCAAGTACATATAAAGTTGAAATTTATTATGATGGTATTCCAACAGGAATTATTTTATTAGAAAATGATAACAATTATGGTATTTATAGCTATTACTCTTTAATTCAAGCTAATGCAGAAGGTAAATATCTTCTTGAATTGAAAGTTCAAAACATTGGTAATAAAATACATACTGCACCGTATTTGGAGGTATATCCATGAAAAAGTTCAATATTATTGCTCTTTTAATAGGAGTGATGATGTCTTTTGACATATCGTATGGATTAATAAAATCCTGTGTTCAATCGTCATCATGTCTCACGCCAACTCCATTAGTTTTAACACCAACGCCATATAGATGTGATCCTGATATCGAAACAATCGACTACATGTCCTACTCCCTCTGCATTTGCGTGCCGGCGAATGAGAGCACGACGGGGAGTTCTGCCAAGCTCCAGGCGGTGGTTTATCGTCCCCCTGATGATGCCCTTGATGAAAATGAAACCATTCCTCTAGTGCTTAAATACTGGCCCTATGAGTCGTATAAGGATTATAAAATTAATTCCCACGCACAAGATTTATATCCAAGTGAGTTAGGTTTTGATGGTTTTTTAAGTGAACAGGATAGACTGAAAAAGTGCTTGGATGAACTATTTATTCCATTTGAGAATGGTCGACCTGTATTTGAAAATCCCTATGACTGGTGCGGTCAGAAGGTCGCCATAATGGAGGTTTCTGTGAGAGGGCGACTTGGCTCTTGGGCTCAGGACTATCGTAATCCTAAGAATACTCCGGTTCCATGGTATAACGATCCACCATTGGATTGGGATAGCGATGGCGCAGCGATCCTGGAATGGCTTGATGCTCAGGAGTGGTGGAACGGGAAAATTGTCTTGTATGGTGGTTCGGGGCGTGGTGTTTCAAGCCAACGATTATGCACAAAGCTGAAGGACAAAATCATCAATAAGGCAGCGGATCTTAATGGAACAGCAGTATTTAACAGCATTCTATGGGATAGTCGGATTAGCGTGTATGAAAATGGAGCCTTATATCTATGGCCGTATTATAATATCACCTGTTTTTATCAAGGGTATGGTAAAGAACATAATCCCCTTTATTCGAATCCACTTTGGGTACTTAAAACACTTCCATTGTGCGATTTGGCAAATGATCCTCTAAGAAAAGTAACATATACACCTACACCTGGAACACCAAAAGCATCAAGGTATACCCCCACTCCAGTACCTCAATTTGGTCGATTTTGTTATGCTGAACCTAATGAAGATTTTGATTTAAATTCAACACTTTGTCCTTATAAAAGAAAGAATGAAATATCTTACTGGACACAATATTGGCAGGATAATTGGCTTGATGGATTCAGAGATGAAATCAATACTGTGACTATCACAGGATGGTGGGATCATTTTCTTGGAACGACTATTGAAGGTTATAATAATTTGAGATCAGGTGCTCATATAAAAGACCATTATCTGATAATTGCACCAGCAGGTCACGGAATAACCAATGCTGAGATGGGAGAATTCGATTTTGACCTAATTGAACCGCTTTTTCCTCATTCACCTGTTCCGTCTCATCAACCATTACTTGACGAGTATTTTCGTGATAGGGCTATCGAAGCCGAGATATTAGCATCACCTACTCCAATAAAGGCTCGTTTTCATAACAAACATATTGCATTATGGATGGTTGGTACAGAAAATTGGATGTTTGTTGATGAATTTCCTTTATCAATGCCAACTGTAGTTCACACCAAACTATATTTTAAGTTAGGTATAGATCCTCGTGGAAATCCATCTGAATTTCGAGTGGGAGAAGGTAATTTAGCTAGCTATCCTCCATCAGATACCCAGTTTGTAGAATTTACATATAATCCAAATAATCCGGTTTTAACACGCGGCGGTGTAATGGCTGATGAGAATCCAACAGGATTGTTCATTAATGGAATATATAACCAAAAACAAGTAGAGATTCGTTCAGATGTATTAACATATACATTTAGACCTTTCACGTCAGAAGGGTATGAAATCTGCGGTGAAATTCGTGCACATCTGATAGTAAGTTCTAATAAACATGATGCTGATTTTACAGTAAAAGTGGTGGATGTTTATCCCGACGGAACTTCCTATGGATTATGCGATGGCATTGGTAGATTAAGCTATCTGCTTGAAGAGGATTATATCCCTGATTCTCAAGTATCTATAACTTTCAATGTTGGCTATTTATGTAACTTTTTTAGAAAGGGACACAGTTTAAGAGTAGAAATAGCTGGATCAAACTTTCCGAAATACGATAGAAATCTAAATCCTGATTCTAATTATATAACATCTTACCATGAAACATCCTCTAATGCACCAGGATCAGCAACACTGAAATTCTATCATAGACATGGTGATGACTATTCCTGGATAGAATTACCAAAAACATCCTTTATGGCAACTACACCTACACCTACTCCAGTTGATTGGAATAACAAAAGTGATGATTATTATGTTCAATTAGGTGGATGGTTTGCTAATAATGTGGCACAATTACCTGGTACAGAATCTACACCTTATTTGAAAACCTGTAGTTATATATGTAGAGTGCCCGATACTGTAATCCAACGAGTTGAACTGAAAATCCGTGATGAAACGAATACAGCGATATCCAATGCGAATGAAGTTACACTCTTAAAAGCTTCCCCGCTTCAGGCACCATATAATAATTGGTGTCTCGTATCATTTCCATATAATTATACACAACCAACTTATTATGGTTATTTAAATGACACATATACAGGTTCTATAGTTGGTGAAGCAGCCTATCGTTATCCTCCGGGCTACCTAAAAGGAAAATATGCATGGCCTTATCTTTACATTCCAGAAAGTGGTGATTCTTTTAATTTGACAGATGTCAATGATGCAATCACTCGAGGTTTAACCTCATTAACTTATTGGCCGGATTCCCCAAATTCAGTTATCATTGGAGGTTATGAAGGTACCAATTTATACAATAACAATAATGCTTTGAGTGGTTCAATCAAATTATCCGCGTATGTTATTCCATGCAAAGCTTCAGATCCAATAAAGGATGTTGAGATACGTATAAGACATCAATCTATAGCGTGTACGGACTCAAAAACAGGTTTATTCCTTCAAAAGATAAATCATAACCATTGGGAATGGACTGCAGATGATATCAATGCTAATGTCGATAAGCTTGGAGGTACTTATCGTATATTAGAACTTTGGGCTAGAACGGATAACAATAGTACAGTAATATGGCCTTATCTTTACCTAGCTCCTAATTGTCTTTATCTTCCACCTGAATATAATAATCCAAAATCACAGCTAGAGAAAATATTAAATCCTGATAAATACAAAAATCCTATTCCTAATACACTTAATGAATCTATTAGATTTGTTAAAAACTCGCCATATAAATATGGTTATGATATTATTATATATAGAGATTTTAATGAAACTATAATCTATGATTTAAATCAAAATATACCTTTTGGGGTTTCAATTTATGAAAGGGTTGAACGCAACAATACCAACCGAAATCCAACAAAAATAAAAATATCTAATCCCCAAGGTATTATTTTATCAGGAGATAATACCATTGAAGGATTCGAATTTGTAATGGATAATTCTGGCGGAGATACTTTTTTTACGATAGATAATACTGAACATATTGAACTCAGTAACAACTTTTTTAATTGTAATCCACAAATGGAAGGCTATAAGACAATAACAAAACCGATTCAAATTGAAAATTCAGATAAAATAAAAATAGTTAATAACTTATTTAGTTTATCAGAGGATGGTACGGGATTGTCTATTATTTCAAGTGGTTCTGGAACTTATGAAAATGCAGACCTTAATCTTGTGGTTTGGGGGAATACTATAAATGGTGGTAGTATCGGAATTCAAAGTGATGAAAATTCTTTAATACACATCGAAAATAATAATATTATAAATTATTCAAATTATGCAATTAAATGGGACAATAATCATACTTTAGTACAATATAATAATGCCTTTTCAACACATCTTCAAATGGAATCTAATTTTCATACACCACCTGACGTATCACCATTAATGTTAATAAAGAACTATTCATATTTTCCAGATTTTAAGCGCTTGACGATAGGCGGGAATTTCCATCATTACTATCTTAAACATAAAGGAATTGACGATTATGAATCAAGTCAGTTAGTTGATGCTGGGAATTATGAAGCAATAGAGATACCAGGTTCACTTGATTTAGGTACTACTAGAACAGATGGTTATCCTGATGTTGGAAAAATTGATATTGGATTTCATTATAGAAGATTTGATCCTGTAGCGCCGACTTTGACACCACTCCCAACCCCAACACCATTCGCAGGACATACATGCATACCTGAGACAGCACCTGAAGCTACGCCTATTATAGTGTATAGCGAAATTGAGTTCGATTTCGGGATTGAAGAGGAGCCTGATTCTCAAGGTTGGGAAGCTTTCGGATTATGGCATCTTGAGAATACTAGCTCCAATGTGGAAGGTATTTTATCTGATGATAACTACACTTTGCCGGTTTTCTGGTATGGAGATAGTGAATCTGGAGACTATGATACAGGTGTCGCTAATTGTGGCGCTTTGATTTCTCCCCCCATAACCTTACCGTCTGAAGATGTTTCCGAGGCGTATGTATTGTTTGATATGTTTACCGATGTTGAGGTGTTTAGAGTTTTAATTGACCAAGAATTCGACATCCGCCAGGTTTTAGTTCAAGAGAAGGTCGAAGAAGAATGGCAAAACTCCTGGCAGCCAATTTACAGGACTTCTTATATAACGACTAATCGGATGTTTGAATTGCAAGGGGCTGATTTGACTCCATATCTAGGTAAGACCATTCGCCTATTGTACCTCTTCAGAACCATGGATGAAAAAGGAAATGACCATCATGGCTGGATGGTCGATAATGTAAGGGTAGCTATCTATCCGACTTTACCGACACCCACGCCTACGGATACGGCGACATCTACACCGACTGCAAAGCCTACTTCGACCCCCACTGAGACTCCTACAGCTACATACACACCTGTTAATTGGCCGCAATATCAACATGATGAACAGAGGACTGGAAGATGTAATTATAACGCTCCGAATAATCCCGGACTTTATTGGAGTCATGAATCAAGTGGAGAAATCTTTTCATCACCCGTGATTGATCATAATAATCGGATATATTATGGTGGTGGTGACAATAAGCTTTATTGCCTTAATAGTGATGGAACTTTAGCATGGTCATACTCTACAGGTAACTATATTGAAGGAGCACCTGCAATTGACAGTCAAGGGAATATATTTGTGGGGTCAAAAGATAACAAGATTTACAAATTTGATTCTCAAGGAAATCTTTCTTGGTCATATCCAACGGGTGGATATATATCAGGATCTCCATTGATAACCAGTAATGGCAAGATTATTATTGGGTCAACAGATAATGATATTTACTGTCTGAATTCAGATGGTTCACTTGTATGGTCTTATTCTACTGATGGAGGGATTTCCTCCTCTATTTCAGAAGGACTAAATGACAATTTATATTGTGCTGCGGGTGAAACTAATGGTGGTCTATATAAACTTAATATTGATGGCACCTTACTTTGGTCAACAAGTGTAGATAGATATAGTTCAAAATATTCTTCTCCGGTAGTAAAGATTTTCAATGATGGATATGATTTAAATGAAACCATTTATTTAGGGAGTTACGAGAAGTTATTGGCTTTTTATCCTTCGGGTAGTATAAGATGGTCTTATAATATTGATTCTAATCACGGGATTAATTGTGCCCCCTCAGTCGGAGATAATGGTGATATCTATTTTGGAACAAATCCATCAAGTAAAATTTATGCTGTTAAATCAGATGGCTCTATTCGCTGGAGTCTATCCTTGAAGACATTCAATAGAGCTTCAGCTATTGTTGACTCAAGTAATCATATTATTTTGTCATCGGGAGTTTCGAGTATTATTTATTGTTATAATTCAGACGGAACGCTCTTATGGAGTTATGATGATGAGATAACCCAAGTAGGCAGAAGCAGTCCTGGCATGGATTATAAGGGGACTATTTATTGGGGTGCGCAGGGAGGCAAGTTGTTCGCTGTGGGCTTCCCGACCTCCACACCCACAATGACACCTACAACAACACCAACTTCTACACCGACAGCTTCTCCAACCTTAACCCCTTCAAATACACCAACCCAAACGGTTACCAATACTCCGACTTTGACACCGACGATATCTGAAACACCTACCGATACGCCGACAGCTACGCATACCCCAACGGTTACCTGTACGCCGTCCCCTTATCAAGGGCACTGGTGTACCGACTTAGAAGACCTGGAGGAAACCTTATACTGGCATAGCAATTTGGGACCACTACTTCCTCATAGCCAGGATTCTGATTTCGGATGGCACCTGGTTTCGACCGATGAGAATGATGAAAGTTATTATCCCTTGTATGGCTCTGAATTTTCTGGAGAGCGGGGACCTTATGCCTATAGCGATTACTATGCCTTCTGGTTTGGCTCTCTTACAACCGGTTATTATGAGGGTGATGTCATTTCTGGTTCTTTGATATCCCCGCCGATAGAGATCGCATCGCACTCAACCTTAAGCTTCCAGTCCTGGCGTGAAGTAGAACCCGATGCGGGAACTCAGTGGGATAAAAGCCTGGTTTATATTTCAACGGATGATACCTTGACCTGGCAACAGATATACCAAGTATCAGATAACAACAATAACTGGATTCAATACAATATTGACTTATGTGATTTCACAGACGAGACGCTATATTTCAAGTTCGTGTTTGATACTGTCGATTATTATTATAATGATTATCGCGGCTGGTATTTGGATGATTTCTGTATCAATACTCATTCTCCGACTCCGACCAATACGGCAACCCCGACAGCCACACCATCGATGACACCGACTGATACGCCGGCTACCGCGACCTGGACGCCGACTGATAGTCCGACTTCAACGCCGACCCGTACCTGTACTGAAACTCCAACCTCGACGCCGACTATGTCGCCTAGTAACACACCGACAATCACCGATACTCCGACTATCACTCCTACGCCTTTCAATGTCTGCGATGAGCATTACTATGAGGATTTTGAGAGCGACACTGTGGAGACCTGGTGGAAAGCCAGTGGCTTATGGCATCGAGTGGGGACCGAAGATAGCATTTACGCCAAATATGTCAGCTCAGAGCACAGCTTCTGGTATGGTATAAACGCCACTGGTGATTATGATACAGGTTACGAGAATTACGGTTACCTAACCTCCCCGCCCTTGTTTATCGGTGATTGCGGTACTACATCGCTGGTTTTCCGCACTTACGAGGAGGTGGAGCCTTATGCAGGCTCTTATTATGACACCAGGATTTTGTACATATCCAGCAATGACGGGGTTTCCTGGCAATTTGCCATGCAGTTTACTGACTTCGAGGGAGATTGGACTACCAGGGTGGTCGATTTGAGCGATTATCTAGGGCACACGATTTGGCTCAGCTTCGAGTTTGATACAGTCGATGAGCTATACAACAACTATGCCGGATGGTATATAGACGATCTTGAAATCCAGACCAACACGCCCACCAATACACCGAGCAGCACGCCGACAGCGACGCCTACATCAACGCCTACATCAACGCCGAGCAACACGCCGACGCCGGTGTACAATGTCAGTGGGCATGTCTATTACAGCGGAGCAAAACGAGGAGATATCCTGCTGGCTGCCATGAACATGGATATGAACATGGTATCCTTCGGGATGACCGACCAGCCAGGCGCTTATGCCCTGTGGACGCCTGTTCCCGATGGCTATTACATCGTGTTCGGCGGTGTTGATCACGATGGAAACCTTATCTACCTGCCTCCAGATCAAAATCCCGCTGATTACTATTACGCGGTGGGGCTTTCCGACCTGGTAGTGGTCGATGGCAGCGATGTTACCGATGTAGATTTCTGGTTGGCTGATATGTGGGGCTGGAACTACTTCCAGCGTGATGCTTATAAATCGGGAGTAGAACCCGAGGTCAAGGCTCCCTCGGATGGGCTGATCGAGTGGATTGCCGACCTGGAAAGCCCTATATACACTGCTCCCGTTGGTGTCGATGATGATACATTCTATCTTGGATTAAGCGATGGGAACTTCATTGCCATACAAGAGACCATCGGCGACTACAACGAGACCATCCCTGAAGTCCTGTGGAGCTATGCAACAGGGGGCTCGATTCATTCTTCGCCGGCGCTGGCGACCAATGATACAACCTACTTCGGTTCGGATGATCAAAGTATCTATGCTCTTACAACTGATGGCGAATTGCGGTGGAGCTTTGCTACTGGCGGATATGTCAGGGCTGCGCCGATGCTGGGCAACAACGATACCACAATGTATGTCGGCTCATTCGATAACAACTATTATTGTCTTGACCGCAACGGCACCCTTGTGTGGCGCTTCGCTTGCGATGATAATATCTCGACGACCTCAGCGCTGGATTGGTATGACAACTCTTATGTTACGACCCAATCGGGGATGCTGTACTCGATAGATGCTGACAGCAACCTGAACTGGTCATTGGAGCTTAATGGCACGCTAAGCGCCCCGACGCTGGATATGAACCTAGTTGTCTATGTCGGCTCCAGCGATAGCAAGCTGTATGCGGTTGAATCAGATGGAAGCCTCAAGTGGAGCTACGAGACGGGTGGAAGCATTCGAGGATCCGCTGCAATCGGACGCAGCCACAGGATCTATTTAGGCTCTGATGATAACAACCTTTACGCTCTGAATCCAGCCGGCTCTTTGGAGTGGTACTATTCGACAGGCGGTGCAGTGCGCTTCTCGCCGATAATAGCCGATGTTTGTCTGGAATGGGGTTCTCAGGATTGCAATAATACCAATCCTGAGGTGGTCTTCTTCGGCTCCAATGACGGGCATTTCTACGCAGTCAACTCCGATGGTTCGCTGTTGTGGAGCTATCCGGTGCTGGCTGATATGGAGTCATCGGCGATGATACCTGGCTACGATGAGCTATGCTTTGGAGCAGAAGATGGAAAGGTTTACTTGATAAGCTCCTGGGGAGTCCCGGCGACCTTTACTCCGACCAGCACGCCCACGGTTACGGCGACAGCGACGCCAAGCTCCACCCCGACTGCCACACCAACCAGCACAGGCGCTTATGTTTCGGGCTTAATCTACTACAACGATTACAGCCCGGATCACAATGTCTGCCTGGCTTTCTGGTATGACATCAATATGACACAGATGGCTTATTATTCGTGGACTTGGATGAACAGCCCCTGGAATTACAGCCTGCTGGTGGAGAACAATGTCTATTACATCAGCGCTTACCGCAACGAGGATTACACGGGCTGCCAGGAGAGCGGTCCCGATTGTTACGACCAGCTCGGTATGTACAGCCTGAGTCCACCGACGCCGGAAGCGGTTACAGTCGATGGTGAGGATGTAAGCGGTATCGACTTCAACCTGGTCTGGGCAGAGACATGCACCCCGACCGCAACGCCGAGCAACACGCCGACAGCGACGCCTACTGAGACCCCTACTGAGACTCCCACGCTTACGCCAACTTTCACGCCGACCAATACGCAAGGCAAGGGCGCCTCTTATGAAACACCCAAGCCAACCGTTACACCCACGCCGAAGGAGAAAGAAAAGCCGACCATACTGGTGGCTGGATACATGAATACGAGCCTCGCAGCGCAGAGCCAAAGCACTTGGGATGCTGGAGCTTTGGTCATCCACAACCTGGGACAGGAGCATATAACCAGGGTTTATGCCAGGTTCGCTGGATTTGAGCTTGATTTTGAGCTGGAAAACCTAGGAATTGTCGGATCTGCGCTCCTGGATAGCGTGCTTTATCATCAGCGAATAATCATCGACCAGGAGCACCTGCATGGCAAGCGAGCCTACCTGCTGGAGCTTGTCGCCGAAGACATTCACGGCGAGCAGAGCCTGCCTTGGCCTTACTTGACGGTTACCGAATAGGAGGAACTATATGAAATATTATAGGTCATTGATAGTCGTTTTAACGATGCTCTTTTCGATATGCATCGCAACTCAGTCTTTTGCAGCCTGGGAGACCAGCCTTTCGAGCGCAGTATCAAGGGCGCAAACTGAGAACAAGAAGATCCTGCTCTTCGTACATCAGCCACACAACGACTGGTGTGACTACTATGATGAGCGCATTTTCAGCAATGAAGCCGTCTCCCGGTATCTTGAGCGTTTTGTGATAGCCAGGATCAACATCCAGGCAGACAAGCGGATAACAGATTCGCTCATGGTCAAGAGCGCACCGACCATCCTATTGCTCGATAAAAACGGCAATGAGATAGACCGTTTCTGGGAGATCAAGAGCCTGGATAACTTCGTGAGCGACCTAGGAGCTCTTGAGAGCGACGCTAGGTCGTTTAAGGCGCTGCGAGCCTTGTATGGCACGGGTCGAGCGACTATCGAAGACAAGGCGGATCTCGCTAGGGAGTACCGCAAACGCCAGACATTTTCTGAGATGTTTGCCATCTACGAGGATATGTTATCCGAGCACAGGGATGCTCCATCCAAGGCTTTTGCTTACTATCACTTGGCTAGTCGCGCCGCCTCGAGGAAGGATTACCACCTCGCAGAGCTTTATTTCCGAAAGATCCTCGCCAATTATCCCACCTTCGAGTTTCTCCCAGAGACAATCCTCGAACTAGCTAGTGTTTACTTCACCCAAGGCAAGAAACTCCAGGCAAAGCGCCTTTACGAGCGATTCCTGTCCACCTATCCCCAACGCCCGGAAAAACATTGGGTAGAGAGAAGACTAAGAAGGTGTGAGTGAAGCGCTTGAATCCCATAGGAAAAGTAATCAACTAACTAGGGAAATTCATTTGGTTAAAAGATATACAATGTTTGGATTACTTATAAAGATATCGCAATTTCGCAGGTCATAATTTTCATGCCTCCCGAATAGGTCGGGAGCTGTGCTGCTCTTGACATAAGATTTGTTTCGCCAACGGGCACCTCTATGTCATTCCCGCACCTCCCCTCTGTCATTCCCGCGCGGGCGGGAATCCAGTTCCCTCAGCCATGGAATGGCGACATAATTGCAGCCGGGCGCGTAAGCACACGGAACGCTAGCCCCCCCTATATTCCCCCCAGTTTGGGAGTCTGTCTAAAAATTCCCCAACATGTCATTGCTAAGAGTCTCGATAATTCGGGATGACGAAGCAATCTTCTTTATAATCAATAAGAACGAGATTGCTTCGCTTTGCTCGCAATGACATTTTAGTGATATTTTAAGCATCTTGAGACAAACTCTTGGGTGGAGAAGAGGTGGTGAGAGATCCCTTGACTTCGTCCCTATTTTTTCAAAAATTGGGAATCCGCTTGGGATGACACGGTGTGGGGTTTGAGACAGACTAGAACGAGTGGAGGCAATGGCTGGCTGCCTGCCTTGTCCTCAAAATCAAATCTTCTGTGCTGTCAGCAAACAATTTAGGGTTGATTATTACAACTTAATGGGTGTAATAATATCTATGTATGATAACAAGTAAGAAGGGGTAAATAGCCAAGGGAGGGCTGCCATGGAAACCGTACTTCTGCTTATTGGCTGCATAATTGCCTACTTGATAGCGTATCGTACTTATGGGAGGTTTTTAAGCCGCCGTATATTTAGCCTTAGCAGTGATCGGCTGATGCCATCTGTGCAGTTTAACGATCAGGTCGATTTCGTGCCCACGCACAAGGAGATCCTCTTCGGACATCACTATACTTCCATCGCTGGCACGGGACCGATAGTAGGTCCTGCCATAGCTATCATCTGGGGCTGGGTGCCGGCGATACTATGGGTGATGATAGGCGCCATATTCATGGGAGCAGTACACGACTTTGGTGCATTGGTCGTATCGGCAAGGCACCAGGGAAGGAGCATCAGCGATTTAACCGGGGATCTGATCAATCCGCGAGTGCGGGTGCTTTTTTTCGTGATTATATTCTTTACTTTGCTTATAGTGATCGCCATCTTCGCCTGGATAATCGCTTATCTGTTCGATAAGTTCCCCTATTCTGTGTTTCCGATATGGATGGAGCTTCCCATTGCTGTAGTATTGGGTTGGGCGATATATAAGCGTGGTTTGCCCCAGACGACAGTAGCTATCATCGCCTTGGTCTTGTTGTATGTAACCGTGATCATCGGAGTCTATTTCCCATTGCAGATGCCCTCGCTGTTCGGTTTAGAACCGATAATGATCTGGGTGTTTATCCTGTTCATCTATGCTTATATCGCCTCGGTGCTGCCGGTGCAGTTACTGCTCCAGCCTCGAGATTACATCAACGGACACCAGTTATTCGTGGCGCTCGGTTTATTGATTCTTGGTGTCGTTTTTGCCCGGCCGCAGATGGTCGCCCCGGCGCTCAATAGCCATCCAGTCGGTGCCCCGGACATAATTCCTTTCTTGTTTATCACCATCGCCTGTGGTGCGATCAGCGGATTTCATAGCCTGGTGGCAAGCGGCACTTCCTCGAAGCAATTGAAAAACGAGACCGATGCACAAATGATCGGATATGGCTCTATGCTCATGGAGGGAGTTCTCGCTGTGCTTGTGATCATAGCGGTTGCTGCTGGAATCGGTATGAGCTTAAATGTGGGAGATACCACCTTGACTGGCTTGGATGCCTGGAGGCATCATTATGCGAGTTGGAAGGCTGCTGCTGGGCTTGGCTCAAAGGTGAATGCCTTTGTCTATGGCTCAGCCAACCTAATCGCTGCCATCGGCATCCCTTATGACATCGCCATCGTGATTATGGGAGTCTTCATAGCATCTTTTGCAGGAACAACGCTTGATACGGCGACCAGAATCCAAAGATACATCATAGTGGAGCTGGCTAGCGATCTCAAGGTCAAGCCGCTGACCAACCGCCACCTGGCAACCTTTGTTGCTGTGGGAACCGCATTGTTGCTTGCCTTGTCGCAAAAAGGAGGCAAGGGAGCACTTATCCTGTGGCCTCTATTCGGCACGGTGAATCAGCTCCTCGCCGGATTGAGCCTCTTGGCGGTAACCATTTACCTGTATAAACGCGGCAAGGGAGTGCTTTATACACTAATACCGATGATGATTATTCTATTTCTTACTAGTTGGGCAATGGCGCTTAATCTGAAGACTTATATGAGTCAACAGAGTTGGCATCTGGTCATTATCGGCTTTATCATCGTAGTTCTGGAGTTATGGATGGTGGCAGAGTCTTTGATTATCTTCTTTCACCGTCGGGAGATGATATTGGAAGATTGATAATAAAATGACTCACCAGCGGAGATTTATCCCGATATGCAATGCATCGTTGTTGATTCGGTGTAGTTCTTGTGCACGGTGAGGTCGCGCATGTCGCTTTCGGATATCTCTTGCAAGATCTCTTCTGGCCAGTCATCATCGGTAACATAGCGCGGATTTTCCTTGAATTCTGCATAGTTGAAATACGAAAAGTCCAATCCACATCTGACCATTTCATTTATCAAATAACTAAAGCCGAGTCGCACCGATCTGGGGATGGGGTGATAGATTTTTCATTTTTAATCCATGTAGGGCTTGCATTCGCTTTTTTAATATGGTAACTTTGCTTCAAGACTCTTGGTTAATATGTTATATGAACCTGAAATCATAAGGGAGGATGACTTATGAAACTGCTCACGAAGTACTGGTTTGTCCTTGTCCTGGTTGGTCTTCTCACCACCGGGCTGATCCTTATCGGCTGCGGTGATGATGACGACGGAGATGATAAGGATATCGGCGATCCCACGAAGATGGATGTCAAGATCGAGGTTACTAGCTCCGATGGCACAGCTACTTTTTGGGAGAACGAGAGTGAGGCTAAATTCGAGGTTCTGGTTCTCAATGGTGAAACTCAAGAGGCAGCCGGTGGAGTCAAGGTCGTTTACTATGATGGTCCCAATATCGAGGGCTTCATTGTCGCCGATTCAGGCAACGAGTATGTCCCTGCGGTCGGTCTGTTCGACAGCATCGGCGGCGCAGGCGGCATTCTGAGCGCCTCAGCCAAGAGCGATCTTATTCACCGGAACTTCAAGCGTGCAGAGGTCGGTGCAACCGACGAACCTACAAGCATCACCTTCGAGCTTACCCCTTCGACAACCACGCAGGCGCAGACCGAGCTGGTAACCGATGCTGAGATGATGGCTCGAATCCAGAGGCTCGCCACCGACTATCCCTTGATCTCCTGTGATGATACGAGTTATTATGCACAAACGGTGGATCGAAGTGGATTCGACACCATAACCTCCTCAAGCCCAGGTGTAGCATTCTTCGTTTACAACGATGATAGCCGCATCCTGGTCGGCAAGTGGACCGGCACCGGCGCTGGACAGGTGGTTGCCGAGGCGCAGGATCTCGCCGACCCGGAGGATCATTTCGATGTTTACAGCAACCTGGAGCCTAATGAGATCCCCGCATTTTTCCTGGAATTCAGCAACATTCCCTCGCTCACCGTTGATTTCCCAGTGGTGGTTGGAAATACGGTTACGCTCAGTTGGAGCGGCAGCGATGCGACCACTTATGCAATCGGCAATATCGAGGATGCTACTATATGCCTGGATGGCAACTCTACATCTGACCTGGTATATAGCTACAAGATCACCCAGGCTGATGGAACGGTTGTTTACATCGACTGGACGCAGACCGATCAGACCGAGGTGGTACTGAACGATGTACCTGATGGCGAGTATGAGCTGCATGTCAAGGTCGATGACGAGGTGGTTAATAACACGGTCGAGGCACCGGTGGTTTACTTTGCTGTCGGTGGCGCACATACTTACATGCGCTGGATGTGTAACGATCCCGATGGAGATCCCCTGACTTATGATATTCGCATGAAGGCTGGCTCAGCCCCCACAGGTGATGACCTGGTCGCCTCAGGGCTGCCCACCAACCAGTACGACCCCGGTGCTATGGAACCTTTCACCACCTATTACTGGCAGGTGGTGGCACTGGATAATCGCGGTGGCATAACCGATGGTCCGGTATGGTCATTCACCACCGGCGCTGCTGGTGGAGTCGGCGCTGCCTATGAGCAGACCGGTTCTTATGCAGCGGTCAAGGTGAACCAGGGCTTGAAGGATCGCACCTGGAGACAGAAGATCAAGGACTTCTACACCAATATTCTCAACACCTGGCGCAGACCGCAGGTCAAGAATATCAAGGCAAGTGCCGACAAGATAGGTGCTCTCGATGCTACAAAGATAAATAACTCGGTAGAATTGAATGGACAAAAGCTGGAATGGATGCGCTCAAGCCAGTTGCAGGAGGTCAACAACCTCAAGTATAGCGAGGTCGATGCCTGCGGAGACGGCTACGAGAACAACCCGCCTAACCCGCCGAGCGATCCTTATCCGCCGGATGGCGCTACCGATGTTTATCCCAACCAGTAGTCTGGGGGAGGGTGTAATCAATATCCCGCCTTTGGTATGATAGGCTGGGATAGTTAATAAATGACCGTTAAATCGCAAAAGCCCGGCAAGGGGATCATGGCTGGTCTCCTTGCCGGTTTACTTTTATTTGTATTCTTCTACTTCCTTTTGAACATCGGCACCCAGGAGGATGCCTTTATCTCGTTCCGTTATGCGGAGAACCTCGCATCAGGCAAGGGGCTTGTGTTCAATAAAGGTGAGAGAGAGGAGGGCTACTCGAATTTCCTTTGGGTTATCCTGCTAGCAGCGGGCAGGACACTTGGGGCGCCGGTAAATGTAACCGCAAAGGTGCTGGGGCTTATTAGCGCCCTTATCACGCTGATCCTCGTATTTCGCCTGGAGCGACAGTTATCTGGGCGTTATGACTTTTTCACCCTGGTACCGATGCTTCTTTTAGCGAGTTGTTTTCCATACTCCAACTGGAGCTACACCGGGCTGGAGACCCCTTTTTATGTGCTCTTGCTGGTGGCAGGTGCTTATGGGTTGATCCGAGCCGGGCATAAGGGACAACCGGTCCATGGATTGTTTTATCTGCTTCTTGCAGCCTTGACCCGACCGGAGGGGGTGGCATACCTCTGCCTCGCTTTGGTGTATATCCTCTGGCGACCGCTGCTGGCATTGATAAAAGGGGATAAGAGAGCATTGCTATCGTGCATTCAAAGGCGAGATCTGGCTCTAATAATTGCAGTCATTGCTTTATTTCTCGGCTATCATGTATGGCATTACTCATATTTCGGGCATCTATTGCCCAATAGCTTCTACTCCAAGACCAGCGTTCACAAGCTGCACGACATGAGCAAGGGGCTTGAATATCTCGCCTATAATGGAGTCAAGCTCAACCTGCACTGGCTGCTGCTGGTCATGCTGCCTGCGCTTGCGCTTGGCTTGCGGAAATTCAATGCTTTGTTGCTGATGTTTGTTGGCTTCAACATCTTCTACACCATTTATGTGGGAGGCGATTACCTTCCCTTCAGCCGTTTCATGCTTCCCTCGCTCCCCTTTTTGTTTCTGCTGTTCGTGCGGGCGCTACGGCTTTATCCCAAGATGATACGGGCGAGTATTGTTCGACCATCACGGTTACGATTGGCTGCAATGTTTCTATCTTGTGCCTTGATCATCGGGAACTACGGCTATACAAACCATGTGCACTGGCTAGTCGGGGGGAGGATCTACTGGCAATGGACAAAGATATTGCTCAAGCAGCCGACTGTTATCATCGACAAGCTCAAGGTTTGGTTGATCGATCCCGCAGAGTATCATCCATTCGCTCTGTTCGGATTGTGGCTTAAGGAGCAATTTCCTGGTGACAATGTGATCGCCAGCGAGGGTTGCGGCGCCATGGCATACTACTCGAAGCACAGATACCTTGACTTCGCCGGGCTTATGCGCCGAGATATCGCGCTCAATATGCATGGTAACTATGGCTTGAAGTCATTTTCCGATCACAAATACATCCTAAGGCAAGAGCCGGATGTCATACTCGGATTGGAGGGGCTTGACCTGTTCAGCTCCGACTATTTTCTGGGGTTCTATGCAGATCCTGAATTCCACGCCCATTATCGTCCCTACAAGGCGATATACATCGACCATTACTTTGATCCCACCAGAGATTTGTATCGTCTAATGTGGATCGTTTTTGTTCGTGGTCGGGGTATGCCGAATCTGCCAAAAGACTACATTTCCTATCTTAGAACGTTTGCCGAGGACAAGGAGAATACGGTAATAATAAGATCGGTCTCGCCGGACTACGAGACCCTGAAGCTGCTGGTGGAATGAGTAATAGATTTGCCAGGTATTTGCATCATAAGCCGTTTCTTACCAGCAATCTTGTTTTGGTCTTCAGCCTTTGGGCATTGATACACCTTTATCCCCGGAGCTGCTATGCCTACAAGCAAAGCGACTATCGCTTGTCAATAATCCGGGCGGGGGATCGTCTGGTGAACCTTCAGAGCGAGGATGGCGCCTGGGCTTACGAGGTAACCGACAGCTATGTCTATGATGGCCATGCGGACTACAACATAACCGCCCAGGTGGCGATGGGGCTTTTGTATGCCTTTGTTACGGTGTCGGATATGCTATATCTACAGCGAGCCATGCGCTCCGGCGACCTGGTTATGGAAAGAGGGGGAGAGACGGGTGAACTGCTCGATTTCGGCGATATTATCTTTCTGATGACCCTGGGGGATCTATCGGGAACACCTAGATACAAGCTGTATGCTCGCAACGCCTTAAACAACATCATCGAGACTCGATACCCGCAGCCAGGTATCTTGCTGGAAGAAGCATATAACACAAACGAGCACATCAGCGCTGCTGTAAGTGAGGCAGCCTATGCAGCAGCCCTGTGCGGAAACCAGCTATATGCGAAAGGTCTGCTCCAAGACCACAACCTTTGCCTTCTGAACCTGCAACGCCAAGATGGAGCTGTCAAAGGTGCATTTCTTAGCCGCAGAGGCGATGGTGAGCTTATCTATTACCTGCGCGATACAGCGGCTGCGATAAATACGTTGTATGCGATCTCCAAGACCGGCTATAAAGAGGCGATCGAGGCTGGTCGGGAGCTGATCTTTTTGGGCACGGACTTCGATATCAGCCATCCGGGAGCGCTTCCTGCCGGCTATATCTACAATACAACCGATGATACCTGCGAGTACCTTCCCGAGCTTTATACCACCGAAGATCACGCCCGGCAGGCGCTCATATTCAACAGGCTGTCCGAGAAGGCTCTATCAGACAAGGCAGCCATACAGCTTTGTCGCACCCAGAGGAGCGAGTACGGCTACCAGGGCTGGTTTCAGCGGGATGATGACTGGGCAAGCGAGGCGGAGCTGATCGAGTACAGCACGGTCGATGCTTATGCTATTGGAGCCTTGACCGCTCGTATCTTGCTCAACGAACCACCTCAGATATATGTTGCTGGCTGGGTTGAAAGCGATATAAGCTCCGAGATGGGGGGCAAACTCGATTGCTTCGCTTATGTCTTCGACCCTGATGGCGATGATATCAAAGATGTCTGGTTGGCTGCCGAAGGCTCCGAGTTCCATTACAGCATCCCCCCTTATGACCAGCACCATAGCTTTTTCTGGCTCAAGGGCAGCCAGCGTGAGCTGAATATCCAAAGCGGTGGGGAGCCGGGGGATTACCTGCTCAAGATTTATGCGCAGGATAGCTTTGCTGCGGTGAGCGACCCCTGGCCATACCTGATCGTGCACAGCATGGAAGCGATGAAATACGATGGATACACGAAGCTGATGCCTGCCAATTTAACCTGGCAGGCGCTGTATGAACGGGCGGCATCGCCTAGCAACGGCTCTGAGCCACGCATCCTTGCCGCTGGCTACTTCGATACCACCATCCATGAGGGGATCGATGTTACTCTTGGCATACTTGCTGTAATTACCGACCCCAACGGCAGGGCTGATATCAACAAGGTAGAGGTGCTATACCAGGGAATGCCAACCGGTATAATGCTCCAGGATGATGGACAAAACGGGGATCTCGGCATTCGCGACTCCATCTTCGGGATCAAGATACCGCTTAGAGGTGAGGATCTTATCGGCTTGGCTGGTAGTTACCTGCTTGAGATCAGGGCTTCCGATACATCGGGCAACACGAGCACCACCTGGCCTTACATAAACATTGAGTGATGAGGTTTGAGGCTTAAGGCTAATACAGTTCGCTGGATTCCCTTCTTTCCCGTTGCTCGTGGTGCGTTTAGCTTGCTACATGTTTTAATGACTAAGCCTGATAAAGCAGCAAATTTCATCGCCGAGTCAAAAGCACTCGGCTTCAATACCTTGCGGGTTTTTGCTGGATTATGTGGCATGACGAATATATGGGATGTTCTCCTAATTGAATCTGCAGGGAAAAATGTATATTACTTACCGTAGCTAAACAGCAACAAGAGTTTAAGTATTAAAGATGCCACGATACGAGAAAATTCTGTTCCTCAATCCGATTGTCTGGCTTAATGGGAAAAAACATGCGCATTATTATCGGAATTGGTGCGGAGGGGAGACACCTGGTTCCATTGCCTTCCCGCCGATAGACCTGGTCAGTGCAGCCACTTTACTTAGATCAGAAGGATTCAATGTTGCTCTTATCGATGCTAATGCCATGCATCTTAGTCAAAGGGAGATGATTGGAAAAATAATTGATTTTGAGCCTGACCTGCTCGCAGTACCATCAGCCTGGGGAAGTTTTACTTATGATATCAAGCTATTTGAGTCGGTGAAAAAAGAGTTACCTGAAACGGCAATAGCTTTATCCGGTCCGGTGGAAAAAATACGACCAGAGAGCAGGGTATCATGGCGGTTTCCTTGACGAAGAAAGCGGGAATGGAGGTTGCTGGCTCATTTATCTTAGGGCTTCCTGGTGAAGATTATGACGGGTTTAGTGAGATAATGAAATTCGCCATGGAGCTGGATCTCGATTATGCGCAATTCCAAGGCATGATCGCCCTGACAGGAACAACCCTTTACGAGGCACATGGCCTGGCAAAGAATCTGGAGTCTTTCATGCTTACACGCTGGATGAACTTGGTTGATGAATTAACTGAAGAACTGAGCGCTGGTCAGATATGGAGAAAGTTTTGGCGCGGCTATGTAAAGTATTACCTTGGAGCAAGATTCATCGGCAGCCCTCTCCCCAGCCCTCTCCCAGCGGGAGAGGGAGCAGATTTATTGATGCTATTGTCTGCACCAAAGCCAAGGAAAGTAGAGACTCTCAGTCCCCTCATCGCTGCGATAGACAAACTCCAGAAGGAAACTAGCGGGATCAATTCCCGAAGAGATCGATAGTGGCTCTGATAAGCTAGCTGTTAGGGTGAATATTCCTTCGCCCTGGTAAAAACCCAGGAACACTCCAGTGTTCATGCCCTCAAAGAGGATCTCAACCTCGCCATCGCTTACCTGTGCTTGAGGGTTGGAGACTAGGGCTATTATCTGCAATCTGCCACCATTATGGCTTGATACATAAGTGTCCCAGTAGCCACCTAGTAGAATGACCGGCAAGACCTGGATAGTTGGTGTTGCAGTGGGCGTTGTGGTTGGTGTAATCGAAGGTGAAGGAGTATTGCTTGGCAATTCGGTTGGAGTTGTGCTAGGTAGGTGGGTTGCTGTGTGGGTTGGAGTCGAGGAGAAAGATGCGGTTGGGGTTGAGGTTGCAAGCATGGTGGCGGTCGGCGTGGAGGAAACAATTGGGGTTGCGGTAGCGGATGCGGTAGATGTTGGCGTTATACTCGGAGTCATAGTCGGCGAGTTGGTCCCGGTCATGGTTGGCGTGGCGCTATCGGTGTAGCTGGGGGTGCTTGTGGGGCTGTTGGAGGGGGTGAATGTTGGGGTAGTCGAAGGGGTAGCTGTCGGCAAAGATGT
>CAYUVA010000062.1:0-18037 GCA_964448115.1 uncultured bacterium
AGGCGATTTCTAACAGCATCACAATGCGAATTAAATCAATTCTTCAGAGCTGTTCTTCTTGATTATGATCTAACGAAGAATTCCCTTCATCGTTGACAAAGACCCTGAGAGATTTAGAGAGCAGGGGCTTTGAGAACCCACTACTCATTATTCCTATAAAATCTTAATTTTACTTACATACCTTGAGAAACCTCCTGCAAGATATTATCACCTAATAATCCCATATCCAGGTAACGCCTGCCACTTACCCATTCATCGCTTATGTCCATAACCACAGATGTGCATAACCTTATACACGATGCCTCGTTGGCAAAGATCCAAATAACCCTACCGCGTCTCTTGATCTCCTGGTGAACTCGCTCTAAGCAATTAGTGCTCCTAATACGCTTTCTATGCTCTTTGGGAAAACTGTAACATGAAAGAGTCTCTTCGCCATCAACTTCTAGCTTGTTTGCAAGCCTAGGCAATATCTCACCATACTTATCAACAAGACCATAAATCCGTGATATAGCAAGAACCTGCCTCATCGAGAGGTTCAAGGGCTTACAAGGATCACAATTTCACTTTCGCACCAATAAAGCAGTGGGATACAGCCTTTGGCTTCGCGTCTTTTTCACCTCTGAGCCAGCCTTGGGGCTAGTCGCATGTTTCATCACACCCGATATCCGCCGAACCTCCGCCGCAGGGTCTCGTATCTCCCTCGAAGTCATCCGAAGGATAGCCTAGCCATTCCCATGCGGCTCCTCTTGCCGGCGAGTCAGGCTTTAGCCTTATCCATCCATAAGCATCGGCGTAAACCTTCGGATCCTCCCGGATTGCGTGATAATGGTCTCCCTCGTAGTCGGAAGGAGTGGGTGCATCTGTCTTTGGCTCCAAGAAGTTATTGATGAATTGGATGTCGTGCGAAGCATAAGGAGATACATACACCTGGTCGGAAAGACTTAAGTTGATTACACTTTTGAATTTGAACTTCCTACGGTTGCCATAAAAGATGTTGTGATAAGCATCTCCAGAACAATCTTCGGTTCTCAGTCCGGCTCCAGTTGCTGTAACCAATCCGGTGACAAAGGTCATGTGTGTCTCATTTTCCCAAACCGTTGAGTTTCTCAGCGTAAAATTACAGTTCTTCAGATAAAGACCGCCTCCCCTGCTCCATAAATACAGCGCTGCATATCTCTTGACTGCAACACGGGGGTCTTTTCCTAGATTTGCATAGAAGCAGTCGTTCTCCAGGTAGCAATCAGCCCCTTCCGAATATAGACCGCCTCCCTTCTTCCACACCCTGTTTTTATAGAACAACGATTTTCTCACCGTAACGCCATCCTCGCTCAAGTAGATGCCTCCCCCGTGGTGGAGAGCAAGGTTGTCGTAGAAAACGCAATTCTCCACCGAGATCTGGCTTCCTCCCAGCTTGGCTCCACCTCCGTAACCTCCACCAAACATCCACAGGAAGAATGGCGGTTCGAGTCGCCCGCTAGAGTTGCCGTGGAAACGACAGTCATGAATAAGCAGCGGCTCCTCCGTTTCCGCCCATAATCCGCCTCCCCTATCAGCAGCGTAGTTCACCCTGAACACGCAATTCTCTATTACTCCACCGCCTCCCTGCACTAACATTCCCCCGCCGTCTGCCGTAGGTGTCTGTCCATTATTAAGCGCCACATTCGCTTTTATATGGGTATCCTTCAGTGTGAAAGTGCTGTAGGCGGAGTAAATGCCTCCGCCTTCGTCATAGGCGCGATTGTGAGGATCGGGTGTGTTGTCTCCGATGTTCGTTCCGCCCTCTATAATATCAACTACATCGTAGTCTTCAGACCTCTCCGGATTGTCGTCGCGCATAAGTCCAATTTCGCAATTATCAACTGTCCAATTGGAATTCTCGAAGTAAAGGGCGCCTCCCTGCTGCATTGCCGTGTTCTCAGTAAACCAGCAGTTCTTGATCTCCGCTTCTCCGTCCTTCACATAAACTGCGCCGCCCTTGTTGGCAACACAACTCCTAATTTCGGAGTTCAACAAGACAAGACTTGCGTTATCCACCCTAATGCCGCCTCCGATACCGCTGCTCCCGCTTAAGATACGAAATCCGTCAAGCCCAGCAGGATAATGGGAGAAGTTCTCCAGCCTGAAGATGTTGGTTTGAAGATTGGCGTTATAATATACATAGTTATCAGGGTCATCTACCTCTATATAGGAACTCTCCCTCAGATAGATAGGAAATGAAGAAGGATCAGCGTAAGTTCCCAGCACGCTTATCCTGTGGGTTTCTGAACGAATGTCAGCAAGAGCGTCCTCTATGGACGAGAAATCGTATGCGGGATATGGGTCTGGACCTATCCAAAGATAATCGGAAAATTCGTATGCTCCCATATCGGGGATTCTCCTTGCGGGGACTCTATGCTGGAACGGTCGCTGAGCTCCCGTAAAATCTTCAGTGAGAGAACTGCAAAACTGTACTGCGTCAATGCAGGGAGATACAGGACGCAACCGCAGGTCTCCGGCGAAATCCATCATGAACCATGGGTTCTTGTCCATATTATGATCCAGGGCATCGCCATACCCTCCCTCCACCAGGGAACAAGATATCTCCGGCATCTGGGCGCTGGTGGGATATGCCACCTCGTTGGGTATGTCTCCCCACATAATGGAGTTGTATATGCTTCCCCTCGGGGCATCATTGTATAGCGCTCCACCATTGCTTGCTTCGTTTCCGTTGAAGGTACAATGTGTGAAAGAGTAACCGGCAAGAGCGGTAACAAAACTATAAACCGCTCCTCCGTGGTGGTCGGCTGCGTTTCTCCAGAAGACAAGGTTCTCAAAATCATAATATCCCCACCACAAGAAGAGCGCTCCGCCGGAAGCGCAGGAATGATTTTCCCGGAACTCGCATCGCTTCATGTCCAGGTGAGCCGAGGTCTCCGCCGAGGCGTGAGCATAGATCGCCCCGCCGTTGTCCGAAGCGCTGTTCCCGGTGAAGACGCTCCTTTCTACACTAGCAAAGCTGTTCCAATAGTATGCTGCTCCGCCGAACCCGCCGTGGTTGTCCTGGAAGGCGCATTCATAGACCTCTGAACCGCCAGAGTAGTCGGCGAGCGCCCCGCCAGCGCTGGAGTTGTTCGAGGTGAAGGTGCAGTCCCTTATCACCGGGTCCCCGTACTGGTTGGCAAGCGCCCCGCCGGTTTTCGCATCATTGTATTCGAAATTGCAATTCTCGATAACCGGGTCTCCAGCGTAGTTGAATATTGCGCCCCCATAAGTAGTTGTACCGGTTCTTCTCGCCTTGTTGTAAAGGAATTCGCAATCCCTGACCGTGATCTCCGAGTTGCTTATATACAGGGCTGCCCCGTTGGCGTTATACAGGAAGCCGTACATGATTCGCAGCCCTTGAATGGTGGTGTTCAGGTCATGGATCCCTACCGCCTTGAATAAGGGCGCCCCGATGGCTTGCGAGGGATGCCCCTGGATGGTGGGCTTGGTGGAGGTATGGCTCATCAGTTTCACGCCCGGCACCAGTTCCATCGGTATATTCTCGTTGAACCAATAATAGGTTCCATCAGCTACGACATGGATAGTCTTTCGCTGGTCAGCCCCGGATCGAACCGCATCCAGCGCCTCGGAAATGGTGCGATAATCCGCGTTGCTCCAGGTGCGCGCCACCAGGATATAATCCGGGGTCGGGGTCGGGGTGGGTGTATTGGTCGGGGTTGCTGTCGCAGTTGGGGTCGGCGTGGGTGGCGGTTGTGAGAGGGAATAATGCACCAGGACAACATCCTTGCCTCCCGAATGCGGTTTCCCGGCGATGCTGCTTCCGGCATACCCCGTTATGTAGAACTCGCCGCTTCCAACGAATGTTACCGCCTTGCCGACATCGGAGCCTTCTGAACCCACGAGATGTGTACAGAGCCTGACGCCATCCGAAAGCCTGAATCTCATAATGAAGATGTCGCTGCAATATCCCGATGCCGGGCTCTCCCCGTCTATAGAGCCGCTGACCTTACCAGTTATCACTGCTGTATTTTGATCGGCGACCGCGATGCCGAAAGCCTTGTCCTCGTAATTGGCGGGTCCCGATGTATATGCCTGATTCCACACCATGTTGCCGTCGGCTGAATACTTCAGGATGAGGAGATCACCTGCATGTTCCCTTTGGCTGTCCTCTCTCGAACTCGTCCATCCGCTTATGTAAACCGAGCCATCAGCATCCAGGTCCACCCCAGTTCCCTCCTCATCGAAAGGAAGCCCGTACTGCCTGAGCCAGGTTAGGTTTCCGTCCAGGTTTACCTTGGCCAAGTAGAGGTCGGACATCCCGCTATTGCCGGCTCCTCCGAGATCACCCTTGGTAAAGCCGGTTAGGTATGCCACGCCCTCGGGGTCATTCACCACCAGGTCGTAAGGTTCGTCGTCAGCAGAAGAGCCTAACAGCTTGGTCCAAATATTATTTCCACTGGAGGTGAACTTCCTGATAAAGATATCTCTTCCGCCGGCGGAGGCGAGTCCGTCCATCGTACCGGTCATGTAGCCTACGACATAGATATTGTCGCTTCCATCGGCAGCCACCGCTCGCCCCTCCACGCGGTCAGAACCGGCGAAGTTGACTCTCCATTGCAGATTGCCCGCGGTATCATAAGCGCCAAGAAAGCCTTGCGGGTTGTGTATGCCCAAAGTGTAATCTACTCCTGTTACATACATGGCGTCATTCGCGCTATTAAGGGTAATCCCCTCGCATCTCGCATCATCCCAGGTGACCATCCATCTCAGTTGCTGATCAGGGCTGTAGCTGGCAATCAAGGCGTCATCCCCGTAAACACCCGCAAGGTAGCTGTTTTTAACCGAGTCCGCGGTAACATCGCTTCCCCAGTCTGTCCAGGAGGTGCCAAGCATGTTGACCGCGTAAAAGGCTTCCTCCGGCTCGCACTTCGGTGTCGGGGTAGGAGTCGGCGTCGGCGGCAACGGCGTCGGCGTGAAGTAATCGGAGGACTCGCGAATCAGGAAGTTGCTCCCCCCCACCGAACCGCAGACCTTCAGGAAAGCGGTGCAGTAACCATGAGAAGCGACGCCGACGCTCATCTCCGAGGCTTCGTGCCCAGAAGCATTGCCCCTCAGCCATTGAAGGGTTCCGTTGCGATCATAAAGGGCGAGATACCAATCCTCCCAGCCGTGATTCATATACCCCTCCGCGTCTCCATATAGGCTTCCACTCAAGAACACATGACCGCTTGCATCAACCGAAGTAGAGTAGGCATAGACCTTATGGTCATAATCCTGGCTGCCGGCTAGGAACCTTGTCCATTGCAAGTCGCCATGCAGGTTGTACTTGGCCAAGAACGCCGCCGGCATACAATCGACTCCTTGCGCGGTAGTCATGGTAAATCCGCACAGATAAAGCTCGTTCCGGGTGTTGTCCACATCGATCCCATAACCACGCTCTTCCATCCCGTCGCAAAGAGTACAGGACCCCGAACAACCGAGATCGCTCAAGACATTCATCCATTGAAAGCAGCCCTCGGCATTGTATTTCGCAATTACGATATCCTCGCTGCCGTCTCCAGCAAAGTTTTCCGTATATCCCGCCATGTAGATGAAACCAGAGGCGTCAACACAAATATCCAGGGGGACAACATACTCCGGATTGCCAGCCAGGGATGGCAGTATCTCCCATAACAAGACGCCGTCGGGAGAGTACTTAGCCAGGACTCCGAGCTGAGCGCCAACCACTATATCTCCCTGGGGAGTTACAGCTACCGCAGTGCCTAACTGGGTTTGGAAAAAGGTCTCCGGCAGGTACCTTATCCATTGAAGCTCCAAAGCGTTGTTATACTTGGCTAGGAAAGCGTCCTTGCCGTTTTGATGGGTTGCCCCTCCAAGGCTCCCCTCGGTCCAGCCGACTATGTATATCTCGTTGGGGGACGCGATAGAAACCGCCACGCCCTGATCGTGCTGAGGACTTCCGAGGAGTCTCTCGTTGAGTTTGTTTCCGTCGGAGTCGAACTTCGAGATTACGACATCCGATTTGCCCACTGTCTCCTCGAAATCGGTGTCCTCCGAGGTACTACTCACGACATATACGAACCCGTCGGGAGAAACAGCCACTCCCCTGCCTACATTCAGGTGGTTGGCGGTAAGGGATCGGGTCCAGATATCTGAGCAATCCGCTACCGTCGGGACAGGAGTCCTCGTGGGGGTGGGAGTGGGGGTTACTTCCACCCCGCATAGACGCAGATCATCAATGTTCCAACCGATGTGCCCCGTGTACATGTTTTTCATGTCGGAGGTAGGACCAATACTCCACCGGATATAGGTGGAGGCTTCATTATCGGCTGTTCTCCCCAGCGGCACCTCGAAATCCGTCCAGGAGGTGTCGCATCTCTCCAGCATACCATCTAGCCGGGGATAGGCGTTGTCCCAGACGGTCTCCCAAAAGCTTCCGTCTGCCGAGACATCTATCCTTGCGAAATGCAACGAATCCTCTATGGATGGAAGTCCGATCCACGCCTTGAAGGACAATACTATGTCATAGTAATCGCTACAGTTGATGGGGGATGTCGTTAGAGTATATATGTTGGAATCAGGATTGGCGTATAAACCATCGTAGCTTAAATCATAGCCGTAAACAAAGCTACCGCTGTACGCCGAGTTAGGATCGTAGCAATCCGATTGACCGCCTCCCTTGCCTTGGGGAGCGTTAAACTCCCATTCACCATTCATCGTCCAGCCTGGGTCGCTGTCGAGGTTCTCGGAGAAGAAACAGATGGTTGGAATGGGGGTGGGTGTCGAAGTGGGCGTAGGGGTGGGAGTAGGCGGGATGGTGGTGAATTTCGAGAAGAAGATGTCTTGACCCCCCTTGTTGACGCCGCCGAGATCGCCGTATGTATAACCAGCCAGGAACGCCTCGCCCATGGCGTTGACGGCGATGGCGCAACATTTTTCGTTCTCGCCCGTTCCCAGCAATCCGGTGCAGACACGCGTACCGTCCAGGGTGAAGCGTGCTATGAATGCGTCCTTAGCCCCATTGTTAGGCTTCGCGTCCAGGTCTCCCTCGGTAAAGCCTCCCACGAATAGTCTTCCGCCCCCTATGCCAATTGACTTACCCCATTCAGCATGGCTTGTTCCAAAGATTCTAGTCCAGGTTACATTGCCATCCATAGAGAATCTACATGCAAATGCATCGGTTTCTCCATGGGCGCTTTCTCCCAAGAAGCCGCCTTGGCTGAAACCAGCAAGGTAAGGATTGCCTCCCGCATCCAACGCAATGGCGAGTGCCCTGTCATCCTGGGGACTCCCGAAGAGATTGCCCCATACAAGATTTCCATCAGCGTTCAACTTGATCAGGAAGGCGTCCTCTCCACCGCTGTTGATTTCTTCCAAAAGATCGCCCCGGCTGCCTCCGCACAAGTAGAGATAACCGGAACTGTCCGCCGTTATTCCGGTCGCCTCCTCCGAGGAGGCAGTCCCGAACAGCTTTACCCACAACAGGGAGCCATTGTTGGAGACGCAAGCTACGAAAATGTCCTTTTCGCCGGCGTTCTGCACATTGTCGAGATCGCCCCAAGTATATCCGGCAAGGAAGATCCGTGAGCCGAAAGCTGTAACACAACGTGCTTCTTCGTCCTTGTTCGTCCCGAGCAAGAGGCTCCACTGGAGGTCTCCTGCCTGGCCATATTTAAGTAAAAAGGCATCCCTAGCGCCGTTATTGGCATTGCCTGCGAGGTCTCCCTCCGTGTAGCCGACGAGGAGTAGGTTGTTGTATTGATCCACCGCGCTTGCGAGGGCTTCTTCGTTGGAGGCAGTCCCTGTCATAAGTGTCCAGAGCTTTTGGGCATCGCTATTGAACTTGGTTATAAAGATATCCTTTCCCCCCTGGTGAGGCTGATCCTCGATAGAGGTCGAGGCGCCGCCCGCCAGGTAGATAAAGTCGTCCGCAGAGATGGAGAGGGCTAAGCCTAAGTCGTCGAGATACATCCCGTACTGGCTGGTCAGGTAAAAACCCTCGTTCGCAACGCAGGCAAGGGTGGGGGTAAAGGTGGCGGTAGGGGTATTGCTAGGAGTCGGGGTTATGCTGGGCGTGGGAGAACTCGTGGAGGTATTAGTGGGAGAGGGAGTGTTGGTCGGGCTCCAAACCGAGAAGATCATTTGGTGACTATTCTCCTCACCGGCGGTATGAGAGGAGTCGAATATCCTGACATAGACATCCGAAGGGTCTGGCATACCGCTCGGAAGCGTTATAGCCAGGCAATCCCCTGAAATATTCCCGCAATAAGAGCTATACAAGAGCACCCTGTTCTCATCGGCGATGGGGTCCTCGTAATAATACGCCTGCATGTTGAGATCGAGGCTTGGGGATATGTTGGTCATCTCGAAATTGTAGGTATAGGATGGATGGGCGGAAAACTTGAACCAATCCTCGTCATCGGAACTGCACAGGTAATTAGTTAGCGGGGTATCCGGCGGAAAGGCGTCGAGGTTGACGGCTTGCGAAGCATGATCATTGGATTCATAGTCATCCCTATCGAGGCAAGAGAGGGGATCAAGAAGAATAAGAGGTATGGTGGTAGTAGGCTCCGTTATCTCCACGGGTTGTAAATCCTTCCGGTAGTAACCTGGAGCTGAGGCTGTCAAGCGATAAGTACCGGCAGGGATATCGCCAAGAGAGTAGTTTCCGCTCGCATCGGTGATCGTCTCTCCTATGATCGCTGCGTAGGCAAGTCCTATTACCACGAGTGCTGGCGCGAGAAAAACGAGAAAGTACTTCATGCTGTACCTGGATCGCCAGAATAGATAAGTCAGGGTAGCAAGCAACAATAGCGCCCCGAGCAAGGTAAAACTCGGAACGGTGAAGGTTGTATCGAGGCTTATGGTTATGCCCGCGTGACCAGATGGATCAGCCACATCGGAGTATTGGGCTACGCCATTTACAGTTGCTCCTCGCGCATTCGATATCAAAAGAAAAGCAGTGAAAAGACAAATAAATAATGCTCTTTTCATGAGAATCCTCCCTCTCATTCAAGCCTTACGCACAACAATCCAGGAGGAATCCTTTTTGAAAAAAGGCTTATCCTCCCAAATCTCCAGGTATGTTTTCCATACTTACTTTTCTTGAGACCAATTCAACGCTCCTAAAGGATAGTAAACTCTACAATCTCGATGACTCCAAGGGTGGAGACAACTTATTTTCCAAGTAACCGTTCACAGTTAAATAATACTATAACACCATATAACCCGTCAAGCTAAAGGTTCGTAATCGTTTTTTAATTCCGACATAAGAAATGAAAATATACCTGGGAGGTTAGTTGAGAGCAAAATATTTCGGACAGAGCTGGGGTTGTTCTGGGGGGTTTCGCAAAGCCCCTGTTCCAAAGCTCGCAGGGGCTTTGTTAACGATGAATGGTATTCTTCGTCAGAGCATAACCAAGAAGAAATTACCTCTTGACATCAGCAATAGGATCATGTGGTGTTCAATCAGGATGACGAAATTACAGAAAATATCGGACAGAACTTCAACCTGTTTGACAGGAGATGATTTTAAGATTAAACTAGTAATATGAATTTTCAAAGGAACGCACTGGCCATAACTTTAGTTTCAATTGCTATTACCTATACATTTATCTGCCTGGCTTACGCCGAGTTCGAGGTGTTATGCGAGCTTAATGTAGGCGGCAGAGGTTACAGCGATGTTGCGGTCGATCAAGATTATATCTACCTATGTAGCCAGGAGGGATTCCTGGAGGTCTTCACCAGGACTGAACCATTGGCTTGCGTAGGCTTCATAGACCTGAGAACTGATGATGAAATTGATGACATGGAGATCGCCTTAGACGATGACTATGCCTATATCACCAGGGGGAATGCGGGTATATACATAGTCGATATCTCCCAGCCGTCTGCTCTAAAGGTCGTCTCCTGGATCGGCGCGCAGTACGCTGACGGTTGTTTTATCAGGGATGATCATCTTTTTGTCTGCAATGAAATGTTGCTATCTATATTCGATGTTTGTGATCGATCATCTCCGAGCCTACTAAGCGCCATAGCCTTCGATTACTGGACAGAGAATGTAGCTGTTACCGGGGATTATGCTTATGTAGTCGGCTCTCCGGCAGGGCTTTTCATCGTAGATATCTCCGATATAACCGAGCCGGTGATCGTAAACCATCTATTCGAGTACACCGGCATCTGCTCGCTTCAGATCGAGGATGGATTGGCATATCTATGTACGGTAATTCAACCGCCGATTGTGCTAGATATCAGGGATGATCCAGCGTATCCGCAAGTCTTATATCATTCCACAGAATCGGTTGAGGAAGAACATAATGAACTAACGTATGCGGATGGCTATGTATTTATCGCCGATGAAGAAGGTCTAAAGATCTACGATGCCACGGATCCATCAAACCTGGATCTTATACTCACCGAACACGAGGAGCTAAGCTTTAGCCTCAGCGTTGCCGCCGGGGATGGAGAGCTATTTTTTTCGAGTAAAAATTCTGGTTACTTCAGGATATTTAATTACCTGACGCTTCCCGATGCCCTTCAGGAGCTGGCTACTTATCGAAATCCTAGCGGCATCCTACAAATAGGGCTTAGCGAAGACTATCTAGTGATTCTCGACAGCACATGGCAGGTTTCAGTCTCAGTCTATGACATAAGCGATCCAACCATGCCAGTTAACCTGAGTAGAACCGAGTTGACCGAATCTATACACCCATACATGTCTGTAGATCAGGGTCGCGTGGCTATCGTAACCGAGGATAAATTGTCTCTTTATCAGATCACAGCGCAGGGGACTTTGTCCGAGACTTTCAGCACCACTTATTATAATTACATTCCTTGCTGTTATCTGAGGAGGGATTATCTTATCGCTAATCATTATTGGGATGAAACAAAAAATATTGATGTTTTTTATGTTGAAGATTTTTCAGCTCCTGAATTGGTGCTACAGTTTAAGGCAGCACATGGCCAAGTATTTCTTGGTTATTTGAATCATGATATTTACTATATTCTAGAGCCGTCCTTGTTAAATCAGCATTATTTGAACATAATAAATGTATCGGATCCAAGCAATATTCTTTATAAAGCCATTAACATAGGACAACTTTATCCCATGTATTTATTGACCGATATGATGGTAAACAATCAATTTTTATATATAGGTACCACTTATGGGGGGATTCAATTGTATAACCTTGATGATCCCATGTCCCCCGAATATATGAACGATATCGATGTCGATCTGTGGGTCAATGAGTTTGCTCTGGTTGGAGAGGACATATATCTAGTTAGTGGCCATACTGAGGGAGATAATTATGGCATTTATTTGATGGATCTAAGCCAGCAGGGATTTCCGATTGTTCTAACAAGCCAGAAAGGCATATACCGTTATCTCGAAGTCAAAGACGATATTGCGATCACCGGCGATGAGAAGCATTTGCATATCCTGCGCATTCCGCTGCCAGAGCCTAATATTCACATCGGTGGCTACTTGGATACAAACCTTGAGGCTGCAACTGGCGGGAAGCTGCGTATTTTCGGGCTTGCACCAAATGGATTGAAGATCATCCGCGATATCAGACTGCTCGATAGCAGTTATAGTCCAATCGGCATTAGCCTGGACAACGGGTATAGAGAATTTTACATACCACCCGGTATGGTTCCACCAGGCAATTACCTGCTGTTGCTGCAAGCTTATGACACCATGGGGCGTACAAGTTGTCCCTTCCCCTATCTTTGCGTGGGGGAATGAGATATCCATGCGGATAAGTTAATGTCGCTTCTTGCCGGCACGCGAAAGCCATAGCGTCCAGATAAATCCAAAGAACAAAAGTATCCCGCCAAGTATGAACAATTGCCTGGTGATGTCTATCTGAGGTAGATCCAATGCCCGGCTTCCGCTCGCTGCGCTGGTAGCCGTCGCCAGGATGAATATGGCAAGCTCGGTTGAAAATACTCTTTCCCTCATATCGGCTCTCACCGAAACCATCAGCAACCGGGTAGTGAATACCCACCTGATGCCATTACCGATGCCTCGAAGCAATATGCCTGAAAGCACGATCGCGAAGCTGGACATGGTCGAGATCACCAATAATCCGAATACTGAGATGATACATGAGATGGAGCGGTCAGAGAATAAAGAAGCCAGATATGCTCGACATCTTTCACAACGATGGTTCCATCTGATAAGGATTTGTTGATGATAAAGGCTTTTCAGATACACGATAGCAGTTCTTTGAACCTGTCCGCCGAGGCGGGGCTGTAGCCCTCGTAGTGATTGTTAAAGAAGCCATAGACCCTCAAGCCCATCTTTAGATATTCGTTCACCATCTTAGACCAGTATTTAAGATCCCCTAGTCGATCTTTCTTGATTCTATCAAATGGCGGTTTCAGTCCCCTGATATCCCCAAGCCACCTTATGTAAACGAAATCAGCCTTCATATCGCGAGGCAGGCTGCTTATCCTGGGCATCCAGGGATGATCGACCAGGCAGTAGGTCATATTGTCTCGATCGCATAGCCTTTGTATGCCATGCGGTATCCAGTTCTTGTTGCGAACCTCGATGACATACTCCAATGAATCGGGCAGTTGATCTAAAAAGTTTTTGAGTAAATCTTTCTTCGAGGGGGAGAATTTATAAGGGAACTGAAATAATATGCATCCAAGTTTTTCATTTAAGTTTCTTGCGATCCCTAAAAATTGATGTAATACGCCCTGACAATCGACTAGTTGCTTATCGTGGGTGATGATACGAGGAGCCTTGAGACAAAAGATAAAGCCAGGCGGAGTGATCTCATACCATCGTTTAAGGCTCTGTGCTTTGGGGATTGCATAGAATGTGCTATCCACCTCGACAGCATTGTATCTCTTGGCGTAATAAAGAAGGAATTCGCCGGCTTTGGTGCCCTTTGGATAGAATACTTGCAGCCACTCCTTATAGCTCCATCCAGAGGTACCTATGAATAGCTGATCATCCATGATCTTTATATTACTCAATTCTCGTTGCAATTTCCAAAGGGTTTGAGCCTTCCAAAACTCGCTATCACGGTATCTTTCATCTTTGGGTCCTTGCTTCTTTGCGTGATCTTTTTACTTGTAAAATATGTTCTTGACATTAGGACATTGGTATTATAAGTTAATGAAGTGCAAATATGGCTATGTAAAAAATGCATGGCAGATCTAGTGAGCATTATGAATAAAATAGAGAGCATGACATGGCAATCAATAGGGATAAGGTATTAAAAGCCGCTGCCAAGTATCTCAAAAAGGAGCAGTGGGACAATGCAGTCGTCGAATTCCGCAAGATCCTCGAAGAAAACCCTAATGATACCTATATCCTGAATCAGATCGGAGATTGCTACCTGAAGAAGGGCGATACCGATAAGGCGGTTAAGGAGTTCGAGAAGGCTGCGGAGATCTTTCGCCGCGACAAGCAGAACTACAAGGCTATTGCAATGTATCGCAAGATACTGCGCAATAATCCAGAGATGTTCGATGTCCACTCCAAGCTCGCCCAGCTCTTTGCTGAACAGGGTCTGATACGAGAGGCTATCGACCAGTACAAGTGCGTAGCGGATAGCTACTCAGACAAGGGACAAGCCAGCGAGGCGCTCGACACATACCAACATATAGTCGATCTTGACCCCGGCAATCCACAGATGCGTCTTAGACTAGCCGAGCTGTACCAGAAAGAAGGCTTCAGCGAGAAAGCGATACGCGAGTATTCAAGAGTCGCGGAGCACCTCTTCAAGATGGGAGATCAAGAGGAGGCAATCGACATCTGGAAAAAGGCGATTGATGCTGATCCCAACAACATCTCCGCTCGCATCGGACTAATCAATGCCTACGAGGAAATGGGAAAGGTAGATGAGGCTCTGAAGGCTCTCAAATATGCGCTGGATCTCTACGAAGATAACACCGAGCTTCTGATGGTCGCCGGAGAGATCTACACTCGCCAGGAAAACCTGGAACAGGCACAGAAGGCTTATGAAAGGGCACTTCGCTTCAATCCCAACGACCTGAATGCAATGGAGGCACTAGCTGTCAACCTGGCACTACAGGGCAAGCTAGCTCATGGAACCAAGGTCATAGATCGAGTCATCAAACATCGCTATAAGAGACGAGAATACGGATATGCACTAAAGGCACTTAAAGAGTTCTCCAAGGCAGCCCCAGAGCACCTGGAGACACATCAGAAGCTTGCCGTCGTATATCAGAAGCTAGGACAGGACAAGGGCGAGTACGAGGAGTATGAGTACATCGCCGATTACTATTACAAGAAGGGCAAGTGGGAAGAAGCCTTCAATGTCTATGAGTCCCTGCATAAGCACGAGCCTGCCAATCCCAAGTTCAAGGAAAGACTCGAAGAGATCGGTAAAAAGATTGGCAGAAAGGTCTCCGAGAGCCTAGAGGTCGCACCGCCGATCTTCGAGGAGAAACCGAGCTTCGAGGAGGATGAGGATATCGAGATATCAGAAGAGATCTTCTCCGATGACTTCGAGGATGAGCCTATAACCACCGAACAACTCAAGGACGAGAGCTTTATCAAGGAAGCAGAGCCTTCCAAGTCAGGCTCCGGAACCATGGAGCTAAAGGAGGAGGATATCCTCGAAGAGGTCGATGTTTACATGCGCTATGGACTGCGCAGAAAGGCGGTCGATCTGATCCGCGATTCCTTGCGCTCCAATCCCAATCAACCAAAGCTCAGAAGAAGGCTCAAGGAGCTGACCGAGGACCTGCGCAAGGTAAAGGCTGCGAAACAGCCAGCGCCTCCAAAGGTTAAAAAAGCAGCGCCCCCGGTGAAGAAAAAAGCAGCCCCAAAACCTGAGGCGGTTGACAGCCTCAAGGCAGAGCTTGAGGAGCTGTTCAAGGACATAAAGGCGGGGGTCAGCCAGCAGCTCGGCAAGGAGGACTACGAGTCGCACTATAACATGGGCATAGGATACAAGGAGATGGGAATGCTCGATGAGGCGATCGAGGAGTTTATGATCTCATCGCAATCGCAGGCATTTTTTGTCGATTCCTACAGCATGATCGGGCTTTGCTATACCTCAAAGGGGATGTATCCCCAGGCAGTGCAGACCTACCAGAAGGCTCTCAAGCACCCCAATATCGAGCTAGAGGCTAAGCTGGGCATTCACTACCAGATGTCGGAGATCTTCGAGAAATCAGGAAGGCTCGGAGAGGCGCTCAAGATCTACGCCAAGATATACAAGCAGAATCCGAATTTCAGGGATATAAAGGCAAAGATCAGGAGTTTGCGCAAACAACTTGGCCGCTAAGCGATTTTCAGGCATACAGCAGAACTTTTGCACTTACTGAATGTTATACATATAGTCAAGATGTGCTTAGCTTAATTGATGCGGGTATAACTCAGTCGGTAGAGTACAAGCTTCCCAAGCTTGGAGTCGCGGGTTCGAATCCCGTTACCCGCTTTATTTAGGGCAACAAGTTTTACTAGCATCAGGGTCATATTATCCCTAGCGATTCTGCATCTGCTGCCTGACCGTCAAGGTGGATGCGCAGCCATAGCTCAAGGATAATCAGATTCCACAACATAAAATAGTCGTCCTTGCCCGCGAGGAACTTCTTTTTGAGCACCTCTATCTCCGGATAATTGAACATCCCGCGCCTGGTTACCGATTCCTTGGAGAGCACTCCATCGATAAGCCCCCGCAACGGTCCCTTGAGCCATATTTTAAGCGGAAATATAAACCCGCGCTTGGAGCGAGTAAGAATCTCTTCGGGCACCAAGCCGCGTAAGGCTTTTCTTAATATGTACTTTGTTAGCGGTGGTTGCTTTAGATCAGCGCTCCCTCTCAGCTTAAGCGAAGCTGGTAGATTGAAGGCGAACTCGACTAGCTGGTGATCCAGCAATGGAACGCGCACCTCTAGCGAACAAGCCATGCTCATCGAATCGGTATCCCTAAGCAAAAGGTCAGGTAGCTCATATTCAAGCATCATTTGGCTCACTTGCTGGATATCATCGAGACATGGCTCCTTCAGGTCGTCTTTGTCGCCAGGTTTATCTTCATCGTTTTTTACAGTTAAAAGGTGAGTTTTAATATCTTGTGCGATTCCACCAAATGCCATCTCGTGATACCATGAAGGTGCGAATAAATCTCTTATTTTTCGGGCACCCATGACTCTTCTGAGGTCATGGTACGCCTGGCTAAAATCGGATGAAACTAAGAAGCTCCTCCAGGTGCTCGCATAGTCGTGCCCCTTTATGCATCGCAAGCCGAATAGTAACATTTTCCTTAGCCAGATAGGCGCTTTGGAAATCCGATCTGCCATTTCCCTGCGCCTTATCATCTCCGCGAACCAGGGATATCCAGCAAATAACTCGTCCCCGCCAGTGCCTGATAGGGCTACCTTTACCTTTGAGGCAGCTAACCGGCTGACAAAGTACTCGTTGAGTCCGTCCCCGGTAGGGAAATCCATGTATCTTACTATCCTGGGCAGCTCGTTCAGCACATCGCGCCAGGTGAGGGTAACCTGCGTATGATCGCTACCATAATGCCGGGCGGCGATCTCAGCATATCGCTTCTCACCGAAATCATTGGCATCCAGGTCGTCGATGGAAAAATCGACCGAGAATGTCTTCATCGGCTGAGAGCTATGATGGCTCATCAAGGCTACCAGGGCAGTCGAGTCTATGCCCCCGCTGAGAAAAGCACCCAGCGGTACATCGCTGACCAGGTGTTCCATGGTTGCCAACTCCAGCAATGCCATCAGACGCTCAACCGCCTCATCTTCGCTCATTGTAGGCTGATTGGTCGCCTTTAGGCTCCAGTAACTCTTCATGCAAAGGTTATTGATGTCATCGGTTTTCAAAATAAGCATCTTCGCAGGCTCCAACGCCTTGATCCCCTTGTACATGGTAAAGGGAGACGGTATGGCAGGGAAGGAGATATAGTGAAATAAGGCTTGTGCATCCAATTCCTTGGGTATGAGACCAGAAGCAACCAGGGCACCTATTTCAGAGGCAAAGATAAAAGTATCGCCTTTGTGATAATAATAAAGGGGCTTTATGCCCAGACGATCCCTTGCCAGAAGCAGGGTCTTGTTCGGCTTATCCCAGATAGCCAGGGCGAACATGCCTTTTAGCCGCTCAAGGAAGTCGAATCCGTACTGCTCGTAAGCGTGAACCAGCACCTCGGTATCGGAGTTGGTATAGAAGCGATGTCCCGCATCGGACAATTGATTGCGGAGACTCTTATAGTTGTAGATCTCGCCGTTGAAAATGGCGATGATGCTTTTATCCTCGTTGAAGATAGGCTGAGCGCCGGTCTCAAGGTCGATTATAGCCAACCGACAGATCCCTAAAGCGATGTCTGCATCTTCATAGTAGCCATCATCGTCCGGACCGCGATGACTCATAGCTAAAGTCATAGCTTTCACCGCCTCCAAGGATGGTTTAACTGCGATGCCGCCTACCCCGCACATGTCTCAGAACTCATTACAGTCTATTATACTCTTTTCAAGTTAAGTTAGTTTTAAACTATAGTATAAATGGGATCTTTGATCATTGCTAGGGTTAATCAAAAGATGAAAATATTTGTAAAATAATACTGCTACCATTCCTGTTGGGAAGATATATAGTTAAATAGGGCATATGAACCACCACTTCAAGCCAATATTCATAGGGGTAAAATTTGAGGATCCAAGTGCCACTGCCATTTTTAAAAGCTCGATCTCGCAAATAAAGGCTTTGTCAAAAAAAGAATTAATGTTCCATGTGGAACATATGACTTAAATATTTGATTTTTTAGGTCGTTTTTCTCCAAATCTACATCAACGGACTCAAGTTTAAAAGCCCAAAACGAGGGGTGCTAATTGATCTATTTAGATTAACTCGTTGATATTAAAGAATAATTTTTTTGAAAAATTCTTCCGAGGATCCTCATGCCTCCTATTTTGACCACGAAATATAGTGCCAAAATGGCACGCAGAAGGGGTAACTCATTGATTTATTTGATGTTTTGGATTAGCTAATAATATCTAATATTGCTTATAACTCGTCTCTCGGGGGGTGCCGCATTTAATAATCTGCGCCAAA
>CAYUVA010000063.1:0-15001 GCA_964448115.1 uncultured bacterium
ATTGTATGGCAAAAAGCGTTTTTTAACCACCAAGGCACAAAGGCACTAAGGGGAAGTGATACCGTGATATGGTGATAGCGTGATATCGTTGCAGGAGTGTTGTTTAAGGGGGCAACTTCCTTATCCGAGCATTGATTGTAAGCAAGCGGTCAAGTAATGGTGTTGCAGGGATTATACACCCTGTCTCCCCCAGGGGCGAGCCACCCCTCTTCTATCATTCCCGCCCCGCACTTGATGCGGCGCAGGAATGACAGTTGGAGGGGGGATGATGGATGCCTGCATGCGCGAGAATGACAAGGGCTGGATGCCCGCCGAAGTTTACCTGGCACTTGGTGCGGCGCGGGAATGACAAAAGGGGGGGGGGTAATAAACTCCTAAACGAGAAACAAGAAACTAAAAACAAGGAACAAAAGACGAGAAGCTTTCCATCGTCTATATTGCTTCTACATTCAGGAGGAATGGATCGCCTGGATAGTCAAAGGGAATTTTGCCTTGAACTCTTCGAGTATTGCCTTTACATCATCCTCGAATCGAGGCGAAATCGAGATACGAAGGATGCCCTGATCAGCATCGATTGTGGAGACAAGAGCTATGCCCTCATAACTCTCAATAATATGAACGATATAGGCGATCTTGTCCCTACTTACCTTTATAAACAGGCTTTGGGTATCCATACAAATACGATCTATCGGGCTATCGGGAGACGATGACCATGGCAGGTCTGAGAAGCTGATCTTTGTACAGGTATCCCTTTGATAGCTCCTCGACTATTGTATTAGGCTCGATATCATCCCTGTGCAAGGTCGCTACCGCCTCGGCGTATTCAGGATCGAACTGCTCTCCGACAAGGTCCAGTACCTTGATCTGTTCGCTTTCCAGGATGCTGAGGAACTCTTTATATATCAGCTCGAGTCCTTGGATTATCGTCTGCGGAGCGCCCGATTCTCTAGCGGACTTGATTCCGTTTATTATTACATCTCCAATGGGCAAGAATTCTCTAAAGCACTCTGCTTTGGTTCTTTGTTTACACTGCTCGATATCATTATAGTGTCGTTTCTTATAATTATCGAATTCTGCCATAAGGCGCTGGTAACGATCCTTTAACTCTTCAGCCTCCTTAACCTTTTGGAGAAGCTCAAGATATTCGGCAGTGGTGATGGCTGTAGGCAACCCTTGCTTCGTTGGATCGTCCGATGATTCAGCATTATCATCGGCTGTTAGCGCGGAGTTACTCCCATCTTCGTTCTCGATATCATCAATAGTTATCTTTATGTCATCATTCGATTCGCTCATAGTTTCCTATATTAACATTTATAATAGTTGGAAAGTTTCATTGTCTGGGATTAAATTGCGCGACAAATAGACTTTCGATGGTTTGCAATTGTCTATTTTTCCGAGGTTTCTTGCTTGTTCTTGGCGTAAGTGAGATACTCGATGATGACCTGCTCCAATGTTTTTTCAGATAAAAGATTGTGCACCATCTTATTGATGTATGTATCCTCGTACCTGCCGGCTTTGACTCGGTTTATTACAAAGGTATGCTGGCATTCCATCAATGCCTCAATGACAGCGTCCTTCTGTGGCAGATCGGATATATCTCCATGCGGTGTAACCATGCTGTTGTGCACCCTGCCAGACAGGTAGATGAAGGTCTGTACGCTTGGATAGTTACTCAATTTGCTCGGTTGGGTTACAACGATATACCGCTTCAGTTCTTTGCCATCATCATACTCGACCTCGGTCATGAACCTTTCAAGTTGCTTTCTATCCCCTAGTGCCATTTCGCTTTAAGCCCTTTCTTCCCATGGTACACTTAACTAAAGAAAAATCAAGTCTAAGGAAGTGCTATTTTTATTATTAAACTAATTCTGAAGATGGGATGATGTCTCTTTGTTGAAGAGAAGTTGACATTAGGCATTCGATCCGCTTAAGCTAATAAGGTTATATTTTGAAGATGCAAATCTAAATAACAGGTGAAAGTGCTCATAACAGGCGGGGCGGGGTTCATCGGATGCAACACCGCCCAAAGATTCATCCAAGATGGACACCAGGTGATCATCATCGATGATCTCTCCAGGCGGGGAAGTAACATAAACCTAAAGTGGCTTCACCGCCAAGGCAGCCTCGAATTTCACCAGCTCGATATCGCCGATTACCAGTCGCTGGAGCCTGCGCTAAAGCGATATGACAGATTGGATGCAATAATCCATCTAGCAGCGCAGCCAGCGGTTACCACCTCCCTTGATAACCCGCGCCGGGACTTTTTAACCAATGCCCTGGGCACATTCAACATGCTGGAGATTACCAGGCAGCGCTACGCAGAGGCAATTTTCATCTATTCATCGACCAACAAGGTCTATGGTGCCCTGGAAGGGCTTTGCCTACAGGAGGGTGATAAACGCTACCAGGCTCCTGGGCTGCCTGCTGGGGTCGCGGAATCGGCGCAGCTCGACTTCCACTCCCCCTACGGATGCAGCAAGGGAGCAGGCGACCAGTATGTGCGCGATTACCACCGAATCTTTAATTTGCGCACCGTGGTCTTCAGGCAGTCTTGTATCTACGGCTATCGGCAGTTCGGCGTGGAGGATCAGGGCTGGGTTGCCTGGTTCGCTATCGCAGCCCTGCTGGGAAAGCCAATCACCCTCTACGGCAACGGCAAGCAGGTTCGAGACATTCTATTCATCGACGATCTGGTCGAGCTATACATAATGGCTATTGAGCGGATCGACCGCATAAGCGGCGAGATTTTCAACATCGGTGGCGGAGCCGAGAATGCCCTATCGCTGATCGAGTTCCTTGAGCTGCTCGAAGCAAAGGTAGGGACTAAACTAAAGCTTGGCTACCAAGGGTGGCGCCCCGGCGACCAGCCCCTTTTTATCTCAGATAACTCCAAGGCGAACGATGCAATCGGCTGGAAGCCAAGGACCAACTATAGCAAAGGCATCGAGAAGCTCATTCGCTGGATAAAGGAAAATCTCAACACCATCAGGGGCTTTTACGAGTAATGACTCCCTTCGAGGTCAAGGCAGACTGTCGCTACTACATCGGGGAGAAGCCGTGCAAGTTCAAGCGCCTCTGCTACGGTTGCGAGCACTATGCAAAGCCGGATGCCAGGATATTAATCATCAAGCTCGGCGCTTTGGGGGATGTCCTGAGGACGACCAGCATCCTGCACGGCTTGAAACGAAAGTTCCCCGAATGCCACATAACATGGTTAACCGAGTCTCCCTCGCTCCAGTTGCTTAGCAATATCCCCCAGATAGACAGGCTGCTTTCCTTTAATTACGCAGACTGCCTGGCGCTCGAGGTCATGGAGTTCGATTACCTGTACAACTTTGACAAGGTTCCCGCAGCCACCTCCTTGGCGGTCAAGGTCAAGGCGAGACATAAGCTCGGCTTCAGCATCGATGCCAACGGAGCGCTAGGGGTCTTCAACCAGGCTAGCCTTTATGCGCTGAGACTAGGACTCGATGATGAGCTGAAGTTCAGGCATAACACCGAGACCTACCAGGAGACCACCTTCAAGCAGGCTCAGCTTGAATATAAAAACGATGGATATATCTTCAACCTGACCGAAGATGAAAGGCAGGTTTCGGTTGAGCTTCGCAAAGAGCTGAAGCCTCCCTTGATCGGATTGAACACCGGCGCCGGGGATATCTTTGCAACCAAACGCTGGACAGCGGAGGGATTCATCAGGCTCGCCGAGCTGATTCATCACAAAGGCTTGGGCAGTATCCTAGTCCTGGGCGGTCCCAGCGAGGTGGAGAGGAACAGCTTTATTACCGCCGAGCTAAGCAAGAAAGGTATCCCGCACTATGATGCTGGCTGCCACAATCCCATCCGCCGTTTTGCGAGCATTATAAATGCCTGCGATGTTATCGTTACTGCGGATAGCATTGCGATGCATCTCGGATTGGCTCTGGGGCGCAAGGTGGTGGTCTTTTTCGGACCTACTTGCGCACAGGAGGTCGAGATGTACGGCAGGGGTATCAAGATCGTTAAGCAAAGGGACTGTGCGCCATGCTATAAATCAGTCTGCCCGGAGCCGCCCTCATGCATCGAGGAGATGACACCCGATGAGGTGCTAGCCGGGATAGAAAAGCTACTAGCCAAGATGGAATAACTAAGAGTGGATTAGCCTTATACCATTGTGGAAGGAGATAAGAGGTTGTACAAGATCATCCGAAAAGAACAGCTTAGCGGAAACAACTCACTACTCGAGGTACGAGCAGAACTGGTGGCCAACAAGGCTAAGGCAGGGCAGTTCGTTATCATCAGACCCGACGAGATCGGGGAAAGGATACCGATATCCCTGGCTGGCATCCATCCGGAAAAGGGGACTTTAACCATGGTGATCCAAAAGGTCGGTGTAACCTCAGCCAAGGTCTGTGCCAAAGGGGAGGGAGAATATCTGCACGATCTGGTCGGTCCTCTTGGAAAGCCAACCCATATAGATAAGTTCGGCAATGTCTTTCTCGTGGGTGGTGGCATCGGCATTGCGCCTTTATACCCGGTAGCCAAGGCGATGAAGGAGGCTTCAAACAAGGTCAATATCATCATCGGCGCCAGGGATGAGAGCCTGCTCATCTACGAGAAGGAATTGGCTGAGGTGAGCGATGGGGTCTTTATCACCACCGACAACGGCAGCAAGGGAAGAAAGGGCTTTGTAACCGATGAGCTTAAAGCGCATATCGAGGCAGGGGAAAAGATAGAGCTTGTAATCGCGATTGGCCCGGTAATAATGATGCGAGCAGTGAGCGAGCTAACCAAGCCGCATGGCATAAAGACCATCGTCAGCCTGAACCCTATCATGGTCGATGGCACCGGCATGTGCGGAGCCTGTCGGGTTACCGTGGGGGGGAAGGTCAACTTCGCCTGCGTTGATGGACCCGAATTCGACGCCCACCTGGTCGATTTCGATGAGCTTATACTGCGCAACCAGTACTACCTCGAAGAGGAGAGATACTCCTATGACCTTTTCAAGAGACATCATAGCGGAGGTTGCTGCTAACCATGGCTGAGACAAGCAAGGACAAGAAGAAGAAAAAAGAAAAGATCAAGATAATCCCCAAGAAGTACCCTAGCCCGGAACAAGATCCCAAGCAGCGGATAAACAACTTCAGCGAGGTAGCTCTGGGGCTGGATGAACAGACAGCCATAAAAGAGGCGCAACGCTGCCTATTCTGCAAGAAAGCGCCATGTATCCCCGGCTGCCCGGTCGAGATAGATATACCCGGCTTCCTTAAGCTTATAATCGAGGGTAAGTTTGTGGAGGCTGCGCGCAAGATCAAGGAGAAAAACGCACTGCCAGCGATATGCGGAAGGGTATGTCCCCAGGAGACGCAGTGCGAGGTGGTCTGCGCATTGGCACATAAATTCGAGCCGGTGGCTATCGGCAGGCTGGAACGATTCGTCGCCGATTATGAGCGAAAGATAAGCGCAGTCGAGATGCCTCAAAAAGCCCCTGCAACCGGAATGAAGGTGGCTGTGGTGGGAGCCGGACCCGCTGGCTTGACCGTGGCTGCTGACCTTGTGCAACTGGGGCACCAGGTTACTATCTTCGAGTCGCTGCACCTGCCCGGGGGGGTCCTCGTGTATGGCATCCCTGAATTCAGGCTACCCAAGGAGATAGTCAAGGCTGAGGTCGATTACCTGCAAAGGCTCGGCGTAAAGATCGTTACCAACTTCATCGTGGGCAAGACAGCCAGCATAGATGAGCTTTTTGGTCAGGGCTACGATGCGATATTCTTGGGGTGTGGAGCCGGACTCCCCTACTTCATGGGTATCGAAGGCGAGAATGCGAGCGGGGTCTATTCTGCAAACGAGTTTCTGACCCGCGTCAACCTGATGAGAGCCTACGAGTTCCCCAAGTCCGACACGCCCATAAAAAAGACTAAGGTATATGTAACCGTCGGCGGGGGCAATACGGCAATGGATGCAGCCAGGGTATCACTACGCTTGGGCGCTGAAAGATCGATCCTGGTCTATCGGCGCTCGGAAAAGGAGATGCCAGCAAGGATCGAGGAGATCGAACACGCCAAGGAAGAAGGGGTCGAATTCCATCTGCTCAGAAACCCCAAGCGCATCATCACTGACGAGAAGAACCGGGTAAAGGCGATGGAGATAATCAAGATGGAACTCGGAGAACCTGATGAATCGGGGAGAAGGAGACCTGTACCCATTGAAGGCTCTGAGTATATCATCGACTGCGATGTGGTGATAGTTGCCATCGGACAAGAGCCGAATCCGCTGATCACCAAGGCAACCCCGGGACTGAAGCTTGGTAGAAAGAACACGGTCGTGATCGACAAGGAGACCGGACAGACCAGCATCCCCGGCGTATTTGCCGGCGGAGACATAGTTACCGGAGGCGCCACGGTCATTTTGGCAATGGGACAGGCAAGAGTAGCCGGCAGGGCGATGCACCAATACCTGATGAAGAAAAAAGGGGAGCGGGAGAGGTGCTAGCCACAGCCTACTGCGAAGGTGATGGTGTTGATACCGACTTGGGCGTAGGGCTAGGGGTTGGAGTGCAAGTAGGCTCCCATATATCTATAATTCGTGTAGTCGAACCATCAATTGTATAACCGAGCTGCGCCCGGTAGTGCTCCAATCTATTGTAATAAATGCTTACATTCCACTCATCAGCGCAGTACTCTTCCTCGATGTTCAGTAGATAGGGACCTTTCCACTCTGGCTCCCCGCAGCTACCGTAGGTCGGGGTGGCGGTCGGTCCTGGGGCTGGCGTCGGCGGAAAACGAAGATCTTTGTAGTCATTACAGTCGTAATTCACCCTCTCTGGAAAGGCTAGCATGTCTGAATAATAGAACCTTAGTGCCTTCTCCAATCGCTCAATCTTTTGCAGGGTTTTCTGTAGCTTCTCTCTGTCGGTGGGGCGCCTGCTCACCAGGATGTAAATGTCATCGCCTGCGCTACCAAGAACCCAGTTGTCGCCAATGCTTCCGCTCATGTCCTGCGCCTGGTTGGCGCCGTATGACAAAATGAAGGCATCGAAGTCGGTGGCGCCATTTATGGTCGGAGCACGGTCATAAATATACGGGTTACCCCAGGCATCGCTTATAAGATCATACTTGGAGAAGGAGGATAGGTAGGGTCCGTTCCAGTGTTCCCAGCCCTCTGGATTGGATAAAAGATAACCCAATTCAATACCCCCGGGATCATCTTGTACATCTGGCGGAAAGGCGTTGATATCCTCGTAAAAAGCGAGTAATGCTTCCTTTATATTATCCAGCTCGTTTTGGGTCGCCTGGTTACGGGATCTCTCCAGCTCCTGCCATCCCAATGGGACGATGACGCCTACAAGCGCCATGAGCACAGCCAGCACGACGATGACCTCGAGCAGGGTCATACCCTTAAATGCTCGAGGCTGGTTGCTAATGCTATTCATTTCAGAATCCCTCCAGTATGAGGCTGACCAGGCTCTCGGCAAAGTCCTTTGCAACCTCCTCCCAGCCCTGCCTCTCCATCATGGCTCGGTCATCGATGTTCTCGGCAGCCTGGTAGTCGCGGTTCATAATAAAGCCTTGCTGCTCGAATTGAACCTGTTTCTTCACCAGGTCATACAACTGTATATCAGCCCTGATTTGAATGCGGTATTCGTTGACGCTGCCGTCAGAGCGATAGCTTATCGGCACCAGAGTATATTCGGTTATTACGCCCTTGAGTACTCCATCTGCCTTATCGAGATCCACCACTTCCATGCCCTTATAGCTGTTCAGCCGCTCCACGACCTTATAGGTGATGATCGTCTCCAGGTCATATTGGGTGGTGCGGTTCTCAAAGACAGGGACATTTATCCTGCGCAGGTGTTCAGGTAGAAACACCCCCCTGCCTACCAGGGTGTATCCGCATCCCTGTAGGCAGCTCATCATGGTGATGCAGAGTATTAAGAACCTGGCTATAACTGGCATGAACCCTTTATTCCTTGGTGCCTTGGTGGTTAAAAAACCCTCAAGCCTCAAGCCTTTCCCTACAGCGAGGCGATGGCGATGACTAAAGCAATTATTGCAAAGACGCTTACCAGGATGGCGCCTAGTACCATTATCCCTATTGGCATCAGGAACACGGAGATAGCCTTGCCGGTGTTCAGGCGATAGACCTCCCTGATACCGACTATCATCAGCCCCAGCACCCAGAAAGTTACCAGCAGCTTGATGAGCATCATCAGTCCTTTTCCGATCGCTCCCAGCGCTTGCAATCCAAGCGCCAGCGGGGGAAAGAATATCATCGGCAACATGCTAAGGCAGAGGACACCGAACAGGGTGCCACCGCTTCCACCACCACCAAAGGCGGTTGCAAAATAATGGAAGAAGACAGCCATCAAAAAGATGGTGATCAAGTACCCCAATAGCTGGGAGAGGTAGCCTACGATGAACAGCCCTGCATTGGCTTTGAATGGATACGAAGCGCCGATCGACTTGCTTACTACCTGGGTGAAGGCGATGATAAGTAATGTAATCAGAGCCAGCGCCATGGGTCTCTCCTCCGATGCTCTGCGCATGGCGTATCCGGGACGAGCCAGGATGTTATAATATGTTGCCAGCATTCCCATGTTCTTCACCCTCCTATTTTAGATATCCTGGGTACAGGTAGGTTACCGGCAGGTAGCTGCTCGTGTTGTTGGTGCCGAATAAAAAATCCGAGGCGGTTGCAGGCTTTTTAGAGGTGCTTATATTGAAGAATTCAAAGAATGTCTCCAGGTCGGAGAGCTTATCCTCGACTATATAAGGTTCTCCCTCCAAGCCAGCCATTTGATATGCAGCCTTTACCGCATCCTTGAAGGAGCCAAGCTCATCGACCAGATTGTATTCCATAGCCTCGGCGCCGGTCATTATCCTTCCATCAGCAAAAGCCCGAAGCTCTTCTTTGGGAATGCCCCTTCCCTCGGCTACTGCGTTTAAGAACTGGTCATACACGCTATCTACCGTCTCTTGAAGCAGCGTTCTTTCCTCCTCGGTCATCTCCCGCCAGGGATTGAGCACATCCTTGTATTTACCGCTTTTTATGACATTCATTCCCACTCCGATCTTCTCGCCCAGACCGGTGAGGTCTAATCCGCCGATGAATACGCCGATGGAGCCGGTTATAGTGCCCGGATTGGCGAATATCTTGTCCGCCTTGCAGGAGATATAGTATCCCCCCGAGGCAGCCATATCCCCCATTGAGACCACGACCTTTTTCCCATCTTCCCTTGCCTTGACCACCTGTTCGAGTATCTCCTGCGATGCGCCGACGGTGCCGCCGGGGCTGTTCACCCGCAGCACGATAGCCTTGACCTTGTCATTCTTGCGTAGTTTCTCGAATCTTTTGATAACATAGTCAGCACCGCCGATGGGAAGATCAAAGATATTGCGTTCTGTCTCGGTCTGTATTGGCCCGTAAACTTTAACTATGCCTACGCCATCCTTCTTCGCCACCATCCCGGAGAATATGCCGGAGAGCTTCTTATCAACATCGGCAGCGGTCGATTCTTTTGCAGATGGTGCCTTGAAGATGTACACCACGCCGGCAACGGTGCCGATGGTTACCAGGATCAGCAGCACAGCCATTATCGCCTTTTCACTTGTCATTCATGTACTCCTTACCAAGAAATTCTCGTTTAGCATAACTATTTAATTATACCGCTATAACATTGAAATTCAAATAAGCCGAAGCGATGGGGTTTTGCCCCTTTGTTGATTTATGATTTCAGCTATATTAAATAAAATCTAGCATGTATAAACCGGGAAAGGATCTAGCATTATGAGACGGTTTCTCCACATTCTAACCTTATGGTTGGTCTGCGCAACGGCTTTACTAGCATATTGCTCCAATAGCGATGGCGAAAAGCTGCTGATCAGGCTGTATTTCGATGATTACAAGCAAGAGGCTCCGCTGGTTGCTGCTGAGGGTTTCGATATCGCCGGCGTCAATCTAAGGCAACAGACGATGGATATTGTCATATACAGCGATGAGCTTTTTCGTCTCCAACTAATGGGCATAAAATACGAGCTTATCTACACCGAGAAGGAAATAACCGTAGATCCTGACTTCAAGACCCCGGCAGAGGTTGCACAGATACTAAGTGACTACGAGGCTGATTATCCAGATATAGCAAAGGTCTATTCCATAGGAACCACTCTGGAGGGGAGAAATATCTGGGCGATGAAGATCTCCGATAATGTGGATCAGGATGAGGACGAGTTTGCGATCAACTTTAACGGTTGTCATCATGCCAGGGAGGATATGTCAATCGAGGTGCCGCTCGATATCATCGAGTATCTCCTGACCGGATACGGCAGCGATCCCCAGGCGACCAAGTGGGTGAACAAGTACGAGTTCTGGATAATCCCCATGGTCAATCCGGATGGTAACAATTATATGTGGACCTCGGATAGCATGTGGCGCAAGAACCGGCGACCGGGCAGCACCTGTTATGGAGTGGACAACAATCGCAACTATCCCTACAATTGGGGCGGCTGTGGCGGTTCCAGCGGAAATGAATGTGCCGATGATTACCGGGGTCCATCTGCAGGTTCCGAGCTGGAAACTCAGGCGATGGTCGCGCTGGCAAACAATCAGCGCTTCGTAACATCTATTTCATACCACTCCTACAGCGAGCTTGTCCTTTACCCTTATAGCTGCTCTGGCGAGTACACCGCGGATCACGATGCCATAAGCCAGATCGGTATAACCATGGCAAACCTGATCCAAGGGGACAGCGGGGGGCATTATACGCCGGGCACACCTTGGGAGATCCTATATGCGGTCGATGGTGGCGATATCGACTGGTATTACAATGAGCTTGGGGATTTCCCGTTTGTGGTTGAGCTAAATTCCAGTTCCCAGGGATTTCACCCAGATTACTCCTGGCGGGATCCGACCTGCCAGCGCAATCGACCAGGCTGGCAGTACCTAATAAATCGACTAGAAGGACCTGGTATCTACGGTCATGTACGCAACGCCTGTACCGGCGAGCCTCTGGAGGCGACTATTTCGATCAGCGAGATCGACTTTTCCTACAACGAGAAGCCGCGGCGCAGCCATCCGCAGCACGGAAGCTACCTCTGGATGCTGCTGCCCGGCACCTATCATGTAAACTTCACCAAGGTCGGCTTCTCTCCCTTGACCCTTGAGGTTTCTGTTGGCAACGATGCCCTCGAGGTCGATGGAATGCTCACCCCGCTAGGCGCCAACGGATTAATGGTCTATTCGAGCACGGTACTTGATGGCGAGGAAGGTGATGGGGACCAGACGGTTGATCCCGGCGAGTCCTTCAAGCTTAGGATCTCTGCCGTTGCCACCGGTGGCGATCTTACTGGTATCTCCGCCATTATCGATAGTGTTGACCCCTATCTAACTATAAATGATGATACTGCCTCGTTTCCTGATATACCCGGCGGTCAGTCGGCTGCCTCTATTGAGCCGCACTTTGCAATGAGCGTCTCTGAGCAATGCCCGGAGGGACATTATGTGGATCTCAATATCACCTTTTATGCTGATCAGGATCTTTGTATCAACAAGGATAAGCTGAGCCTTAAGGTGAGCGAATATGCATATAGCTGCCCCATATACGAGGAGACGCTGGATATCGATCCGGGGTGGAGCATATCAAATAGCGGCTCCGGCGGCTGGGAGTTTGGCATTCCGCAGGGCAAAGTATCCGGTCCTACTGGTGGAAACACCGGTTTTTATGTCTATGGCACCAATCTAAATGGTAATTATGGAGATAATGTTAACCATAAACTGACCGCTGGTCCCTTTGATTGCAGCCTGATTCAGGACACCGAGTTGATATTCTACCGCTGGCTGGGCAACGAGAACGGCTACGATACCGCTTATGTCGAGGTCAGCCCTGATGGGTTCAACTGGACCGTGGTCTGGGGCGGATACGCGCAGGATACGAGTTGGAAGCGTATGCAGTATGATATATCACCGGTCGCAGACGGCGTTTCCACTGTCTTCGTGCGCTTCAGGCTCACCTCAGATACCAGCGTTACCGACTGCGGATTCTATGTGGATGATCTATCCATTTGCGGCAACACGGTGAGCATCCCCAATTTCCGCCTTGACTCGATCACCTACGATGACCGAGCCGGCGCCTGTTTTGATGGCGATGGATACCTCGACCTCGGCGAGGAGGCTGACTTGAATGTAACCATCAAGAACATCGGTAACACCAAGGCGACCGGGACCATCGTGCGCATCTATCCATCAAGCGAGCACATCTTCATACCATCGAATGAGTACCCGCTGGGCGAGATCGCATCTTATGGGGGAAGCGGCACGGCGAAATACCGACTCATCGCCCTTGATGATACTGAGTGCATGGAGACGGTGGATCTCAACATCGTGATAACCTCCTCGGAGACGAGCAGCTCTGCTGTTTATTCAATGATGGTAGATCTCGACATAGAGGAGGATACAGGCGACCATTCCAATGGCTTCGAGGTGGAGCCACAGGATTGGCTTACCAGCGGATGGGAGCATAGCAGCGAAGAGAATCATACTCCAATGGGCACCAAGAGCATGCATACGATCTATGTTCGCAACGCCTGCTCGCGGCTTACCTCGCCGGCTTTCAGATTATCGCCCACCGGCAGCTCGAAGCTTAGGTTCTGGAGCAAGTATGATATTGAAAATAAATACGATGGCGGTATCGTACAGGTTTTGGTTGAAGGCTCGAATAGTTGGCAGACGCTTAGTCTTACCCCCAGCTATCCTGGCAGCACCAACAGCACGACATCCTCCTGCATCGGACAAAACCAGCCGTGCTTCACCGGCACCGACAATACCTGGACCGAGTATGTGGCTGATCTTGGCTCCTATCAGGGCGAAACGGTGCGTATAGGCTTTTTATTCGGCTCCGACAGCGCGGTTGAGGAGACCGGCTGGTACATAGATGATGTAACCATCTCGGATGTGATCACCGAGACGACTATCTGCGATCAATATCCCTGTGGCGGTGCGACCTTGACGCCGACAGCAACTCCCACAGAGACCGGCATCATCACCCCGACTCCGACGGCGACTCCCACAAATACTGTTACCATGAGCATTACCCCCACGGCGACCGCTACCTACAGCAGCACGGTTACAGTTACGGCTACTCCGAGCGTTACTGCAAGCGCGACCCCGACCCCCAGCGCCACGGCTACCCAACCCGAAATTGATGCCTATATCAGCGTCGGTGGCTACATGGCCACGCGGTTGGAGAGCCGAGCCGGCGGGCAACTGGTGCTTATGACAATGATCAGCGGGGCAGATGCATCATCGGTTGAGTTGGTTGAATTGTACTACCAGGGAATGCCTACTGGAGTCCTTTTGGGGCATGATTGTGCTCCCTATGTCTTCGAGGATGAGAATATCTATTGTCTTAGCCTTTATATCGAGCCGGGGACTGCGCCAGCCCTGAAGGCTTTGTTGGAGGTAATTCCCCATCTGTCGCAAGGCATGGATGGCACCGGCTGGCCTAATCTTGTTTCCAGCAAATAAGGATATTGCATTTTTATTGTGCTTGCTATAATGTTAGGATAAACGATGAAGAGATCAACTAGCCTTGGAATATGTTCACTAAGGCGATGAAACGAGTGAAGGAGCTTTTAATGAGATTGAATGTATTGAGCATTTTAACGGCGATGGCTTTGATTATGTTTGCCGTTTGTTCCTGTGGACCCTCCGATAAGGGAGAACAAGCATTCATTCCTCCCAAGACCGATGTCTATGGGGCGGCAACAGATAAGCCTGTAGCCTCGGTGGAGGGAACAATCATCACCCGCAATCAATTGGATCAGCTAGTCAATTCCACCATACAAAGATTCCAGATGTCCGGGGGACAGGTAAATCCGCAGGAGATAGCCGGGCTTCGCCGCATGATACTCGATGAGATAATAAATACAGAGATTCTGTACATCCAAGCCCAGAAGAAGGGATTAGTCGCAGCCCCCCAGGAAGTAGAAGAGAAGATAAACGAAGTGGCATCCAGGTTTCCATCCCAGGAGGAGTTCGTCACCCTGCTGTCTCGACAGGGAAAGACGCTCGAACAATACAAGGCAGAGCTGAGCAAGCGACTAACCATCGAGAAATTCATCGAGAATGAGCTGGTCAAGGAGGTCACGGTTACCCAAGAAGAGATCAAGAAGTACTACAACGACTACAATGCCCAGTTCGCTGCCCCGGAGCGTGTCAAGGCAAGCCATATACTCTTCAAGTTCGATGAGGGCGCTGACCAGGCATCCAAAGACAAGCTCAGGAAAGAAGCCGAAGCGGTGCTAAAGCGAGCCAAGAATGGCGAGGACTTCGCTGCACTGGCAGAGCAATTCTCTGATGATATCACCGCCAAGGAAGGGGGAGATCTCGGATTCTTCTCCAGGGGGCTGATGGTGCCTCCATTCGAGGATGCAGCATTCGGGCTTGAGATCGGACAGATAAGCGACCTAGTGGAGACTAAATTCGGCTACCACATCATAAAGGTTACCGACAAGAAGGATGCAGGAAAACTGCCCCTGGAGGATGTCAAAGAGCGTATCGAGGACTATCTAATCATGCAGAAGAAACGAGAGGCGGTGAAGAATTTCTGCGACAAGGTTCGTCCACAGATGGATATCACCGTTTACGAGGAGAACCTGGCGTAATAGCTTGAGGCAAGGGGTGAGAGTTTCTTCCCCGACAGAGTCGGGACCACTTCGGGGACAAGAATGTCTTTGGTCTTTAGGGGCTTGTCGGTTGAAAAATCACAAGGGCACAAAGATAACAAAATCCGAGCCATGACCATATGCAAGCGGTAATCCTTTCATAGCAGCCACAAAAAGGCGAATCCGCAAAACGCCCTTCAAAAGATATAATTATTCTATCCAAACAATGCCATCTAGCTTTTTTATAAAGTTAATTGCCACAATAGGGCTTATGAACCACCCCTTCAAGCCAATATCCATAGGGGTTATATTCGAGGATCCAAGTGCCACTGCCATTTTTAAAAGCTCGATCTTGCAAATAAAGGCTT
>CAYUVA010000064.1:0-11079 GCA_964448115.1 uncultured bacterium
GAATCCCCCACCACGATATCACGGTATCAAGGTAGCACGGTATTACGATATCACGGTATCCCGATAGCACGGTACTACGGTACCACATCCTAATCCTTCCTCGTGCCTTGGTGGTTCACCCCACTAAAGCCTACTAATGGAGGTAGTTCAATGAAAGATAAGCTCATCAAGATAATTCTCGTCTTCTGCGAGATACTCAATGATATCAGGTATCGCACTTATCAGGAGCCGTTCGCCATGGCTATAATTGAGGCTGTGCTCGATGGGGATTCTACCGAGCTCACCGCCCTGTTCGCCCGGCAGAGCGGCAAGACCGAGGTCGGCAAGTCTGTGCTTCTCGGACTTGCCGTGCTCCTTCCTGCACTGGCAAAGACCTCGTGGGTAAAGGTCTGCCCGCAGATCACAAAATATTCTGATGGCTTCTGGGCGGGGATGGTCGGTCCCAAGCAGGCGCAGGCGCAGATACCGTTCGACCGCATCAGGCAGACCTTATCGCAACGAGCTGTCTTGTGGCTGATGCGCTTGTTCGGCGCTAGCCCCACCATCTGCAACAGCCAGGCATTGGCGCTCTCCAACGGCAGCAGGCTCATAGCCCTCACCGCCAACGATGACACCAACAACGAGGGCTATACCTTCCATGTTATCTGGTTCGAGGAGTGCCAACTGCTGTCGAGCTTCCAGCTGTACAAGGTCTTTCATCCCATGTGCGCCGCGACTGCGGGGAGCTTCATCAAGGTGGGGACGCCGGCGCCGGGAACCTCCCCCTTTATGCGCTCTATCTCGTATAATAAAAGGGAATGCCCGCAGCATCACTTCGAGGCGCCCTATGAGACGGTCATCGCAGAAGTTCCCGAATATGCCCGCTTCATCGAGCAGGAGAAAAGACGGCTGAGCATGCTCGGCGGAGAGGAAGCGCCTGAGTTTGCCATGGCGTATCGGCTCAAGTGGGTGGCTGCCTCGAGAAGCTTCATTAAGCCAGAGGAGCTCAAGGCGCTGCAGGGCAATTATCCGCGAAAAGCAAGGGATAGGCAGCGGAGCCTCTACGCCGGCATCGATGTTGCCAAGATAAACGACTCCACGGTGGTAACCCTCATTGAGGATTGGGGTGATCACAAGCGGATAATCGACTGGCTGGAGCTAAAGGGTAATGATTATGCCGAGCAGGTCGGCATCATGCTTAATTTCATCCGCGACTGCCAGGCGGTGGCGGTTGACTCTACTGGAGTGGGCGATCCGGTGGTTGATATGCTGCGCTCTCGTTTTCGTGGGCGGATCGAGGGGGTGCACTTCTCGCCGAAGAACAAGGATAATCTTTATCGAGCTTTGCTCATGGAATTGAAGGCGGGAAGGCTTCTATATCCGGGAGATGAAGGCGGCTGCGATGTTATAATCAGCCGTTTCTTGCGCCAGATGAGCCTGCTTGAGGCTGAGTATCTGGGCGGTTACCTGTCGGTGAGGCATCCTTCTGGTTACGATGAGCACGATGATTACGCTGATTCGCTAGCATTGGCGCTACATGCAGCCAGCCTGCCGGCTTACAGGTACGAGATGATCGGGACGTGAGCACCCCGCCAAGATTGGGGAAAGGAAGGGGGGCAACCACGAAGCCACGAAGCCACGAAGCCACAAAGCCACGAAGCCGGTATCACGGTATCACATCCTAATCCTTCCTCGTGCCTTGGTGGTTAAAAAGTTGACTAGCCTGAGAATTACTATACAATTACTTGTAAACAATAAAGATATTTATGGATTATGTATAAAACACTCAAAAAAATTTCCTCTGCCCGGCTAGGGGGCAAGTTGAAGGTGCTCTATTTTTTGCGTTTACTGCTGCCACTTCTTATCGTTTTCGTCCTCATAGCCGTTGTGCTTTATATCATCCATTACAGCGTCTTTATAGGCATCAAGGATAACCTAATAAGCTCGTTCCAGTATCGCCAGCTCATGGCAGCCAGGAACACGGCACATAATCTGAGTTCTACGATAAACTACATCATCATGGATATAAAATCACAGGCAGAGGAATCCGGCACCAGGTTGTCTCCCCACACAACCGAGACCACCTCGGTTCTTCGCGCCATGTACAAACGGCACCTCGATGTCGCCTATCACGCCGGGCTTATCATCATAGAACCTGATGCGCCTTTGGCTACCATAGCGCATGTATATCCAGAGTCCCGGGCTGCTGTCTCCGAGGGAAACGAGATTACCTACCAGGCTCATATCCAACGAATGCTCAACAATCCGGGCGATACCATAGTAAGCGAGCCATTCGATGCCGTGCAGGGCTTCAGGGCAATAGCCATACACCAGCCGATCATTGATCCCGAAGGCGGCGAGCTAATCGCCTCTTTGGCAATGCTTCTTCGCTTCAAGGAGCTATTTGCCGAGCTTTTCGCCGCCTCCAGGATCGGTCCCCAGGGGACTACCCTGCTTCTGGATGACAAAGGAACCATCCTTTACCACGATGATGAACAGCTCTGGGGCAAGAATTGGATGAACTACATTGAACCCTTGGGAGAGGATAAAAGACAGTGGCTTGAATCAAAATCAAGCAAGTTCGATGCTTTATTCAATAAATCGCCCCGTGGACAGAATTACCATATAGTGCGCGACCTTGTAAGCGGCGCTAGAACATATTTCAGTTCCTCTGCGGTTGCCTTGGGGGATAAGATCTACTGGATAGTTGTCGCCAACCCAGAGGATGATGTTGTCGGCACCCTGAAGAGCTATAAGGAGGCTATCTCCAACAGCACCGCCGTTATCTTTATGGTCTATACGATGCTCATCTTGCTGGTGTTTTTTAGCAGCTATGGCTCCATGCGCGCCAAGGAGCGAGCCAAGATGGTAGATGAGCTTGAGCGCAAGGTAGATCAGCGAACCAAGGAGCTGCAAAAGGCACAACAGCAGCTTCAAACCTACTCTAGCGACCTGGAGAAGCTAGTAGAGGAGAGAACCAACGCGCTCATACAGTCAGAGGGGAAATATACCGCCTTGTTCCAGAACGCCAAGGAAGCGATAATCCTCACCGATGCTAAAACCGGACAGATACTCGACTGCAACCCGGAGGCAGAGAGGCTCTTCGGATATAGCCTGAACGAGCTAATGGATAAAAAGGTCTGGGAGCTGGGACACCCGCAGGTCAAGGAAATTGCTCGCAAGCGATTCTACGAGTTCGTATCTGTCGGATACGGCAACGTGCCGGAGGTGCCGATAAGGAGCAAGGATGACCGGGTATTTTATGTTGATCTTATCTGCAAGGACTTTCGTTATGCAGATCGAGACTTCTTCTTGTTCTTGCTTTGGGATGCAACCGAGCAGAAGAAGGCTCGCCAGGAGCTTCATCGAACCAATATCGCCCTCAATGAGCGCGTCAAACACCTTACCTGCCTGCACAATATAAACCAAGAGATAGAAAAGGAGTTCACGCCGATTGAATTCCTCAGAAGGGCTGCCAAGCACATCGAGGCTACCATCACCACCGAGGGCAACCTTGGCGCATACATCGAGTTCGACAGCAAGCAGATCGAGATTCTAGCCCCACAGGACGAGTTCCATGACAGGAAGAACTACCCGATAGTAGTAGGGCAACAAAGACGGGGCAACCTGGTTATCTATTACAAGGAGGGTGATACCATCGACCTCTGGGAGGAAAACCTGTTCTCCGACATAGCTCGCCTCATCTCCCATGCAATAGGTAAATACGAGGTCGAGCTTCAATTGCAGGAGTATTCGCATAACCTGGAGGCAATGGTCGAGGAGAAGACAAGGGAGCTAAAGGCGAAAAATAAAGACCTGGAGACATTCGCCTATACAATAAGCCATGACCTCAAGGTGCCGCTGGTGCCTATCATGGGATTCGCATCGCTACTAAAGGAGGAGCACAGCGAACAGCTCGATGAAGAAGGATTGATGCTTGTTGAGCGCATTTACTACAACGCCTCTTGGATGGAGAGGATGATCACCGACCTTCTTGAGCTTTCACGCGCAGGGGTAAAAAGAACTGATCTAAGGGAAATTGAGGTCGAAGAGGTGCTCAATGAGGTAACCGCCTTCCTTGAAGAACAATTAAAGGAAAAAAATATACAGGTTCGCAAACAGTCCGAGCTTGGCAGCGTGGTCTTCGACAAGACCCAGCTTTATCAGATCTTCGCCAACCTGATCGGCAATGCAGTCAAGTTCACCAAGCCAGCAGAAGAGGGGACAGAGCAGCCTTTTATACTCATCTGGGGCGAAGAAAAGGAAGACAAGAAGCTATTTTGCGTCTCAGACAACGGCATCGGAATACCCAAGGAACACCAGGCGAGGATATTCGATGTCTTCTTGCAGTCAAAGGTAAAACGGGATACTTCGGGGACTGGAGTCGGCTTGTCTATCGTAAAGCGCATTCTGGAATCATACGGCGGCGAAATATGGGTGGAATCGGAGCCGGGCAAGGGAAGCTCCTTTTTCTTCACCATACCAAAGATGAAGGCGTGAAAGAGATCCACGCCCCCCCTCCTCCCCCCCCCCCATTCATGGGGGGGATAAAGGGGGGGGCTTTCAAGGAGAATCACGCAAAGACGCAAAGAAGAGTGGATTTTCCTAAAGCCTCAAGGAGAGCTTGAGGGCTTTCAATTATCTGTTGAACAATATAAACTACTCCCCAGATGGCCGAGGAAGCACAGGTAAGACAACTGCTCCAGAAGCTGCTTTATACGCAGTGGTCTGACACGCAGGATCGCCACAACCTCCTTGCCGAGATCCTTAATCTAAAGGTAGATCTGCTCAAGTACATGATCAATATCATCAAGGGAAGCCAGGGCAGCAAGGACAAGGCTAAACAAAAGGAACGAATGAAGGCTGTCTGCGAGCTTATCAAGCTGGCTGGCAATCGCAACTGGTGCAAGCCTCTGCTGAGCCTGCTTCCGAGGGTCGATGATATCACGGCAAAAGCGCTTATGGATGCAGTCGGAGCCATATTCGATCCCCGTGCGATAAGCGATCTTATCGAGATGCTGAATCACCGCTCAGCGGAAGCTCGCAGGCGGGCAAGCAGGCTGCTGATCAAGGTCGGGGGAAAGACCGGCTTCAGGGAGCTTAAGAATGCGCTGGGTCGCATAGAATGGCGCGATAGGTCAGAGGTCATACTGACCTTTACCAAGATGGGCGGCTCAAGGGCTATCGAGACCCTTGAAGAGATACTACAAAGCGGCAGCGAGGATGACCGGATTTTTATCATCAAGCTGCTGTCTCGCTTCAGGGAGGATGATGTAATCGATACGCTTCTGTTGGCTGCCAAGCAGCCGATGCCGGCGGTTCGCATGGCTTTGGCGCGCGTGCTGGGAGAACTTGAATCGAACAAGGCTTCCGAAGCGTTGCATCTGCTGGCAAAGGACAGCAGCATCGATGTCAGCGTGCTTGCCATTCGAAGCCTTCAAAGGCACAAGAAGCCAAGCACATTGGAGGTTCTAGCCTCGCTGGTCGAATCCAAGAACAGTACCATACGTAGGGAAGCTGTAAAGTCGCTGGGCAGCTTAGAGCCTAGGCTGATCACCGGCGCTGCCATAGATATCCTGATGGATTCGCTTGCCGACCCGGATGATGGAGTGAAAAAGGAGGCTGCTGATGCGCTTTATGCGCTTGGAAAAACGGACAAGGGAAAGCTGGGCAAGATGCTGCTCACCAGCCTGGTCGATAAGGATGATGAGGTCATCGAGGGCGTTATCGGGGTGCTCAATCGCCTGGGCGGAAGCCTGAAGATATGGAAGGAGACCATAAGGAAACTGTGCAGCGATGACTATCGGGTGCAGCGGCAGGCAGAGCATATAATCATTGAGCTTGATGACCCGGATATAAAAAGGATTTTGATAGAACTTATCGATGATCCCGATGAGCTGGTGAGAAGGTTCAGCATCTCTCTTTTGGGCAAGATGAAGGTTACCGAGGCTGGCGATCGCATAGTCGAGGCTCTCTCCGATCCCAACTGGTGGGTGGCGGAGACCGCGATAGATGCTCTGGGTCAGCTCAAGGATCGCTCCTGCGTCCCTCGACTGATAAGCCTGCTCGAGGCGCCGATGAAAAGAAGAACGGCTATAAAGGTGCTCGGCGAGCTGGATGATCCACGGGCTGTCGAACCGCTTGTGGCACTTTTAGATGAAAAAGACAACCAGGTTCGCCTAGATGCCCTGGATGCGCTAGCCAGGCTCGGCAACCCAGCCTGCCTTGATGCGCTAAACAGGCTGCTCAAGGATGCGGACAAGTCGATCCGTCATCGCGCCGCCCAGGTGATAGCCTCCATAAAACAGCTTAACAGCAACCAAACAATAGATGAAGACCAGGTATACCTGAGCAGCTCCTATGTGAGCGAGCTGGACAAGATGCTGATGATCGCCTTTGAGCGCAATGCCGAAGACCTGTTCATCGTACCCAATGAAAGACCGATGATAAAGCTGCACGGGGAGATGACACCGCTCGACTTGGATGCAATCGACCCTAGATCCTGTGCAAAGATGCTCGGCGAGATAACGAACCCAGCCCAATCCGAGATGCTGCTATCAGAGCGCGATATTGACCTTTCCTACGAGCTAAAGGGGATGTGTCGCTTTAGGGTCAACATATTCTTTCAAAGACAGGGGCTGGCAGCGGTATTTCGGCTCATACCGCCGAAAATAAAGACCCTCAAGGAGCTTGAGCTTCCCGATGTAATCATCGAGCTTACCGAGCTGCATCAAGGGCTGGTGCTGGTAACCGGACCCTCTGGGAGCGGAAAAAGCTCGACCATTGCCGCCATGATAGACCGCATCAACGCGCGCCGGGCAGTGCATATCATCACCATCGAAGACCCCATCGAGTATGTCTTTGAGCCGAAGAATTCACTTATAGACCAAAGGGAGCTGGAGACCAATACCCGCGATTACCTGCGGGCGCTTCGGGCATGCCTGCGTGAAGACCCCGATGTAATCGTAGTCGGCGAGATGCGAGACGCAGAGACCATAAGCGCTGCCCTGACCGCTGCCGAGACCGGGCACCTGGTGCTATCCACCCTGCACGCATACTCGGCAGCACAGACAATCGACCGCATAATTGACTCATTCCCCCACGAGCAGCACAACCAGGTGCGAACCATGCTCTCAGCCACCCTTAAGGCGGTGATCACACAACAACTCTTGCGCACCGCTTCCGGGGACAGGAGAGTCCCCGCCGTCGAGGTGATGCTGGTCAACGATGCAATAGAGCACCTGATCAGGGAAGGAAAGACATACCAGATACCCTCGGTGATGGCAACCCATACACAAAGCGGGATGCAGACAATGGACATGGCGCTTCATCGGCTGATAAAGCGTGGCATCGTGCACCCCGTGGAGGCTTACATCAAGGCGCACAATAAAAAGGAATTCGAGGAGCTGGTGAAAAAGGCGTGAGGCGTAAGGGGTTTTTAACCACAAAGACTCAAAGACACAAAGAAAGAAAAAGAGGATCACGCAAAGACGCAAAGAACGCAAAGAAGAAAGGAGAATCACGCAAAGACGGTACCACGGTATCACATCCTAAAGATGAAAACAAAGGCTCAGATGGTAGTTAAACAGAATAAATCCCTGGTAAAAAAGTGCATTAAAGACGGCGAGGTGGAATACTTCGATGAGTGCAAATGGGGATTAGCAGACGAGCTCTTCGGCTTTATGTTATGCGCACCAAGAAAAACAGTGGGGAGGGTATCCACTCCTTTACCTGGGTGTCGCAATCTATTTGCTGGTCTTTTAGGTTTCAAGGCATAGAGATCGCTATTTTATCATTTAAGCACTGACTACCAGCGCCTCGGTGTCTCTAATTACGTTAATTTTACCAAGGCCAGCCACTGATTCCGATTCCCCAGGCGGCAAATAACCGCGAGATCAAGCACATTTATGAAGCTATCATAGACTCTTGGTCATTATCAACCACTTATGACGCATTTACTGTCTGAATCACAGAAGTCATATTTATCACTTGACATCAAGAATTAAACTTGGTATAATAATATATGATAATGATTACAAAATAACAAAAAAAATAAGTACACAACTAGAAAATAGAGATGGTTACTTAATATGTTGCATTTAGTATTAAAAACAGGTCTTATTTTCAGCCATATAAATAAAACTATAAAATATATATCACTATTTATTATAATCATATTTTATCATTTTTCGTATGGAGAATCACTAAATTTTTTATCTTGGAGGACATTATTGCCTTTTTATAAAAATAGATACTCCTCAATTTATAAAGGAAAATTAATATTTGATCCTAACTTAAAAAACCTCGTAATGGTTAATCTAAATGGAGAGGTTTGGAAATATAATGAATATAAATGGGATTATATATACATCTATAAAAGTACTGTTTATCCAAAGTATTGCGAAACAATTTTTGACGATGAAAAGGATTGTATTTGTGCTGTTGATTCAGGTATGAATGTGTTTTATCTTATGGATAGTGTTTGGCAGAGAGTTGTCCCTACCAGTAAACCCGAATTTATACCTCGCTTAAATTTCGGAATCTGTTATGATGCAGATAGAAAAAGGATTATCTTATTTGGAGGTTATTTTAATGGCTCTCCATATTATTTAAATGATACATGGGTATTTGATGGAACTAACTGGAATGAAATAACAACTCACCCTATTCCTCCCGCAAGGGCTGGACATCAATTGATATATTATAATTATCGTCATAAAGCTGTCTTATTTGGAGGTACAAGAACAAATGGCAGATTAAACGATACATGGGAGTTTGACGGTAAAGATTGGTATGAGCTCAACTGTACAGTAGCTCCATCTATAAGATCAAATCATCAAATGGTTTTTGTACCACATAGAAATATAATTCTTTGCTTCGGCGGTTATGGCTATCCATGTTCCTATGATCTTTATGATACATGGGCATATAACAACCAGGGATGGCATGAGATCAAAACACATCGTTATCCACTATTTACCGGACCTATTGGATATGATCCGATTCAAGACAGAATTGTAATGATTGGACCAAATTCAGAAACATGGGAATTTGATTTCCAAGATTGGAATCAAATTAGACCACCTCTTCCATATCCTAAAGGTAGAAGAGAACATGCTATGGCTTATGACGAGGACAGAGGTACAACTGTTATGTTTGGCGGTTGGGGAATATCGGATGATGATGGAACTTGGGAATTTACAGATCATAAATGGGTAAACAATGATACAAGAAATTTATCATCCTCTATTGAAGAACCTCAAATGGCTTATGATAGCACTCGGAAAAAAATGGTGATTTTCAGGGGGGATTTTGTTAGTGAAACATGGGAGTATAATTCGATAGACTGGGAACTAAGAGTTGAGCATGCTCCTTGTCATCCATATTTACAGTCGATAGGAGGATGTTTCCGATTTGATTGTGCAATGACTTATGACAAAATATTAAGGGGATGTGTGCTTTATGGAGGATATTTTTGGTGGAATATGGAAGGTTATACCCTCAATGATATTTCGTTATATGATGGAACAAATTGGATATTATTAGGGTTACAGCAAACTGCAATTCGACATACCCTCACTTTCCATGAGGGCTTGAATCGAACAGTACTGCTTCAAGCTCCAAACTCTAATGAATTATACTATCTAGACTGTGCCCCATACGGTTTAGATTGTAGCTGGTCAGCATTACCAAATCCAAATCCACCAGAGCCGAGATCTAATTCCGTTATTATATATAACTCCGCAAGACGCTCATTATTTCTGTTTGGGGGTGGCTTGGAGGATAATACTGTTTATCACGATGCGATTAAAATGTATAATGAATTATGGGAATATAAAGATTATCGATGGATTAAATATGATTTATCATTAAAACCATGTCCTATATGGAAGCATTGTATGATATATGATAAGAAGGAGGATGAAGCTATTCTCTTCGGTGGTGAGTATATTGAAATTAAGCCAGATACTTGGATTTTATACAATCCATTGTATTTGGAGGGCTATTTTAGACCTAAGGTATTTCTTGCCGGTTTTTGGGATACTAGACTTGTAGAAGGTGAACATGGAAACTTAAAAATTTTTTTAATAGCACAAGCCTGGAAAGACCTACAAGTGAAAAAGGCGATAATTCCAAACTCCAGACATCCAGAACCAGACATTATAATCCCCGGTATAGACGGTGATGATAATCATTATTTCTATCTAGAGGTCGAACTAACAATGGCACCTTCCTCTGAGAAATACCTGGTTCAATTTCTTGTAGAGGATTCCATTGGATATTATTCAGAACCATGGCCTTATCTTGTTGTTCATCATTGAAGCAGGAAATATGCGATTAATCTAAAAACTAATCCCAAAGTAACTATCTTTTTTAGGGAATCTAAACAAATTATTATGGTGCTCAAATATACTTAATGTGATAAACTATAAATTTACAATATAAACATAAATTGAAATAGATGGTCTGAAGCAGTTCCTTGAGCCTTTTGTAGTTTTGCATTCACAGGGAAATCTTCTCCTCCAAGTCTTTAGGTACATGGATCATCTTCCTTTTGCAATTTACCAATATGGACAGGCAAAGAAAGATATGCAGCTCGCCTTTTTGGCATTTACATCCTTTCTTCCCGCACTTTCGAGCCATAGTTACCAGGCTTCCGCAGAGAAACGGATAGTTATGAGCCAGCCTTGTCAACTCTGCTCTAGCGGCTCGTTCATTTGCCGAGAGAAATCCGCGATGTTTCATAGCACCCCCTAACTGTTAGTATTTCTTATAACAGAATGTAAATAATTTGTCAAGGGGAGAATAAGTGCGATTTTGCTTATTGGTAAAAAATGTATAGGGATTGCCTATCTAAATATATTCAGAGTGTAGCCTTGCGGAAGTTCTGTATTTTTCGAGAATTGTTTGAATTATGCGCTCTCGGAGTGCTATAATAGCGCTACCGACAACCTACTGCTCGCTTTCGTCATAAAGAACGATAATTCCTTGACCGATATCGACGCCGATAGCCTGGCGAGGTTTACCTAAGAGATATACAGCACATCTGCTTCCTCGTCATATTCCCAGCTCAACATCGAGTCACTTTCAAGGATTTTT
>CAYUVA010000065.1:0-10748 GCA_964448115.1 uncultured bacterium
GGCTGAGCTGGGATCCGGGAGACGAAAGATAGCCGTACTCGGTGACATGCTCGAGCTGGGCGCGTTCGCCGATTCGATGCATCGACAAGTTGGACTGCTAGCAAAAGATAAGGGCGTGGATATACTTATCGCCTTCGGGGAGCTTGCACAAAGCTACTGCTCGGAATTGCAACAACCACCCCCACAGTGCATTCATTTCGACAAGCAGGACTACGACCGCTGCGGCGAGTTTATCAGCTCGATCAAGCGAGCAGGGGATATCTTTTTGCTCAAAGGCTCACGCGCAGTGATGATGGAGAGATTCATTAGAAGGCTTGAGGCTTGAGACCAATGCCCTTCACCGCCACACTCCTTACCATGCCCGCCCCGCACCAAATGTGGGGTAATCCCCTTCGGGCATCAAGTATTTCTTACACAAGGTGAACAGCATTAGGCTTTAGATTAATGCTATTCGCCTAGGCAATAGATAGCCCTGGCTTATTGCGGACCCAAGATTCACTCCAGGGAACTCAAATATGGCCAGTGTAGGCTGTAATTGCCGGAAGCATCTTGGGCTACTATTTCTAGCAGGAACCTGGAAGGGGGCAATCCAGAGCCAACCGGAGCGGCAAATCCAAAGACGCCATCATCAGCAGCAAAGTCGCCGTGTGCTCCATCATCCAATAGTAATACGCCAGTTGCAAGCCCCTGGTAATATATCTCGACCCTGGCAACATCGGCAAGCCCCTCACCATCGGTTACCAGGGCAATGAGGTTAAGATTACCTGCGCTGTTGGTTTGAAGCCTGGTCTGCATGTAACCAGCGATCATAATCAGCGGTGCGATGGTCGGGGTTGCAGTCGGCGTGATAGTTGGGGTTTTGCTCGGGGTGTAAGTCGCTGGTTGCGGTGTTGGAGTAGGCGTTCTGGTATCTGTCGGCTGCGTGGTCGGTGTCCTGGTCGGGGTCGGCGTGTTGGTGGGGGTGGGATCGCCTGGTTGGGTAGCGGTGGGAGTGCTGGTAGATGTGGAGGTTGCGGTCGGTGTATTGAAGACGCTAGTGCTGCCATCGACCTCGCCTAGCAACTCTGTATTGCCTGCTACATCGGTGCAGATCAAATCGAACTCATATAATCCGGTCCCCTGGGCTTCAGAAATATCGAACCATATCACTGAGCCGGTGTAGGTTCCATCATAGTTTATCCAAGATCCAGAGCCATCGTGTTGATAGTATAGCTCGCAATAACTCACCCCGCTGAGGTCATCACTGTAGTCTATGTGTATGTCGAACAGGGTCTCGTAGGTCTGATCGGGTAGGGATGTAATTGAGCTTGAGGGCGCTACAGCATCCTGCGTTGAGCTGACCCAATCAGACCATGCGCTCTCCTGTAGGCGGCTGTCCCGTGCCTTTACTCGATAATTGTATGTAATGCTATGCTGCAGGTCGCTGAAGGTCTGCTCTGTAACGCTCACCCAGTTGCCATCAGCGATGGTGAGCAAAAGAAACTGTCCGCCAGCAATGCACTCAGCCAGCCACTGAACCGCGCCCTGTGGTCCGTCATCGTTCCAATATACCGTATTGCAAGTGCCGGGGCTATAAGGCGGCTCGGTGTGCACCACAGGTGGAAGCGGCGGTGTGCCGGTGCAGGTCGGGGTTTGGGTCGGGGTCGGCGAGATGGTTGGTGTATTGGAGGGGGTGGTAGTCGGGAAGCTGGTCGGCGTTGGAGTGTAATGGATCATGCGCAGTGTATAATCGGATTCATGCCCCCATGAGCCGTCCTGTGAGCGAACCAGTATCCAATAGGTGAAAACCCCCGGCGGGTCAAAGACATACTCGATGCGCGAGGACTTGTCGGTCGGCGAAACATCAAGGCTCTGGGCGAGTATCTGCGGTATGTTATCATACAGATACATCGCAGTATCGCACTGGGCACCCAGGTTGGAGGTGGCTATGATATAGGTAACATCCGGCTGCGCGGAGAAGTATGACCAGTCGTTGTCCTCGGCAGAGCAGAAGTAGTGCAGTGTCAAAGCGCCGTAACTGGTAAGCTCGTGACCGGTACCATATTGGGTGTTATCGTTATATGGAAAAGCCTCGTATATATCATCCATTGAACAGGGTGTGTTGGTGGGAGTGTTGCTGGGAGTGAAGGTCGGATAATCGGTCGGGGTGCTGGTAGAGGTCGGGGTCATGGTCGATGTGGGCGTCCGGGTTGGAGTCGCAGAGTGATCCGGCGAGGGAGTTGGCGTTGCCGAGTAAACCCACTTGGTTAACTGTATATTGTCGATGTAAGCACCGTCGTAGGTATATAAATAATCACTGTAAAACAAGAATCCAATCCAAACGAACTCGCTGCCCAAGTAATTATATATCGGCGTTGGAGTGTATGCAGCGGTCGTATTTGCCATATCAATAACCCGTTCTATATATCCGCCAGAGTCCCCCCACCAGCCCTGTCCATGAAAGGTTTTTTCCGATCCCATATCATTTGTGGCACCGACAAAAAGGTAGTCATAATTTAACTCCGAGTCCAAGTCTAACTGAAAGGAGAATGTCGCCGCATAAGCATCGGAGAGATCATAAGGTCCGGCATACATCCAGTCGTACATGTCGTTTGCGTAATCAGCCCAGCCGGTTGGGTCGATGCCATCGGTACAGCTTCTTGCGCACCAGACCGCATTGCCACTGCCACCATAAGGATTCCAGTTGGTGATGCCCCAGCAGTGATAACCGCTGTTGGGATCATCATCATAAATGGTCCAGGTCTGGGTGAATGCGCCGGAGTCGAGGTTCTCGGTGAACATGATCACCGTATCCTTGGAACCTTCGGCAGTTATTGCAGGTAAAACCTTGTATTGGATGGTATCGCCTATGTTGTGAAATGTCCCTTCAGCCTTGAGCTTTTGGCTATTGTCCTGTTGGGCGTCAAGTGCCATGGGCACTATAGCCAGGCAGATACCTATGGCTAAAAAAGCAGCAAACTTGCCTAGATCCATAACCCACTCCCGATTAAATTCTTAGCTTATTATAATGTATGCCATAAATAAAGACGAAACTCAAGGGTTCATAAAATAATACAAACAATCCACTTGTTGACTTATCAAAGGCTGTTCATTATATTCACTTCTGGTTTTTATGCAGTTTGAGGGTAACAGAATACTCTAATGATCAGGATGATCAAAAAAAACCTTGGTATCATTAGTAAACGGCTTCGCTTGGGGCGCCTGGAGTCAAGGCAACGCAAGCTGTATCAAGCGCTAGGCAAAAAGACATACAAACTATGGCAACGCCGTCAGATTCAGCACCCAGAGCTTGCTCAATTCATCAACGAGCTGAGTAGTCTAATTGAGCAGCATCAACAGCTTGACAAAGAGCTGAAGGATATTATACTAGAAGGGCACCTCGTAGAGGATTCGGGCAAGAGGACGCATTAAGTGCCCGAACCCAGGGGGCTGATAGTATCTTTTGTTCGGGGCTATGGCGCAGTTGGGAGCGCGTTTGACTGGCAGTCAAAAGGTCGTGGGTTCGAATCCCACTAGCTCCATCAGGGGATCCTGGATGCTGGATGAATGGATATAACTTTTTATTCCCCAACTTTGCACCTCGGATCATCCAGTATCTGAAATGCTCGAAGACTCTTGCCCTTAAAGGATTTGAAAAGCATTCCAGGAAGCAAGTCGGCTATTGATTTATTAGTGCCGGAGAATCGAATTTCCCATATCGCTTCAAGCAAGGTCTCTGTACGGAGAGGGTGGGATTCGAACCCACGTGACGGCTGCTAACCGCCAAGACGATTTCGAGTCGCCCCCGTTACGACCACTTCGGTACCTCTCCTTCACTTGTATAATATAATACTTTGGATACTCAATTTCAAAGCGAGGATCATGGGTAGTAGTAATTGCTCCTTCACTTGTGAGTGAGCCTGGCACAAGCAAGCTGAGTAACCCGTGATTACTCCCCCATCGCTTTGGTGAATTGTTCCAAGGCTTTCTTGCCGTAAAGAACGAAGCAGACCTCCTCAAGCGTAGTACCCTGCTCTATGTGCTCACTCACTGCCTTTAGCATCGCACTGGCGCACTCAGCGATGGATAGCCCTCCGACACCAGCTCCTATAGCAGGAAAAGCGACACTTTTAAGGCTTTTTTCCCTGGCTCGCTTCAAGGAATTCAAGGTAGCCAGATAGACCTTTTTTGCATCGGTGCGCAAGTCCTGCCCCATGCCGGCGGCATGTATCACATAGCGAGCCTTGAGATTGCCAGCGCCGGTGATAACCGCCTCACCGACTGGGATCGGAGCCTTTGACATGGCTTCTTTCTCTATCTCCTGCCCACCCTTCAGCTTTATGGCGCCAGCGACTCCGGATCCCATCCAGAGCTGATTGTTGGCAGCATTTACCACAGCATCGCCATCGTACTCGGTGATATCGCCCTCTCTGGTCAGTACCTTGGTGTTCTTAATGCTTATCTCCATGGTTTTACCTCCCTTTTTAGCTTTTCAGACGATTCTAATTATATATCCATCGCATCGGAGATCAAAAAGAGATGATCTTTAGCAAATATTCTCCTGTCTTTGCATTTCATTTTGTTCATGGATGTAAATACGATTCGGATTCGCACTTGACATTTGCAGAATGTTGGATAATAATATGATCGTAGCCTGGCGAGCATATAAAGCCTCTGAGTATATAAATAAAGGGTTTCGATAGCCCGAAGACCGATAAAGGAGTGGCGTCAGATCTTCAGGAAAGGTGAAATACTGTTTTACCCCGCCGTCGGACTGGTGGAGATAACAGATAAGGAAAAACAGAAGGTCAGCGGACAGAGCGTGGAGCTGTATCAAATCTCTGGCATCGAGAAGCGCATCTCATTGAAGATACCGGTCAAGAAGGCAGAAAAGGTTGGTCTAAGGCATATCTCCAGCGAGGACAAGATTGATGAAATAATCAAGCTGCTCGGCTCCCCACCTACCATGAATGAGATTCCCTGGTACGAACGCTATCGAATCAACGAGGAGAAGATGAAAAAGGGAGATACGCGCTCCTATGCCGAGGTCATTCGAGACCTTTGGTCCCTTAAGGACTCAGATGGATTGAGCAGCCGAGAGAAACAACAAAAAAAGACCGCCCTGAAATACCTGGTCGATGAGGTGGCTTTTGTCAAGCGCCTTAGAAAAGCTGACGCTCAGAAGCTCATCGAGGAGATAATGGAGAAACGGGAGGAGGAGCTGGAGGAAACCGGTTAATTTCCTTTGGCGCTTCAGCCCCTATTTTATTGCTTTAACACCTCCAACAGTTGTCTGATAAATGTCCGTGTCTCGTATTCCGCTGGCGCTGCCGCGGAGAAACGCACCTGGTCGCAGGTAGATAATGCCTCTTGAAGCATATCGGCGATCTTTGGCGGTATCCCTTTATCATCTATGGAAGCCCTTGCATCACCAGAGGATAGATTGCGGCTTATGCCATAATCTTTTTCCAGCAGCTCGCGTAACAATCGATAGATCTGCTGATAAAGCTCAGCGGCGTTGGTTAGATGCCTATCTTTTAGCTTGCTCTCAATAAGTGAAACAAGCTCATCCTTGGGGTGATATTCGGCGTCTGCCTGTTTTGCTTTGCGCTTGTTGTAACCGCGTTTGATAAATATAGCCGCCACAATGATCACAACCAGGCACAGGACGGCGATGAAATAGAGCTGGTTATCCCTTATCGTCTCCATGGAGAACAATGGAGGTCTGGTCTTCTCGGTTACGCTTACTTCCAGGTCATTAGTTCGCAAAGTGTGCGTTTCGCCCCGATCATCGATATACTCGACGGTTACCCCTCCGATGGTGTGTTTGCCTCGCGAGGTCGGCTTCAGCGTAAAGGTATAGCGCTTTCGAGTCATGGTTAGGTTGGCATCAAGCTCCGAGACCTGCACCATGTTGGCAGAGCTGCTTCCGATGATCTCGAAGCCTTCTAATAGGAAATCATGGTCGATACTGGGGGTTATTAGTTCAGGCGAGCCTTGCCAACTTAACTCGACGAATAGTTTAAGCTCTCGATCTAGTGGGACTGTGGTACTGCTTAGGCGAGATTCAAGGGTAACTTCGATAGCATGAACAGTTGGGGTGGCTACAAGAAGCGGAGCGAGCATCATTACAACCACTAGCAGGGTGTTTGTATGCGATGATGCTCTCATAGTCCTCGGCGCCCTATTTAAGCTCAAAGCAAGAAAATGATCATCTTTTAGCTCTATAACTACTTAAGATACTTCAAGAACGGTAATTCCGGGAGCTTTACCTCCTCATCCGGTGGATACATGGGCAGTTCTTCCTCGACAAACTCATCGCTGGTATCAAGGATATTCTCGGTGAAATAGGTTACCCTATACTTCTCTTTCCAATCCTCGAAGACCCTGTTGTAGTAGTTTTCCTTGAGTCGATAAAGCAGGCTCTCTTTCACCTGGCTATGTATCTCGTGTAGCGGTCTTAGTCTCGGTTCTTCTTTCTGGGTAACCGTGAAGATGAAATAACCGGCATTTGTCTCGATAGGGTCTGTAAATTCACCGACAGACAATGAGAGTATGGCTTGTTCGATCTCCTCATCCCTTCCGATATCCTTGATATAAGCGCCTGGATATACAAATCCGATATCTCCCCCTAGCTGGGCGGTTTTTTCATCCTTGGAGTATTTTTTTGCCAGTTCGCCGAAACTCGCTCCCTCCCGTAGCTTCTTCATCACCTTCTCAGCGGTTCTTTTATCATCGACAAGAATACGAGCAGCCCTTACCTTTGGCTTGGTCATGTAGGCTTCCTTGTTCTTCTCGTACTCGTTCCTGATGTCCTCTTCGGTTACCAACAGGCGGTTATTTATGTCATCCTTTACGATCTCGAAGGGCTTGAGCTTGGAGTCGAAGACCTTGCTGGCATAGATTATATGGTAGCCGTACCGGGTCTTTATCGGTTGTGATATCTCGCCTTCTTTAAGCTCGAAGATCGTGCTTTTGAATTCGGGATCATCGATATAAAGCCCTGTGTTTCGGTCAACCCGGTAGTTTCCAAGATACCCTCCGCCCTCTATCGAGCTTGCATCCACGCTCTCCTTGCGCGCAATCTGTTTGAAGTTGGAGCCATCTTTTTTTAGCATCTTGCGCACTCGCTGGGCGTCGGCAAGGTTATTACACAGGATATGGTAGATATTGACCGATTTAACGGTTCGGAACTGCCCCTTGTGTTTCTCATAGTACGCACGTAGCTCATCATCCGGGAGCATAGGGAGATCCGACAATTCTCGGTAGAAGTACTCGGTCTGTATTATTCCTTTGGCAGTCTCTTGGTACTTTGATTTCACCTCAGGCAGCTCATCGTACCCCGCCTCAAGGGCAGCCTGGTAGAGCAGCTCCCCGCGGATCATATTTGTCAAAAGCTCCTTCTTGCCCTCCACGGTTAGAAAGCGGCTGCGAACATAGAAGGGGATCGCCTCTATCCTATCGTTGAGATCCTGCAAGGTTATCTTGGTATCTCCAATCTTTGCGAGCACCACCTGGGAGGGATCGGCTTCCTCCTTTGCCCCAATGGCAATATCGCAAAGAAAAAGCAGGCATAGACTCAATGCTGCCGCCATCGTTATTTGCATCCTTGCCTTCATCGGGATCATCCTTTCCGCTTCATTGTTGTTTAGGTATTTCCGTGATTATCCAAGCCGGCTTATTCAGTTCCGGGGAATGGGAATGCTGGCAGGTCCGATGGACCGCTATCCGGTATCTGGGGAAGCACTTCCAATGTATCGCTCGTATCGGTTAGAAGGTCATAGTTAGCCTCCACGCCGTATCTTTCCTTTAGCTTGTCGAATGCCCTCTCCAGCGCCTGTTCTCTCTTCTCGCGCAGCAGTTTATTGCGGATCAGCGTCTTGACCTCGTTCAGTGATTTCTGTCTTGCCGGCTCGTAGGAGACGCACATTATTACATGGTATCCCTTGCTGGTCTGTAGCGGAGTGGTTGTATATTGACCCGGGGTCAACGCGAAGGCTGCCTCCTTGAATTCAGGGCTATCACCGATGCCCCTAATAGCACCCTCGTGATAGATGAATCCCAGATCCCCGCCGCGGCTCCTGGTAACCGTATCCTCGGAGTATTCCTCTGCCAGCTTGTCGAAATCAGCGCCATCGTTCAGCTTCTTAATTACCTCATCGGCGGTCTTCTTGTCCGAGACCAGGATATGCTTTACCTTCATTCTCTCCTTGGTCATGTACTCGGAGCGATTGTTATTCCATTCAGCTTCGATCTCCTCGTCAGTAACCAGTAGAATGTCATTGATAGTGTTTTTAACCTCGTCGAGCGGTTTCGGCTGAGCAGGATTTACCTCCTCTGCGAGGATAATATGCCAGCCCTTGTCGGTCTTTACCGGGTCTGATATCTGGCCATCATTAAGGCTGAAGGCGGCTTGCACGAACTCAGGAGCGCGACCGATGCCTCTTACCGGGGCATCCTTGGTTATATAACCGAGAAATCCACCCACCTTGGCAGAGGGTATATCCCTGGAGTATGCCTTTGCAGCATCGATGAAGCTGATTTTTCCTTTCTCTATCTTCTTTTTTAGCTTCTTGCATTCCTTCTCGCTGTCGCAAAGTATATGGCGCACCTTGGCGGTCGGCTCGCTCATAAACTCGTCCTTATGCTCCTCATAATATGCCTTTATCCTGTCCATATCGACCAGGACAGCATCCTTTATCTCTCTTTTAAAATATTCGCTTTGAAAGATGCGTTTTCTGGTATCCTCGAGCTTCTGTTTTATCTCGGGATCCTCATCAAAGTTAGCCTCCTTGGCTGCCAGGTACAAAAGCTCGCCCTTTATCATATTTTCGAGGATCTTCTTTTTTCCCTCCACGGTCAGAAAGTTTTTACGAGCATAAGAGGGTATGCTGTTCACCTTCTCCTCCAGGTCGCCGACGGTAATGACAATATCATCGCCAATCTTGGCTACCGGCTGATCCATCTGTGTCTTGTCAGGTTCATCGGCATAGCCATCTGGGGAATTAGCGACCAGCATTACACCAACGGCAATTGTTAGCAGAAAAAGAACCGTACTTCTTCTCATGAGAATTACTCCTTTCAGCGATTCTATTTTCATTTCATGTAAACAATATGAAGACCATGTTATAGAATTGAGCCTAATCATAGTTAGGTATCTTCATCCTTTATCCGGGCAATTATTTGTCCTTTATTTTCTCTTGGCAAGTCTTAACATCCTAATAATCTTAAGCGTAGGTTTACTACACGGCGAGCAAAAAAAAGTTCCCTTTAGCCCAAGCAAGATATGTAAACCAACATGCCTTTAGCCAACAATTATCTCAAGCGCCTTTAGATACCTGTCCCTGGTCATCTGTACTATATCGGGTGGCAGCTCGGGGGCAGGGGGTCTCTTATCCCAATCCAAGGTTTGCAGGTAATCGCGCACGAATTGCTTGTCGAAGCTGGGGGGAGATGTGCCCGGCTGGTAGGTCTCAACCGGCCAGAAGCGGGAGCTATCAGGAGTCATCACCTCATCTATAAGCAACAGCTCGCCATCCTTTAAGCCGAACTCGAACTTGGTATCAGCCAGTATTATCCCCTTCTCTCGCATGGACTGATGTCCCAGTTCATATAGGGCAAGGGAGATCGCTTTTACCCTCTCAAACAGTTCTTTCCCAACCAGGTTCGCAGCCTCTTCCTGTGTAATATTTATATCATGTCCCTCGCTTGCCTTGGTGGCGGGGGTGAATATCGGCTCTTCAAGTCTATCAGCCTGTTTTAGTCCGATTGGCAATCTTATTCCGCAAACCGAGCCGGTGTCCAGGTAATCCTTCCATCCGCTCCCTGCCAGGTATCCTCGTACCACGCACTCGATGGGCAGGGGATCTACCTGCTCGACAAGCATAAATCTTCCCTCTAGCTTGTCCGAGAAGGAGGCTAGATCAGCAGGGAGATCCTTTACATCAGAGGATATGAAGTGATTATCTATGATATGCCTAGTAGTCCGAAACCAGTGCTCCGAGATGCGAGTCAGCACCCTGCCCTTGTCCGGGATGCCGTTGGGCATGACTACATCAAAAGCGCTTATTCTGTCGGTTGCGATGAAGATCAGCTTATCGTACATGGCATAGATGTCTCTCACCTTGCCCCTTTTCAGGTGTTTGATGCCCGTGAAATCTGTATCGAGGAGAACTTCGGTCAATCTATCGCTCCCTTTCCCCGGTAACCTTCACATTACCTATTATCCTCGCACCGTCCTTGACAAGCAGCCTTGGTGTTATGATATTACCGAATACCTTTCCCTCTTCTCTGATAGCCACTCCCTTTTTTGCATTGATCGGACCATCCACTTCGCCATCAACGATGACCGTCTCGGCAAGGATATCAGCATCGACCTTGCCGGTTCTCTCAATATAACAAGTGCTCTGAGGGATGTGTATATGTCCCTTGATGTGCCCCCCCACTCGAAGGTTTCCGCCACCGCTGACAGAGCCTTCCAGGTGTATGCCCTCTTGAATGACCGTATTAGAAGTCTGGGCTTTTACGCTCTCCTCAGTTATCTCCATTTTACATCTCCTAAGACAGCAGGTTAATTATCTTTAAACATAATAATTATCACAAATAAAAAGTACTAGTTGCGGTTGGCGATGTCAAGGTATGGGATTACACACACCGTCAGCTCGAAAAGATCGTAGCCACCCCGCTTGTTAGAGGGGATGTTCCTGAAGTCCCCTCTATCAAGAGGGGATTTAGGGAGGTGTCATTCCACAGATAATTCATGAACCTTT
>CAYUVA010000066.1:0-4025 GCA_964448115.1 uncultured bacterium
GGGAGGAGGGGGGGAATCCCCCCATGAATGGGGGGAACAAAAGGGAGGGCGACCGTTGCGGTTGCCCTAAAAAGGGCAGGGGCAAGCCCTGCCCCTACAGTGGTTTAATACCATTTGATTAACCTCAAGCCTCAAGCCTCAATCCCACAACAAAAGGAGTTCAATTATGCGCAGACTACCTGCACACATAGCAAACGAAGCTAAAAAGGCAATCAGCGACCAGTGGCGCCTGGTGCTCCGAGTCATCATAAGCCCAAATCAGTCTGCTTACTTCGGCGCGCCGGGGATGTTCCCGGGGCAAAGAGCAGGGATAATCTCTTTTGGCAACCTCGAAGAGCTGGTTAATGTCGGGGTCGAATCATTGGGTGTAACCGCGGTGCTCAAGGCGACCATTGAGCTTAGCTTCTTTTCAGAGCTTCGCCGTCTTGCGCCGACCTTTGAGCTTGAGAACACGCCGGTGGAGCTTTACCTGTTCAAAGGCGAGGCTGCGCCTTATGGATACGGGCTTGGCGAGTACGGCTTGACCCCTTATGGCTCGCCGAATCCAGGATATTTTGTGCGCATCTTCAGCGGGGTGATCACCTCGCCGATTACATGGTCGAGCGGAACAATTACTATTACCATGAAGGATGCAAGCGTCTTCTTCAAGGAGATGATTCCTCTCAACAGGATGACCGTGCAGGAGTATCCGCATCTGCCCGAAGTCAACCGCGGCAAGGTGAAGCCGCTGGTCATCGGGGCAGTGAATGGCTACTTTCCACCCCAGATAAAGGGTCCTGGAGAGGGCTATCTAACCGCCGAGGTTACCCCGCAGGATGATCAGCTTCCAGTAAACGGCGACCATACCCTGTTCGATCCTGGAGCACAGGGGATTAGCTCATCGCTGAAGGTGCAGCTTAGCATTACTGATGATACGGCTACTATCGAATATACTTACAATGTCCCTGAAGATGGTTTTCTGCTCGTTGAGCAGGAGGTCATCAAGTATCGTGGCTTTGAGCATTTCGGCGGTAAGACCCTGCTGTTTAACCTAACCAGGGGCTGTTACACGAGCAGTCCTTCGAGCCATGCTCAGGGCTGCCAGGTAGATTTTATAGGCATCGTGCGCATAGAGGAGGAGTTGGTCGGTTATGATCGCATCGAAAATAATAGGCTGGTCTGCGATGCGTTGCCTCGCGGCAGCCTGGGCACGGCGGTGGCTGGACATGCCTTTGGTGTGTCGGTCATCGAGGAGGGGAGAGCGCTCGAATACCTGCTTTGCGACGCTGAGTTCGGCATTATCGAGTCGCTGGAAAATGTATATCTTGGGGATAATCATGGGCGGCGCTTTCGGGTGCCTGAAGAGCAGTACGAGCTTTACGATGCCGAGCTTTCCCCATCCAAGGCTAATATCCTGCTATTTCCGCAGCCGCCGGTGGTTTACAGCCCATATACCACCTCTTTGCAGCTTGCTATGGATATGGCAAAGAACAGCGGATATGAGAAGGCTGCCGATGGGGACCTGGAGAGCTTCTGCGAGGTCTTCGAGCACCAGAACACCTTCACCTTCTGGTTCAAGGCAAGCAAGCCGTTTAGCAGCGATCCCGGGCGGATAGCATCGGTAAAGATGTGCATCAAGTACGAGAATCCCTCCGAGAACCCGCTGTTTAGCCCTAAGCTGTTCTACCTGTCGCACGGCGGCGCCGATTACCATTCTCTATCGACCGCGCCCGGCTTGCACAACCAGAAGATAGACATCACAGGCGATGCTGGAAAGACGCCTTCGAGCTGGGATTGGCATAGGGACTTCGGCTCCGGAAATTCATACATAGAGGACTCCGTCTTGGGTCCCCTGCCGGTAAACTCGATATGCCTTCTTGCGGATCCCGGTGCTCAACCAAAGAGCATCAACGATGTCTGGTTCTACGATGAAAACCATGGCTATGCGGTCTGCGACGACGGGATTATCCTTCATTATGACGGTTCTAGCTGGCGGCGAATGGATTCTCCGACCGCTCACAACCTTACCGCCATAGATGGTGCAGATCCAGAGCATATCTGGGCGGTCGGCTTCGGGGGTGTGGTATTGTTTTACGATGGAACGCAGTGGGTGCAGCAAGACTCTGGCGTGGTGGTCAACCTTTATGATGTATTCGCTATCTACAACCAGGCGGGCAATCGCTACGAGGTGCACCTGGTCGGCTCGCCGAGCGGAACACCGCTGAAGCCGACGCTTTTGATATCGATCGATGGCGGCGAGAGCTTCAGTGATGCCCCGCGCTTCCCCTCGGTTGATACCAACTATGCGAACACGACATTTTGGGGCATTCACGGCGCAACTAGCACCTTTATCGCTGCTGTCGGGGGATGCGGCGCTTACATCAGTTGGACCGGCAACTCGTGGAGCGACAGCCGCGATATATTGCATCAGATCTGGGATGCGCGCGGGGGTTACGAGGATCTGTTCGATGTTTTCATACGCTACGAGAGCGCGCTGGAGCCTTACGAGATATTCCTTTGCGGCTCTAATGGCTTCATTGCCCGGGGGATGCCATCCGGATGGGTCGATCTCGGCGTGGAGCTTGGCTCGATAAACAACAATCTTAAGAAGCTCTATCACCAGGACGGGACCCACGGCTGGGCGGTCGGCGAGGACGGGGTCATATTGTTTTACAACGGCTCGCGCTATGCAAAACAACAGAATCCGATGGCTGATGGAAGCGATGACCTAAACGGCGTATGCGGGGTATATGATTCAATCTTTGGGGCAAAGGTCTGGGCGGTAGGGCAAAATGGGCAGATACTGCATTACGACTCGATAAGCGGAAAGTGGAGCATCGAGGCTGACGGGCACTCCGGGCGCTTCATGCGCATATATGAGGTCTGGCTGGAGGTAAGCTATCACCCTGCCATCGAGGAACAATTGGATGTAGTGGTAGATCTCAAGGGAATAAAGGATACCGATGATGGAGAGTTCACCCAGACGCCCGCTGCGCTGATCGAGAACCCCGCTGATGTGGTTCGCTTTGTTTGCAAAAGGCTGATTGGCTTGAAGGAAGATCAGATAGATGAAGACAGTCTTGGGCTTGCCAGGACGCTATATTCGGGATGGCTCATCGGCGGGGTAATCGATGAGCAGCAAAGCGGCGAGGAGCTGCTGGCATCATTGAGCGCACAGACTGCTTCGATAATATTCCTCGAAGATGGGCGCCTTCGCATGATAGCCCCACAGGCTTTGGTAGAAAACCCTACGATAGTGATGACCTTCGATGAGAACAACATCCTGGCAGGGAGCCTGCAAGGGGACAGAACCTCGATGGACAGGCTGATAAATCACCTGACCATTCTTTATGATCCTCGATATTATGCGCGCAACAACGAGCTTTACTCTGGTGAGCCGGTCCTCTCGGCGAGCAGACCTCTTAGGCTTTTATCCACGGTTGAGCTTAGCGGATTTAGGCGCTTCAAGGGGATAGTCAACTCTGATTACGATCCGAAAGCGCTGGAGTCGCAAAGAATATATCGCCGGCGAAAAAGCCATATACTAAAGGCGAACCTGATAAATCATCCCGGCACCGCCCAGATGCTGCACGATGTAATAATAGGGATGTACAGCCGCATAAACCATCGAATCAGCTTCAAGACCAGCCTGGTCGGGCTTAGCTTGCAACGAGGGGATTTCATCAAGGTGCGGCATCGGGACTTGAGGCATCTTACGCCTACCGGGACCGATGAGGCAATAGTGGTCATAAGCGGCATCGTTCGCCGAAGCGACCACACAATCGAGATAACCGGGGAGGTGGGGGGATAGGCTTTGTGGCTTTGTGCGCTCGAAGGAAGTGATGCCGTGGTACCGTCTTTGTGCCTTGGGGGCTTAGTGGTTGCCCTCCTTCCTTTCCCCCCCATTCATGGGGGGAATAAAAAAGGGGGGGGGAGCTTAGTGGTTGCCCTCCTTCCTTTCCCCCCCATTCATGGGGGGGAATAAAAAGGGGGGGGCTTAGTGGTTGCCCTCCTTCCTTTCCCCCCCATTCATGGGGGGAATAAAA
>CAYUVA010000066.1:4125-10390 GCA_964448115.1 uncultured bacterium
GGAGCTTAGTGGTTGCCCTCCTTCCTTTCCCCCCCATTCATGGGGGGGAATAAAAGGGGGGGGGGGAGCTTAGTGGTTAAAGGGGTTGAATTATCAAAGGAAATGACTTATCATAAATATATGAAACGAAAGTCAGAATTAGTTATCGAAATAACTCAGACCGATGACGGAGGCTTTACCGCCAGAGGTATCGGTGAGGATATCTTTAGCGAAGGCAATACCCTGGAGGAGATAAGGCGCAACTTACGCGAGGCGGTACTTTGCCACTATGATTCAAAGGATGATATTCCATCAACCATTCGTCTTCATTGGGTTAAAGAGGAAATATTATCGTTATGAAGATCCCTCGCGATCTATCCGCAAAGAAGCTTATTAAAATTTGTAAAAGGCATGGTTATCATGTAACACGCCAGAGAGGTAGCCACATTAGGTTAACCAACCAAGGACCTCCTGTGCATCACATTACGATTCCGAATCATGATACGATAAAACCGGGCACATTACTTAATATTATAAATGCCGTCTGCCGTCATTTAAGTATTGACATTGATCAGTTCTTTTCTAGGTAGGGGCGCTTGGTTCAATAAAAATTTAACCACCAAGGCACCAAGAGGAAGTGATACCGTGGTACCGTCTTTGTGCCTTGGGGGCTTAGTGGTTGCCCTCCTTCCTTTCCCCCCATTCATGGGGGGAAATAAAAGGGGGGAGCCTTATTCCTACCATAGTTGACAATTACGCAGTGAAATGATTAACAATGGTCAAGGGATAACAATATGCCAACAGAACAAAAAATTATACTCGGAAGCTGCGAGAGCTTGACTGAGATCGAGGACGAGAGCGTTCATTTGATGCTCACCTCGCCTCCTTATTTCAATGCACCCTTTGACTACGAGGATTTCTTCGGTTCTTATGATGATTACCTGTCTTTGCTGTCAAAGATGGCAAATGCGGTCTATCGAGTTCTCGATAGGGGAAGAATAGCGGTGGTGAATACCGATGATATGTTGGTCAAGGGGGAGAAATTCCCCATCGTTGCAGATACTACCAAGATATTTTTGGAGGCGGGCTTCAAGTACCGAGACCGCATTGTCTGGAAGAAGCCAGATGGATACCTGAGAATAAGCCGGAGAAGCGGAGTCATGCTGCAAAATCCATATCCGATGTATTACTATCCAGATAACCTCCTGGAGAGCATTTTAATATTCCAAAAGGGTAAGTTCGACTATCGAAGCATTTCTACCGAACAAAGGGAGCAATCAAAAATCGACCTGAGCGAGTTTCAGAACAATAAATGGTTCTCAACGCTATGGGAGATGACCAATGTGCTTCCGAATTCAAAACTCGAGAAGGACATCGCAGCTTTTCCAATCGAGCTACCATATAGAATTATAACACTTTTTTCGTATAAGGGAGAAACCGTCCTTGATCCATTTCTTGGCAGCGGAACTACCATGAAGGTTGCCAGGGCGCTGGGGAGAAACTGCATCGGCGTTGAAATAGACAAAGGCTTGTTACCTGTGATCAAGGAGAAAACCGGCTTCGGGAACCAGACCAGTTTAATAGGGCATGAGGATACCTTAACCATCATAGAGCGGAAGGAAGTAAAAAGTGGAAATTTTCGCTGAGATAACTGGCATTCGCTATTCTCCGATGCTCTGCTCCGAATTATCCGAGTATGATATCAAGGAATTGCCAAAACTACTGAAATCAAGAAAAACATCATTTATAATCATGGCTGATAAAAATGCCCAATTCGCAATCTGCAAATGGACTACACCCAAAAGAACAAGGACTTATGGGGCTGCCAGAACATACAATATTTTAGGTTTCAATGGAAAGCAGGTGAGCATTATTCCGCTCCTTAAGGATGAAGGGATCGAAGGTGATAGAGATTACCTTCAATTCGATACAATTTCGCTGATGAGCCTACTGGGTATCAATGTTATAATCGCTTACTATAATGACGCTAGGGAAAGGCATCCTTACCGCAATAAGATCAAATTTCAAAAACTGGATGCAGATTATATTTTACAGCAGCTTGAGGCTTTACATAGTTACCGTTCAGATGCGCTTCACTGGAACATGCATCAAATAGATATTCTTCCTGAACTCATCCCCAAGGCTTTGGAGGGACAGGAGATGATCGCACGAAAATTCAGCGTTCCCATGCATTCCTTTGATATTGCAGAAAGAAAACTTCTTGAAATTTATCAAAACAAGGAAATCTTCATGCAAAGTTCAAGAGATGCTTCTCAAAGAGCGCAACATGCCGAATCTCTTACCACGCAACCTAAAGAAAGATTATTGACCGACGAAAAATCAACGATAACCATAAAGAACTATCTCGGCGGACTTTATTATTTAACCGTTGATGAAACAATAATCGAAAATGATCAAATCGCTTTAATCGAATCGAAGAACTCTAAATCATCTCCAATTCCATCATTAGATGATATTAAAGATGGTCTTATAAAGATGATTATCTTTTCAAACCTATGCAATTTAACCGTTGACGGAAAGAACTATAAACATAAAGCAATTCTTAAACTCACTACAGAAAGTACCTTAACTAAAGAAAAGCTTAATCCAAATACCTTGAAGCTTCTAGGACAGTTAAAAACTGAGGCAGAGAAGAACAATTTTTTTATACAATGCCGATATCTTGATTGAAGAAAAGCGTTCATCAATAATAAAGAACACAAGAAGATGTATAACCAGATCATCAATGCCGATTGCCTTGAGTGGCTGAGTAATGCGCCTGATGACTTGGGCGTTGATATGACCTTCTTCGATCCGCCGTTTCTGCAAGGCAAACAGTACAAGTATTTCGATGATTCACAGCCCAAGAAGGATTACTGGTCGTGGATAGAAAATATACTCTCCGAGATATTTCGCACAAGCGCAGATGGTGGGACCATTTACTTCATGCAGCGAGAGAAGAACACCGAACAAGTGCTACACAGCCTTCGGGAGAGCGGGTGGACATTCCAGAACCTGATAATATGGAAGAAGAAGACCTCCGCAGTTCCTGTGAAATGCAGGTATTCCAAGCAATACCAGATCATAGCCTTCGCCGCCAAGGGCGATAAGCCTCGTGTCTTTAACAAGCTGCGCATCGATCCGCCCCCTGAACCAAACCATAGACAAAAGCGCGAGCAAGGCGTTTATTTAACCGATGTCTGGGACGATATAAGGGAGTTGACCTCTGGCTATTATGCCGGCGACGAGGCTTACCGGGACGGAGATGGTTCCAGGCTGCACACCCAGCAGTCGCCGGTAGCGCTTTTGCTGAGAATAATTTTATCTTCGACAATGCCGGGCGACCTGGTGCTCGATCCCTTTGCTGGCACGGGGACTACGGCGGTGGTTGCCAGGCAGCTAAAGCGCGATTATTTATGCTTGGAGATAGACCCCGATTACACTGAGCTGATCAAAGAGAGAATGGGCACTTTACGCAATGCCGATAATATTGTCAAACACTATGGATATTATAGATTTACACCTAATCTCAAGGATATCTGGGGCATGGAAAAGACGCCGATTACTTTTGAACAGATGAGGATAACTTAGTTGTCGAGCTCTAGGGGAATTTACTCTCTATTCTATTATATTGTTGAACTATTATCTTCCGAGCGCTTTTCAATAACCAGCGACTTGGAGGGGATAGTTATAAATGCCGGCAAGAGCCAGTTTGCATATATAGATGATCGCAAGAAGACTATGGAAAAATATGGATTCGATCTCTGGAAGGACATCAAAGATTCCTTGTCCGAGGAAAAATTTATGCAAACCATAAAAAATAACAAGATTGATACAAAAAGATTATATTCCAGCTCTTGGCTTTTTCCGGATTTTTTGCTCAAAACAAGAAAAATATGTGATGGTTCTCTTTGCGGCGGTGATTTATTGGAGCTAAAGGATTCAAAAGGAGGCTCAATCTCTTCATTCAACTCAACAATTCCGACCAAATTCAAGAATCTGGAGCAGGTTGAGAAAATAAACCATAGCGATTTGGTTACAAAAATCGCATGCCTGATAGATAAAGTCGCACCAGGGGAACTAGATCAATACAAATTATTTGAAAGAAGATGTTTTTACCTTGTACGAACCCATGGTAATAATGAAAAAAAAGCTAAAATTTCTATTGTTGACGGCTCTTTCTTCGAGACTATCCCCAAGGCAGAATTGCTCTCTAGGGCTTTCAAGGCTGTATTTGAACGACAGCTAAAAAGCAAAGGCATTTCCATTGACAACAAAATCGATCATGAACTTAATATACTTTTAAAGGAAATGGACGACCAGGCTCTAATCGCCTTTTCGCAGGAAATAGAGAAAGCCTCCGTAAAACCTAGATTCAGGGTAATGGCTGAAGTTCACCCAGAGGGCAATCCCCATAATCCTAAATTTTATCCACAGATCGAAGAAAGAACTATAAATCTTATAGTTAATAGCAGCCTATGTCCGGAAGAAGGACTTTTTAATGACAATCGTATAAAATTAAAAAAGTTCTCCATCTTCCATAAGCGCAATGGCGAGCATCTTGTATATCAATTTAAGCTCTCATAAGCTCTAACAAAGAGCCTAATTAATAAAACCTTTATAACGGTATCACGATTCCAACACCTAACCATTGGAGGTATATCAACTATGTCTTACAGCAATATGGTATCTGCGTCGAATGATTCGACAGAACAACTGCTAGGGCTAAAAGAGAGCCTCTCCATCATCCGCAGGGTAATCAATCGCCTGGAGGAAAAACGGCAGGGCAAGCAAGGCGATGATGTCAAGCTGATCGACCAGCTAGTCAAGCTGTTCGATGTGCAGCGAAAGATGGTCAAGGACTACCTGGATCTTGTGCAAAAAAGCGGTCTGCTCTCAGAGAACGAAGGCATCCATGCGCATGGCATCCTCAAGGAGCTTTACACTAAGATTCATTTTCTCCTGAAATTTCCTTTTCCAGATCCTCTAACGGGGGCAGGATATCCATTATGCGCTGCCGTAGCATGTCAAGATCGTTATCAATTATTTGCCAGACCCCTTTGATGCTAACACCCTCATATTGGTGAATCAAGACATCGCGGAAACCAGCAAGCTCTCTCCAGGGAATCGTTGGATGCTGGCTTCGATATTGCTCCGGAATGCGCTTAATTGCCTCACCAATTACCTCAAAGTTGCGAATTACAGCATCCTGAGTGCGAATATCATTCATAAATACCTGTTTACCGTCAACGGTATAATCCTTGATGCGGTTGAGCCTTTCCAATATCTGCGCAAGATAAACTCGAGGATCTTTTTTCATAACGGCACCGCCTCCTTTAGGATGCGGCGACGCAGGAGCCAATATAAGCCATCTTCTGATACCACATCGACCTTTACACCCAGTAAATCCTGTAGATCCAATACCAAGGCAGTTAAATCAAGCAAACTACGCCCCGCCTCCATTTTGACTAAAATATCAATATCGCTTTTCCCTGAGGCATCACCCCGAGCAACGGAGCCGAATAGTCTCAGATCCCGTGCGCCGTGTTTTGCTGCCAGGTCAATGATAGCCTCTCGATTTTCTTCAAGCAATTTTTTTACATTCACAGGACTCATTTCTGATATTTTATTTTAGCCTTCTTTAATTAGAACTTCAATCAACACCTAACCATTGGAGGTATATCAACCATGTCTTACAGCAATATGGTATCTGCGTCGAATGATTCGACAGAACAACTGCTGGGGCTAAAAGAGAGCCTCTCCATCATCCGCAGGGTAATCAATGGCCTGGAGGAAAAACGGCAGGGCAAGCAAGGCGATGATGTCAAGCTGATCGACCAGCTAGTCAAGCTGTTCGATGTGCAGCGAAAGATGGTCAAGGACTACCTGGATCTTCTGCAAAAAAGCGGTCTTGTCTCAGAGAACGAAGGCATCCATGCGCATGGCATCCTCGAGGAGCTTTACGAGCGTGCCACGAAGGCGTGAGGCTTGTTTGAGGGGCAGGAGTAGAGAAGGCTCCTGCTCCCTTTTTTCCGAGCCACACGCCAATCCGAGCCACGACCGTAAGGGAGTGGTCATTGTTTGACCGCTCGCTCACGCTCACGGCTCGGATATTGATCTATTCTCGCTAATAGACAACCTACTGCTCGCTTTCGTCATAAAGAACGATAATTCCTTGACCTACATCGACGCCGATAGCCTGGCGAGGTTTACCTAAGAGATATACAGCAAATCTGCTTCCTCGTCATATTCCCAGCTCAACATCGAGTCACTTTCAAGGATTTTT
>CAYUVA010000067.1:0-9673 GCA_964448115.1 uncultured bacterium
AGAACTGGGAGCGATTGGGTCCCCCAGGCGGCTTCCCCGAATGGCCTTCTGATGTGGTGGTGGACTACCAAAACCCGAATAGGATAGTGGTAACGATGTGCGGCGTGAATGATTGGGGCGGTATGGCTAGAAGCTTTGACGGGGGAAAAACATGGGAATTAAAAAGAACAGGTTGTGCAGAAAAAGTATTAATTAATTATCACAATCCGAATATTTTATATAGCCATGGCGAAAGTGGGTATATTGCTAAAAGTTACGATTTTGGGTGGAATTGGGAAGAATTTGAGATGTCAAAATATAATACTAGTGATTCTGCTTTATCTCGAGAAAATATTGTTTTTCAGGCAACATTCGAAGATGGTATTCACCTACGACGTGATGGATATAGACCAATGATATTATCTTCAGGTTATTTAATTGATAATTATAATTTATCAATATTTACAATTATATATGATAAAGATACAATTTATGACATCAAAGATGTTCAATTATATTATAAAAATACACCATTAGGAATAAATTTATCTCTGATAAATACAATAAATAATGAAATAGGATTATATTCTATTTCTTTTGAGATAAACGAAGATACTACCATTAACCTATTATTAGAAATAGGAGGAGAAGATGAAAACATCTACAAGACAAAATTATGGCCTTACCTTTTCGTTGGCGATTAGCATCATTACACTTTTGGTCTCGTTGGCGAATATCGATATTATATTTGCTAACACATCAACACCTACTCCCACACCGACATCAACACCTAAATATTATTATATTGAAGCGGGGCAAGAACCATGTTTTGGATGTGAACCTGACCATCCCTACAATCTCTTTTTCCACAAACACCAGGACGATTATCCCCATACAGATTGTGTTCCCTTTTTCCCGGTTTATCGTAGTGCGTTCAGCTTGCTGTATGTGTGGATGACTCATCCAGAAGGCGGCACAATCAATGGCATCTATTATCCCGATCACGCCCAAGCCAAAGCCTTCATCACCGAGTCCAAGGCAAAGGGCTTCAACATGTTCCGCATATTTCTCAACATCCCTTGGGGTGCTTCGTAATCATTTATCCAGGCGGTGCTTGTACTGATAACTAGGCAATCGTTTTCATTCTACCTTGCATATCAGGATATGGTCGCGCATCTGTTGCTCTTCGACAGGGCAATTATTTAACAGGAAGCTTCATTTTCTACTTGACAACGGTATCATAGGGTATAAATTATAGTTAAATAGACAACAGTATCATAGAGTACTAAATTATATATAGTTTAATATGAGCGAGGGATACGATGATTTCCTTCAAGACAACAGAGATGAGGCGCTACTTAGGGACATGGTATGTGGCGTGTATTGCGCTGGCGCTGGTATTATTCTTATCGCCTGCTCTTATTGCCGAGCAACCAGGCAGCCTGGAAGATGCTTTATCAGCGGTATCTTCCTCTGCGCCGCCATCGCCATCCATTGCCGGGGGTCTTTTGGCCGCTGCGCAGCAGGCTCCCCCCGCCGAAGCACTTCGGAAGGTAGCCATATAGATCGTTTATCCTTCGGTAAAAGTTAGTTATCTTCATCAGGCATCCTGCACTTATTATCACTTTGATCCAGCAGGTTCGAATTTAGGTATGAAAATGCCCTCTACTTTGCTGCCGGAGCAAGACTTTAATAAACTCGGAAATAAATCATACCAAAGGTATGTTTTCATAATAAATCAAAATGATTTATGTAATGCACAGAGGCGTTTTAGATGTCTGATAGAAACATCCTGGTTGATTCTCTTATGATAATTACTCTTTGTATGGTCTTGACGGTCAGTGCGGATCAATCCATTGTTTCACTTGGTTTCCTAATAGACTATGCACTTGAACATAGTCCCCGATTAGAGGCTACCAGGCAACACTGGATTGCAGCACAAGAGGAAGCATCCATCGTCGGCTCACTTCCAGATCCCAAGGTGAGCACAACCTATTTCGCTCAGGAAGTGGAGACTCGAGTCGGTCCCCAGCAATTGAAGCTAGGGATCTCGCAGTCATTCCCCTTGTTTGGCAAATTGCGCTACTCTGCCCAGGCTGCGCGCTTTGATGCCAAAGCCGAGGAGCATCGCTATAGATCGGCAAAATCGATGCTCATCTACTCGATCAAGAGGGATTATTACGAATATTATTATATAGAACAAGCGATACGAATTACCCAAGAGAATCTGCAATTCCTCGAATACTTGCAAAATGTCGCTGCCAGCAGGTATAGGGTAGGTACAGCATCTCATGCTGATCTTATTCGAGCGCAGATCGAGGTGGAACGACTGCGCAATGAGCTTATCGACCTTAAGCAGCAAAGGATACCAATAAGGGCAAAAATCATCGCTGAAGCATATCTTTCTGCTGACTATAATCTTGTCGCTCCCAGCATGATGTCAACTGAGAGACTGGATGTTGAATACGAAGCGCTGCTCGATAAAGTGTTCACCTCCAATCCGCAGATCCTTGCACAACAGTCCCTCGCCTCCGCTGCTCAAAGTAAAGTCTTACTGGCTAAAAGCCAGTCCTACCCAGATCTGATGGTGGGAGTAGATTATGTCATTACTGGGGAATCGTGGATGAGCGATGTACAGGATAGCGGCAAAGACCCGATCATGGTCATGGCAGCGGTAAATATACCTGTCTATAAGGGAAAATATAATGCCATGACCCGCCGGGCAAAGAGCATGAAGATTTCAGCAGATCTGCTCATTCAAGCACTTAAGAATGACCTGGAGGCTGACCTGCAAAGGGCACTCAAGAAATACAACGATGCACAGCGCAAGGTCGTTTTATATGGCAATTCGCTTCTGCCCAAGGCAAGGGAGTCACTGGAAGTGATCCAACAGGGATATGCAGCTGGAAATATCGACTATCTATCGTTGATAGATGCTTATAAAACGCTGCTTAGGCTCAGCTTGACTCATCAGCGTGCCCTGGCGGATCAAGCGATACAAGCTGCCTATATCAAGATGCTAAGCAGCGAGGATCTCCACAGCTTCGAGCAAGCACAACAAGGGGAGCATAATGAGTAAGCTATTGACCATGATAAAATCGAATTATCAGGTGGGACTCATCATACTGGGAGCCTTTATTATCGGATATTTGAGTGGTATCAGCGGCGAGGGTGATGGAGATAAAGCCATCCCTGATGCGGTTCACTCCGATACGCAACAGCCAAAGGTCGAGGTTTGGACTTGCTCCATGCATCCCCAGATCCGGCAACCGAATCCAGGCAAGTGTCCCCTGTGCGGGATGGATCTGCTTCTGGTCGAGGATGATACATCGGGTAAGGAAAAAGGTGCTCGGCAGTTGACCTTGTCCGCCTGGGCACAGCAGCTCGCTCAGGTGCAAGTGGTGCCGGTGCGCCGTCGCCTGGTCGATATACAGCTGCGTTTGGTTGGTAAGGTAAAGTACGATGAGACCAGGCTCGGCTATATCACCGCCTGGGTGCCGGGGCGATTGGACAGGCTCTATGTAGATTTTACCGGCATGTCGGTGCGCAAGGGAGACCATCTGGTCGAGATCTACAGCCCTCAGCTCATTTCTGCACAAGAGGAGCTGCTCCAGGCGCAGAAGACCTTGAGCAGCCTTGCCAAGACCAGCCCCAAGACCCTGCTCGATTCTGCACGAAGCAACCTTGATGCAGCCAAAGAAAGGCTGATCCAGTGGGGACTCACCCCAAGCCAGGTCAATAACATAATTAAAAGCGGTAAACCGAGCGAACATGTAACCATCTATTCACCGATGTCCGGAACCATAATCGATAAAAATGCGGTGGAGGGTGCTTATGTGCAGGTCGGAACCAAGATCTACACCATAGCAGATCTGAGTCGGGTTTGGGTGCTGCTAGATGCTTACGAGGCGGATATCCAATGGCTACGCTATGGACAAGATGTCGAGTTCACCACCGAGTCATATCCAGGCAGGGTATTCAAGGGAAAGATTGCCTTTATTGACCCTGTGTTAGATCCTGTAACCAGAACAGTTAAAATTCGTGTCAATGCCCCTAACGATCGGGGTTTACTCAAGCCGGAAATGTTCGTCCATGCCATCGTTCATTCTACTATTGCCTCTGCTGACCAGGTGATCGAGCCAGCGCTGGCCGAGAAGTACCTTTGCCCTATGCATCCCTGGGTGATCAAAGATATTAGAGGGAAATGTGATCTCTGCGGCATGGAGCTGGTGAAGCCAGAGACGCTCGGATATGCCTCTTATGATCCCAATAGTATAACGCCACCATTGGTCATCCCCATTACCGCTCCGCTCATCACCGGTAAGCGCGCCGTGGTCTATGTCCAAGATCCCTCAGAAAAGTGGACTTACCATGGCAGAGAGGTTGTGCTGGGTCCCCGAGCCAAAGATTATTATATCGTTCATCACGGCTTGAGCGAGGGGGAGCTGGTGGTAGTAAACGGCAACTTCAAGATAGACAGCGCCATGCAGATATTAGCCAAACCGAGCATGATGAATCCGCAAGGGGGTGCACCACCGCCAGGACACGATAACGGGCAAAAAAAATCAAGTGCTGCCTCAGACCAGGAAATATTTAAACATAATCATTGACCATACCAATAATCAAGACTGCTTATGGAGCGAGAAACACCTGAAAATAGCCACCACAAGGACTCACTACTGGATGGCATCATCCACTTCAGCCTGGGAAACAAGCTGCTAGTATTCGTCTTTGTTGTTCTGATGGTGCTCTGGGGGCTGATGGTGGCTCCATTTGATTGGAAGTTTTCCTGGCTACCCGGAGATCCAGTGCCGGTGGATGCAATACCGGATATCGGAGAAAACCAACAGATCGTCTTCACCGAGTGGATGGGGCGGTCTCCGCAGGATGTCGAGGACCAGGTTACCTACCCATTGACCATCGCCTTGCTTGGCATTCCAGGAGTAAAGACCATTCGCAGCTCCTCCATGTTCGGATTTTCAAGCATCTATGTCATCTTCAAGGAGAGTGTCGATTTCTACTGGTCTCGCTCCCGCATCCTTGAGAAGCTAAGCAGCCTGCCGCCGGGTACGCTTCCCCCAGATGCTAAACCGGTTCTGGGACCCGATGCCACTGCGCTGGGGCAGGTGTTCTGGTACACACTGGAGGGACTAGACAGAAATGGTGTTCCGACCGGAGGCTGGGATCTGCACGAGCTGCGCAGCATACAGGACTGGTATGTGCGCTATGCGCTTCAATCGGCTGATGGAGTCAGCGAGGTTGCCTCGGTGGGAGGCTTTGTCAAGGAGTACCAGATCGATGTTGACCCGGATGCGATGCGCGCCTACAAGGTCAGCCTGCATCAAGTCATCGAGGCGGTTAGAAAGTCGAACCTCGATGTGGGGGCTAGAACTATCGAGGTCAATCGTGTTGAGTATGTTGTGCGCGGGATCGGGTTCATTCAAGCCATCGAAGACTTGGAGAATACTGTGGTTGCAGTAAATGACAATGTCCCGGTCTATCTGTCCAACATAGCTCATATCAGCCTAGGTCCAGCCCTTCGCCGTGGTGCTCTGGACAAGGAAGGAGCTGAGGCAGTCGGCGGCGTGGTGGTGGTGCGCTATGGACAAAATCCTCTGGAGGCGATCAATAATGTAAAAAAGAAAATAAAGGAGATCTCGCCTGCCCTGCCCAGCAAGACGCTCCCTGACGGCACGGTGAGCAAGGTTACCATAGTGCCATTTTACGACCGCACTGGACTAATTTACGAGACCCTGGATACCCTCCAAGAAGCGCTCATCCTGGAGATACTTATAACTATAATCGTAGTGCTGGTTATGGTCAGGCACCTAAAGAGCGCGCTACTCATATCCGGGTTGCTGCCGCTGGCTGTGTTGATGGCGTTTATCGCAATGAAGCTCTTCGGGGTCGATGCCAATATAGTTGCCCTGTCAGGGATCGCCATAGCCATCGGGACAATGGTCGATATGGGGATCATAGTATCGGAGAATATCCTTAAGCGTTTAAGCGAGGAAAAAGAGAATCCAGATACATTCTCCATCGTCTATTCAGCCGCAAGAGAGGTCGGCACAGCGGTGCTCACCGCCATCTCTACCACCGTAATCAGCTTCCTCCCCGTCTTTACAATGCAGGCAGCCGAGGGAAAGCTGTTTAAACCATTGGCATTCACCAAGACCTTTGCCTTGATCGCCTCTGCCATAGTAGCCTTGACCATCATACCCCCACTAGCACATTTACTGCTCCCCAAGCGCAAGCCAAGATGGTATCAGCGCCATATACTCCCTGGGGGGCTGCTGATAATCGGGATTATAGTAATGGTATCGGTCAAATGGTGGCTAGGAGCGATAATTATAGCTTATGCAGTTTATAGATTGATCGAGCGACTGCTCCCCAAGATAGGCTTGCGTATCGCATCAATCGCAATCGATGCGACTGCGGTAACTCTGGTCGCCTGGCTGTTGGCTAGCCGTTGGCTTCCGCTGGGGCCACAGAACGGTATCCTGCTTAACTTCATCTTCGTAGGGATTATCATCGCCATCGTTCTTGTCGGAATGCGGGGATTCATTACTATCTATCCGCAAGCACTGCGCTGGTGCCTGGATCATAAGCTGCTTTTTCTATCCATGCCTATGCTTATCCTGTTTCTGGGGTTGTTGATCTGGCTCGGTTTCCCCAAGGTATTCAATTGGCTCCCATCGAGTTGGATTTCAGCGGAGCCGCTCTCAGTGGTAGCGCATAAGTTCCCCGGTTTGTCCAAGGAGTTCATGCCTCCGCTCGATGAAGGATCATTTCTTTTTATGCCCACAACTATGCCCCATGCAGCCATAAGCGAAGCGCTCGATATCCTCCAAAAACAGGATATGGCAATAAAGGACATCCCAGAAGTCGATTCGGTGGTCGGTAAGATCGGAAGGGTCGAATCGCCGCTCGATCCGGCACCAGTCTCCATGATCGAGACGGTGATAAACTATCTTCCCCAGTTTCTGGCCGATGAACATGGCAATCTACTCACCTTCGAGTTCGACCCTGATGAGATCGATTATTTCAGGGATGCTTTGGGCAATCCGCTGCCAGCGCCAGATGGAGAGCCTTATTTAGTGCAAGGTAAATTCCTCCGCGATAAGCATGGCAAATTGATACCCAAGCGTGGTGGGATGCCGTTTCGTCTTTGGCGACCAATGCTCGATCCAGACCTGAATCCAGGGCGGGAGGCATGGAAGGGTATCCAGCACCCGGATGATATCTGGCGGGAGATCGTCGATGCTGCCCAGCTTCCAGGCGTAACCTCTGCGCCAAAGCTGCAACCTATAGCCGCCCGGCTGGTAATGCTGCAAAGCGGGATGAGGGCGCCAATGGGAATCAAGGTCAAGGGAAAAGATCTGGCATCCATCGAAAAAGCCGGGTTTATACTTGAGGAAAAGCTCAAGGAAGTTCCTGCCATAGATGCTGACACAGTGATAGCTGATCGTATCGTGGGCAAGCCCTACCTTGAGATACATATAGATCGCCGAGCCATTGCGCGCTATGGCATCAAGCTCAGCTCGGTCCAAGAGGTGATAGAGACAGCTATCGGTGGCAAGACAATAACGACAACCGTGGAGGGACGCGAGCGCTACACGGTGCGAGTTCGATACCTGCGAGAACTGAGAGACAACCTGAAGGATCTAGGACGAATACTGGTGCCATCGCCGAGCGGAGCGCAGATACCACTTGTGCAACTGACTGAGATAAAGTATGTGCGCGGTCCTCAGGTGATCAAAAGCGAGGATGCCGACCTGGTCGGATATGTCCTGTTCGATATGAAGCCAGGTTACTCCGAGGTCGATGTGGTAATCCAGGCTGCCGATTATCTTGAAAACCTGAATAGAAAAGGGGAACTGAATCTTGGCGAGGGGATAAGCTATCAATTTACCGGCACCTACGAGAGCCAGGTCAGGGCGGAAAAAAGGCTGATGGTGGTAGTGCCGCTGGCACTTATGATCATATTTCTACTTCTTTATCTTCAGTTTCGCTCCATCCCCATCACTTTGTTCGTGTTTTCGGGGATCGCGGTTGCCTGGTCCGGCGGTTTCATTATGATATGGCTCTACGGACAGCCCTGGTTTCTCGATTTAAGCCTATGGGGAGTGAGCATGCGAGAACTATTTCAGGTACATACAATGAACCTCAGCGTTGCGGTATGGGTGGGATTCCTAGCTCTGTTTGGTATAGCTACCGATGATGGGGTCATAATGGCAACCTACCTGAACCAGGTCTTTGATCGCAGGAAGCCTACTGGCAAAGAGCTTATCCGCCAGGCGGTAATCGAAGCCGGCAAGCGCCGAGTCAGACCATGCCTGATGACCATTGCTACCACCATGCTCGCCTTGCTGCCCGTCATCACATCTCAGGGGCGCGGCTCTGATATAATGGTGCCAATGGCTATTCCATCCTTTGGAGGAATGACCTTTGCGTTGATCACTATCTTCATCGTGCCAGTCCTTTACAGCTCCTACCATGAAATGATGGACAAGCTCAAGTAGGTTGCTTAAAACTCAACACATAAAAAACTAATCGCTAATCTATCAAAACTACCCAAAGACCTGATACATCTTATAGATGATTACCTTCATGGAAAGGCGATCTCCGACCCACTTGAATGCAAGCCCATAAGAAGCCTAGAACACGGAACTATGGCAGCCCTATTAAACCTAATTAAAGAGCTCGAATTGGACAAGATGCTTTGCTCGAAGAAAACCGATGTGCGCTCAATAATAATCATTATGATCATCGCTCGTATAATAAATGCCGGCTTCAAGCTCGAAACCCATCGGTGGGTTCAGGATACTTCTCTGCCAGAGCTTTTAGGGCTAAGCGAAAATGACCTTCATGTAAACAGGTTCTACGAGGCGATGGATCATCTGCTCAATATGATGGGGAAGATCCAAAAACATCTTATTAATCAACATCCAATTTACCATCGTCTAGTGGATCGGGTTCGTGCTCATGCGTTCATTTGCATACTTTCATACTATGTTTTATGGGAGTTTGAGCGTCGTTTACAACCACTTTTTGCTCAGAATGGATCCGGTGCTGTGTATGGTTGGACGGTTACTGAGGTTTTGCGTAAGCTATCAGGCATTCGTTTGGAGCATCGTAGTTTTCATGGCAATGAGTTTACCTAGCAGACCATTCCGACTTCGGATCAGAATTTGATATTGGAAACTCTAGGTATAGCTTTGAAGAAAAAACAGGAAAATTGGTAGTTGACTTACCCCCTCGAAAACAAACACCAAAACCTCTATATAAGCTAGTGAAGTTGAGATAAATTACATAGATAAAGCGCGCCGCCCGTTCCTCTATGATCCCAATTATCATAATGGTCAACATAAGGGTAATATGCGGGGGGAGCGTAGGTTGGAACAGCTTCCGAGCGGTAGCAGGGAGGTCCTTCGTTTGAAGCAAAATATGCATAAGACCACCAACCTCCAAGCCAAGTTGCCTCAGAATTTGAATTACAATAAAGATACCATAGTTTCTTCGCCCAACCATCACAATCTGCTTCGGTACTATAATATGAAGTTGCATTTTCGATCACCCAATATGAAAAAGTTCTCACCTCAAACTGCTCGGTGTCCCAGTTGATCGCTCGCTCTTCCCCGTAGAATACCATAATCACCGTAAAAGGCGAATCCTCCTGCTCGATGTAGTCATC
>CAYUVA010000068.1:0-8424 GCA_964448115.1 uncultured bacterium
ATCTACCTGAGAGCGCATACCTTTCGGCGCTTAGCATTTTCTCTATCCTGATGAGCTGATCCTGGTAGTCTGGGGATCCCTGGATCAATCCAGCTACTCTATCCAGCCAACGGATGAAGCTGTTCTGGTTCGGCACCGGCGCCTGTTCGAATCCACGAGCACAGATATTGCAGCTACGGCAGACAAAGGCTTGGTGTATAGAGTTGCCTATCTCGAAGATGTAATTCTCCATACATGTGATACTGGTTTGTTTTGAATATTCTTGGTAGGATAATATCTGAAATCGTATTTTGTGTCAATAGCTTGACAAGCTCCATATAATTTTATTTGATCTTAGTTTATTTTTTAACCTATAATCCCGATGTCGAGAGATATAGCGGAAAGTTTGCGACACATTTATAAAATCGCTTGACAAAAAGACACTCAGGTGTTATATTATAACCAGTTTAACTCAACAAGGTGGAAGCGATGATAAACTGGGGCAAATTTACCGACAAAGCAAAAGAAGCGGTTGCACTAGGGCAACAATACGCATCCAGGATGGGGCAACACCATCTCAATACAGACCATATCCTTCTTGGAATGGTCGATCAAGATAATAGCATCGTACTCAAACTCTTCGAAGAGATGGGATTCGATCCCCAAAAAGCAAAGGATGTTATAAGGGACCGGGTCATCCGCTCTCAGGTGCTATCCTCGAGGGTGCCGCGCGGTTCGGAGCTGCAAATATACCTCACCGAGGAGACGGACAGGCTGCTCAATAACGCAATCGAGGAGTCTAATCGTCTCAACGACCAGTTTGCTGGCTGCGAGCATCTCTTCATCGCCATGGTCAAGGATAGTTCATCGACCGCTGGTGCCATTTTACAGAACCTCGATGTAAACCTTGAGAGGCTCTACCAATCATTGCAAAAGGTTCGTGGTTCCCAGAGGAGCATGGATGAGTCCGCTGAGGAGAAATACGATATGCTCAAGCGCTTCACCGTTGACCTGACCGACCTTGCTAGGCAAGGAAAGCTTGATCCGGTTATCGGGCGCGAAGACCTCATAAAAAGGGTTATCCAGATACTCTCGCGGCGAACCAAGAACAATCCGGTACTTATCGGCGATGCCGGAGTGGGAAAGACTGCAATAGTCGAGGGACTGGCTCAGAAAATAGTCAGCAACGAGATACCTGAGATGCTCAAGGATAAAAATGTGATATCGCTTGATTTATCGAGTGTCGTTGCTGGTTCAAAGTACCGCGGGGAGTTCGAGGAGAGACTCAAGACCATCATTGACCAGATAAAGGAAGCTTCTGGAAAGATTATCCTTTTCATAGACGAGCTGCATAATGTTGTCGGAGCCGGCGCTGCCGAGGGGAGCATCGATGCCTCGAATATGCTCAAGCCGGCGCTGGCACGCGGGGAGTTGCAATGCGTTGGTGCTACCACCATCGATGAATATCGCAAACATATCGAAAAAGATGTTGCTCTGCAGCGCAGGTTTCAGCCAGTGTTGGTCGAAGAACCTTCCATCGAGGACACCATAAAAATCCTGCATGGATTGAAGGATAAATATGAGAAGCACCATGATGTCTGCATCACTGAGGATGCTATCATAGCAGCCGCTAAGCTCTCTGCACGGTACATCAGCGATCGCTTCCTTCCGGACAAGGCTATTGACCTCATTGATGAGGCTGCCTCAAAGGTGCACCTGGAGGCGACCTATATACCACCAGAGATAATCAGGCTGCAAAAGGAGCTTGAAGAGCTTAACCAAAAGGAGCAGGAGGCGGCATCAATAGGAGATTACGAGGAGGCAGCTAGAATAAAACAGCAGAAGATTAAACTCAACGAAGAGCTTGCTGAGCAGAAAGATAGGCATGAGAGAGAGCGTGTAACCTGTGATTTGACCGTGGATGCAGAACAGATAGCACAGGTTATCTCAAGATGGACAGGAATACCGGTAAGCAAGGTGATGGAGACCGAGAAGGACAAGCTGGTCAACATGGAGGATAACCTCCACAAACGAGTGATCGGGCAGGACGCAGCTATCAAGGCGATCTCTGAGGCAGTCAGGCGCTCTCGGGCAGGGCTGTCTGATCCCAACCGACCTATCGGCTCCTTCATCTTCCTTGGACCAACTGGAGTCGGAAAAACCGAGCTGGCAAAGGCGCTGGCTGAATTCCTCTTCGATGATGAGAGTGCACTGGTCCGCATCGATATGTCAGAATACATGGAGAAATTCTCCGTTTCACGCCTCATCGGCGCACCACCAGGCTATGTCGGTTACGAGGAGGGAGGGCAACTCACCGAGGCAGTCAGGCGCAAGCCTTACTCTGTTGTGCTTTTCGATGAGATCGAAAAAGCACACCCGGAGGTATTTCACCTCTTGCTGCAACTGATCGATGATGGAAGATTGACCGACTCAAAGGGCAAGGTAGTGGACTTCAGAAACACTATTGTAATAATGACCTCCAACCTCGGCTCCAGGTATATACACTCCTTGACACCAGATCTCAGCCCAGAACAGCTTAAACAGGAGTTAGAGCGGATGCGTAAGGCGGTAACCGAGCAGCTACATTCCTTCTTCAAGCCTGAATTTCTTAACCGCATTGATGATATAATCATCTTCGAGCCGCTCACCAGGGAGCAGGTGAAGCAGATAGTGCATCTACTGATCGAGCGTGTCCATAAGCGCCTGGCAGACAAAAACATCAGGCTCGAATTAACATCTCAGGTCTTTGATCATCTGTCTGAGATCGGCTTCGATCCCAACTATGGCGCTCGTCCACTGAAGCGAGCTATCCAGCGTATGATAGAGAACAAGATCGCTTCGGAGATGATCAAGCAAGGCATATCCCAGGATGCAACCATTAAAGCCTATCTCAAGGACAGCCAAATTGCCATAGAGGTACAGAAGAGAGACTAATGGACTGACAACTAAATACTAAGGCAGCGTAGGCGCAACCAGATCTTGAAGGCTCTTATAGATAATCCCGACACGGTCGAGATGACACAGATAGGAGAGCGGGATCGGCAACCGGTTCATGGTTGGGTCAGTTAAACGATGCTCAAAGGGCGTAAAAATCGTTATGCGCAACTGTTTCAGCGCTGAAACAGTTCCAATTGAATGTAATGCAAGCATGATGCTTGGGTTACATTCCGGTTTCCTTTCCTTGTCATTCCCGCGCCGGCGGGAATCGAGTAATTTTGATCAAAAATACCTTGAGTGAATGGTATTAGCCTTAAGACTAGAGTATTGCATAATTTTTTAATGCTGTTACAATGTCTTGTTAGAATGTGATAAAAGGGGGATGAAAAATGGATTCTGATGTATTATCCAGGATCTTCCTGAAGGTTACAGAGGCTGCTGCCATCGCTTCTGCACAAACGATGGGACAAGGGGATCGCAAGAAGTCAGACCAGGTTGCGGTTACCGCGATGCGCGATGCCCTCAATAAAGAGCCTATCCTCGGACGAGTGGTGATCGGAGAGGGCGAAAGAGACAAGGCTCCGATGCTCTATGTTGGCGAAGAAGTAGGCGGTGGAGATGAGGGTGCTCCTGAGATCGATATCGCGGTAGATCCCTTAGAGGGCACTAACCTGTGTGCTAATGGAATGCCCAATGCGATTGCGGTCATAGCAGCCTCCTCCAAAGGAGGCTTATTTTATGCACCTGATGTTTATTTGGATAAATTGATAGTGGGACCCAGTGCCAAGGGACATGTCGATATCAATGCCCCGGTCAAGCATAACCTGATCCAGATAGCCAAAGCATTGAATTATTCAGTTACCGACCTGGTCATCACCGTGTTGGATCGGGAGAGACACTATCCCCTGATGTCCGAGATAAGGAAAACCGGTGCCAGGATCAAGCTGATCGGGGATGGCGATGTTATCGCCAGTATCGAGGCGGCGATCAGAGGCACCGGCGTACATGCGGTAATGGGCGCCGGCGGCGCTCCAGAGGGAGTGCTTACTGCCGCTGCCATGAAGTGCCTCGGCGGTGAGATACAAGCCAAGTTCTGTGTATATACTGCTGAACACAAGAACCGCCTTGAGGAACTGGGAATAACTGACCTGGACAAGGTTTATACCACCGATGACCTCGCTCCGGGGGATGATATCGTGATGGCAGCGACTGGAGTTACCAGCGGTTGGCTCCTAAAGGGAGTCAACTTCTTCGGAGACGCCTGCCGAACCCATTCCATAGTAATGTCCTACAATCCGAGGGAGATCCGCTTCGTTGATACAATCCATATCGGCAAGGAATTCACCGGCGCAGTAAAACTCTAGGAGAATAGCCAAACTCGGAACCATCGAAATATAATTTCTCGCTATTCTTGCGTAATCTGGTAGTTTTTTATCTTGTAAATTAGTGTCCTTCTGCCGATGCCGAGGCGTCTTGCCGTCTCGGTCTTGTTCCATCCGGTCTCCTTGAGCGTCTTTATGATAAGCTCCCGCTCCATCTCCTTGACGGTTGTGCCTTCGGGTGGTTTCATTGAATTATTTATTCCTTTTACTTTCTCATGTCTTTGGATTGCCAGGGGTAGGTTATCCGGGAGTATTTTCTCGAATCTAGCCATTATAACAGCGCGTTCTATCGCGTTTTCCAATTCCCTGATATTGCCCGGCCAGTGGTAATGCAATAGCAGATCGAGCGCTTCCTTGGTGAAGTCCTTTATCTGCTTGTGGTTCTTATGCGCAAAGATCCCCAGAAAATGGTAGGCAAGCAGCCTGATATCATCACCCCTCTCCCGCAGCGAAGGCAGCGTTATTGGAACCACATGGAGTCGATAAAAGAGATCTTCCCTGAAGTTACCTTTTTTTACCTCTGCTTCTAGGTCTTTATTTGTTGCAGCGAGAATGCGCGTATCGACCTTCTGGGTTATGGTGGAGCCGACCTTCTCGAACTCCTTGTCCTGTAGAACGCGCAGCACCTTTGCTTGCAGGCTGGTTGACATGTCGCCGACCTCATCGAGAAAAATGGTGCCACCGTGGGCGATCTCGAACTTACCGATCCGTTTGTCAACGCCGGTGGCGACTCTCTTTTCGATGCCGAACAGCTCGCTCTCCAGCAGGGTATCAACCAGCGCTGCGCAGTTCACCTTGACAAAGGGTCCCTCCTTGCGTTTGCTCAGGCGGTGGATTGCTTGGGCGATGAGTCCCTTGCCGGTGCCACTTTCACCATAGATGAGCACGGTTGCGTTGGTCGGCGCCACCAGTTGCACGGTCTCATATACCTCGTGCATAACCTCGCTTTGCCCAATGACGCCGGGGAGAAGGTACTTTTCGGAGAGAGCCTCCTTGAGTTGGAGATTCTGATCCAGCAAAGCGCCGTGTCTGAGCGCCTTGTCAACAACAACGCTCAGCTCTTCTATGTCGATAGGCTTGTTCAGATAATCAAAGGCACCCAGTTTCATCGCCTCCACAGCGGTCTTTACCGTGGCGTAGGCGGTGAGGACTATTATCATCTGCTGCGGCTTCAGGCTTTTTATCTCCTTGATCGCCTCGATGCCGTCCATTCGTTTCATCTTAAGATCCATAATCACCAGATCAAAGGACTCCGAGGCGCATTTATGGACACCGACATCGCCATCATCAGCTTCCTCGACAGCGTGTCCCGCATCGCCAAGCACGGTGCAGAGCAGCTTTCGACTCGAGTGCTCATCGTCAACCACCAGGATTCTTCCCATGCCGGTGCATTCACCTCCTTTATTCTCAGCCAACCGGCAGCCCTAAGATGAATCTAGTGCCGGCACCAGGCTCGCTGATAAAGTCTATCTTCCCGCCTAAGCTTTCCATTATATTATGGACAATGGTCAATCCCAAGCCGACTCCATCCTTGCGGGTGGTGAAAAAGGGGTCAAAGATGCGGTTGAATACATCCCTGGGGATGCCCTTGCCGGTGTCCTCGATCTCGATCACCACCATCTCCTGTTCCTGGTTGAGCTTCTCATACCTGGTATTCACGGTCAGGGTTCCGCCGTTGGGCATAGCATTCATCGCATTCGTATAGATATTGATAAGCACCTGGCTCAGCTTTTCCGGGTCCGATTGAATGATGGGTACTTGAGGCGACAAGCCTTGTTCAATTGAGATCTTCTGCATCGATGCGTCCTGTTTTATGAACTGCAGTGAGCGCTTCACCACCTCATTTACATCGATTTTCTGTGGTAAAAGCTCCACTGGCTTTGAGAACTGGATAAGCTCCTCGACCACCCGGTTCAGGCGATCCACCTCGGTTATTATTATATCTGTGTATTCGCTCTCCTTATCATCTTTTACTGGGATCTTCTGCTTGAGCACCTGCGCGAAGCCCTTGATGGCGTTAAGTGGATTGCGAATCTCGTGCGCTACCGCAGCGGACAACTGCCCAAGTGCTGCCAGTCGCTCGGTGCGGTTTACCTGCTCCTTGAGAGCCTTTATCTCGCGCTGATCATTGATGATGAGCAAGCTGCCGATCTTCTCCTGCTTTTCATTTACGATATCCGACTTGGCGACCGCGACCGGTATCTCGCTGCCGATGGGATCCACGAAGTCCAACTCGCGTTCGGGGATGCGACCATGCACCTGCACTAGCTTCTTAAGCTCCTCATTCTTGGGATCATCGGCGAGGATCTCCTTCATGTTTTTACCTCTAGCCTTGTCTGGACTTACCTTGAGCAGGTTTGAGGCAGCGCTGTTCATGGTTATTATGCGCATGCTGTTATCGAAGGCGATGACGCCGCTCTCCATGCTATTTATTATGTTGTTAGTATAGTATCGCATCCTCTGTAAAGCGAGGTTCACCGCCGAGTAGTTCTGCGAGATTATAATAAAATAGATCGAAGCCACTCCAACTCCCATAAGAAGCAACGTAACCAGGTAGCTATAATCCCGATCTGCTGATTCAGCCTCCTCGAATTCGTTCATCTTGATCCCGACCGAGATCGCCTTTCTGGATAGCGCGGAGGCTTCCTTGACCTTTTTTTGGTCAATATAAGGGCTGAAGAGCTTAGTTACCTCGAAGACGCTGGTGCCATCCTGTTTTTTAACCCGGTTGGTCAGGATCTGGTTGGCGTGGAGCACCTTTTCCGCATCGAAAATGCCGAGAAACTTAGTGTATAGCTTGATGCGGCTGGTGTGAGCCTGGATCATGCCGTGATAGTCGATGATGGCGATGTAGTATATGTTGCTTTTTTGGCCGTACTCCTCGAGGAAGTTCTGCAGCGAGCCGTAGGTGCCCGAAGTCTCGGTCTCCTGCATAGCAGCCAGTATCTCTATCGTATTCATTATGCGCAGCGCCTGTTCGGTGAGCAGCCTTTCGACCATGCGTTTCTCTCGGTCTAAGTTCTGCCTTAGCGAGATGGTCAATATGGAGCCAATGACCACGGTTACGCCGATAATGACCAGAAATGGTAGATATGCCTTTCGCTTCACCGCTTTCATAGCTGCCCATGTTGTTTGAATTAGCTGTTAGGTATCTTGATTATTATCAAGAGCATACTTCTCGAGCTTGTCAATAAAGTAATTAAATGACCGATTATTTTGCTAATAATATTTTTAAAAAATCTTTTATCGTTTTTGCCTTCAACAAAAATGGTTAATTCCTTATAACTCATGTTTCTGTTTAAAGCCAATCTTGAACATATAAATCTTCGATGCCAACTTCATTTTGTAAAAAGGTTTTCACTTCATCATTATTAGCCGGTCTTGAAATTCTAGAGAACCCTTTTTCATCACGATAAACAAGTAAAATATTCTGTAACTTATTAAAATGATGGTATGGGAAGAAAAATGGGGTTTGAATAAGAGGAATATCTGAAGAAATTTTTATTCCTTGAAAAAACGGTGGGAAAAATTCCTTTATTTCTATAAGAAGCATCCCAAATACCCCTTAGTTACAATAAGTATAATAAACAAATAACCCGGCAGCAACCTACTCTCCCACATCCTCTCGGATGCAGTACCATCGGCGATGGAGGGCTTAACTTCCGTATTCGGAATGGGAACGGGTGTTTCCCCTCCTCTATAGCCACCGGGCGATCTTGATTAAGATTTTATATAAAATTTCATCTGGCGACCGGAAGAATTCACGGTTCCTTTGTATGCGGAGAAAGCCTTTAAATTTCTCCATAATAAGGGATCAAGCCGAACGACCTATTAGTACCGGTCGGCTTTGACATTACTGCCTTTACACCTCCGGCCTATCAACCTTGTGTTCTACAAGGGGTCTTGTTAGAGGCATTACCCTCTTGGGATATCTAATCTTGGGGTGTGCTTCACGCTTAGATGCTTTCAGCGTTTATCACATCCGGACATAGCTACTCTGCAATGCTCCTGGCGGAACAACAGAAACACCAGAGGTCCGTCCACCCGGGTCCTCTCGTACTACGGGCAGCTCCCCTCAGATATCCTGCGCCCACAGCAGATAGGGACCGAACTGTCTCACGACGTT
>CAYUVA010000069.1:0-8140 GCA_964448115.1 uncultured bacterium
ATACCGCAATACTGTGATACAAGGTTAACTGTTTCAGCGCTGAAACAGTAACTACATCACTCTATCACTTTGCAAGTTTACTGGATGCCCGCCTGCGCGGGATAGGAAGGGGAGAGTACTTAGTTTTGATGATATCGTCCAGTATATTTTATTAACCACATCCATAAAAAAGACCCTAGATCTTCAGGATAACATAGACGAGCTATATCCGAGCCTAGAAGAAGATTACATAAAGTTCTAGGCTTCCAGGGTGGGGAGGAGGTAGGTGCCTGGTAATCTCTTAGCAAGAAGCCAATCTAGCGAGCCAGCACCTCAGTAGTCTCCTGTTGGATCTTGGCGCTCGCCTCAGCCTTTATCTTAACAGTATCCAGGATAGATTGGATTAGCTCCTTGTTAGCCTCATCAAGGGAGAGGTACTTCTTGATGAATTCCTTGTCTTCCCTGCTAAGCTGTTCTTGTGTGTCGCTGTTGATAAGTTCCAGTATGATTTCCCTTATTTTAGGATTTCTGGTTCTCTCGTAAAGCAGGTCGAGGTACATGTTTTTAAGGTCGATCTTGTATTCCTCAGAGATCTTTACTAGCAGGTTATCGCTTGGGTGTGCGGTCTTCATTTTCAGCCTGGAAATGTATGGAGCCACAACCCCTAGTGTATCCGCAAGCTGTTGCTGGCTCATATTGTGGTTTTTCTCGATTATATCCTGAAGATACTCGGCGAACGGTTTAGGTGTCCTTTTCAAGTTATCCATATTTATAATATAGGACATTTTTACAGGATATGCAAGCACCAAATTACCATAACTAATCAGTAAGTAAATACAAGATAACATTACTTACCTGTTAGTTATGATAAGTTACTGAGTAACAATTCAGTAATCCTCGGCTTCACTTGATGATTATTATGAATACTTGATCCAAATGGTTTCTGTGAATAATTTGGTTTGTTAGGGTTGAAAATTGGAAAAATCGTAAAATAATCAATTAAATCAAATAGTTAACTTCATTTAAGGCAATTTTTGAAAAATAGGAAAAATTACCTATTGATTTTTCTTGATGTAGGTATTATATTGAAGATGTGAATGATCTCTATTATGGATGGGTGAACTTTTTTCATTGGGAGTTTTGTGATGGAATATGCGGTTATAGCTAGAAATGATTCAGTAGTCATTATCCAAGGAGCACTCCAAGTCACTAAAACTGGCAATCAAGAATATATAATCGGAAGATCTACCAACTTAAAGGCGGTTGACTATCGCATAGATCACGATGATCCTAATATAGATTATCTTTCAAAGCAGATTAAGGGTGATCTCCATATCATCGCACCGGATCTTGGATTCGGAATTATACAAAAACAAGAAAAAATTAAAAACCATAATAAATCTAGAATTTTATTTACTGAAAAATTATTTAGAGCAAAAATAAAAAAATTGAAAAAGGAAATAAAGGAAAGCAATCAAAAAGGTAATATAATTGGTAACTACAAACTTGATTATGTGCTTGGTGATAATATATTTTACGATAAATATAAATCATTTCTTTATAAAAAATTCGATGTCATTGAGATCCAGATATCGGGATTTCCTATAGATTACAATGATCTAGTTAAATATTACTTACAGTTCGAGGAACTGGATTTAAGACCTGACAGTATAATACCTCTTTGTGTAGCTATTGAATATGCTATGGATTTAAGATCCATTAAAGAACCAGTAGGTGTTTTTTACCAAGAGGAGGATTTCTCCATCGTCTTAAGATATCATGAGTGTCATATAACTGATCTCGTTTACTCGGATTTGGGATTTCAAGGGCTATATAACATTATTGCGGAGTTATTCTACACTAATCCTATTGAAGCCAAGAGGATATTCAATGAATGTTCTTGCCTGCCAGATATTGAAAATACAACTTTTACTTTGGAGTTTCCAGGAATCGATGACCGTGATCATAAAATTAACTCATTGAGTGCATCATTTTATCTAAATGAAGCGTTTAAAACATATCTTATGAAGGTAACTCGCTCAAATTTATTCAAGTATCCTGATAAAAGAATCGATACTTTATATTTAGTACCGGCAGGAATCCAAACTAGAGAAGATATCTTAAAAGCAATAAGGGAGATACTCGGGGTACATGTGGAGGAATATAATATTAAACAACAAAAGGCACTTGATGATCATAATGAGATGATATTACTTGGAGTGCTCAAATATATTAACTCAGGGAGAATGTTAGAAACTAGGTTAAATAAAGACATAAGACAACTGGAGCGGAGCATTAAAAAAGAGCATCGCAGGTTGGCAAAGGATAATCGTAATCGATTATCTGAGAGTACGGTTGCTCTGTAAATAAGAGGGGGTAATGTCATGATAAAGGTAGAGGAATCTAATGAGAACATCGCTAGCAGGGGAAGCGCAAGGATAAAAATAGCAAGCCCATCGCTTCTCATAAGAGCAAAAGGGTTAGGCTTTGGGATCGATACCTTGCGAATGGCGGAAATGTATGTCGAGGATCTAAAGGGTGAAAATGAAAGACTATTGCATGTCATTTGCGTGGATGAATTAGCCTTAGAGAACTCGAACCTATCGAACAGGATGCTCTTAAGATTGCCTGAGAGAGATCAGTATATCCGGGTGGAAAAAGATCCTTGCGCTGCGAGGAGTGCTTTGAGTTCTAGGATGGATGATATCAGTAATTGGCTAGGTGACGAAATCGAGGTGGTCATTCTATTTGGCATAATGCAGCAGAAAAACTGCGGAATGTATGCAGAGGCAGCTCGCTACCTTGCCTTTGAAAAAAATAAGCATGTATGCGCAGTTATTGGATTACACCAGGACTTCGATTTTACTAAGGACATAGAACCAAGCAATAATTCCAAATCTCACGAGAATCATAGCGATGAACCCAAATGCCACAAAAATCATGAGAATACAATCAGAGCGGTAAAACTATCTTTGTGGGAAATGAAGCATTATTGTCATGGGCTTTTCATTCTCGATGGCTATCGCCTTGGCAATTCTACAAACACGGAACAAGACAAGATCCCACTAGGTAAAAAAGGTCCTATGTTTGAGCAAATGATCATGGAGCGGGTAGATTGTCTTTTAGAACTTGCAAATCAACCACATAAGACAGAGATAACCTTTGGCACGCTACTAGCAGTACTTCAAGATAAGGGACTAGCATACTTCAGCGTATCAAGAAAATCTGGCGTGAACAAGGTGATCAATATCATTCGGGAGGTTACTGAGGATGCCCTGTGTTTCAAGTCGAGGTTATCCGGTGCAGAGCAGGTCTTGGTCGTTTTTTCAAGCAAGGACGGCATCTATGTAAGTGAATACCAGCAAATAATGGACGCCATATACAGTAAAGCAAGCTATAATTCAGCAGGAATCCCAATCGATGTTGCTTACCTGCAAAAGGAATTAAGCCCGGGAGAATTAGAAGTCGCGGTCATAGCCACCGGTAGATACACCGATTGCGAACGGTATCCGATGGAGAATATGATAGGCTTCAAGCGGGTCGAGATAGTAGATATATTCAAAAAGAATAAAGAAGATGATTCTAACTTGATAAAGCAGGATGATAGATACCAAGCTATGGCATCCAAGAGGCAATAGCCAATCATGATAAAAATATGTTTACCTGCCGAATCTACTCTCCTGCCTTCTCAATCCCAAAGTGGGCATATCCAGCCCTGCCTCCTTTCTTTAAGCCGGGGGCTTATTCCCCATAATGCCCCCGGCTCAACCGAAGCCATATCCAAGATTGGAGGGAGAAAAGGTGAGGAAGTTTCCTTCAAGGCGCGATACCCTCATGAAAATACGGCTATAATAGGTAGAAAAAGCTAGCCTTACACCTTAATTGTTACTTCTATCTATAGATAACCAGGTACTCGCCGGGGTAGATGTACTTTCTGTTGTACAGGTTGTTCCAACGGATGATCTGGCGCTGAGATACACCGAACTTGCGGGCAATCTTATAGATACTGTCTCCCTTTCGAACCCTATATCTGATTACACGAGCTTCATTATTGCCACCATTTTTAGTGCTTTTATATGATTTGCTCGAGTATTGTCTCTTGTCATATCGCAGCGGTCCAGCCGGGATGATGATGGTTTTGCCAGCGCGAAGGCTCCTGGGATCGTAAATATTGTTAGCCGCCTGGATTGCCTCCACGCTGGTATGGTATCTACGTGCTATGCTAATTAGCGTCTCACCCCATCGCACCTTGTGGAACTTGAAACTGGTAATTTTATTTTTAGGGATCTTACTGTACTCAGCCAGGAATCTATCTTTTTTGCCCTTTGGAATGCGCAGAGTATAGGATTCAACATTGCCTGGGGTACACCATCTTCTTAATTCCGGGTTTAATAAGCGGATCACATCAAGGCTTGTCCCGGCGCATCTTGCTGCCGTCTCCAGGTCAAAGAATGCACAAACCTCTACCTCATCGAAAACCATAGGCTCATCATAATCGATGTCAAATCCGAAGCTCTCTGGGTCTTTGCCTATAATAGCAGCAGCATAAAACGCTGGCACATAGTGCCTGGTTTGCGCCTTGAAGAACCTGCGTTCTCTAAGCTCCCAGAAGTCCTCTGTTTGTCCCACTCTCACGCATCTTTTGGTTCGATTCTCTCCGCCGTTATATGAAGCAAGAGCCAGTTCCCAACTTCCGAAATAGTCATATAACTCCTTGAGATACTTACAGGCAGAGTGTGTCGATTTAATCGGGTCGCATCTTTCATCGACCCACCAGTCGATCTTCAATCCATAGCGCTGTCCTGTTGGAGCGATGAATTGCCACAAACCCCTTGCATTTGCCCATGAGTAAACTCTGTCCCTGAAGCCGCTCTCGATGAGAACTAGCCAAACCAGATCAGCCGGCATACCATGCTCATATAGGATATCCAGGAGAATATTCATATACTTACCTGATCGTTTAAGAGCGCGTGCTATAGCTTTCCTCTTGACGCCGGTGAATGAACGGATCACATCACGCACCTCTCGGTTATAGACTAGCTCCATCGGATAAGCATGGGGGCTATCCATCAGCTCCTTCTCGGCTATCTCAGGTATATTGGTAAGATAATCTTCCATCTCCGCTTCCCAGTCAAAGAGATGGAAGCTAAGGTCGGTAAGGCTTCCTTCATCCTGCACCAGATCCTCGACCAGAACTTCCTCGGGATCAATAGGGGATGGATACTCGTTATTAGTTATCGATTGTAGTTCATTTATATAAGCGAGTAGCGATAATCTGAGATCCTCGGTGTCATCCTCTGCAATGAATTCATCCTCTGATTGTGGGGTCCTTAGATCCATGTCTCCGTTGGGCAGATAGGCATAGTCGTTGTTCACCTCAATATGTTCGCTTTTTGCGCTGGAGACTCTAGGAGTGCTCCTACATCCACTATACGCAAGAGAAAATATAATCAACAAAGCGCAAAAAACTGCGACCGCCCGCATTGCCAGACATTCTAATATCAGCCCAAATCCCTTTTTTGTGCCGATTCCGTTCATAACACCACTACATTTAGTAGTTTACTGGTAAGTAAATTACAACAAGATAGGATGATTTTCAATGATAGAATGATAATTTTTACAAGAAACGCCTAGTTGGCTGCTAATTCAACGATCATTCGATCAAGTAGTATGTTTAATAGACCAACATTAATAATCCTCGGTTCACAAATAAGACCCCATCCTGCACCATCTACCTCCAGATCGACCTGAACGCAGCCTTGCGCCAGAAATTGATAACCGAACTCGAATATTGGATTCTGGTGTGCAAAAAGGTGTTGAGATTAATGATGGGCACTATGTTTTATTACAGGATAGCTTGGTTAGCAATTTGGTTATGAAATATCTAAAATTACCCGGTTTATCAGCAATCGAGTTATCGTTATCAATCCCCATTCTAAGTTGCCTGTTCTGTAGATACTTGGCCATGCCACACTGTGAACAATATGCGGGAAGCTGCCAGGATATAAATGCCTTACGCAGTCTGGTGAAAACATCGCCGTACCAGATCTCCTCCAGGCTCTTTTCCATAACATTCTCTTTGGTGGCATCGGCTACGCAGCACGGCGCCACTCCGCCATCGGTGCGAATGACCATGCCGATCCATGGCTCAAAGCAGGGCGCGTGAACGAAGGATCCCTTAGCGATATCGCCCAAATCATCCTCCAACAACGCATTCATATCATCAGCAGCTCTTATGAAGTCCTGTTCAAGAAATCCTTCCAGGTTGGTTCCGACCCCCACCTCTCTTGATGTATCAAGGAAGCTGGGTATAAGCTGCTGGAACTGCTTTCTTTGTAAATCAGACAATGCAAGGCTCGCCCCTAGCTCATGGTAAACATTGAGCGGCTGGATGAAAAGATATCCAACGCCATTGTCCGCTGAATAGCGAAGCATATCGCCGATCAAACGATAATTATCGCTGCAAAGCACCAGGTGGAAGCTCAAGAAAGGCTTGTCGCTGCCGAGCCTTCTCTTGATATTCTTAAATCGCCTCAAGGTCGCCTGTACAAGCTCGAATGCCTTGTCATTTCGCCTTAGCTTGTTATGCACGCTGCTAATTGGCGCATCGAGGCTTATGGTGATCTCGTCCCAGCCAGCATCGACAAGCTCATTCACAAAGCGTTCAGGGAATATGGTGCCATTAGTAATCATTGAGCCTCTGCCACCTACCTGTTTGATCGTGAGCATCAGTTGCCTGGTAAGATTGAAGCGATAAAGAGGCTCGCCGGCGCCGACTATCTGCCAATGCACGGCACCTAGCTTCGCTCCCTCGTGAACCAGCTCGATCATACGCCCATCAGGCAGACCGGGGTTTCTGGTCTCGATGGCTCTCCAGCGGCAGAAAATGCATTCAAGGTTGCAAAGATCGGTGGGATTAAGCTCAATGCGATAGGGCGGGACTTTTTCTCCTCGCATCCAGCCCTTCAGGCGGGTTATTATTTCTTTATCCATTACAATACTTCTTCTTTATGCCTTTGCATTTGTTATTCTATCACATATTGAGCCCTTAGCCTATCACCAACGGAAGAGGGCAGGGGAGAGGAGCTTTACTCTCCTCTATCACTCTATCACTTTATCTTTGTGCAGAGTCTCGATGGATCTGAATCCACGAACTTTCCAGGAAGCATGGTGGTTCATAACCGTTTTTGACTGTAGTTTTTAGTTGACATTATGAAATGATTTTTTTATGCTCTATATGTTAAATAGGTAAGGAATATGGTCTTTTCTAAATCATCAAAACTGGAGGACAAGATGATGAGCAAGGCATTATGCTCGGTATCACTTAGCCTTCTGGCAGCGATGATAATTTTAGCTGTGCCGGCCATAGCTCAAGGCACCACGATCACCGTCGGGCACGGCGGCGGATACGACTACGGCACCATAACAGCGGCACTTGCAGCAGCAACATCGGGAGATACGATAACCGTCGCCGATGGAACTTATAATTACAATAGTGGAGAGTCTTTTCCGCTAGTTATGAAGCAAGGCGTTACACTGCAAAGAGAAAATGAAAGCATTCAGCCAATAATCGCAGGAATATCAACCCAATCGGTGATAGAGGTCGAAAACATATCCGATCTGAACAACACCATCATCGATGGATTTATAATCCGCGATGGCGGTGGTCATGATGTAGAAGGCGAACGATATGGTGGTGGGATCTTCATGTATCTTTCATCGATAACCATCATAAACTGCAAATTCACTGCAAACAACGCTAAGTATGGCGGCGGAATGTTTCTAGATAAATCAAGTCCTAACATTATTGATTGTGAATTCGAGGATAATGAAGCTTCAAGTTATGGAGGTGGCATATATTGCAAGAATAACTCCAATGCGAACTTGTATAACTGCACTTTTATCAATAACAGCGCATCAAATAATGGTGGCGGGATGTATTGCTATGACTCTTCCCCCACCTTGACCGGTTGCACCTTCAGCGAAAACAGCGCATCTTATGATGGTGGCGGGATGTATTGCTGTTATTCTTCCCCCACCTTGATCGATTGCACCTTCAGCGAAAACAGCGCATCTTATGGTGGCGGGATGTATTGCTATTCTTTTTCTTCCCCCACCTTGACCGGTTGCACCTTCAGCGATAACAGCGCATCATATTCTG
>CAYUVA010000070.1:0-7769 GCA_964448115.1 uncultured bacterium
CTGGTTGCAGACCTGGTCCGTAGAAAGGACATTGCGACTATAATGGCATTTTGTAGATTGGCATCTTGGAGGTTGCAGACCTGGTCCGTAGAAAGGACATTGCGACGGGAGGCGTAGCTATAGTAGCTTGATTAAAGCTAGTTGCAGAACTGGTCGGTCCAATACCAGAATAAAGTCAGGCGTTGAGGAGAATCACCGATCTCTGAAGAGGTCTCTAGGGGGATGTAGGAGCACACTGCTGACATCAATCGCGATTGGGAGTACGGCTTTTTCAGTTTAACGATCCATCACTTCCCGTGATTACTGGGTGCCCGCCGGAGTTTACACCGCACTTGGTGCGGGAAGGAAAGAAAGAGGATCACGCAAAGACGAAAAGAACGCAAAGTAGGAACTAGAGAACTAGAAAACTAGAAACTAGCCACGCAAAGCCTGCCCCAAGCGGAGTCCCTATGCGGGCATGATTCCCTATGCGAACATGACTAATGAAGGTAGAAAGCATCCCTTTAATGTCATTCCCGCGCAGGCGGGAATCCAGTGAAGTGCATGACAACACGGAGCATCCCCGATTCCGTCATACCCGCCCAGGCGAGCATCCAACCCGCAAATCACATCCAATAGGATATGTAACTTAGACGAAATTATCCCTTGACATGAGAGCTTAAATAATATATATATAAATATCAGGATAATAAAATTACCGAGAATTTCGGACGCAACTGAGAGGATTTATGCTTCTCTTTATCATTAATTGGAATTTATATTTTAATTTATGGTAATATTACATGGAAAGGTATAGGAGGTTTTTCTGTGTTGTACCTTCCTGGGATAGATCCAATTTACCCGTTTAAGCGGTTTCTTTGGTACCACTACCCCAACACCTTCACTATGCGGGGGAGTGCCCAGTCGATCTCCTGCTTTGAAATGATGAGCGGCGGGGCGATGCGAATCACATCCCGGTGCGTCTCCTTGCATAAAATCCCCTCCTCCATCAGCATCTCGCAGTAACGCCTAGCGCCGCCTGCCTCCGGCTTCAGCTCGATGGCTATGAAAAGCCCCAGACCACGCAGCTCCTTTACCTTGTCGTTGCCCTGGAGCGCTTCCTCGAGCTTGGCGAGGAAATACGCTCCCTTCTCTGCTGACTCGCCAGCTAAATCATGTTCGCGCAGATAAGCCAGGACTGTTCTCGCAATCGCACAAGCCTTGGGGTTGCCGCCGAATGTCGAGCCGTGGCTGCCCGGGTCGAAGACCGACATTATCTGCGCAGATGAGACCACGCACGAGATGGGATACTCCCCCCCGCCGAGCGCCTTGCCTAGTATCATCACATCCGGCTTGGCATTATCGTGCTCCCAGGCGAACATCCTGCCGGTTCTGCCAAAGCCGGTCTGTATCTCATCGAGGACGAGCAGGACATTGTTCTGCTTGCAGACAGCCTTCGCTTGTGCCAGATAGCCCTTTGGGGGTATCTTTATTCCCGCCTCGCCCTGCACCGGCTCCACCAGAAATGCTGCCGTATTGGGAGTTATTGCTTCCTTTAGGGCGTTAATATCGCCGTAGGGAATGACCTTGAAGCCAGGGGTAAAGGGACCATAGCCTTGCCGATATTCCTCATCTGAGGAAAAGGTGATTATGGTAACGGTTCTGCCGTGGAAGTTGTCCTTGCAGGCGATTATCTGCGCCTTATCGTTTGGCACGCCCTTGAACTTGTAAGCCCATCTTCGCACCATTTTTATTGCAGTTTCAACAGCCTCGGCGCCTGAGTTCATGGGCAGCACCTTCTCGAAGCCGGTGAACTGGCAGATATCGCGACAGAATAGGGCATACTGCGAGGTCAAGAATGCCCTGGAGGTCAGCGATATCTTCTTTGATTGCTGATAAGAGGTCTCTATGAATTCACCGAATCCATAACCACATAGCAGCGAGGAGTATGCGGATAGAAAATCTAGGTACTCGTTTCCATCGCTGTCGATGACCTTGCACCCCTTGCCCTTTTCGAGGAATACCGGCAAAGGATGGTAATTATTGGCGCCATATTTTTCGCAGATATCGAGCAGTTCCTGCTTGTTTAAATTCTCTTCGATCATCGCTTTGTTTTTCATCATCATCATGGTCTCTTCACTCCCTGCTTATTGTTGGTATCTAATGAAGCCGCAGGGTAATTTACCAGCCGTGTTTTCTTTGTCAAGCAGGTTGACAAAAAGACCAGAATAGATTATAAATTTGTATTAAAGGTGCTTATCATGCTGACCGATAAACAGATAGAAGATGCTATCAAAGCAGGTGAACTCGACATCGAAAACTTCGATAAAGAGGAATGTCTTCAGCCAGCCAGTTATGATATGAGACTTGGCAGATGGGCTTATACAAGTCAATCGAATGAGAAGATAGATCTCGAAAAGAAGGGGCTTCTGGTTATTGATCAAGGTGAATTTGCGGTTGTGGAATTATATGAGAGAATAAAATGCAGCAACATAATTGCTGGTCAATTGGGACTTAGATCAGAGTTTGCCAAACGAGGTCTTTTGTTGTTGTTTCAGTAAAAGGACTTAAGAAAAGAATCCGAGAACGAGTCATCCGCGAGGCAATTACATTATTATGACCGCTGGCATCAAATTCGGCTTCAATCCAAACTCGAGCGGCATCGGCTCCGGCACCACGGCATTGCTCTGGGGCGCACTCGGCGGGGTGCTTGTATTCAGCCTGGTATTTGCTATTGCCACCTGGAAGCTGCGCTCCTGGCTGCATCGAAAAAACAAAGGGCATAAAGGCGAAATCACCGATGATACAGGCAACTAGGTTCGCACTTCGCTTTTTGCCTCGACTCATTGCCAGCAATACATCAACCTGGAACCTCCGATACGAGACCTTTGGAGGCATCCTATCCATCAAAGAACCACCCATGCTCGTGTACCTTACCCGTCCCATGGTTCGATTGATGGGCTTTCGTAAAAGCGAGCTATGGAATCATCCTGTGAATCGAGTTTTGTCCGCTCCCTGCGAGGTGCACATCGCCCTGACCAATCGCTGTAATCTCGGGTGCAGCGGGTGTTATATGGACTCCGGCACAGCGCTGCCCGATGAGATGACCACCGAAAAGGTTAAGGAATGCCTCGATGTCTTAGCTGGCATGGGCGTTTTTCATGTAGCCTTAGGCGGTGGCGAGTCGCTGCTCAGGAAGGATATCTTTGAGATAGCTGAATATGCGACCAGAGTGAACATCGTGCCCAACATGACCACCAACGGTACCCTGGTAAGCCGAGATAATGCTGATCTGTGCCGCATCTTCGGGCAGATAAATGTCTCCATAGACGGTAACAGGGAAAGCTATCGATTATCACGGGGGATCGATGCCTACGAGGAGGCACTGCAAGGCTTAAGGCTATTGCTCCAAGCTGGCTGTCGAGCTGGCATCAACTTTACCCTGAATCGGCACAATTTTGATGATCTTGAGCACATCGCTAGGCTTGCTGCCGAGCTTGGCGCAAACGATGTGGAGATACTCCGCTTCAAGCCGATGGGCAGGGGAGCGGCTACCTTCGAGGAGATGATGACCTCCGCTGAGCAGGACCGCCGACTGCTTGGCTATATCCTTTATCTGCGCAATAGATACGGAGTCGAGCTTAAGGTCGATTGCTCGCTTGTACCCCTATTATGCTCCAATAGTAAGGCTTCGCCTCGTCTGCTGAGCCTGTTCAAGGTGCAGGGCTGCCTGGGGGGGAATCACCTGTGCGCCATCGATGCCCAGGGCATGGTGAGCGCTTGCAGCTTCGATAGCGCCAAGCTATGCCATTATCGCCAGTTGCCCGATGTATGGCTAAAAGATGCCACCTTCAGCCTGTTTCGTAATTGGGATAGGCAAGCAGTAGATCCATGCCGTGATTGCTTGCACCTTGAGCTTTGCATGGGGGGCTGCCATGCAGTCTCCCAATATGTGCTCAATGACCCACAACACAAAGATCCCGCATGCCCAAAGAGTACAACAGACCAACCATCTTCTTTTTAGGCTAGTCGGTGGCTACCAGCGCAGGCCAGGCATATTCTCCGTTGATATATAGCTCAAGAAGGTAATTGCCAGCCGGCGCTCCTGAACCGATACCGGGTACCGACCAGTCGTATATCATATCACCAACATGATTAAGCCCGATACCAACAGGTGCTCCTCCGAAATAGAACTCTGTACTCACAATATCGCCATACAGCACGGCGAGGAAGTACAGATCGCCCCCTTGAGCCTCGGTAAGGTCCGTGTCCCAATATCCTGCTGCCCAGCAGACCCCTAGCGGTTCCGGTGTCGGGGTCTGGGTTGGCGTTGGAGTTCGAGTAACCGTCGGCGGGGGAGTTTGAGTCTCAGTTGGAGTATCAGTGGCAGCAGCGGTCTCAGTAGGGGTATTAGTAGGCTGTGGTGTCTCAGTCGGGGTTCGTGTCGGGGTTGGCTGCGCCTCGACTGTAAACATGTATTGCTCGGTCTGGTGTCGATTGCCAAAGTTATCGATGACGGTTATCGTATAGCTCACCTGCGTTCCGGTATCAGCCCATGGGATAGCGCCCCAGTGCTGGTTACAATCGACTTGAGACATAGGGCTTTTTCCAATAAAGCTGTCGTTCATCCATACCTTAAGATATACAGAGCGTATTTGGCTTTGATCCTCAACACCTTGTGCGGTAACGATGAACGGAGTCGCCTCTGGCTTTACCATGGTGGTATCAACCCAGGCGCCGGATACCTGCGGTGGAGATGTATCAACCGGCGCTCTGTTGAATAACAAAACGCTGTAGGGGGAATAATCGAGAGCAAGCTCTCCAGCAACTGATGGTTGCATGATATTTGCATCCAACACCCTGCCACCCCTGGTTCGTTTTATCGATACCTTCTCACCGGTAACATTTACAAGATATGCTAAGCCATATTCGGTCATGGCTATCTGTTCTGGATTAGCACCGCCCGAGGGAGCTGGATTATGAGCATCCGGGCTCAGGTCATCTGCATCGAACAAGCCCCATTGACTCGATGCCTGGTAGGCAACCCCAAGCGTATTATGCACGCTATCGAGGTCGCAGCTTCGCGGCTTGGTGCCGGAGGCGATGGATTGGATTGCGACAAGCTCAATTGCAGTATGACCGCCTGAGGTGTCATAAACTGCCACATTGGCAGAGGTCTCGCCGGTTACATAGAGATACATGTTGAACGGGTCGTACTTGAGCGAGGAGGGTCCGCTTATTCCGTCAGTTGATAGATCAATGGTTCTAAAGAGCGTGGGGGCATTGATGGAAGCCTCGAAGACCTGCAGGGTATCGGAATCCTTATTGGCTACATAGATATACTTGTTTTGTCCATCGATTGCCAGCCCGATTGGATTAGTATTGGTAGCGGTGGAGCCTTTTATTATGAAATTCCCCAGTCCCGTCTCCTTTATATGATGGATCTTATTGCTCTGGGTGGTAATAAATAAGGACTGCTGGTAGGGATCATAGGCGCAGTTTATCGGTCTTTCATTATTTATGCTGAAGTGTCCGCTCGTATATGCAATATCCTCCGAGTACCAGTAAACAGAGGTTAATCCACCCCCGGCGGGACCGTCCATGGTATAAATAACATAAAGGTGATCCAGGTGCGGATTGTAGCTCATCCTTACTGGCTGGTAAATGATACCGACTTTCACCGGATGTTGTAGCAACGGCTCGTGATTAAGGGTGCTAAGCATCGAAACCTTGCCATCATCATTGTGTGCTACTGCGATGATATGAGGCGGAGCGGTTGTAATCTCATCCTGCTTGAAAAGTCCAACCCCGCTTGTTTCACAAGCCTTTGATGCTCCTGGTGCATCCATCAAAACAAAGTATAGGCTCAAGAAATTATCTTGCCCCTGGGTCATATCCATACCGTTAAGCCAGGGGATCTTGCCCATGAACCTGAGGTCCCCCATGTTATCATATAGCATCGAGCCTAGATCATCTGGGATGGAGGCAATGGCGAGGTTAAGGATAAATCGCACCACCACCTCTAGCAGGTCATCAGGGGTTGTCTCGAGCACTCCACGGTCGATTATCTCTATGGGAAGATAGTATTGCTCGGGATCTTCGGGATCTTTTCGCACCTTGAGCTTCATGGTTATCATCCCCTCAGCTTGATTGAAGCCGAGGTTCAAATCAGCTATAGTGCTTATACCGACTCCGAAGATGGTTTCCTGTCCCCAGGGCGTCTCTGCGAGCAAGTAAGCCTCCATGTCATCTATATAAAGGGTCGGTTCTCCCTTGCCTCCCTCAAGGAAATATGGTGATTTTGTTGGATTCAAGCGGATGCTTATCGGGCAATCCAACCAGTAGATAGAGGCAACCTCAGGGAGCAAAGTCCCCAGAAAGCCTGTGCTAAGTGATATCGGCAGTTCATCTCCCAGGCTGCATTTATCCAGCTCCAAGTTGAACAGGTTGCCCTGCATCAGGTAATAAAACAGCTCGTTTAGGGTATCATCCGATAGATGTATCGCCCCCAGGTAAGGCTGGTTGGACAGGGGAGCTAGAGGCGGATTGACTGGAAACGCAGCGTTGTCGCTTAGAATATCGCTAGGTCCATCCTCATCGCCGACCGAGCTTATCAATGGCATGATACCACCATCAGCTCTAAGGTCGATCCCTTGGGTAGTATAGCTGGAAGTCTCGAGGCTCGATTCAGCTAAAGCGGGACAGAATATTGAAAGATCGCCTAGTAATGCAAGTATATCAATCGATGTTCCCTTCGAGATTATGCCAGATAGCGCACCCTCGATTATCTCTTGGGCATTTTGTGCTACATCCTCCTCGAAGATAGTACGCAGGGTAACATTCATATCGTCGAATACATCGCAAAGATATCCCTCACAGGGGGTCTCATTGAGGAAGTTAGCTATAATAGACTCGGTGATGTTAAGATCCATCTCCATAACGAAATCATCAAAGGTGAAGTTGAGGTAGCCTTGGATATACCACGAGGCGCTAAAGGTGGCATTCAGGTCGAGCTTCGAGTCCGGTAGCTGGAAAAACTTGCCGTAGAAGTTGACCTTGTCTGCGTTAAGCACAAATCTCAGGGACGATGTCGCCGGCGAAACGATGACATTAAGGTCAGCCTCGGAATCGACCTGTGCCCTCCATAGCTCAAGGTCAACCGCTTCATAGAAGTTTGAATAGTAGTAATCGGTTGGTATGGATGTATTTCTATCCATAAGATAATCTTCCAGGATCTCCCCTGAAAGCCCATAAAAAGTAGGCTCAAGGTGAACGCCGATCGCCCTTTGGATGAAGAACTCTTCGGGCAGGATTCCATGAGAGGGGCTATACATAGCCCCTATTAAAACCATTAGTATGGAAACAAGGATGAACATTTTACTTTGCATCATAGCTTGCTCCTGAGCGATTCTTTGGTGTGATTTCTTTAATACTAAACCCATCATAAATAACTATTTTATCAAAGATTGATTACAGTAACAAGCAAAACAAAGGGAGCTTAAGACCGAAGAATTGGTCCGGCTTTAATAAGCGATTTTCATCCCGGTCGAGATTTCGCGCCTGGCTAAAATTATATCGCCATTTCATGGCTGAGGAGGCGGGATGCACGCCGTAGTTTACCCCGAACTTGGTGCAGCGCGGGCATGACAAGAAGGGTGGCGATTTCCATGGTTCTGTGATTCCAGCACAGGGGGGAATCCAGTCCTAAAAAGCCTAAGAGAATAGCATTAGGCTTAAACATAAGTAACACACCCCGTCAGCTTAGCTGCCACCCCTCTTTTTAGAGGGGA
>CAYUVA010000071.1:0-7190 GCA_964448115.1 uncultured bacterium
GTGGCCCGTACCCGCAGATCGCGGAGTGGCTGGAGGAGGATGGCCCGGAGACGCTTACGGTGTACGACTTCCCGGCGGAACACCGGCGGCGGCTTCGGACGACGAACAACATCGAGCGGCTGAACCAGGAGATCAAGCGCCGGACACGGGTGGTGCGCTCTTCCCCAACGAAGCCTCGTTTTTGCGGCTGGTGACAACACTGTGCCAGGAACAGAGTGATGTCTGGGAGACGGAACGGCGGTACCTTATCATGGAAGGGATGAACGCAAACGAGGAAACGGCCCGCTTCGTTCCCTTACCCGGCTCTCATACAACACGGAATCAAAAGTACACACGGATTGGGACTTGACTGAATCCAGAAGCCAAGGTGTCTGCGCACTATGTAATTGGCCGGGATGGAACAATCGTCCGCATGGTCCCTGAGGAGCAGAAAGCCTACCATGCAGGGAAATCCGAATGGAATGGTCAGAAAGATGTGAACCGGTTCTCGATTGGGATTGAGTTGGTGAACTGGGGAAAGCTGGAAAAGCGTGATGACGTCTTCTTCACCTGGCCGAGTGATTACGCCAATCCGTACCACGGTCTTGAACCGGTGTTCCTCGAGGATGCCTGGTGGGAACCTTACCCAGATGAGCAGATGGCCCAAATGCATCAGCTAATCAACGACATTAAACTCCGTCATCCTATTGAAGTCGTTGCCGGACATCGTGACGTTTCACCCGAACGAAAACTAGATCCTGGACCGGCGTTTGAGATCTCATCAAGAATGGCCTAACAGGAGATCATCCGGGCCGCTACTAGAAATCACTTTCGATGCACCGACAACAAAATGAACAGCGCCGGTTTTCGGCTTTGCATAGGTTGTTTCCTTCTGGTACCATCGTATTTCACAAACCCAGCATAGCGCTGAGCTGTGCTCGCTGTTGAACCTATCGACGACCTCTTTCTGAATCGTGAGAACATTTCCATGTCGATTGGGGATCTCTGAGTTTTGCTTTTCAGTTAGACCATCTGTCCAGTCAAACCAAGTGGCGATGAGATCTTCTCCGTCATAGTACAGAATTGCTGATCGTTGAACATCAATCCTGATCGTAGTTTCAGCAATAGTTTGGCAAGGTCCCATGATTCCTTCCCTCAAACGCCACTCTTGCCAACGAGGGGCCGTATTCGGCCATATCTGAACGGACGTTAAAAGGAAACTCCAGTCGTCAATACTCTTCACCTTGCTAGACGTGTATCGCTCATTATAAAAACCCGATGTCCATGATCTTTCGGGCTCAAGCCTTTGCAGTTCACATGGGATCAAAGCTTCAAATACGTCTGACGCATCAGGTTGATCTGGCCCTGTACACCATTGGAAAGTACCAACAACAGTTATTTCATAAACTACGTTGTCATCCCCATCAACTCTACCCTTTGCATAAGCAACAGGTTCTTCGTCCTTATTCCCTAATCGCTGTTTTATAGCACCCATTATCATTGCTGGAAGATCATCAATCGACCTTCCCCCCGATCCAGTTGCCTTTGGCCACCATTCTGGCTGCCGCCTAGGAGTAAGGCGTATGAGGTCTAAGTCTACCGGGAAAATTTCCAGCGCTAGTAATCTTGATGCCATAAAGTCCATTCTTCCAGACGATGCGAGCCAGGTGAGAACGCGAAGGTAACCGCTGATCGCCGTTTCACTAAGTTTTATCTCAAATCCCATGTAGTGCTCATCGTCTGGCCTTCCATAGTGATGTCGCGCATTCCATTCCATGTATATTCTTGATGCAACTTCCTTCGTATGGTAAGCCCAATGCCTAAATAAATCTATTCTCATATCTCTGGATTTTTTTTGTATCCACCGCGCAATAATACCAGGCGATGTTTTATAATGAAGTTCCCATGATTCTGGAATATCGTATTGTCGGATAAGCTCTTGATCAGCCGTGATGGTGGACTGATCAACTGGGGCTCCGATCAGTTCATGCAATAGCAAGTCTGATAAGGAAGAGGGATATCGAACACTCTCCACAATCTCCTCAAACTTCGGTAGTTGATCATTCCCCTTCTCGCGCGAAAGCAATAAAATGAACAAACCTATTGATACATGGTTTTCTAATTTCTGTGACTTGATCCATTCCATTAGTGCATCTTGAACCACATCATGGTGTTCAGAGCCTACGATCAAATTAGCTATTTCAACCATCCCTCGCTCGCGCACCATTCCAGAAGGCCAAGACAATCGAGAAAACAGTATCTTTATCGCTGCCTCCTGCAAACCGACTGGCTCTTCAATCCACTCGCATACCCCAAGATTGAAGGGGGCTAATACTTCGCCAAGCGTATTAATTACTCCCATAAGAATATGATCTGCCATATCGGGCTTTGATAATGCACTAAGCAGCCCTACGATATACCTGAAAGAATCGTGGACGCCAAAGTACCTGTAGATAGATCCTTTATGGAAAAGAATATCTTTTATGATTCTTTTCCAATCACGAGGATAATAAATTGCAACAGTGGAATGGAAACCACCAATCTTCCTTGACGGAGTGTTGAAAGAACTCAATATGCGGGATTCCTGGCAACACCGTATGAACGTTTCGAGGGCCTGTTGCCTTCCAGTGGCTTTCACCTCCAAGTCATATGTTAGAAAGCCAGGCCTGAAGTACCTCCTTGATCGTTCCAGCTGCATGACACCCTGCAGTAACTCACCGGCTGACAACTTAGATTCCCAATACGACACCCACGGCCGCATCGCTTCCTCATCACCATAGATACTTGCTGTTCTACAGGCGTCCAGGTACTCATCAAGTTTGTCAGGGGGATAAATTTCAGGAGAAGGAGCTTCTTTCGTTTCATTCTCTGGTCCAACACCTTCGTAGGTAGCTAGCTTTTGATGTACCTGTCGAGGACCAAAATAGTTCTCCAGTTTATCCACGATAACTTGAGCATCTGCGATACCTTTCTCGGCTCTGCGCTTCAAGATAGCCCAACCACCACCATCCAAAATCGTAGAACCGATTCCGGCTTGCAGTGGATGCGATAAATCGAGCAACGGCAGAATGATATTGAATAGCTTTTCAGCGTAATAGTATTGTTCCCGATCCAGGAGATAGAGGTAGTATGGGACAAGCAACGTTGGCTGAATAATTCGCAGTAATTCACCCAAGTAGATCGGATATTGGCTGGTCTCGTCTCCGTCTGTGAATTCTTCAATATGATCTACTGCGGGTGCAATGGTGGCAACAGCCGATTCTATTGTGCTTCGGCTAAGTATATCGGAGTTGTCTTCAAGCGTGTCAATGAGGTGGTAGATGATGACGTCTTTGTGCCAGCCATGCACCACGCATAGTTCGACGGAGGATCGAACGGCCTGCTTCGCATACTCCTCGAATCCATTAATAGCGAATATCGCGGAGAGCAGTGCATAGTCTTCTGCCCCGGATTCAGAAGCATGTTCAATGCTTGAATGGCACAGGTGGTGACGCTCTGTCCATAGCCGCTCGAGTCCATCATCTGTGAACCGTGTCCACCGACGATCATGGAATTCTGCCAAGACCTCTGAAGTACTGGTGTGTCTGGAGGAGGTGAGGGCTTGTATGTCTTTTTCTGTCACGACCAATGAGGTACATGCAACAGAAGCCATGACCATGGTGTCTAAGACCAGGCCAGGAAGAGCCGAACGAAATGCCTGCCAGTGGGGGTGGTCGTCTCTGTCACGGAGGAAATCTGGGACGGGAAGATCGTTCAGTTGTTCCAGAAGCCAGTAGACAGGTATTGGACTCCTTGAATTGAGCTTGGTTGCCACATCCTCTGCAAGCTTTTCGAGGCGGTGTATCGTACGGTCGATCCACTGTCCGCCTGTGATCGATTCCAGCAGTTCCTCTCGCTTGTTTGGAAAATCGCACAAATGAGTGAGAATGAATAAGAAAAAGCTCGTATAGAACAACTCACCTAAAGTTGATGAAGCCTGCTGTAGCTGATACTTCTCCAATGAAAGCACTGCCAGGTCCACACTCCTGACAGACTCAACTGCTGGAATTTCATCCGCGACTAAATATTTGTAAATATGGGACAAAACTTCTTCTGATTCTACTTTTGCATCCCATTCCACTCCGTCTTCTATCGATCCTAAAATGCCTTGTCGTATGAAAAAGGGGCGTGCACCATCGGGGAGAGTTTGATCCACCATCGAGCGGAGAACACCTGGAGCACGAAGGACACGAAGGGCTCTAGCGATTTCTCTGGGTAAAGCAACAATTGATTTGTTCCGGTCTATCAGATCCGCAAGGTATTCGGGGTCTGAGTCCGCGATGCACTCAATCTCTGCTACCTGACTGATTGGTTTCGACCGATCGCCTGATGACTTGCTGTTGCCATTATACAGCTTGATAACAGCATCACGACATCTATCTATAAGATTTTCACGTCCTCTTGTTGAAGCGAAATAAGCAAAATACTTGAGTTGATCTGCACTAAGTCCGTCTGGATTCTGTTCGAATATTGAAGATAGGTATGCGTCTTCGTGCAGGATTAATTGCGTATCAGTTAGCCGATCAAAAGTATCCGTTTTTAATTCCAGCGCATAGCCATTTACATAATCACAAAGAAGCCCTCTCGCTGCGAATGTTTCAAAATCTTCTGCTTCAAAAGCGTACTTCGCACTCAATTCAACAATTTGGAAAACATTATCTGCAGGATATCCTTTCGATAAAGATTCTACAGCCCAATCCCTGGTTGCCTTGCTGATTAGCTCTTCGGGATGACCAAGACGTGCTTGAATGATCCACAAGTGCGCCCATCGAAGATGGTCCGGTGCTTCCGTTTCCAGCCATTGCCTTGTAGCTTCAAGCAAGTTTCCATGTGAATCTGAATACTCGGATGTACTAGCGACAAAGACTCCCAAGCTTCCATGTAGCGGTCTCCAGCCGAGTGGTGTCTGAAAAAGCAAGTGCTTCACTGCAGACCATTCCCGCTGTGCTTCAGCGCGACTAAAGCCAGCTTTCACTAGAACGTCCGGAATAGTGCCTTCCGGCCAAAGGAACTCAACAGCCGCAATGAGGCACAGGGCGGATCTGCCTGCGTCATGCAAAGAGGTCCAGAGGTTCAGGTAGTAGTCACTTATGCTCTGATGTGGACAAGCTGGCAGCGAGGAAACTCGATCACGTGTGATTGCTACACCCTGTTCATAAAGGCTCTGCAATGAATACCGAAGATGCAGTGGGTGGCCCTCGCTTATCACGAAGAACTCTAAGGCAATATCTTCAATCTCCTGCTCATGATAGACTGTTCCATTTTCTGGATCTGCAAGTGCAGGGGGCGGATTCGTGAGGTGGTAAGTAACCCAACGCTCTACTGCATTCACATCGAAATAGGGTAGATCGCGCCAAGAATCTCTCGGTGCATTGCTTAGGAGGCTATGAGGAAGTTGGTTGTCTGAAACGGGCTGCGTCCCAACCAGCAGAACTGTATTCTGCGGGACTGGAAGAAGCACATTAAAAAGGTCCCTGAGTTCCTCGATCTCGTGATCCCGCTCTCGCCATACGTGGTCCAATCCATCAATAACCATAACAAAAGGGTGATCTTTGTCTTCATAGGAGCTATCGATTGCTTCGAGCCAGTCACGAAACTCTGTGAACTGCGGATTCCTGTCTGCTACTCCTCCCAGAGCGTCACGATGGTCTCGACGCATATCGTGCATCAGAGATTCTAATACATGATGAAAGTCAAAGCGCTGATTGGGCCGAGGGTCATCCAGACTTAGGAAGTAATGGTGGCGAACGAACGGAATGCCTTTCATGTCATACTTTCGACACAGATGGCTGATGTAGGTGCTTTTCCCGACACCCGGTGGGCCTGTCAAGACGACCACATTCCCACTACTATTCTTGATCTGGTCGACGAATTCGAGATGCCACGTCTCCGACGGGAGAACGAAATCGTCGGGTATTGCGAAATCCTGGTTTAGGCCCCGTAGCCTGTTCCATTGCGCCGCTTCGCGAATGTCTTCTACATTGATCTCGCGGCCCGGCCGTGGTACATCTTTCCGACTTGCCCACTTTAAAATTGCACCCCGGAGAGAATACCATCCTTCAGTAGTTACCCCCCACTGACGGAAGCGCTCTATCAATCTCTCATGTTGAAAAGATAGAGATGGCTGATCTGCCTCGATTCTGAAGTTGCTCAGGAAGGACTTGATTCGTTCTAGCTCGCCCAACTGCCTGAGCATTTCGGTTTGCACAGCTTCGTCTACGGCGTCCCATTGAATGCAGCCATTCCGCACTGTTGATGCAATGTCATCAGCTAATCGACGATTTGTAATCAGAACACCGGCAGGAGTTCCGTAAGACGCCTTGATAGCCTCAAAGCTCTTGAACCACTTTTGCAGAAGAGAGTCTTTAGGTCCCTTCGTTCCTTTCGGCTGATGGAGCAAGTCTTCGAAACTATATGGATCATCAGGATCATCCGGGTTCGTTGAGAACTTCGCCTGATAAGCTTCAATACTGCCATCAGCTCGCATCAGCACTATGTCATCCAGGAAGCCAAAGGACGACTCTTCGACCATCATCCACTGATAGCGATCCGGGTGCTCCAACATCTCAATGGCAAAGCGGAGTGCCACCGTGTCCTGGAATTCGAATCCAGCTCGGATAGCACCAACGGCTGTAAAACCGCTACCTGAGGTGTTTTCTGATTCATCACTCATCGAAGGTCCATGATCCTAGTTTTTCATTGATAATTCCTGCACCTGATAGACTTTCAGCACCTCGTCACCGTAGTGGTTGATAACCTTCACGGCGATGCGGCCGGATTCGGGGACGGCGAAGGGACGGCTGACGGTGGAATATAGGTCCAACCATGCGTCCTCGACGCCTTCGATGGTAGCATCTGGAGAAGGACATCGACGAGAACGTCAAATTCATGCTTCCCCTTACCGAACCAGCGTTCTTCGCCTTGGATGACGAGACACTCGGTCCAGGCACTCTCTCAGAATTCGAGCTAATGCCTCTTACAGCCAAGCGGCTCCCGAATGCATTTGACTTCTGACGAGTCATCTGCCTGCATGTATGTACCTCAGAAATCCTTGTATTGGTTGTGAGATCGGACTAAGGTGGACCCCATCTGTTGGACAGGTGGAGAGAGATTTTAAGTGATGGATCCGGTCCCATTCATGCTGCCATCGGTCCTCTGGTGAGGCTGTAAGC
>CAYUVA010000072.1:0-2831 GCA_964448115.1 uncultured bacterium
GCTGCCATACAACAAGGCAAATCATCCCAGTTCAAGAACGAGCCTTTATTCTCAGGTCTAAACGAGAGGTTGGATTTTGTTGCTCAATGCCATGGAGCATATATCTATAAACTTAAATAACCGATAGATACCCGCCCTCCCCTTCATTTGCATTTAAGCCATTGATTTACTAGAGTTGGACTTCACAGATGGGATTATTTAATGAAGAAAGTCTAATGCCTAGGAGTTAACCGTCTTGTATTTCCCTGTAGCTGGTGTGGAAGTCAATCCCATGATTCCCCCCTTGGTTGCGTTTGTCATCTCCTTGTTCACCTCAATGGGCGGGGTTTCTGGGGCGTTTTTGATCCTCCCTTTCCAGGTTAGCATACTCGGCTTTACCAGCCCGGCGGTCAGCCCCACCAACCTCATCTTTAATATAGTTGCCATCCCCGGAGGCGTCCTTAGATACATCAAGGAGAGACGCATGGCATGGCCATTGACCTGGGTTATCATCATAGCGACCTTGCCAGGAGTGGTCATCGGCGCGATGATCAGAATCAAGTACCTGCCCGACCCGGCAAAATTCAAGTTCTTTGTCGGATGCGTGCTAGCATATATCGGAATTCGATTGTTCCTTGAAACACTAGGGCTAATTGGCAGGAAAAGTAAGCGGATAATAGAGCTTGAGAAAAGCTTTCAACAACGGTTCTCTAACAAAGACCGAAATCTTGCTCAAAAGCTCGATGTAACAGTCAAGACGATAACTGTCTCCTTGAGGCAGGTTGAATATGAGTTTTACGGACAAAGGTTCTCGTTCAATCCTGTAATCCTGTTTCTGCTCTGCTTTCTAGTTGGGATTGTAGGGGGCACTTATGGCATCGGTGGGGGAGCGATCATTGCACCATTTCTCATCGCCATCTTCAGGCTGCCCGTATATACCATAGCAGGTGCAGCGCTCATGGCGACTTTTTTAACCTCCATTATCGGTGTGGCAACCTATAGCGTAATAGCCGATACCAACGCTTACATGGGGCTAGCTATCCAACCGGATTGGCTACTCGGCTTCTTTTTCGGCATAGGAGGACTGGCTGGGACTTATACCGGTGCTCGTCTCCAGAAACAGATGCCAGCAAAGACGATAAAAATAATCCTTGCTCTATCTATCATGTTTATATCATCAAGGTATATTTGGGGAATTTTAGGTCTCTAATGGAAGGGTTGCTATTATTTAATGAATTTCCTGGCTTTAATCGATTACCTTGGATGCGAATAGGCAGATTTCCTACCCCACTAAAGCGCTTGAGGGCACTGGAAAGGGAGATCGGTTATGGTCAGTTGTGGATGAAGCGAGAGGACCTATGCGACCATCAGTTTGGTGGCAACAAGGTGCGCAAGGCTGAGTTCATCCTGGCTGATCTGTTATCCAAAGGCAAGGATAAGATAATCACCGCCGGGGGATTCGGCTCCAACTATGTGCTCGCCATGAGCATCTATGGGAGACGATACGGAATAACAAACCACGCCATACTCTTTCCACAACCGTTCACCAGGCTTACAGCCAGGAATCTGGCTTTGAACAATTACTTTGGCACCCGAATGTATTATTGTCCAAGCCCCTTATTGGCGCCTGCTTATGTCCTGGATAGGTTCTTTGCTTATGGTGGCATTTCATCGCGCAGCAAAGTGGCTATCGGACCTCCCGGTGGTTCATCGCCGCTAAGCTCGCTTGGATATATCGATGCGATGCTGGAGATATACCATCAGGTTAATAAAGGGATGATGCCAGTGCCTGACTATATCTATGTACCATTAGGAAGCAACGGTACTTATGCAGCCTTGCTACTTGGAGTAAAGATCCTAGGTTTGCCAACCAAGGTGATCGGGGTTCGGATAATCGACTATGCTGTCGGCAATCGGCTTAGCGTATGGCTCCTGATTCAAGGCATACTGAGGTTGTTTAAGCAGCACGGGCATCCGCTGCCACCCAAGATTGTAACCATGAGAGACATCTTGATCCTTCACCGATATATAGGCAAAGGCTATGGTTGTTACACCGATGGATGCATAGAGACAATGCGTAGGGTGAAAAGGGCTGAGGGCATCCAGTTGGAGGGCGTTTATACAGCAAAGGCTTTTCATGGGATGCTCGATTTTATCGCCAAGAACTACCATAGTATTCAAGAGGGCAAGGTGCACCTGTTCGTGAATAGTTTCAATTCGGTAGATCTTACATCTTGTGCACTTGAAGGATACGATGCAGATGCTCTGCCGGCGAAGATTGCTAGACTGGCTGCGCAAGTCTCAACAGAGCAAATAAAAGCGCCCTACTATGAATAAGCCAAAGCTATGAGCAATCTTTAAGGTTATTGCGTTACCTGGTATCCTGTATGGTAAAGGAGTAAATATCGGTAGGCATCTCGTTACCCGCCAGATCGCTTGCATCAACCTGAATATTGACCACCTGGCTATAGTTGAAGTCTGCAATGGTCTGCTGCCAGGTTACCGAATAGCCGTTCTCAATCGGGACTAGCTCAGGCGAAACAAGCGTATCCTCTATGTATAGCAGGACGGTGTTCCTATCGACTCCACTGAGTATATCGAGCACCTCCAGGTAAACATCGGTATCCGGCTCAACGCGCACATCTCCATTGTCCGGGTTGCGATTGGTAACAAAGGGTGGATCTTCATCGATGGGGGTTTCAGTGGGGGTGTAAGTAGGCTCCGGTGTCGGCGTGTCGGTCGGCTCCGGCGTCGCCGTTGCTGTCGGAGTCTCAGTAGGCTCTTCAGTGGGGGTGTAAGTGGGGGTGTAAGTAGGCTCCGGTGTCGGCGTGTCGGTCGGCTCCGGCGTCGCC
>CAYUVA010000072.1:2931-7074 GCA_964448115.1 uncultured bacterium
GTCGCTGTCGGAGTCTCAGTAGGCTCTTCAGTGGGGGTGTAAGTGGGGGTGTAAGTGGGCTCCGGTGTCGGCGTGTTGGTCGGTGTCGGTGTTATTGTCGGTGTCGGTGTTGGTGTTGCTGGCTTGTTCGGTATTATATGCAGATAGGGCCACATGAGGCTTTGGTGTCCATCTTTATCGGTAGCGATCATCTCGATGGGATACCATCCAGGAGCGGCTCCAGAACCGACATCTATGGCATAACTAAAAAATCCATCTCCAGCAATATCATCTCCGCCTGTTCCATCATCGCGCAGGTATATGCCTAGTGGTGAGTTGTTATAGTAAAGCTGCACACTATCGATATTCGCTATACCATCAGGGTCAGTTACCCAGGCGACAAGCTTCAGCTTGCCCCCTTCTTCCGAGGTGAGGTTCGTGTCCCAATAGCCAGCCATGTTGATGTTTGGAGAATCCCAGGTGAGGTCGTTGTACCCGTAGATCGTGCTCTGCATCTCCTTGTACCAATCGGGGTTTTTGCTAAGTGTGTTAATATTGAGGTAGGGCCAGAGGTCGCTCGCCTGGCCATGCTTGTTGAAAGCCTTTAGTTCAAGCAGATATGCCCCCACCGCTCCACCTGGGGGGAGGTCTGCATACCAGCCATAGATGCCATCACCGATCCCGAAGTCGTACCGGGTGCCATCGTCCTGTAAAAACAGCCCTAATCCGACATTATTAACATGGATATCTACAGAGGAGATATTTTGCAGCCCGGTCGGCTCTACAACATAAGCGAGCACCTTGACCCTGCCACCTTGAGCAGCAGATATCATACTGTCCATATACCCACCCATATATATCGCCGGTTTGGGTGCTTCTCCGGCAAAGAGGGTAAGAAGATGCAGGTTTAAATCATTGCGATCCTCCCAGATAAAATAGAACCTATCCCCAAAACCTCCTAAGGTATAATTAGACTGGAACTCGTCGTTGCCCTCAACGCACTGGCTATTAGTGGGAAGCGGATTTGCAGCCGGCTGGACGGTAATCCCATCGGTAACCATGTAGTACATCCAGTTGAATATGTTGAATGCTATGCAGCCGAGTTGCCCATTGAAGTGAACCTTTGGATAGAACTGCCAGTCAACGAAGCTGCGTTCAGGATTGAAGCTGTCCTTGAGCCAGGCTTCGCCCATCTTTCTTGTATAGAAGACTCCCTTAAGATCTCCATGTCCTCCATCAAAGTCCTGGGCTAAGAAAACGATGTGTGGATTGCCGCTGCTATCGACAGCAACATCGGGGGCGCCGGAGTAGTAGCCGGTTACCCAAGGGAATATTGCTGGAGACCAGGCACCCCCCTCGTACTTTGAATAGGCTGCCTCTATGATATTATTCTCTGGGCAGACCTGCCACCAGACCGCATGGAGACGGTTTTGATTATCTACTGCCAGTTGTGGCTTCTTAGGCTCACTGGCATCAGGGGCGCTAACCACATACTCGTTGGAGTTATCCGGCGGATACCAGCCCTGGCCGGCATTGAAGCGCCATACTATTCGTGTATGAGCCGGGTGAACATGAGTATTGAACATCTCCTCAGCCACCACATGAATAACATCCGCAGGATCGATGACTATATCAGGCCAGGCGACCCAACCGAGGGGACCGCGGATAATGGTCTCATTCTCAGCCATCCACTGATTATTTAACATCCTGTTATACATAATGGGACCAACAGGTCGTCCTCCAGTGCTGCTTCCCCAGACCAGATGTGGATTGTTCTGGCTATCGGTATAGACCTCCGGCTTACCGAACTGCCACTGCGGGTGCGGATTGCCGGGGAAGGTCTCCGGCTTAGAGGTATCCCATACTGGCTCGCTGACTCCATCCCATCCAGCTAGTAGATACTTACGGTAACGAAGCTCGCCGGTCAAACTAAGGTAAACAAGGTGCATATTGCCTGCCTTATCGATCCAGAAATCAGGCTGCATGCCCCCGATGCCAAGATTGATCTCCCTGCCCCAGGATTCCTCGAAACAGAAACCTTTTGCGGGTATTAAAAGTATCGATATACCGACCATGAGAACCATAAAATTAACCACCAGGCATAACTTCAAGCTAACCTTATCAGCCATATTTCAATTACTCCTTGTTCTCTTCATTTATCGAGGTGTTGATTCTGTTAAAACGCAGTAACTTTTAGATTATTTTTGCCGTACTGTCAATGGCAAACTATACATATTGTATAACTTATATTTGAAAACGCAATATATTGGGGAGCAGGTGGTGGCAAATATTTATTTGTATCCTTAATCATCAAGGGGGAAAAGTCGGTTTAGTTTTTTATTGTTTTTCCTGGTGTAGGGATATCCAATTTTGATCAACGATAATGTCGCTTAGCTCATACTATGCTCTTTGTTTCTCCATCCATTTCAATATCAATGAATACGCAAGTAGGGCCAGGGATCGCTCTGGTTTCCTTCCCAGTCGGTTGCAATGATCTCAAGAAGATAATCGCCTACCATGTCCGCTGAGATCTCCGGGATGTTGTATGCGAAGCCATATATCGAGTCCCCTGCCTGGAAGTCCTCATGGTAACCATCATCGAAAAGCTCAAGCCCGGTCGGCTGTCCATATACGCAAAGCTCAACCTTCATAATATCGTGCAATCCCTGTGGGTCGTTTACCGCAGCCAGCAGTTTCAGCATTCCGCCATAGCCCTCGAATAGCTCTGTATCCTTATAGCCTGCAAGTAGAATGTATGGGCTGACCGCTTCCTTGCTGGTGGTTGAATTCAGGGTCATCAATTGCTGAATTTCCCACGGAATCACATCATGGAAGCATGAAAAGCCTGCTCCCTGGTAGCTAGATTTCCTTGCCAGCCCATCCGGTCTCTCCCAGATATTGAGATAAGGCCATAAGCCGCTTTTATTGCCCGAAAAATCCTCTGCCTTAAGTTCCAATAGGTAATCTATTGGCGGCAATCCTGCACCTACAGGAACATCTTGCAGATAGAAAACTCCATTATCACGGTCATATACCGGCAGCTCAAGCTCGGTTGGAACTCGATTGAAGTAAACCTGTACCCTGGCGATATCGGCTCCGTCTGGATCGGTTACCCAGGCTAACAGGTCTAGGCTTCCACCACCACTAGCAGTTATCCTGCTGTTCATATATCCTGCCATTAGTATCTTTGGCGGAGTAGAGGGCGTGTCGGTCGGTGTTTTGGTTGGTGTCCCGGTTGGCTCCGGTGTCGGAGTAATTGTCGGAGTATTGGTTACTGTGGGTGTGTTGGTCGGGCTTGGCGTGGGGGTCGATGAGGGAGTGCTGGTCGGTGTCGGTGTCGGCGGGATATATTCGACCACCACCCTGAAGCCCTGCACCATGCACTGATTAGTAAAGCCCATCCCTTCATCCATTGAATAATAAAGCCTTAGATCATTCACCTCTCCCCATGTCCAGTGATCATCCTCATCGGTGATATCGAGTACATCCCATTGCCAGTTATCGTGGGTGAAGGTTTGTTTGCTTGAACCTGCATTGTGATATAATTTCATCACCAGCCCGTTGGAGGTATCATTCTTGGAGTAAATGCTTACCTGCACCCTGGTGATGACATTATCATCCAGCGGAAAATCGAAGTTCCACCCTTGAAGCACCTGCATGGCAGGTCCGGTAGTGTAGTCTCCATCAGGTTCTCCAACGGCGTTATCCATGTTCTCATATCCACCGTTCGATGTAACCTGTCCTGCATATCGAACCAGGGTCGCTGCATCGGCTGTGTGAGCCGAGACAAGCAGGCAAAGACTTATGATGCTCAGGCTCAGTATATTCTCTATTCTCATGATCTCATTCACCTTATGCTAATTTCAAGGGATAATGATAGCAGTTTTTACTGGAACTTCAAATCGATTTCCTTTTTACCGATACTATACGATAAGCTGATTTTTGCTTATATTTTGAACAGTATCCCCCCAAGGGCGAGCCAGCCTGCCAGTAAAGTCAGGATCAGAGCTTATAAATGCCAGCATGACAATCATCATTATAACCGTAAAGATAAGCGTCATACCCACCGCTAGGGTAAGCTCGTCTTTCTTTGCCTTGCAGGCTGCTGCGTAGTTACTGTTTCAGCGCTGAAACAGTTAACCTTGTATCACAGTATTGCGGTAT
>CAYUVA010000073.1:0-6817 GCA_964448115.1 uncultured bacterium
TAGACTCTTGGTCATTATCAACCACTTATGACGCATTTACTGTCTGAATCACAGACTCTGATGGACGCTCCTTGAAATGATTCATAAAATATAATAAAATACAAAAATAGACCGCCATAATCGAGGGACGGAAATTGACCAATCGCAGGAAAGATGACCGAGAGAAAACCTTCATCAATGCACAGATAATCGTTGATGACCAAACCATCTCCGGCATCGTGGAGGATATCAGCTATAGCGGCTTATTGCTCCGCACCAAGATGATCATACCCAAGTATAAAACGATCCAGGTGAGACTCTCGGAGAGTCCAAGCGGTCCCTTGCTTCAAGGGGATGTGGTCAGGATAGAGAAAATGGAGACCGAGGTGGGAACCAGGTATCTACTGGGTGTAGCGCTAGATAAGAAAACGCCCAAAGAGAAAAAAGAAAAAGCTAATGATAATAAGCCAGAACCTGATGAAAAAGTTGAGGAGACTAAACCATTAAAGAAAATTACTCCACAGAGAATTGATAGACCACAACAAAGCATGGAAACAAAAGAGATGGATAGCGGAATAATCAAGACCTTAAACCTGAAAAAAGATCCCCCCAAGAAGACTAGCCAAAAAGAACCTCCAGTGAAAAAGATAACTGGAGCCGATGAGAAAGACCGAAGAAAGCATGAGAGAAAACTGACCAATCTGAGGGTAGATTATCGGCAGCAATGGCAGACCGGTCGTGGCAAGGCTTTGGATATCTCCGCCGGAGGAATCCTGCTGAGATCCGATCATTACCTTCGTATCGGAAGCATTATCGAGGTGCAGTTGTTCACCAAGAAAAAGATCGTCTCCCTCAAGGGAAAAGTTATCCATTCCCGTAACGACAAGAAGGGTAACTTTCTAAGCGGTATAATGTTCCTCAAGGATGAGAAGAAATAGAAACTTTATTTGATGTCATCTACCCTCAATATACTACCCACCAGTCTGCCGAATATCGATCATATACTCAAGGTCGGTGGCATCCCCTTTGGTAGCGTCATCGAGCTGATCGGTGATGCCTACAGCGGTAAAACCACCTTTGCGCTTAAGCTAGCCGACAGTGCCCAGAGCCTTGGCTACGATGTTGCTTACATGGACTGCGATGCCACCCTGGATAAACGGCTCGCCTCGGATTTGTTGCCAAGACCAAAGGATGTAATCTACCTATGTCCGGCATATCTTGAAGAGGGCATAGATATGGTTCTAAATCTTGCCTTCAATTCATCGACTGAACTTATCATCGCCGACAACTTCCATTCCCTTGCTACCCGTGATGAACAGGACAGCTCCCTTATTAGCCTGGATACAAGAGAACGGTTCAAACGGTATTCGATGTTGCTCAGGCAGCTTACTGCCAAGGTCAGAAGAAGAGATAACATAGTCTTTTTTATAAACAAGATGTTCCAGCAAATAAAAGGTTTGTCTGAGGGGTACGAGCTATCCTCAGGCGGCCCTGCATTCTTAAGCTACTGTACAATAAGAGTAATCCTCCAAATGCATGAGTATATAATCAAGGATAAAGAGAAGATCGGCAATATCTGCCAGCTTCAGGTAATAAAGAATGTCTATGCTCCACTGGATAGGCTCATGGCATACCTGGCTATCATCTATGGAAAAGGAATTCATGAGCTGGCATCTATGGTCGATTATTCCTGTCTTCTTGGCGTTTTAAGCAGTCGTCCTGAAGGCATTTATCGAGGAGAACTGCGCATAGGAGGAAATATATACGAGGCTACAGAATGGCTAAGGGAGAATCGGCTAGAAGACAGCTTCGCAGACTGGCTCAATAAGCGCCCAGATTCGATATCTTCCTGAAAATAGTAGCATAAATCTTGGTAAGTTCATCCAGGCTGCGTAGGCTGACCCACTCGTTGGCTCTATGTTCGTTACCACCCTCGGGACCTAGGACCAAGGTAGGCAATCCAGCGACCGCGCCAAAGATGCACTCATCAGCAACCGATAATCCATACTGGAATGTATGAGATCCCGAGACGCTATCAACCATCTTTGATGTAAATTCTACAAAGGGATGCCTTATGTCCATGCAATAGGGCAACAGGTAGGGTTCATTGCGCGGCTTCAGGTAAGCCTTGATGTCCACGCCACCTGGAACCTTAGCCAAGGCTCCCTCATCGAGCAGTTGCTCAGCTAGCTTTCGCACCTGTTCGATTGCCTCATCCGCCGATTCTCCAACCACAAGGTGTCTTTCCAATTCGAGTGTACACCTATCAGGCACGGAGAGTGATTCTACAGAGCTTTCGATGCCTACCGCATAGATGTTACCTTTTCCCATCCCTTTATAATCAGGAAGCTCTATGCGACCTAGATTGAGTACTATTTTTGCAGCTTGTTCAATCGCATTTATGCCCTGGTGAGCAGAAGCGCCGTGAGAGCTTGCTCCGGGCACCTCCAGGCGAATTGTAATCCTGCCCCGCCTGCCGATTATGATCGCCTTACCTTCAGGAGAATGAGTGGTTCCAACCTCGGGAACATAGACATAATCTACATCGGAGAGCCAACCGCTATTATAGAGCAGAAACGCTCCCGCTGAGTTCCTTTCCTCATCTACCCCGAAGGCGACCTTAAGCTTGTATCCATCAGGCTCAATTGCTTTAATAGCGCTAAGAGCCGCCGCTATTCCCCCCTTCATATCCGATGTCCCCAAGCCATAGAGGCTATCCCCCTTTTGGGTCAGGGTGAAGGGATCGCTATGCCATGATCCATAAGGAGGAACCGTGTCCAGATGCCCATAGACCAATACACAGGGTTTTGAGCTTCCTTTTTCTGCCAGGACATTGAAACGATTTTTTTCCTTGTCGAGGTATTGTCGCTCAACATCGAATTGGTGGGATTTTAGCCATTGCTCAAGGTAAGAACCTATGCTCCCCTCGTTGGTTAGAACCGAGTCTATGCCAACTAGCTCTCTAAGCAACTGAAGGTCAAAAACAGGACTTGTCATAAGCCTTAGACTTTGAGGGTTTTTATCTTATTATCTTAGCTTTTCTTAGGCTATCAATCTTTTCTTGGTCGTATCCGATAGATTCTAGTATCTCGGTAGTATGCTCCCCATACTGCGGTGGTGGTAGCCTATAGGTTACCTGCGACTCGGAGAAACGAAGCGGCGATGCAACATATCTCAGAGCCCCCTGCTTAACCACCATCTCTCGATGCTTTACCTGTTCATCATCAAAAACCTCGTGCAGCTCATAAACGGGAGCAATACAACAGTGCTTGTCCTTGAGCATCTCCATCCACTCATCGCGCGTCCTGGTCAGAAATAGCTGCTTAAGTCTCTGCTTGAGGTCATCCGAGCCTGCGCCATGTTTATTTATCGCAACAGGATCGAAGCCGGTAAGCTCGCAGAATCGAAGCCAGAACTTAGGCTCCAGGGTGGCGATTGACAGGTACTTGCCATCCTTAGTCTTATAGACATTATAGATGGCGGCTCCGCCGGACAGTTCCATATCGCCTCGTTTGGGAGTGATATTGCTTGCGAAGTAGTCGGCAGCGATGTGGCTAAGCCAACTGACTGCGCCATCAAGCATCGAGATATCGATATATTGCCCCTTGTTGGTCTTCTCCCTGCGCAACAGTGCTGCCAGGATGGCGATGGTCGCAGGCAGCGCTCCACCTCCGATATCGGCGATCTGCACCGCCGGGAAGCACGGCTCGCCATCAGCCTGCCCGCTCAAGCCGACGATCCCAGAATAGCAAAGATAATTAAGGTCGTGCCCAGGAAAATCGTGGTAGGGACCATCCTGTCCGAAACCGGTTATGGAGCAATAGATCAGCCTGCTGTTCAGCCCTTTGAGCTTATCGTATCCCATGCCGAGCCGCTGCATTACCCCTGGACGGAATGATTCGACGAGAACATCGCAGGTTGGGAGCAGATCCTTGATTATCTTCATACCCTCCTGTTTTTTAAGATCCACCACCAGGCTTTTCTTGTTGCGATTTAGCGATGCGAAGAAAGCGCTGTAATTACCTATTTTAGGGGACATCCAACGAGTGTAATCACCCTGCCGCGGATCTTCCACCTTGATCACCTCGGCTCCCATGTCTCCGAGCATCATAGTACAAAAAGGTCCCGGAGCCAGCCTGGTAAAATCGAGAACTTTGATCCCTTCGAGTATGCTCATAATAGGGGAATATTACAAAGCATACATAAAAGTAAGTCAAGAAAATGGACTTCTGCTATTAAGATGTTGTAAAATAAAAATTACCATGAAGATTAAGGTAATAATAATGACCTGTATCTGGCTACATTTATCTTTAGCCATAGGCTCTTGGGGGAATCAGGATTCCCCCCCTGCCCAGTTGGACGGTCCTATGCGCATTGCACTGATTTCATCGGATTTTAACGGAACAGTGCTGGTAGCGGTATCCTGTCATGGCAAGGAGCCACAATACAATCGAGTAGTTCAACTGGTCAAGTTTACCAACTGCAAGCCATCCTTGAGCGGAAGTATAAAAGTCGGGCACGGTCCCAGCGGCATCGTGGCAGCGGACTTCACTGGCAACGGACGCAAGGACCTTATGGTTGCCAACATGTATGACAACGATATCAGCCTGATGGCGAATTATGTTGACAAGGGATATATTGAGAAATCGCGCCTTAAAGTAGGTCCCCGACCGATCGATATATTAACCATTGACCTTGACGGCGATGAAAAGCTAGATGTAGTCGCAGCCAACAGCGAAGCAGAGACCATAAGCGTCTTGCTCGAAAAGGGAGAGGGCTATTACCCGACCAAGCGCAACTACCTTTTGAGCAAGAATCCGGTTGCGCTAGCAAGCGGAGACATGGACAACGACGGGGACATGGACCTGGCTGTAGCCTGTCGCCAAAGCGATCAGATAGCGATACTAATCAACTCTGGCAATGGAGTCTTCGGTTCTCCCTATTTCATCAACCAAGGCGGAGCGCCGGCTTCGCTTGCAACCTGCGATCTTAATGGCGACAAGATACCCGACCTGGCAGTCGCCTGCCGTGATGATGACTTGGTGCAGACTTACACTGGCATCGGCGATGGTAACTTCAAAAAGAGTTCGAAGTACAAGGTGGGGAAAAAACCTGCATGGCTGGTCTGCAAGGATGCAAACAAGGACGGGATAATGGATTTATTCGTGTTGAACCGAACCTCAGCCGATCTTTACATACTCCTGAATGACGGCAAGGGAAACCTAACCACCAATCAGATCCTGAAGGCAGGCAAAGACCCGGTTCACTTCATCGCTGTCGATTGTACGACCGATGGAAACGCTGATCTGATCATCGCCGATTATGCAAACGATAGCTTGATATTTCTGGACCGTTGAAGAAACATGGCTCTATCCTTCAGATGAGACAATTATCGATATTTTTCACGCTGTTAATAGCACTGCTCAGCTTTGAGACTGGTATTTGCTCCCAGCAGATGGATGCCTTTAATCAATGTCAGAAGATGATGATTAAAGGCGATTTCCAGGAAGCTATCGATTGCTTCAACGATCTTGAAAGTAGATATCCACAAGGAGAACTTGCTGATGATGCGAGGCGAAAGTGTTGCGAGATATACGCTGATGAGCTGTTCGATCTCAATGCAGCCATAAGCTGCATGAAAACATTGAGAACGCTTTATCCCAACAGCCGGCACGCCTTGTGGGCACAGCGGGCGCTGCAAAGATTGATACCATATCAGGGCAAAGACGCCGAAGCCTGGCAACGATTCAAGTACCTGCAGACCAGGTATGCCAAGCTATCCGTTGAACAGAGGCTCGAAGGAGGCAAGGAGCTTATCGAGAATTACCCTGAATTCAGGGATATAGACAAGGTATATTACTGGATGGGCTTGGAGTACTGGAAGGCAAAGGATACCAAAAAGGCAAGGGAGTACTTCGAGGCGATCCCTTACAAGTTCCCGCACAGCAAGTGGGCTGTAACCGCCAACGAGGCGGTGGGCGATATGCTTTTTGAGCGCGGTGAATTCGAGAAGTCCATGGAGTACTATCGCAAACTATACGAAAGTGAAAATGTAAACTTCCATAAGACCGCTGACATTCGTATAGAAAGGGCAATCAGGCACATTAAGCGCCGATATGTCTCCACTGTCGATATCGTTCTGCTGGTACTAGTGGTGCTTTACATGCTTTGGCGCATTGATTCTCGCAGTATTCAGCCTAAATATCTTATTTTTATGCTCCCCTGGATTGCGCTGGTCGCGGGGATATTTATCGCTGCTAAACTCAGCCTTCCGTATATGGATCTCAAGGTAAAAGCCTTCTTTATCAACCTGGCAGTGGCTTCGCTACCCTTTTATATATTGCTTCAGGTTTTCATACTCCACGGCAAGCCATCGCGCATTACCCCTCTCATCATACCCTTGATTGCAATTCTAGGCCAAGCACTTATTATCATCCAGGTCATGCACCAGATGGACTTGCTTTACGCCATTGAGCTTCCCTTGGAAAGGCACGGATTGAGTTGGTTCGCCAAGATGTTCGAGTTTTATAAGGGATTGTTTTAAGGGAGAAAGGGCAATATGTAATTTATGAATAACTCCAATAAAATACTTGTTTATACAATTCTACAAGGCATAATAGTTGTTATTGCGGTGCTTTCTTGTCTCGTTTATACTCCTAGCTCATTATTTTACAATAATATTTTATACTTTATTTATGCTTTATTAGTATTGGCTATTTTAATATTCGGGATTATACTTTTGATCAGGAAAACCGTCATCTTGGGCGATGTATTTGGTGCAATCGCTTCCTCATTAGCTGTAAGCCACCTGAACCAGTTGACCCTCGCCAGGGTCGAT
>CAYUVA010000074.1:0-5999 GCA_964448115.1 uncultured bacterium
ACGCTCACGGCTCGGTTATATATATATTGACCGCTCGCTTACGCTCCTCCCGCTGGAGTCTGTCTCAAACCCCCCACCTGTCATCCCGAGCGGAGCGGAACAAAGTGAAGCGAAGTCGAGGGATCTCTGTAAGGTATTGTAAATAAAGAGATTCCTCGACTCGCTCGCTTACGCTCACTCGCTCGGAATGACAGGGTATGGGATTTCTTGGACATTTTGATACAAACTTCGCTGGGAGAGCTGGGTTGAGGGTCTTTCTTTCCTCTATCACTTTATCACGGTATCACTTCCTCTTTGTGCCTTTGTTGTTCAATATGTCTCTATCACTTTATAACTTCCCGTGATTACTGGCTTCCCGCCTGCGCGGGAATGACAAGGGCTGGATGCCTGCCTGCGCGGGAATGACGAGGGCGGGATTCCCGCCGGAGTTTACCCCGCACTTGATGCGTCGCGGGCATGATAATAGGGGGGTAATAAACTCCTAAACGAGAAACAATAAACCAAAACACGAGAAAACGAGAAAACGATAAACTTTCCATCGTCTATATTGCTTCTACATTCCGAAGTAATGGATCGCCTTATGAGTGTATTTAACATTCGTGATAATGTTATGCTAAATAACAGCATAACAAGGAGAAACATGATGGTTAAAAGAAAAGGCTCAGCGATATGACAGGGAGGTCTAAAATCAGGCAGGGGAATGGTCAAACTGGTTGGCGGCGCTTTCGAGGGCGCTTACAGCTTCGGTTCAAGGTTCGAGCAAGGCACAGGCACCAAGCCTGATGAACTAATCGCTGCTACTATTTTCCTTGATTTTGAAAAAATTTCATTAGGCAGCTATGATCGCCCTGTCAAGATGAAAATGATACTAGACGAGGCAAAAAGGGTTCTTGAGATCGAGGCAGAGGCGATCCTTGCAATAAAGGATCGCCTGAATGCCAGCTTCACTAAGGCGGTAGAACTGATCCTCGAATGCAAAGGAAGAATTATCATCAGCGGCATGGGCAAGTCAGGGCTTGTCGGGCGCAAGATCGCCGCCACCCTTGCCAGCACCGGCACACCTGCATTTTTTATTCACCCCGGCGAGGCGATACACGGCGACCTGGGCATGATTACAGATGATGACATTCTCCTCGCCATCTCCAAGAGCGGTAATACAGAAGAACTAGCTGCAATACTTCCTTACATCAAGCGGAAAGGGTTGAAGCTCATCGCAATGGTAGGGAATCTCAACTCGCACCTTGCAAAGGTTGCTGACATCGTGCTAGATGTTACGGTCGCTGAGGAGGCATGCCCACTTGGACAAGCCCCAACCGCGAGCACTACCGCAGCCTTAGCGCTAGGTGATGCCCTGGCTATCGTGCTTCTGAAGAAGCGGGGTTTCAGGCTGGAGGACTTCGCATCGCTGCATCCTGGTGGATCACTTGGCAAACGCCTGATCACCCGGGTTGAGGACCTAATGCACACCGGCGATGATATACCATTTGTTTATCCCGATGCCACGCTTGCTGAAGTGCTGGTGGTGATGACCAGTAAGAAGCTCGGTTGCACCTGTGTAGCCGATAGTGATAACCACCTTCTTGGCATCTTTACCGATGGTGATCTTAGGAGGCTTCTTCCCACTAAACCAAATCTTGATGCCCTTAAGATAAACGAGATCATGACCCGAAATCCCTCGACCATTGACAAAGACAGCCTGGCAGTCAAGGCGCTAAAGGTGATGGAGGGACGCATCACGCAGTTGCCCGTGGTCGATTCCAATAATCGCCTTATCGGCATCGTTCATATACACGATCTGCTAAAAGCAGGTATTGTTTAGCTCGGAGAGCTACTCCTTAACGCTCAGGTGCTTGTACTTTTTAAGATATCGAACCGGTTTCTTGAGTGCATCGCGGCGGAAAGGCTCAGCAAGAACCTTCGCTCCACCCTCTATGACCGCATCGATAACACAAGGCTCATGCGATGCGACCGCATCCTTGATAACATCCTGTACATCTCGATACTCCTCGACGCGATACCCTTTGGCGCCCATATCTTCGGCTATCTTGGCGAAGTTGGGATTATCAGGTAGATTAGTCCCCACAAAGCGATTGGCATAGTAATCGATCTGATTCTTCTTCTCAGCGCCCCACTCGTGGTTATTGAATACAACAGCGATCACAGGTATCCTCTCCCTGACCGCAGTCATTACCTCGGCAAGTCCACTGATACCCCAGGCGCCATCCCCTTGCAGGGCAAACACCGGCGCATCCGGCTTGGCTACTTTTGCTCCCAAGGCTGCTCCGTAAGCGAACCCGCAATTGCCCCAGGTCAAGGCTGCTATGTGCTGGCGAATATCGTTGAACCTAAGATAACTGTTCGCCATGGAAACGGTATTGCCGATATCAGTCGTTACAATCGAGCCTCTAGGCATCGCCCGGGACAGTTCCCAAAGCAGTCGCCGCGGGTGCATCAGCTTATTGGTCGATGATGACCAGTTTCTTAGCTCCTCTTGCCAGGCTTCCTTTTGAGCCTTCACATCAGCGAGCCTTTGCTTATCAGGTTGTGTATCATTATTTTCCTGTTTAAGCATTGTCAGCAGCTCTCTGGAAAATTCCTTGCAATCAGCCATGATGGGCAATTCAACCCTGCGACTAAGACCGAGCACGCGCAAATTTCTATCTACCTGTATGACCTTGGCGTTTTCCGGCCAGTAATTGATATCGTATTGGGGCAGTGTGCCGAATGGTCCCAGCCTACATCCCAAAGCAAGCACAAGATCAGCCTTAGAGATTATTCTCATCGCTGCCTTTGATCCGCAATAGCCGATAGGACCGACCGATAAAGGATGATCTGCCGGGAAGGTATCATTGTGGAGATAGCTATTGACCACTGGCGCAGTCAAATATTCAGCCAACTCTATCGTCTCCTCAAGTGCATCCCCCTGCGAGACACCACCCCCGGCTAGAATTACAGGATACTTTGCGCTTTTTAACATACTAGCAGCCTGCCTGAGATCATCTCTTGAACCAGCGCCAAAGCTTATCAGCGGGGTTTGATAGATTTCATCCTCGCACTCGCCATAGAAGTAGTCCCTTGGGATGTTCAACTGAGTCGGTGCCAGCTCGTTCTTGGCTATATAGAAGCAGCGCCGTGCCAGCTCAGCCATACGATCCGGTCGATTCACTCGCACCTGATAGACAGTGCTTCGTTCAAACATAGGGAGTTGATCCAGCTCCTGGAAACCGCCGGTGCCGATCCCCTTGGATCCGGTCTCAGGGGTAATCACCACCACCGGCGAATGTGCCCAGTAGGCAGCTGTAATAGCTGAGACCATATTGGCGATCCCAGGTCCGTTTTGTCCAATGCAGGTTTGCACTCTGCCGCTCACCCTTGCCATTGCATCAGCAGCATGTGCCGCAGCCTGTTCATGCGCAACATATATGAAACGGATGCCGGCGGCTGGAAAAAGATCCAGGGCATCCATAAAGGCAGAGCCGACCAATCCGAAACAGACCTCGATCCCCTCGGCGACCATGGTCTCAACTAGTGCCTCGCTCGATGTCATTCTCAACTTGCTCATGTTCAACTCCTGTAGTAAAAACTTAATGATTCGTCTGTAATATAGCCCTTGTTTTCAAATCACGCAAAGACACAAAAACGCTAAGTAAAAGGAGGAAGTCATAGAATGGGTAAAGTGATAAAGAATTAATAAACCACTTCACAATGTCCCAGTAGCCAAGGCGCTCGCGCAAGCGAGCGCCTAACGCGCCCTCCCCCCGCCGAATCATTTGATCTATGCGAAATTCCAAGGCGGGGGGAGGGCGCACGCAACCGCCGACATTATTCCTAAGATTATTTCCTTACGTCGGCGGTTGCGTCCGAACGCGAGCAAAGCGAGCGCCCAAAAAAGCTCAGGGACACACTCCCGATTAGCCATAAAAACAGCCATAGCAAATCAACAGCAGCGAGCGCAAGCGAGCGCCCTACTCACCTCAAACCCCATGGATTATGCCCAATAAAACCTCTCCAGAGAACATCGTCCATCTTCCAGCAACAATATCTGTCGAGCAGGGGAAAAACTAATCACTGGATCGATATTAAGTATTTATTAAAGTTATGTTATCCTTAATCACGATGAGACGATAATATTAAGATGTAATTGACCTGCAAGGAACATAACATGGTAAAAAAATTGATCGTTGGAGGTATCTTATTGCTTGTAGCATTATTCTGCACGCCAAAAGAAAAAATACCCATGATGCTTGGAAGCTCGAATGATGATCTTTGCATCGAGTTCGATGATAAAACAGGCTTCATTAGAGCTATAAAGGCAACCGATCACCACGGTTATACGCTCGACTTTTTACTAGACTATAAGCTTGCGGAAAAGAGTTTGCTCGGTTCGTTTGTTGTGGAATATCGTTTCAATGAAAACGAGAGTTGGAATATCCTGAATTCGGCTAGCGAAAATGTATCGCCTGAGATTATTCAAAATGGCGAATCTATAATCATCACCAATGATTACAGGCAGCATCCAATAAAATCGGTCATGGAATTCAAGCGCCTTGCCAAGGGGCATTACTTGTGGAAGATCATCTTGCACAACCAAGACTCAAGGTCAATGGAGATCGGAGCTATCGGCTTTCCTTTGCCTTTCAATAATAATTACTATGACGGATTCAGCCAAAATGACGAGAGCATGCAGAAATTGTTTTGCTCCCGTGTCTATGTGCAGAAATATATCGGTGGCTATAGCTCTTACATTCTGCTACGACGATTGAACGGCGAGAATCCTAACCTGCTATTTTCAACTGGCAAGGGAACCAAGTTGGAATTGACATATTTCCAGAAAAAGGACTGGGAGGGAATTCCGTGGGTATATGCCTTCTCCAAATCGACTAAACGAACACTGAAGACCGCTCAGGATTGGATTAACGGGCATAGCTCTACTTCGCTAATCAAGGGCACTCCCCTGGAACTTTCCTTTCATTTCAGACGATTGGAGGGCAAAAGACACGATAAAAAGGTGCACGATATGCTCCATTACCTGGTTCACGATTCGCTGTTGGAGGATGGTAAGTTCGCCTTCGAGAGCTATCCGGGCATGGTAATACCAAGCAATAGCGAAGCATTGCTGCTGGTCAAGAACAAGGAAGGTCAATATAACATCTCGAATAATAAACAGGCTGAGATAACTTACGCCCACCCCGAGCGCAGAATCCCCATATTCAATGTCAATTTCAAGGAGAAGGGATTGAATGTCTTACAAGTGAAGAGGGATAACGGTGAGTGGTCGAATATGCACTATTATGTCATCGATCCACCGAGGGAACTCCTGAAGCGCCGGGCGAGATTCATCCTTGAGAATCAGCTCGATAATACAAAAGGTGAGATTCTAAGTGGCGCATTTCTAGTCCGCGATAATATAAGCGGGGAGCTTATTCGCCAGCCCAACTACGGCTGGGGAAGCGGCGGCTACGAGGGGGGAGTTACCGAGGCGATGTTCCTTGCCAAGAAGAACTCGATAATCCCCGATAGGGTCGAGATCGCAGCATTGGAGAAGTATGTCGATGACTTCCTGCTCAACAAGCTGCAGAATCCGAGCTCCTACGAGGTGGGGTGGTTTATCAACCAGTTCCAAGCAGCATCGAGGGTGGGGAGACCTTACAACTATGCCCATAATATCAATTTCTATATATCCATGTACCTGATCGGCAGAAATTATGGCATGTTGCAAAAAAGAAGCGCTCAAGATTACCTGCGACTTGCCTATGAGAGCGCAATGGCAATGTTTCGCTTCGGATGGTGGTGGCACTTGACCCATGTCGGTTTCATGAATTACAGCATCCTATATGAGATGGTCGATATGCTGAACGATCAGGGATGGAGTGAAAAGGCTGACTTATTGGAGCGTAAGCTACGCTGGCGGGCAAAAGAGGTGCTTAGTTATGAGTTTCCTTACTCTGCGGAGCCGCTCTATGATACGACAGGTTACGAGGATATCTACTTCACAGCCA
>CAYUVA010000075.1:0-5993 GCA_964448115.1 uncultured bacterium
CGCCTGGTTGTAATAGGAAAGCGCCTGGTCGTATTGACCCAAAGAGTCATAGACCCCGCCGATGTTGTTGATCAGCGTGGCGCAGTTTTGTCCGGGTGGAACCTCGATCCTTTTCATTATGGAAAGCGCCTGCTCGAAATACTGCAAGGCGTCGCGGTAATTGCCGTAATTTAAGGCATTCATTCCTTTATTGTTTAATTCAAAAGCTTTGTCATAATCGCTTTGCGCCGCTGCATTCCCTGCAAACATGCAGAGCATCATCGCCACCAATAATACACAAACCATCCCCGTCGCAGACCATAAGCCTGTCATCCCATCAATAATAGTCCTTCTCGTTGTTTTCATATTACTTCTCCTCTGATTTAGGATTTTAAGGTCTATTATATGCTTGAATTTTCCAATGTCAACTTTTTTCTCCCCCCGTTCGCGGGGGGAAATGGGGGGGTAGGCTTGATGCTTGATGCTTGAGGGTTTTTAAACCACCAAGGCACATAGGCACTAAGGGGAAAGTGATACCGTGATACCGTGATACCGTGTTACTGTCTGCATTGACATAATAGGCACGCTTGGATATTTAAGTTCAAGACATAGTGGATGATACTTCGATATAATAAAGTCTCAGGAAGATAAAAATTTGTGTGCACTCCAGTGGGACATGCTCTAGCCGGTGGAATAGGGCTATTGCTGGTTGAGAGAGATTCAAGCTGGTTCAAGAAACCCTTGAATTGGGCTATACTAACCGTGGTTGCGTTTTTTCCTGATCTTGATATCATTCTTGATGTAATCTTCCAGCCAGATGATCCCTTTCACCACAGCTATAGCCACAGCATCGGGGCAGCTTTAGGATTTACTTTTCTATTCGCCCTTATCATCATGCTGAGAGCGAGTAAAATAGGGCAGAACAGGGTCAACGATGTGAAGCCCGATCGTTTGCTTTCACTTACCTGGCAGGGATTTCTTGTTATCTACCTGAGCCACCTTGTAGCCGATTTTTTCACTCATGATGGCAGCCCTCCATTGGGTGGCAGATACCTGTTTCCCATATACTGGGACTATATCTATTTTCCGCATGTTCTTTTCCGCCCTGCCTATAAAGGCACATTTGATCAAACCGTATCGATTGATAATATATTGAGCATCATTGGCGAGATTTTGATTCTCGGTCCAATATTACTATTGGTAATGGTATATAAGGATTATAATAAAAGTTACAATAAAAGATTATACTCTACAATTGCCATTATAGTCTACATATTGTATGTCGTAATGCTAATGGATACTTTTCCTTTTTTGTTCCCTTTTACCCATGGATGAAGAACTGATCGAAAGGCTGTATTGCTGGTCGCGAGGGGAGGCTGCACCTCCTTATGTTATCGAGGCTCATATCACCAATCTATGCAACCTGGCATGTCGCTTTTGCTGGCTTCAACTTGCCGATAAGGTGGATGCCAGGCATGAGCTTAGCGAGCATCGTTTCATTGAGCTTGTCGAGGAATCGGCTGCACTCGGCGTCAGGGAGTGGCGGATCATCGGCGGTGGCGAGCCGCTAGTGAAAAAGAGGCTCGTTTCCTCGATGATATCAAGGATCAAGCAGCTTGGCATGAGCGGAAATCTGACCACTAGCGGCGTGCTTTTGGATGATGAATTCATGAAGTTATTGTTTGATTGCGGTTGGGATGTGCTTACTATCTCACTGGATTCAGCGGTGCCTGAGACCAACGACTACCTGCGGGGCAAAGAGGGAGCATTCGAGCTGGTCGATGAGCGGCTTAGACGACTGCGAGCCTTGAGAGAGTCGCATAAAAACGAACTGGAGCTAAGATTTCATCCCGTGCTTTGCTATCACAACTACCATGAGGCGAGCGAGCTTATTCGCTATGCCAGCGAGCGTGGCGTAAGCAAGGTGCTCTTCCAGCCAGTAACCATCTATGATAGCTCCATGGCTCAATTCAGCTTATCCAGGATATCGAATGATGAACTGCTCGATGCCCTGAACAAGGCAGATGATATCGCGGGCGAGCTGGGTATATTCACCAATCTGGAGGGCTTGATGGCTGATATCGGATTGCTCACCAAGACCGATCTCATGGATAAGGTCTTGAAGTCTAGCATTAATGAAGCAGAGGATAACCGCTTCCTTCGACTCCCCTGCCTTGAGCCTTGGTATCTGGTCTTGATACGACCTGATGGGCTGGTAACGCCGTGCAATAGGTTCGATTATGATGGCGAGGATGGGAAGCTGTTGAAGATAGAAGATATATGGTACGGGGAATTCTTCAACAAGGTGCGCAGGCAGTTGTATGAGGGCAATCTGCTGCCGGTTTGTGCCACCTGCTGCGCGGGCGGTGTTATAGTAAACCGCAGACTGATGGAGATGCTCAAGAGGCGATGCTCTGGGCATCCTGGCAGCTCCCCTGAAAATCAGGCTAAACAAATGCCAAGTAAAGGTCTTATCGCCTTGATGAAGAAGATATTTCACTTTTAAGCTAGAATTGTTATAGTTACCTTGAAGATAGTTGAGCAGTTGAATTGTTAACCAGGTCTGTATATGGATAGAGCATTGAGCCGGATGAGAGATCGATCCACAGCCTACTTATGGTTAGCTCATTGTAACCTGGTATGCTTATTATTATGCCTTACTGTCGCTTCCTGCATAAGCGGGGAACAGAAGGCTGCCGAACAGGTTCGCAAGCTCATAGATGCCAAACTTCGTGGGGATGAGATGGCTGCCCTTGAGGCGCAAGAAAAACTTTTAGACCTCGATGAGCACGCAGTAAAACCGCTTATTGAGAACCTTAACATCGATGATCCCGCAATCCAGGCATCGATCATATCGATCCTAGGATATATAGGCCAGCCTTGCCTTGAGGAGCTACAAAAGACGGCTAACTCCAAAGATTCGAAGCTCCGCATAGCCTCCCTAAAGGTGCTGGAACAGATCGACCATGCCCAAGCCCTGCGCATCATTGAAGGAGCATTGCAAGACCCGGATCAAGATATACAGTTTTACGCAGCAGGTATCCTTGCAAGAAAAGGGAAAGATACAGGCACTGACTTCCTCATCGAGGCATTTAAAAGGGGCAATCATACAACAAAGCTAAAAGCCATAAACATAATGGCTAATATAAAGAATAAAAAGTTCATCCCCATGTACTATCGAGGCTTATCCGACATCTCGGTGGAGATTAAGATCCAGGCAATTAGAGGGCTGGGATATAACCAGGTCTCGGAATCGGTGAACTTCCTCAAGGATATAATGAACAACAACAGCTATTACAAGCTGCGCAGGGAGGCAGCTATTGCAATCGAGAATATTACCGGCATAAAGATGAAATATAAAAACGAGAAGGGAAAATATGTTACCCGTGATGAGGATATCTAATAAATCGCCATACCTAATAGCTCCATTTATAGTGCTCTTATGCGTAACGGTTCTGATAGCACCCAAAATCAATCTAGCCGAAGAGAGCACGCAGGATGCCCTGGAGAGCCTTTTTAAAGGCAAGAGCGAGCTGACTTACCTAAGCGAGGGCTTCAAGCAGGTATCGCCCCCGCTTTGGTCCCCGGATGGAGAGATAATCCTCTTCGAAGCCTTTAACAAAGGCAGTTATCGCGATCTTTACTGGGCTGATTATATAGACCTGAAACCAAACCAATTGACCTATGAGCGCCAGTGCGATCCAGTCAAGATACAGAAGGAGCTGTTCGGAATTCAGTACGGGTTCACCAGCGATCCCCAGATATTCTTGTTTGCAGCCACCCATGAGCTAAATACCGACCTGTTCGTTTTCAATAAAAGGGAAAATATCTTCAGACAGTTGACCTATGATCGCTCCTGGGATGGCGATGCTGCCTGGTCTGCTGATGGAAAGAATCTCGTCTTCGTATCCACCCGCATGGGAAATGCAGACCTGTGGATAAAGAAAATATCAAAGTGGAGAATAAGCAGCCCTCGACAGCTCACATATCATAAGGAACTCGATTTCTCACCAGCATGGAGCGCTGATGGTAAGCTAATCGCCTTTACATCGTTCAGGGGCAAGAACTTCGATATATACACCATACAGCCCGATGGCAAGAAACTAAAAAGACTAACCGCGCTCGATACGGCAGAGAAGTATCCCGCCTGGTTCCCTGATAATCAGCACATAGCATTCTACTCGGAGAATAAACTATGTAGTGTCGATACCACCGGCGTATTCTTCAAGGTTCTGGCTGAGAATGTACGCATCGATCCCCGCGGTCCCAGCATATCCCCAGATGGAAACCTTATCGCTTATGTACCCCTTGAAAATCCACAACAGATCATCAGAATCCTGAAGGTTAATGACCTTTACACTTACGACCTCAAGATAGATGGCTTAAATGTTGGCGATCAGATCGAGCAAGTCCGCTTTTCACCTAAAGGCAGGCTCTTATCTGTTTATATAACCAGCGAGAGTGGCTCTAAAATCTATATCATCAAGACCAGCGGCAAGTTCTCTAAACCATCGATCAATTACCGTATCCTTCATCTACCCCCCGGGGAAACCCTGTCTTGGCGAGATGTCTTGGAGCTTGTATCAGAGCCGGAAAGCGGCGAGGCTGGAGATAGCGGCGAAAGCGGAATCAGCTCCACGGATTTTTAGTTATATTAGTTAGTTGAAAATATAAGAATCGAGCAGCTCTAATTGGATAATTCTCTACATGAAATGAAGAAGTTGAGCCAAGATGAAACATCGCGGGATGAAAGGCTCCAGGAGATAGATCGCATCATCAACCGACAAAAGATCCAGGTTATATTTGCTGGAATACTATTTTTGTTTTTACTAGCCTACATCGCCGCAAATATACTCTTGGAACACCAGATCTCCTACTTCCAGAGATTGAGCATGGGATTCATGTTCGTATGTCTGCTTATCTTGAACATCGTCCAGATATTGTTTTATCGCTCGATTACCAAGGAGAGCATATCAACTATCACTCGACTAATATTGCTCGATGAGCTGACCGAGGTGTACAACTACCGATCATTTCTGATGAGACTCCAGGAGGAAATCGCCAGATGCAAGCGTCGGGGAGGCAAATTCTCACTATTGTTCATCGATATCGACAACTTCAAGAACATCAATGACAACCTGGGGCACTACATCGGAGACAAGGTTCTAAAGTTCGTCTCAAACCTGCTTAAAAGCGTGCTGCGCGATGACGATATACTTGGACGCATGGGCGGAGACGAGTTCGTCATCATACTACCCCAGACCGACATCGAGGGCGCAAAGGCTGTCTGCAACCGCATACTTAAGATGCTAAAGCAAACAGTGTATGAAGCATTCAAACAAAACTTGAACATCGATATCGGACTCAGTATCGGAATCACAACATTCCCTGAGCACTCTGATATAAAGGAAAAACTAATAAATAACGCCGACGAGGCAATGTATATGGCAAAACAAAGCGGTGGAAATAGATATGCTGTCTATAGAACCGCCAGTGGAAAGTTCCGAAAGGCTGATAACATCATCGATGAAGATCTCAAGGAGATCCTCGACGAACAGGATAACAGCTAGATCCACAAATAGGCTAATTATTTTCAAAAAAAGGGATTTTGTTCCTAGATTAAGAAAATAATTACTTAAATAGGGCTTATGAACCACCACTTCAAGCCAGTATTCATAGGGGTAAAATCTGAGGATCCATGTGCCACTGCCATTTTTAAAAGCTCGATCTTGCAAATAAAGGCTTTGTCAAAAAAAGAATTAATGTTCCATGTGGAACATATGACTTAACTATTTGATTTTTTAGGTCGTTTTTCTCCAAATCTACATCAACGGACTCAAGTTTAAAAGCCCAAAACGAGGGGTGCTAATTGATCTATTTAGATTAACTCGTTGATATTAAAGAATAATTTTTTTGAAAAATTCTTCCGAGGATCCTCGTGCCTCCAATTTTGACCACGAAATATCGTGCCAAAATGGCACGCAGAGGGGATAACTCATTGATTTAATTGATGT
>CAYUVA010000076.1:0-5777 GCA_964448115.1 uncultured bacterium
CAGTCCTTACCCATGAGGCGCATGATCAACCTATATGTCATCCCGAGCGGAGTCCCGATTTTCGCAAAAATCGGGATAAAGTCGAGGAATCTCTCCCCCCTTCTTCCCCCAAACTTGGGGAGGGGGTCGGGGGATGGGGCTTCTTGTCTTTTCTTCTTTGCATCTTTGCTTGGCTAGTTTCTAGTTCCTAGTTCTCCAATTCCTAATTTGCGTTCTTTGCGTCTTTGCGTCTTTGCGTGCTCAACTCTTTCTGTTCTGCGCCTTTGCGTGAGATCTGCGGCGGGTTGGGATTGTGGATCTTCGGTAGTGCTCGCTATGCCTTTCTTCTAGCCAGAAGGGTAATCGGGGAGCCGAAAAGCCTGGTCAACCCCATACTACCAAGCAAGCCCTCGACTCTGCGGGTGAAGCCAGGATTGTTCAGCTTGCGATGCAGCTTGAAGGGGAGCACCAGTTCCTTGCTGTAGGCGATAAGCTCGAAGCCACAATCCTCGAGCAACGGGATAATATCACGCTTTAGCGAAAACACATTATAAAGCTGGGTATCATCCCTAAAGATGGAACGTACCTTCAGAAGCTGGCGATGTATCCATGCCACGCTTGTGATGCTCGGTATATCGAAGATGACCAGGCGGGAGCTTACCCGGCACATCTGCCGGATCGCACTTTTCCAATCAATGACATGCAGTATCATGCGCGCCGAGACCACCAGCTCGAAAGCTCCGTCCGAAAAGGGAAGCTGGTGAGCATCGCCCTGAACCAGTAGGATCTCTCCCTCGGATTCTCCTTCGAGCTTCTCCTTGAACACACCTAGCATCTGAGCGGACGCATCGACCGAGACAACAGGGAATTGCTTGCGATAAAAAGGCAATGAGATTCTTCCGCCGCCGGCGCCCAAATCCAAGACAGTGAAGTCAGTGGTATCGATCCCCTCTAAAAAGCTGAATATCTCGCGCTGCTGGATCTCATCGAAGAAGCGTCCTATCTCGCCGGCGAAGCGTGTAGCCTCAAACTGCCGTGCATGTGAAGGATCACGATAAAACTTGTAGCTATAATGCTCCTTGCCCCTTTTTTCTTCGTGCTTCATCTCTTATTGTCAGTCGGTGGTGATAGATCGGGATGCCTGGAAAGCTCCTTGGAGATCTCATCCATATCGAGCGCTTTTGTCTTTAGTCGCATCCTGTGAATGTTCCCCTTCTCGACTAAGAGGAACCGTGGCTCTTTGAGCACCCAACCTGCTGAGTTATAGAACTCCACCGAGGGAAGTATCTTGTTTAAAAGCTCATTGATCTGCTGTTCCACCTGCCTGGATCGCTGATGATGGGAATGACCGAAGATAAACGAGGTTCTTTGCGGATTGGCTGGGCTCCAGCCGGTAAACTCGTTGAGCACTTGCTGGATACGATGAACAACCCAGATCACCTGTTCCTTGTACCATTGCCTTTGGCTGGTGATGCGCACCCTTATGTTATCCATCATCTCAGCCCAGCGCACCTTGGTGATCGTCTCAAGCAGGGTGAGTAATTTGACAATGGCATGTCCGATGAAGGTGCTGTTGTAATAGTCTGCCTGGTGTCCATGCTCGATAAAGATGCGAAGCTCGGGATCCCAGAAATATTCAAGCACCGAGATGTTGGGTAAAAGGAGCTTCTGGTCCGTAAAGTTCTCGAACCAGTTGTCGTGATTGCCTACCAGTAGGATGATCCTCTTTATGCGCATGAACTCCCATAGTATCTCGCGATACTTCAATAATATGCTTGAGAGGTCGGTTCTCCAAAGATCGAAGAAGTCACCATTTATGATCAAGACGCCATCGTACATGTGGATGACCTTCAAGAAGCGGATGAACTTGTCCATCTTGTGGAATCTATCAAGGATACCTCTGCCGGCAAGATGCAGGTCGGAGACGATGAATACCCTCTCTTCTCCAAGCGGTTGCTTATCAGCCTTGCCGAACACGGTGCTTCTTCTAAGCGCCTTTTTAGGGATAAAATTGACCTCATTAAACGCCTGTTGCAACTGGTTTGCCACTGGCGTGTCGATCTCGGAGAGATACAGCTTGGACTGCTGATCCATTATCATGCCGGCGAGGATATTGGCTGCCTTTAGCCATAATATGGGGTGGAAGCCGCGCTGGCGGTGATAAAATCTCAGGAAGCGATGAGAAGAGGTGGTCGGCGTTGGGGATGCTTGTTCAAGCAGCTCATTGATTATTCTTTGGCTATCCATCAGCAGGCTGAGCAATAAATTGTACTGCCCGTTGCGCAAGATGGTCAGCAGGTAATCTAGATTATTGTAGATGTCAGCAGCCAGCCTAGGCATTTTCTTTAACTGGCTTTTATAATATGTTTAATAGCGCTGATAAGCAACCGACTTGTAACCTTATTTGCTAATGTGTATATCCTAAAGAACGCAATGCAGATTTGGTCTGGATTGATAGAGGCGCTGACTTGATACCTAAAGGTATTCCCAAGCCAATGCTCAGCTTACGATTTATCTCATGTTGCTCTTGAAGCGCTGAAGCATATTTTGATGATATCTCTCCCTCAGAATAAAGGTTTATAAGCTCCCTAGGGTCGCCTGCAAGATAGAATAGCTCATTGAAGCCGTAGCTCCATACAACCAATTTGTGATTTTCCTTTATTATCGCCTCGCCATCCTCCGCAAGCAGGATATTCTGGGAGATGATAGCGCGCTTCGATGTTAAAGCGCGCTGGGCATGGTCAGCTAAATTGAACCCTTGCAGTTTCTCTGCATCATAATCTATATCGCAAAGGCTCAAGATAGTGGGCATGATATCGGTGATACAGGCAATAGATTCATCATCCAATCCACTCGGCAGCGCCCAAGGAGCATAGATCGAAAACGGCACCCGCAGAAGCTCATCGTAGTGCGTATGCCCGTGCTCCACGCCGCCGTGCTCCCAGAACTCCTCGCCGTGATCGCTGCATAGTACTATTATGGTATTCTGCATAAGTCCCAAGCTCTGAAGATGTCTAAAAAGCCTTCCCAACGAGTCATCAGTCCGAATGACCTCTTGATCGTAAAGGTCCCGAATCCTTTGTTTATCAGCATCAGAAAGCCTAATCTCTCCGCTACGCAGCCTAGCCATGTCGCTGAAGATATCACCGATATTACTGCCCCGGTTTTCGGTAGCTACCTTGTTAGCGCCCTTATTAACTAGCAATGTATCGTACCTGAATGAGGTCTTTACCTTGGCAGTTAGAGCGCAATACGGGGCATGGGGATCTAGGTAATGCAACCATAGGAAGAACCTGGAGTCTTTATTGTCAGTAAGCCAATCTATTGCGATGTCTGTGAGTCTCTCGGCTGTATCAGAAAGCGGATTGGCTTTAGTGAACGAATCTATTATCCGCACCAGGAGAATACCTCGATAAGCCATATATGCCTCTGCGCTTGTGGTCAGGTTCATATAGCTGTCGAAGCCCTGATCGAGATTGAACTCGGTGGCTGTGTATGGATTGGTAACCACTGCCTTGGTGAAGTAACCCGCTTTCTTCATATATTCTGCCAGCGTCTCAGCCTTGTCGCTAAGCGGAGTCTTGGTATAAGGATTGAAGCTGTTGACGCTGATGCCACAGCTATGCACCTGCGGATACAAGCCGGTCAATATAGAAGCAACCGCTGGAAGCGTCCATGGACAGCAGGTATAAGCACGCTCGAAAGTAAGGCTCTCCTGGGCGAGTCTATCCATTGATGCTGTAGGTACACTGCTGCAACCATAATAGGAAAGGCGATCCTGGCGAAGCGTATCAATTACTATCAGCAGTACATTCGGCTGCGAATCGCTCCTATTAGAGTCAGCACCCTTCGCACTCTCAAATATGCGAAGCCCCTCATGAGCGCTAAAGTATAAAGCAAACGGCATAAGAACTATTAACATGGCCAAAAAGGCAGCCATTAGACGACCGTTTGACCTTGCCAGACCCATAGGTTCCCTGGTGTCTATGAAACGAAAGACAATTACCGAAAACGCAATCGCTAAAGCTGCCAATGCGATGGTTACTAGGATCAAGGTCAATAGCTGCGCCATCCGAACGATGCCGGCTCTGCTGAAGGATGCATATATATCGTTGATAAAGAAGAAACCCTTGAGAATTAGCACTAATATAAGCCCAGACGATACATGCAGCGCGAATAACTTTTGTTGGCTTAATCTATAACCTTTTAATAATATTATAATATATAATATCGCTGATATGAAAATCATCATGCAGATTGTCAATAAAATGGAAGATACCAAGGGAATATAAATAAAATAAATGAGATTTCTAAAGCGATAGAGCACTATCAAGTTCTGCTGGATTACCTCGATAGCCTCGACAATGCCGAGAAAACCACCGATGATAATCCCTGCCACCAGAGCCTGTTTAATAAAATGCCTGTACATCGTATCATCTAAAGCCAATACCGTATCATCGACCTTCTTCTAATACCGAATTTACCTTTAATATGCAATATCTCCATACTACTTTTCAGTTCATTGTTGACAGATATCGAATCTTGATGTTTAATTAGTAACGTAGCTTGAAATTGAAGGTGGCTCTTTGAGAAAATTACAAGGCAAGGAGGAAATAAAGGTGAAAACTTCCGCAGTCGTTCTGGTTTTAATAGCAAGCTTTGCATTGTTGTTTACCTCTTGCGAGGATGACCCAGAGGTTCTCTTCGGATTGGACTATTTTTACTATCGTCCAGAGATCCCCTATGCCAACGAGCAGTGTATATTCCACTTCGCCTGCAAGGGGGGAACCCCACCCTATGATGTCTGGATCGACCTGGATGTCAATAAAGATGCCGATAGCGATGGCGAGTTCGACAATGACAAGGATTTGCTATATGAGGATCTCGCCGAGGACAAAGATGGAACCCTTATACAGATCTTCCAGGATGCAAAGGATTATTACTGCAAGGCGTGGGCAGAGGATACCGAAGGGACTCAAGACTACAGGGAGTTCACTGTAACCGTACAAGAATAGAATAGAAAAAAATGCTCAAATTCACCTGCTACATCGCAGTTACCTTATTATGGGCAATAATCTTCATATCCTGCGATGGAGAGACCATATATAATCGCCCTGATTTGCCTCCTGATATGCTTTATATCAATGGAGTCTATAACTTCAATTCCTATATCAAGTCCTCCACCTGCGAGCAGATGGACTATTATCGCGGTGAGATCGTTATTCATCAGCTCGGATATGAGATCTGGGGGCAGATAAAGAAGTTATACAAAAACGGCGAGAAGCTGCCACAGGAGCAACAGGAGATCTTCGACTTTTATGGCACCGCAACAACTGACGGGCTATTTATCTACACCAACCAGGAGACTTATTCGGGCAATATTCAAGGATCTTATGGGCACTATAATTTCGTGGGCACCTTCTTTGGCGATAATGCTTATGACTGTTCCTGGTCTGGCATCTGGAAGGGTAACGAGAAGGAAGAGTAATAGACTTTTTCTATGATCTCAGTCATTTGAAATACCTGAAAAACCCATATCTAGAATCTTGAAAGTCAAGCACCAAACCCCTTGATAAAGCAGCTAGCAGTCTATCTACAATATAGATGATCAAAATTAAATTTTTTACATTTTACCTCTTGACATTTTGAATCAATGATATTATATTATAATCGAGGTTCTTTAAGTGAAAGGAGAAGAATATGTATAGAGCAAGATTCTTCTCTACAATAACCCCTACTACTTGAAGGCAAGGCGTAAACTCTTACACTTATCAATACTTCGAGTATGACAATGCTAA
>CAYUVA010000077.1:0-5512 GCA_964448115.1 uncultured bacterium
GTATTGACCCAAAGAGTCATAGACCAAGCCGATGTTGTTGAGGCTGGTGGCGATATCCTGTGGTATATCTAGCTTCCTTCTTATCTCCAGCGCCTGGTTGTAATAGGAAAGCGCCTGGTCGTATTGACCCAAAGAGTCATAGACCAAGCCGATGTTGTTGAGGCTGGTGGCGATATCCTGTGGTATATCTAGCTTCCTTCTTATCTCCAGCGCCTGGTTGTAATAGGAAAGCGCCTGGTCGTATTGACCCAAAGAGTCATAGACCAAGCCGATGTTGTTGAGGCTGGTGGCGATAGACTGTGGTGGAGCATCTATCTCCCCTCTTATCTCCAGCGCCTGTTTGTAATACGATAGTGCTTTCTGAAAATTTCCATAATTGCTAAGGATATATCCGAAGTTATGAAGAAACAAACCGCTATGCGCGTACTCAGATCGTTTTCCAAGCTCCTCCATCAGGGGGATCAACTCTTTTCCATAGGTAGTCTGCAATAGAATCTCCACATTGAGTACCCCAAATATACCATCGTGGACACCGCACTCGGCGCCGTGATATACCCCTTCCTCTATAGACGACCAGACCTGCGGTGTTATATCTTCATGTTTTTCTATCTTGATTCTATCTTTATAGAAATTCCAGAGCTTTTTATGAATTTCAGCTATCATCTCAGGAGTTAAAAACTCTTGATTTGCCATGATGACCTCGCGAAGACGATTATGCAGACTGTATTCTCCAGGATTCTTGCCAGGCTTGATGAAGGAATATTGGTTTATATTCTCGAACTTTTGTTCTGGATATTGGAGGTTCAGATCATATGTCAAGCACTTGAAAATCTCATAATCATAGGTTCTTGGCACAGCTAATCGATTAAGTATGGTTTTCTCATTTTTATCCTCGATATGGCGTGTGAATCTATAGTATAAGCCTTTTCCCGGCTCGCCAGCGATAGCATCTGGCAGATCTTTAGCGGTAGGCTCTTCGCCGTTTTGTATGCGTAGCTGATCTAGGTACTCCACGCATAGATCCAACCATATCGGTATGCACTTAGTAACCTTTATTATCTGATTAATAAGCGCATCATCGGTAAGATCGCGTTTTCTTAGTGATTCTCTTGCGTCACCTTCTGGAAGTGCTTCTATCTGATATTGCTCAATAAGTTCGTCCCATTCCACACCCCAATCAAGCCGTTTCCTGCCCAGGATTACGCAAAGTATCCTTTCGGATAACGATTCCAGCATGTCTTTCAACCATTGATCCGGAGCATAGTAAACGGGATCGTGTGCATGACCTCCTTTCTTAAAAAAATAGAGCGATTCGAGGGTATCGATGAAAAGAATTCCATATTTCTTCTTCTTCTCTAGATAATTGGAGAAATCTTCCCCGAAGAATTCAGGGAATCGTTCCCTGACATTGTGAAGCTCTGATTGCGGGAATTGTGTAATCCATGTTCTTAGGGGCTCACCGACTTCATTCCACCATGTACCGTATTTTCTATTAAGCCGGTCATAACCCTTTTTGGCAGCATTTGCGATTATAGAACCTACCTGAGGTATGGGGATGCCCCAAATATCGGCTCCAGTGGCTACCAGGTCCGCTAGCAATCCTATCCTGGACAGCCAGGCATACTTGTCTTTCTCTGCGGTTATATCGATACCCTGAATCTTTAGATACAAGAAATAAGCGAGGTCGAATTTGTTTAGCTCTACCTTCTGCTCAACGAGATCCTTCCTCAGGTCAATCAGTGCCAGCTCCCATGTCTTGGCGTGCAGGTCGCAATCAGCCCAGACAAGTTTATTTGCCAGTTTCTTTTTCTCTTTATCTTTGTCTTTCTTCCACTTGGACAGGTTATCGACGATCTTCACGACCAGTTGCGATTTTCCGATCCCGCCATCTCCATAGAAGTAGAGGTGCTTTGGACCTTCATCATTAACCAATTTCTCCAGCTTATTGGCGAAGAGATCTATCTCGCCATTTCGGTTAGTGAAGTAGTCCAGCTTTGCGTATATTCTCTTTGTTTTCTTTTGAGGCTTTCTTCGTTCCATGAAATTAAACCTGACAAGTGTAGGTTAAGTTCTGTCCGAAAACTTCTGTAATTTCGTCATCCTAATCTTAATGTACATCATCCTATTTCCTGATGTCAATTGGTAAATTCTTCTTGGTTATGCTCTAACGAAGGATACCAGTTGTAGTATGACTGCCCACTGAGGTTACCACTATGCTGTTCATCGCAACCAAGAGGGATGATAGCGCTGCGAGGATTGTCCATTTAAAAGGTTCAATGAAAAAAATCTGAAACATCTTTATTCCAAAAATCATCAATGTCAATAAGAACTTAGCAATATCCTGAAAAAACACTTGCATTGATAGTCGAGATTTGCTATATGGTTTGCTTGCGAAAATAACTATTAGCTCGGAGGCTAAAAAGATGGCACATAAGAAGAGCGGTGGAAAAAGCAAAAACGGAAGGGATAGCTGCGGAAAGCGGCTGGGCATAAAGGTCTTCGGAGGACAAATGTGCAAGGCTGGCTCCATTCTGGTAAGGCAGCGTGGCACCAAGTACCATGCCGGGCTGAATGTCGGAGTCGGCGGAGACTATACCCTGTTTGCCAAGAGCGATGGCATCGTTGAGTTCATCCGCAGGCGCAACAACCGCAAGTATATCAATGTCATTCCCATCGAGTAATCGATTTCTAGCGATAATTTAAGGCATTCTTACTGCTTCTGTTGAATTAACCCCCTGACATCTGATTGGTCTTTATGTGCTATTAGTCTCGAATTTCTCCGTGCCATCTGCGATGGTCATTATTTCCTTTCGAGGAGTCCCCTTTAAGATGATATCTGCTGCCTTTTGCCCCATTTGAATGCTGTGGTCAAGGTTATTGTAACGAAATAGTCCTTGCCTTCCGCAACATATAAGGCGAGGATACTCGAAAAGATACTCCCATATCTCCTCTAAAATCTCCCTGTAACCCAATGTATAAATAGGATAAGCATAATCTTCTGTTATGCTCATCGCATCCTGGACATGATCTTTTAGATTCAATCCCACCTTTCTCATGTCCGAAAGACAATGTTTCAGGAGCTCATCATCCTTCTTATGATAGACATCATCTCTTCTATTACATGCTATTTCTGCGATGAAGGATCCTTTGCCTTCGGGCACAAGTTTCTCTGACCAGTTATGTGGTTGTTGCAGCCTGAAAAAGACAATGTCGTTCTGGGGGAAGTACATCCATGTATGTGATGTACCTATGCGGCGCTTCAGATTGATGAATAATAGACGAAGGGCACGGAATTGTAGCGATTCGGCAAGCTCTATCACCTCTCGGAATGGAACCGGAGATAAAAGACTCATCATGGCAGGTATCGGGATAGTATTTATCAAATAGTCAAACCTAAGCTTAACGCTATTGCCTTTTCGTTGATAGATAAGTACTCCGCCATCAGATTTGGACAGTTGAATCTCCTTGACCATGGATGAGGTCATCACCGAGCCGCCATGAAGCCTGATCGCCTTTGCCAGTGCATTCGGTATCATGCCGATGCCCAGTGTCGGGTAGTGGAATCCTGGGGCAAAGGTGCGAGCATTATTTTTTCTTTTCCACAGCAGTTGTCTGACCGCGCTGAATAGGGACAATCCACTTATTCTCTGTTGCGCCCAATCCGCACTGAGTTGTGAGGGAGCCACGCCCCAGAGCTTCATGGTATATGGCTCAAAGAACATGCGGTATAGCTTCTTGCCATAGTGCTTGATCATCCAGCTTTCCAAATCAAGTTCTCTATCTTTAGGCATTCGATACAACAAGGCAGCCTTTGCATAGCTGGTGGTCGATTTGATAAAACTGCCCAGGCTTAGCTTATTCATGATGTCAACCAGGTCGATGGGATAATTAAAGTATCGGTTCTCGAACCAGATCACGCTGTTGCGTTCTCGCCATTTAAGCGCCTCGCCGACCAGCTCAGCAACCAGGTTAAAAACAGTTGCATCTGAGGTGATAAAACGGTGTCCGCCGATATCGTACATGTAGCCATTGAAGTTTATGGTGCGGCAAAGCCCGCCCACCTGGTCGAGTTTCTCCAGCACGGTTACCTTGCAGCCTGCCTGTGCCAGACTCAAGGCTGCACTCAGACCGGCTACTCCACCGCCAAGAACTGCTACATTTTGCTTTTTCAAGCGTTTCACTCCATCATGAAATGGTTACATCTATGATATCTTATTAGAACAGCCAGATCTTGGCAACTTAAGATGCAGGATTTCAGGTTCAAATCAGTTGCCAATCATTGATAAAATATCCTAACTGAATTGAAATGATCTGCAGTAAATAACAAGGCAGGCATTAAGATGAGCATGAAAGCTAATGATCTACGAGGAGTACTGAACTTGTTTGACCCGGAATATGCCTTAACGACCAATTATTGAGGGGATACTGAAGGCACGATGTCCTAAGGTAAATAACAATTGAGCTATTTGTTATGGTACAAAATATAAAAGAAAATGAAAGAAAAATCAAAAAATTGACTAGTGATCTTCCATTAGAGATTAAAGAGGAATTTGAAACCCTAAAAATCCTTATAGAACAAACGGATAAATCCATAATTGCATTTATTATTTATAACAAACATCATATCAGGCAGAAGATTGCTGCAATATTTCAAGAAAAATATTCCTTTCACCTGGTGAATGTCGAATTAACATCGAAGAATAAAACCCCTCTAACCTTCATCAGGATATCGCCACTAGTCTCAGCAACATCGGCGGGGTCTATTATTCCCTCGGTCAATATGAGAGGGTGCTAGATTACTACAACCAGGCGCTGGAGATTGTAAGAGAGATAGATATCCCACAGTATAGCGCCACCAGCCTCAACAACATCGGCGAGTTATATTACGAGCAAAAAAAATATGATAAAGCCTTAAAATGCTTTGATGAGAGCATTGAATTAAGCAGAGGAATACAAAGTTGGTTTAAACTTGTAGGTTATCTCAGTAGGAAAGCAAAATTACTGAATAACATAGGCAAAGTTAATGATGCCTGTTCTGCTCTGAATGAGGCGATAGAACTTGCACGAAAGATAGAGCATCCGGATTTGGAAAAACTACTTAATCTTCGCGATGAAATCGGCTGTGAATAGACTTTGAAGAATGGATTTCTGCGACAAGGTTGGCATTGATAGGGACTGTATTCCCGCCTGCGCGGGAATGACAGTTGGAGGGAAATGCCAGTCACTTATTTGTCATGCCCGCGCAGGCAGGCATACAGTCCTTACAAATGAGGCGCATGATCAACCTATATGTCATCTCGAGTTCCACACTGGCTTGCGCCAGGCTCAAAAATAAGTAACACTCCTTGGAGGTTACACATAACATTAACCTTTTCACAAAGGAGTGTTTCTGAGGAGCAAGAGAGCGTAAGCGAGCGAGTCGAGGGATCTATTCAAGGCATTGGATTTAAGTAGATTCCTCCACTCGCTTGTTCCGAATAAATCGGAACAAGCTCGGTCGGAATGACATGGT
>CAYUVA010000078.1:0-5322 GCA_964448115.1 uncultured bacterium
TCCCCCGAAGAGTCCTGGCGCGAATGCCACCTCCACGCCCGCAACCTCCTCGGCGAGGAGGGCTACCAGCGCCTGCTTCATGAAATAGAAACCGGCGAACCCCAACCAGAATCGCGGAACCACAGCCGGGTATCTTACCCCCGCATCGGCGGTCAGGCATCCTTCCTCGAGGATGAGCAGGAATCGTTCCTTGACGATTGAGGAGATCCAGCATGGCTCGCATATCCTATAAAAACCAGTGCCTGCAGCATTACCAGCAGAAAACGCAGGACGTTCAAAACTATTACGGCAACTTGCCAACGTTGCTGCAACACCTCGATTTTTCAGTAACCCTGGCATACATGTTCTCCCAGCTGGAATTGGGTCACCGCTGGTTGTTATACCTCGGGTTGGTGCGTCTTCACAAGCTGAATAGAAATGCATCCTGGGAGGCGATCCACGAGACATATCTAAACAAGGACGATTTCCAGAGATTTTTCCTGATAGTCTTCGGTCAAAGGATACCTAAGGCCACCATTCAGATCTGGGAAAATGCCGCAGGAATCCGCAACCGTGTCATGCATGGCCGTAACAAACCCACGCTCTCTGAACTGAAGACAGCCATAGAGCAGGTACTCGATTACTCTGAAGAGATGAACAGGTTCGTGGGTCGCATCTCCCCCGTGCGACCATTTGTTCCGGATCGCCGTGGGCTGTTGGCTGGTCAGAAGGCACACCTGGAAAACACCAGCAAGTGGGTTCTAAAGGGAATGGGGTTCACTTCATCTCCAAGAAATGGGATTTGATCATGCATCGCTCCTCAAACCTATCCACCACCGCTCGTGATCAGGATCTGACAGACATTCGTCCGCTTCTTGAAGAGGTGTTCAGCTTCATGGCAGAATGGCTGGAAACACGCCTCGAGACGAAGGTCCGGAAACAATGGGAAAAGCATGTTGTCAGGATTCTGAACAGCGGGAAAGAGAAGAAACACATTCAATCCGGTAACTGGTCCACGGTTCATGATCTTGATGAACAGTCCAAGATCCGTGTGTTTGAAAGAAACTACCGTTTTCTGGAGCAGAAATGCAGCTTCCCGCCCAGTTCAGAATATCTGATCGGCAAGGTTCGTGAAGTCAGAAACAATCATATCGCTCACCGGCCCGGTAGGGGAGTTAAACCGAATAGTGCCTTGAGAGCCCTTGACATTATTGACGAGTTTCTCGAGCTCCTGGAAGCTCCACGGGCACTTCTCAAGAGAGTGGAAAACCACCAGCGGCAACTGCGTGAACTGATCGAAGCGAAACAGGTTTCGGTTCGGGGTGGCGCGTTTGCCCAGGCAACCAAACCAGTGGGAGCCCCAATCGCTGAACCCGGTTTTGAAGATGTTTTCGAAGGATTCAGGTTGACACCATCCCAGGGTGAGGCGGTCCGAAAACTTGACCAGTTCCTGCGTGATCCGGACTCAAAGTGCTTTGTCTTGAAGGGTTATGCCGGTACGGGCAAGACATTCCTTATCGGCGGGCTCTACCGGTATCTGACCAAGTTGAAAACAATGACGATGCTCATGGCACCTACAGGTCGGGCGGCTCATGTAATCTCTGAACGGCATCAAGTGCCGGCATCAACCATCCACCGTGGCATTTACACCTTAGATAAGCTGGAAGAATTTCCGGAAGTCGAGGAAGACGGGACCATTGCCTACAAGATGTATTTCAGCCTGCGGAACAATGATGTTCAGCACGATACGATATTCATCGTGGATGAAGCATCTATGATTTCTGATGTCTACCAGGAGGCAGAATTTGTCCGCTTCGGGTCGGGTCGTCTTCTTCGTGACCTGCTTGAATTCATCAATTTTGACGCCAATGACTATTCCAAGAAGCTGATCCTCATCGGTGATGACGCCCAGCTTCCACCCGTGGGGATGAACACCTCTCCTGCCCTGGATGTTGACTACCTGAAGACCAATGGAAGGATTGATGTTCAGCAGCACCTACTAACCGATGTGGTCAGGCAGGAAGAGTCCAGCCTGATCCTGAAGAATGCTACTGCACTTCGAGAACTGCTGCGCAAGAGGGATTACAGCGCTTTCTCATTTGCCTATGATGATGATAGTGTTATCAATCTCCAACCTGACGAGGTTCTCGATCACTTCGGCGCTATCAGTGAGGATATGGACATCGAATCAGTCATCATTACCTATGCCAACAACACCGCAAAAAACTACAATGACGCAGTGAGGAAATATATCTTTAAACGAGGAAAGGATATTTCACCGGGAGACCGACTTATTGTCATCCGGAACAATTATGGCCATGAGATTGAGCTATTCAATGGTCAAATGGGGATTGTGGTTGATGTGGGGGGTGAAGAAGAGCATCGTATTGTCCGGTTTTACTCGGGACTAGATGATGATGGGAAGAGGCGGATAGTCGAAGTACAACTAAGGTACCAGCATGTAACGATTGAGTTTAAAGATCTTTCAGGCGAAACCCACCAGATTAGTTGCGTGATTCTCGCTAATATACTCCATTCCATAAATCGTGATCTCAGTACCGATGAGTCCAAGGCCCTTTATATTGATTTTAAAAACAGACATCCGGATCTGAAGCCGCATGATCCAAGATTTCGCGAAGTCCTGCTGGCCGATCCTTATTTCAATGCCTTACTCGTAAAATACGGCTACGCAATCACAGGTCACAAATCCCAGGGTGGGGAATGGGATAATGTGTATATCGATTTCAAGTCGCAGAACAAACTGAATGCTACCGCCCTCCGTTGGAGCTATACAGCCTTGACCCGCGCCCGGAAGCGTGTGATTTTAACAAACCCAATCTTCCAAGATCGGTTGGTCCCGAGGAAGGGGATCGAATGGACGGAGGAAGGTGGTGAATCGGAAGTACCATCGACTGATGATGTTGAGGTCCCTGAGGAAATTGCTGAACGTGGTGTAATTCCGGCAGGCATTTATAGGCTCGTGGTGAGGTGTCTTTCCGAAGACATCGAGATTACCTCCACGCATTCCATCAATTACGCAGAGAAGTACCGCTTTACCGATGACGATAACAACACGTGCAGAATTGTGATCTATTACGACAAGAAGTCAGTCATTAAAACGATCCATGTTGAGCAGAAAAGCAATGATGAGTTTGGCGCAAGGATCAAAAAGGCCCTGAAAGGCCTTGCTGGTAAGAAAACAGCTAGTGGCGAATGTAAGCAAAAGCCGGAAGACATCATTGGAAATATTGCTGAATATAAACGTATCATTATCGCCGAGATTAACAAGAGATTACAGGATGAACCAATATCAATCATTAGTATTCGTGATATCAGCCAGTACAGTATGGAGATACACTTTAAAGACACAAAAGAAACTGGAGCAGCGATCTACTACTTCGATAAAAGCAAACGACTCACGACGTTGAGCATTAAAGGAAGCAGGTCATTGTACGAAAAGTGGAAGGCCATACATCAGGTTGCTTATGAATGAGCCGACATCAAAGGATGTGTTTACATTGCGGAAAGAGGGGAAATTGGACGATGCGCTTATCCTGGCTCGTCAGGTGTACGCAGCGGACCCTCATGATGAATGGAATATCAAAGCGTTATTCTGGGTGCTGTACGATTTGGTGAAAAGGAGTGTGGCTGGCAAGGCGCCGGACTTGGAGGATCTGGTCAACGAGATCAAGAAAATAGAGGTCTCAAGCATCCGGGATCAGTATATAGAAAAGGCGGAAACATTCTTAGAAAGGCTGTCTCTACCAGGCGGAGCGGAGCTGTTCCAGGCTCGTGAGTTGAGCAAGAGCGGCAACCATCATGGCTCACTGAAAATCCTGCGCCGGTTGAATCGGCAATATCCTGGCCGAAGGGATATCGAAGAATCGCTCGGTTGGGAATTGTACCGGGTCGCAAAAGATACTGATGAAGGTTCCGCTGCTGTTTGGGACTACTTGGGCGAGTACTCAAAGCTGACGTCTCTCCATGAACCAGGACTGCTACACTCAAAGATACTTGTGGCTTCCCTCGGCACAGCAAAAACTTCCGCGAGACTACTTGATTTCGTGAAGTGGTGGGACTTGGACAACTTGAGGTATGAAGACTGGGATAAGCATGGGAGAAAACCTCCACTGAGTAGATTCAATCTTGAGCCTGCCTCGAAACCTGCTAAAGAGTTTCCCGCCACCTCACTTGCCCTGCGCGTCGCACGGGCACTTTATCACAATGTTAAAAACTTCCATATAGCCAGAGGTAAAGAACTGGAGTGGGTCGCCGAATTCCTATTGAAAGTCAATGAAAAAGAGGAGGATGAATATCTCCCGTACTACGTCACAAAGATGATGACATGGGCGGGGTTGGATCCCTCAACGATGCGGTCGCAGGTGATTCCACTCGTGAGAAAGAAAAGTACAGAATACTGGATTTGGGATTCACTTGCCAGGACATACGACATGTCGGATGTGCAGTATGTGCAGTGCTTCTGCAAGGCGGCTATCGGCAAGGCTCAGGAAGAATGGTATAAGAGGGAAGTTTATGCAAATCTGGCGCTTGCACTGGCCGATCAACGGGAAGTTGCTCACGCGAGTGTGGCCGCCGAAATCTGCATCAAACTCTATGAAGAATCTGGACAAGCTCCCCCCGAATCCGTACTCGACCTCACTGAACAATCCTGGTTTACACCCGATGGGAAGACAGCGTTTGAAAAGTTCCTTAGCGATTCAGCAGCAAAAGCAGAACAGATCCTGTGTGAAGATATCAAGCCCACCCTGGCTGTTATTAGTCGGGTAAATGCCAAGAAAGATGTTGCTGTAGCTGCCTTTACTGCCAGACAAGTTGGACTCTTACACTATAATCATTGGCCAGATGCCAGGTCTCTACAAGAGGGGGACATTATTGCCGCAAAGGCGGATCGTACAGATGATAAAGCGATAATTCTGGCTTGGGAGAAGAGTGATATTGAAGAGATCCCAAGATTATACGAGCGATATAAAGGTATGATAGTGATTCACCATGGCAACCTGTTTGGCTTTGTCAATTGCGACATCGGCGACATCTATGTTCACCCAGCATTGATCAAAGAGCACGAGATCGAAGATCAGGACCTACTTGAGGGCTTTGCTATCAATGAGTGGAACAAAAAGAAAGGTCGAGAGGGATGGCGAGCAGTTACCGTTGAAAAACTTAAGCAAAATATTATTGAATCAGATTGATTAGGGAGCATCTCGATGGCTATCAATCCCATCAGCTATACCGAGAACGTTATCCGCAGTTTCTTGCGGTACCAACTCACCGCGTACCCGTTCGCGGATGAACGGCTTCACCAGCAGATGCGGAACCTGCTGA
>CAYUVA010000079.1:0-5085 GCA_964448115.1 uncultured bacterium
TGTATTTGCGTGCCATTGCCGGTCCTCCCTGGTTCTCAGCCTGTTCGACTACTTGGGGCAAGAACTCGGTATAGAAGTGCTTGGCAACCTCGTACATACCATGCCACTGGGTGAAGTCGGGACCCATCATCGATGCGCCATGCCTGGCTCGCCTTCCCTCGTGATGCCACAGCTCGAAGTATGTCCACTGCACCTTGCTGGTAAACGGAGAACCGGGAAGCAAGCCATCCTTTTTCATATCAGCCATTAACTGCTTAGATGGTAAGGCGAATTTGCTATTATAAAGCTCAACCAGCCCATCGAATTGCTCATAGAAGCCATCGGTATGCACTACCTCGTGGCAGCTCATGCAGACACCCTTCATCTTGTCGCGCCTTTGCTGCCAGGTAACTATTTCCTTGACCCTGCGGGGAACGGTCTTGGAGACCAGCATCCAGTCCTCGACCACCTTTTCAACAGTATCTACCATCTCACCTACCTTAGGTAAAGGCTTATCTTCAGGATAGTCAAGCTTGCTGCCGTCCTCGAAGATGACCTGGTTTATACGCTTTGAGACTTCGGGTCTCAGCGTCCAACTGATGCGTTCGCCGACATCATGGTTATTTGCTACATGCTCACCGCTTGCTGTTCGATATGCTCCAATATGGCAGGTGGTACACGTAGGCGCTGCTGAATAGTCCACGCCCAGCACCCATTTTCCCTTTTTATCGAGATTCATTCGATGTTCATTTGCATGGAAGGCGATTCCGTGCTTCGATTCCTCGTAGATCTCGATCTGTGGATGATCGGGTCCCATGTGACACTTGCCACAGTTCTCCGGTCTGCGGGAAAGCTTGGAGTTAAAATCGTGCCTGCTATGACATGCATGGCAGCTCCCCTTGGAGCCATCAGGATTCAGCCTTCCCATTCCGCTGTTCGGCCAGGTCGCCGTATCGAGCTGCGGGGCACTCTCCTCCACCATACCAAGCCTGCCGCCCTCGATCTTGACCTTAGTGCGCAATATCTCACCATTTTCGTTCATGGCGAACTTGATAATGGAGCCGTGGCACTGTGTGCAACCGTTTACGGCAGCGAAAGGCTTGCCTGGTGCGCCTTCCACCTTCTCGGCGAGGATGTTATCCAGGCTGGCAAGGATCTCACCTGCCTTAGCATGATGTGATGCTGAGAACTCGGCGAACTCCCTCGGATGACACTGTCCGCAGTCCTTGGGGGTAACTAAAGTGGAAATAACTGCTCCTTGGTGAGTCCAGGCATCTATCTCGCCCTGCTCGGCACGATGGCAGTCATAACAGCCGACCCCTCGCTTGGCATGAAGCGAGTGTTCCCATTCCTTGACCAGTCCCGGGGACGCCTGTGAGTGGCAGTTATAGCATCCCTCGCTGTTTTTAGCTATGACTGGCTTCTCTTCAGCCTGTGGAAGCTGCCGTTTGACCTCCTTTTGGATGACAATCAGCAGGCTAGCAAGCAGGATCAACGATAATAAAGCGATTATCCATCTTTTGGCATTAAATGACATGTCGTTATCTCCATATATACATTAGATATGATCTCAATGCGTAAACGCCTCCCATAGGGTCATAGCCAGGAAAATGACAATGGCAAGCACTCCCAGGATCAACGAGTAATCCCTGTTAACCTTGAGTCTGTTGAAGATCAGCTCTTCGATGAACGGCCAGAGGAGCATAACCAGCGCCAGGATGCCGGTGATGATGACGCTGGTCTGCAGGGCGGTTAGCTTTAGCAGCCTGAAGTTGAAGTAGAAGTACCACTCCGGCTTGATATGTTCAGGGGTTCTTATCGGATCAGCTACCTCGCCCAAGCCGACTGGGAAAAGAAGCGATAGCGCTACCAGAATATATAGAATCACAAGGGCGATGATTATCTCAGATGTTACATGGTCAGGCCAGAGCTTATAGGGTTTCACAGTCGTTTTATCCTGGGTATTATCGAGCGGTAGCTCGGAGACGCCGTGAAGTCTGATGAGCAGAAAGTGTAATCCTAAAAACATGATAGCAAGGACAGGAAGTATGGCTGCATGAAGTATATAAAGCCGAGTCAATGTTGTCTGCCCTATCTCGGTGCCACCTCGCACTAGATCTGCTAAAAATGAGCCGACCAGCGGAGTAGCCTGGATAAGGTTCATTGCCACCGTTGCACCCCAGTAGCTCATCTGCTCATAAACCAGGCTGTAACCGGTGAAGCCAAACGCCAGTGTAATCCCCAATAACATCACACCGACCATCCAATTAAGCTGCCTGGGCGAACGATATGCACCGGTAAAAAAAACCCGCATCAGGTGAAGCAAAACGGCGATGATCATAAGGTTCGCTGACCATTTATGCAGGCTCCTTATGAACCAGCCGTAGGGAACTACATTATTGATCTGCCTTACGCTATCATAAGCTTCGTGGGTTCCGGGCACATAGTATAAAAGTAGTAGGAAACCAGTAGCCACCTGGATGCAAAAAAGTATCAGCGGAGTCCCCCCCAAACACCACCACCACTTCTTCAGGTGATGCGGAATATCCTCGTTTATAAGCTCGGTTATAGCCCCGAACTCAAGTGGAAACAAGCGCTTCCAAAAGCCTTTTCGCTCTTCTGCCTGTTGGTTCATCGTATCAGGATGCATATCATGCTTCTGTTGGTACTTGTAGGAACAGGTTTCCCGATGCCTGGTCATGTCTTACTTTAACCTCAAACAACCTTTGACCTGCTTCTGCTGGGGGACCGGCGGTCGCTTTTCCGCTGGCATCGAACTTACCTAGATGACATGGACAAAAGAAGATACCCTCTTGTGGCATCCAATGCACTAGGCATCCTAGATGCGGACAGATATTGGAGAATCCCCTGAAGCCATCTTTGGTGCGCAGCACGATGATCTCGCGCCCTTGTAAGTCATGAAAGACCTTAGAAGCATTTACAGGGATCGCCTCTGCCCTTCCAATGAAGAGCTCAACCAATCGAGAGCTTCTGGAGCGAGGGATCAAAAAGCGAATCCCAATGCCAAGTATGGAGCTAAAGACTGCCAGTAATCCACCGCCCATTGCTACCTGGGAAAGAAACTCTCTTCTTGTTATTTTCTTTTGATCTCGTCCTTGTTCCATCACTTTTTTATACCATTTTTATTATATATGAGGAAACCAAAATAATAAACTCCTGTGATTCAGACAGTAAATGCGTCATAAGTGGTTGATAATGACCAAGAGTCTATGATAGCTTCATAAATGTGCTTGATCTCGCGGTTATTTGCCGCCTGGGGAATCGGAATCAGTGGCTGGCCTTGGTAAAATTAACGTAATTAGAGACACCGAGGCGCTGGTAGTCAGTGCTTAAATGATAAAATAGCGATCTCTATGCCTTGAAACCTAAAAGACCAGCAAATAGATTGCGACACCCAGGTAAAGGAGTGGATACCCTCCCCACTGTTTTTCTTGGTGCGCATAACATAAAGCCGAAGAGCTCGTCTGCTAATCCCCATTTGCACTCATCGAAGTATTCCACCTCGCCGTCTTTAATGCACTTTTTTACCAGGGATTTATTCTGTTTAACTACTATCTGAGCCTTTGTTTTCATCTTTCGGTCTATACTCCTTTTTCAGATCAACCGCCAGTCTTCCAAGAAGAAGGATTCTGCAAAATGGCTCAAATCGGCGTATCGCACGCTTCTGGGGCATGTTGAGAAGATCCTCGTCTGGGCGAATGAGGTGTGCGACGCCGTTCGGCGCACGCGCAAGGAATACACCTTTGAAGTTGACGTCTATCTTCGCAGATTGGTCCAGGAATACGAAAAATACATATCGCTGGGATTGCAGGTCATGGATCAGGCCGCACGCCGCGTCTTGAATGGCGAGTCGGTGCCGAACGACGAGAAGATCTTCAGCATCTTCGAACCGCACGTCGAGCTCATCATCCGTGGGAAGGCTGGGAAAGACATAGAATTCGGGCACGTCGTCAATCTTCAGCAGGTCACCGAAAAGTTCATCACAGGTTACGATGTCTTCGAGAAGAAACCTGTTGAGCATGAACTGGTTGACCCGACGTTGGACCGTCACCTGGAAACATTCGGTGAGTATCCCGAAGGCTACGCCGACGATAAGGGGGCTTACGAGAGCATGGAAAAACTTCACGAATTGGAAGAGAAAATCCCTGTTGTCGGCATGTGCAAAAAGGGAAAACGAAATGCCGCGGAAGAGGAGCGGGAACATTCCCGTGCATTCAAACTTGCACAGAAGTTCCGTGCCGGAATCGAAGGAACCATTTCGTTTCTCAAGCGAGTTCCCGGTCTTGGCAAATGCATGTACAGGAGTTTCCAAACTTTCAAGGCAAGCGTTGGGAGCATCGTGTTTGCTCACAATCTTCTTGTCCTTGCCCGATTGTGACGTGCTGAATAAGGAGACAATTTGACCGCCCGTGAAAACCACGTGGGGCGTATGAACCCCGCAGGTTGATTGTTCGTGATTTATCGTAAAAATACGTGAAACAGGATTTCCTATAGGACATTTCCGATATTGGAGACTTGATTTCATCGAGATTCACGAGCTTTGGGATGCAGTCTTTTCAAAAAATGCCGATTAATCAACAGAAACTAGGTATTGAACGAGGCATGTTCCCGGCCTGGCTTTACATGAGGGGCGCTGGCCTGAACAGCAGATTCAAGGTACTTGGACGAGGTATTTGGTGATAACCTCCTGTATTCTTTCTGGATCTTATTGCTGGAAAGCGCTTGACATTAGCACCTCCGTATTGCATGATATATCATCTGATGGGCCATGTGCTATGAATTTCGATTCGCTCAGATCCCTAACGGATCTGAAGGGGGAAGAGCTTTGAATCCACAGGCTGATATACCTCGGCTAGTCCGTGAGCTTCGGGAACGAACGGGACTCACGCAGGAGAAATTCGCGGCAAAGCTCGGCGTCACCTTCCCCACAATCAACCGTTGGGAGAACGGACGAGCGAAACCGTCACCGCTGGCGCTGAAACAGATCGAGGATCTGCTTCGTGACCTGGGTGAACGAGGCAACGACCTTTTACAGGAATACTTTGGCGGAGAGGAGATCTGATATGGCCAAGAACAACAACGGAG
>CAYUVA010000080.1:0-4378 GCA_964448115.1 uncultured bacterium
TTGAGACCTGCAAATTCCTAAGTTATTTGACCCTGATGAGGATAGTGGACTAAAGGTTATTGAGTCTCTCGGTTGGGAAGCTAGGGCTTATCTCGAAAGATTCTCCATGCCGAAGGAGGGACTCGAACCCTCACGAGCTTGCGCTCACTAGACCCTGAACCTAGCGCGTCTGCCAGTTCCGCCACTTCGGCTCCGGAATTGCTAATATCCCACCTAACCTACAAGGTTCTAATAAGATACCAATCACAGGAAAAAAAGTCAAGATAGTTATAGTTGGAGCGATTGATCGTTTATGCATATTTCATAAGCATCTTCTTATCTCGAGCACAATCTTGTCAAGTTTCTTGTACCATTGGCTAGAGATAAGCCTTATGAGCGGTTTTTTCAAGAACCTGTGTAGCGGAATAGTCGTATTAACCGCTGTTTTGCATTCCTTAATGGTCTCCATGCTAAGAATAAGCCCACCTCCTTGAGACATAGTTGCCCTAATCGGAAACAAGTGGCAAGAAAGCGGTTTTGGCATAGGAAATAGACCCTTGTAGTATAGCATCTCCATTAGACATTTATGAATGCCACGCTCAACAAAGGAGAAAACACACGGTCCTCTCGCACCATACATTGCTATATGGATCTCGGAATCAAGCGTATAGAACCATCTATCATTCAGGATCGGATAATATTGATGTTCCTGGAATAGTCTCAGGTTATCCTGGATTAGCTTAAGTTCGCTTTCAATAACAGTACATCCATCATCTCCAGAAACACAGCACATCCCTTGGCATAATTCTAGTGGACATGAGAAATTAGTGGTAGCGATAGCTCCCTCGACAAGAACATTATCCACATAGAACATAGTTCCTTTGAGGATATAAACCTTCCATCTTGCAGTCAAATAGAATTGAAAAAAGTAAATTAAAACTCTCCACTTCAGGGCGCAATAAATATTCTACATTGACATAAGCTGAAAAATGATATTGTTATAATAAGATATATCGTTTCTAACAAGGGAAATCAATAGATGAGTGAAGATACAAGCAAAGAGACCATGGAATCGGTGCCATGCAACCTATGCGGGTCTTGGGATCACAAGTTGCTTTATCAGACCAAGGACTTCATGATGCGGGGCAAGGAGCTGTTTAATGTAGTTAAGTGCCGCCGGTGCGATCTAGTCTTTATCAATCCACGCCCCACCCAACAGATCATTGGTAGATATTACCCACAGGATATGTACTGGCTCGGCGAGACTGAACGGGTAGATGACCGTAATGGATGCGATCTGCTCGAAGACCCTAAGATTGGCAAGGTGATCAAGAAAAACTACGGTCCCATGTATAAAATCATCAAGCGCCTAATGCCAAGGCCGGGGAGGATGCTCGATGTCGGGTGCGGCATCGGGTGGTTCGTCTCATATTTGAAGCAGATCGGCTGGGATGTTTACGGGGTCGATATATCAGATGAAGCCCTCGAATACTCAAAGAGGGTATTTGGCATCAAGACTAAGCTTGGCGATATCGTCAATGTGGAGTACCCGGAGAAGCACTTCGACCTTATCACCATGATCGGCGTATTGGAGCACCTTCCCGATCCCAAGGCTGCGCTACGAAATATACATAAATACCTCAAGGATGATGGCAGACTTATCATAGTTACCCAGAACATTGAGGGCTTAGGGGCAAAAATCTTCGGTAAATACTGGAACGGCATCGATGCCCCGCGCCACCTTTATGACTTTTCACCCAGGACGCTGGAGGCGATGTTGCAGGCGACCGGCTTTGCATCGACCAGAACAGGCTTCTTCTACGAGATACCCAGTACTTACACCTTTGCAGACAGCATCGTTTATGCCACTAGGGAGTTTCGTCGGCGAATGCGAGGTAAATCGGATGAAGCCGAGCCTTTTCAGTATGTGATCAGGGAAAACGGTTCCTCGCAGAGACAAGAGATAAGCCAACCGAAGCTCTTCTCGATGAAGGTAGCCCTACACAAAGCACTTTTAAAATTGAGCCTACCGGTAACATACCTGGCTGGTCTAATAAAATATGGCGAGATAATCTGCGCCGAGGCAGCAAAAAACTAGAAACTAGCCCACCTAACGGCGCAAAGGACGCAAAATAGGAACGAGAAACGAGGCAACGAGAGACGAGCTAAGCGGATACTAGAGCTTGAAGAGCCTTCTCACCGCATCGAGCAATTGCGGCGCATCCCTGGTCTTCATGCTCCCCTTGATCTCGGTTATGGGCAGATGGACGATCTTGTTTGTCAGGCGATTTATAGTCTTTTCGATTCTTTGCTTGTCCTTTTCATCCAGGTGGGAGAGGGATCTGTCAAGCGATTTTAGTTCCATCTCCTTAAGCTGATTTATCTTATTAACCAGCTCGGCGATGACCGGATCCGCCCTTAGAGTAAGCAGCCAATTATGGAACTTGTGAACCTCCTGCTCGATGATCTTCATACCCTTTTCAGCTTCTTTATCCCTGGCAGCGCGGTTTCGGTCAACGATCACGGTCAGGTCATCTATATCATAAAGGTAAACATTGTCGATCCTGTTCACCTTTGGCTCAACATCCCTGGGCACTGCCAGATCGATTATGAACATTGGTCTATGACGCCTCGCCCTCATCGCCTGCTGGATGTGTTCTCGCTTGATTATCGGCTTTGTTATCGAGGCGGTTGAGGTGATGATGATATCCGCATGGGGAAGCTGGTGGGTGAAATGCTTCCATTCTAGTGGTTCTCCATTGAACTTCGATGCTGCCTCCTGTGCTCTCTGCAGGGTTCTGCTGACCACCTTTATCCTCTTTATCCCTGCTTGTCTGAGATACTGTGCAGCGAGGACACTCATCTCCCCGGTTCCGACCAGAAGCGCACTGTATTTATCGAGGTTACCGAATATCTCCTTAGCTAGTTCTACTGCCGCATAGGGAGCTGATACCGGCAAACGGGATATGCCGGTCTCAGAGCGCACCCTCTTGGCTGCCTTAAATGCTCTTGTAGCTGCTTGATCGAGCAAGAATCCAGCGCATCTTATGCGAGAGGCTTTTACCCAGGCTTGTTTAACCTGTGCGGTTATCTGCGGTTCGCCCACTATCATGCTATCCAGGCTTGATGCGACCAGGAAAAGATGCCGGATGGCCGCGAATCCGCGGTGAGAGTAAAACAGGTCTTGGATATTTTCGTAATTTATATTTTTATATTCTACAAGATGCTTAAGCGCTTGCGAGATGGCAGTTTCAATATCATCACTAGCTAGATATATTTCGGTGCGGTTGCAGGTACATAAAAGGACCACCTCCTGTACAGCAGGCAAGCCAGCCAGTTCAGCCAGAACCTTGGGAAACTCATCGAGATTGAAGCTGAGTAGTTCCCTGATCTCCACCGGCGCTGTCTTATGGCTCAAGCCTACCATTCCAAGCTCCCAATCGCCTTTTTTAGAGCTTAAGTTATTAGTATTTTCCTCAGAGGGACTCATCTTATGTTGGTTTGAAAGGAATGCTGGGTTCCCAAAAAGCTTATCAAAATGACTATAAAGCCTATGATGGCGAGTATTGCTCCCTTCTTGCCCTTCCAGCCTAAAAACCTCCTGGAAAAGAGCAATAAGGCATAGATAAACAGATTCACCAGAGCCAGCCCTTCCTTATCCACAAAGGAGAAGGTGGCTTTAGCCCAGTTGAAGCTCTTTAACCATAATACAGCACCGAAGAATAAGCCGCCGGCAAACAATGGAAACCCGACCGCCAATACACGAGAGCTGAAGCGATCCAACGATTCGAGTGAAGGGATGTTATGGAAAATGCGAATACCCTTCTTGTTTTTTATCTGATAGTTCTGTAGCAAGAATAAGATGCTCGATGAAAAGGCGAATATGAATGCCAGATCCCCCAAAAAGACCAACGAAAGATGCATCCCCAACCAAAGGCTCATGAAACGAGGCTGCAAGGGAGCAGTCTGTCTGCACAAGAAAATGGCAGCCAGAAGCACTAAAAATATTACCGGCACTATAAAGGATCCCAATCCCCTAAGCTCTGTTTTTAGCCTTACGACAAGGAATACAACCGCCAGGCTCAAAGAGAAGAGTATGAAAAAAACGCTGGTATAGGCATCCTTGAGATCCTTGTCCCCCAGAAACATCAGAATAATCCCCAATATATGAAGACCTACGCCAATGATTAGTGTATATATTGCTAGCGTCTTTTGCTTGGCTTGTTTGGATAACAGGGTGATCCAGAAATACAATGCGCTAACCAGGTAAACTGCTAGCGCTAAAACCAGCATCAACTCTGCTGCTTGAGTCATGGTTTCTTTCTCCGCTTCCTTTTTTTCTGATGGTGCGGTCGATATTATTGTAAAGGGATCTCTAAAAAGCAAATCATCAGTGGTC
>CAYUVA010000081.1:0-3955 GCA_964448115.1 uncultured bacterium
ATAGACCTCGTACATCCAGATTGTACTCCTCCAATAAGCCCTGCAACTTCCTGAACCTGATCGTTTAAATTTCATTGCGCTGTTGGGGTGGGTGTGTTAAGCTATAATGTGAAACTCTATTAAGGATCACTGAGCTATGATGGTTGAAATAGACCGAGAGGATGACGGTAGTTGGATCGCCGAAGTGCCTGATTTGCCTGGAGTTATGACCTATGGCAAGAGCCGAGATGAGGCTATTGCGAAATTAAAAGCCTGGCTCTTAGGGGGCTTGCCGACCGACTGGATCATGGAGAGGAAATACCGGAATTAAATCATGTATTTGCTGTACAATCATGACTAAATGGTCATCAACCAAAGCTAGATTAGTATTGAATGCTCTGTTGCGTATAGGGTGGAGTATTAAACGAAGATCTAGTACTTCACATCTTGTGTTTGAACTACCTGGATATCCAAACTTTGTATTTGCATTTCATAATAAAGAAGAGATATGTGCGCGCATGTCATCAAGAATATTAATATATACAGGTCTTAGGTCTGAAGATTTATAACATATAAAATGCTTAATAATAGCAACATTTAATAAGTAAAAGAAAAGGACTACTATTAATGTTCAAAAAGATACTTGTTGCCAATAGAGGCGAGATAGCGGTGCGCATCATGCGCGCCTGTCGGGAGCTTGGCATAAGCACAGTAGCGGTCTATTCCGAGGCTGATAGCCAGGCGCTGCATGTATTGCAGGCTGATGAGTCTTACTGCATCGGTGCTGCACCCCCTGGAGAGAGCTATCTGAACATTGAGCGCATCATCGACGCTGCCAATAAAGCAGGCGCAGAGGCGATCCATCCCGGCTACGGCTTCCTAGCCGAGAATGCTAGTTTCGCTAAATCGGTGGGAGATGCCGGTCTGGTATTCATCGGTCCCCCTGCTGAGGCTATCGAACTGATGGGAAGCAAGGTCGCCTCGCGCAAGACGGTGATGGAGTCTGGAGTGCCTGTTATTCCTGGGACGACCGCTTCCAGCGAGGATCTCGCTTTGCTCAAGGCTGAGGCGCTGAAGATCGGCTTCCCTTTGTTGATCAAGGCATCAGCCGGCGGTGGCGGCAAGGGGATGCGCATCCTTCACCAGGCAAGCGAACTCGATGAGAACCTGCAAGCAGCCATGCGCGAGGCGAAGAGCGCGTTCGGAGACCCAACCGTCTATATCGAAAAATACCTCGAAGAACCAAGGCATATCGAGTTCCAGGTGCTCGGCGACATGCACGGCACTATCATCAATCTCTTTGAGCGAGAGTGCTCCATCCAGCGTAGGCACCAGAAGATCATCGAGGAGACGCCATCGCCAGTGGTAACCCCAGTACTTCGCTCCCGTATGGGAGAGGCAGCGGTCAAGGCTGCGCAGGCTTGCGGTTACTACAACGCGGGCACAGTGGAGTTCCTGGTCGATAAAAACGGGAACTTCTACTTCCTGGAGATGAATACGCGCATCCAGGTCGAGCATCCCATAACCGAGCTTGTGGTCGGCATCGACCTGGTCAAGGAGCAGATCCGCATCGCTAGCGGTGAAAAACTGCACTTGCGCCAGGATCATCTCTCTCAGCGAGGAAGCGCCATCGAGTGCCGCATTTATGCTGAGGATGCTGCCAACAACTTCCTTCCATCATCGGGCAAGATCCTGTTCTGCTTTGAGCCATGGGGACCAGGCATTCGCTGCGATTCGGGCATCTATAGCGGTTGCCAGGTGTCGGTTTACTATGACCCCATCCTGGCAAAGCTGGTTACATGGGACAAAGATCGCGAGTCGGCGCGGAAAAGGATGATCCAAGCCTTGAGAGATTATGTCATTCTTGGCATCAAGACCAACATACCTTATCTTATCGATATCCTGGAGCACCCTCGCTTCATCGATGGCAAGATAGACACCGATTTTCTGCCCCGCAATATGCCTAACTGGGCGCCGAGAGAACCTTCGGATGAACATATTGAGCTAGCCATCGCCGCCGCTGCGCTATACGAACATAGCTTTGCATCCAAGCCGCACAGTGCAAGCGCTTCAAAAACAGCCCACGCTACTTCTCCCTGGCAGACCATCGGCGCCTGGGAGATATGCGCATCGAGATAGGAGGAAAGCAAAGTTGAATTACGAGTACAAGATCGGCGATAAGATATACCAGGCAAGCGTTGAAAAGGATGAAGAAGATGGATACAGGGTAAGGATCAGCGACAAAGTGCTTACCGTCAAAGCCATGATGCCAATTGAGAATCTGCTCTCGATGGATATAGATGGCAGGCGAATTAAGGCATACATAGCAGGGGATGATGAATCAAAGCTTGTTTCACTCGATGGACATGTTTTTACGCTCGAACGACCCTATCAACAGGATGCAGCAACCGCTAGCGAGGCTTCATCGGGTGGTGTTGTTGTCGCCAGGGATTACCAGGTGATCAAAGCGCCGATGCCTGGCACCGTTGTCAAGATCCATGTTACCTGCGGTGATATAGTCAAGCCACGCCAATGCTGCATCATTATCGAGGCTATGAAGATGGAACACCCGCTGCTCAGTGAGCTTGACGGCGAGGTGGTCAAGGTGCATGTAAAGGAGCGCGACCTGGTGAGCACCTCGTGTCCACTGGTTGAGATTAAGAAAAGGCTTGAGGCTTGAGGCTTTTATCATCGACATTTCCGTACAGGCGGAAATCCAGTCTTAAATATAGAGAAACATGAGTAATACAGAAGAAATCCCTGGCTTAAGCTCGGATGCTTCAGATCCCTTCAAGGTCGAAGCGAAGAACCAGCTAGTGCAGAACCTGGTCTTCTTCTCTGGTCTTATCTTCGCCATCAAGCTGTTCAACCCTGGATTGCTCATCCTTGTAATCCTCGGTTACCTGGCGCTAAGCTATGTCAGCATCTTCACCCGCATCATCAACTTCCATATAGTCGGCGGTGTTGTCCTTGATCGCAGCCGTTGGGTAGAGGGGTTTGTTGGCAGCTCGCTTCACCGGGCAGGCTTAGCTATCTATTTGATTTTATTGACCATATCGCTAATATTAAATTTCAAGTTCGGCTTCACGCTGCTGGTTGTGGCGCTGCTCGGACTTGCTTATGATACCTTCTTTCGCTCCAAGGTTATCTTCGATGTGATGGTTTTGTCCATCGAATTCATCTTCAAGGCTGCTGCTGGTGCGGTGATACTAAATGTAGATGTCTCGCCGTGGCTTATTATATGTGCGTTTCTGATTGCACTGATGATAGCGCTCGGTCAGCGTCGTAACGAATATATAGCCCAGAGAGAATCAGCCAACAGGCGTCCCATACTGAAGCGCTACACTCCGCAACTGCTTGATCAAATGATAGGTGTGGCAGCAGGTTCAACACTCATTGCATACTCGCTATATACCATCTCGGCACGAACGGTTGAACACCTAGCTACAACCCACTTGGTATATACCATACCGCTTGTTGTATATGGAGTGCTCCGATACCTGTACCTTGTTTATACCAAGGATATCTCGGAGGGCATGGAGAAGACGCTATTGCGAGACAAGCCAATCCTGCTATGTGGGCTACTTTGGATGATTTTCGTAATTGTTATGATATATATTGCACATGATTAGTATTTAGACTTTTTATTACTTAACGATAAAGATAACGCAATTACGCAGGTGATAATTTTCATGCTCCCGAATAGGTCGGGATCGGTGCTGCTCTTGACATAAGATCTGTTTCGCCAACAGGCACCTCTCTGTCATTCCCGCGCAGGCGGGAAGCCAGTAATCACGGGAAGTGATAGAGTGATAGAGACATATTGAACAACAAAGGCACAAAGAGGAAGTGATACCGTGATAAAGTGATAGAGGAGAGGAAAGACCCTCAACCCAGCCCTCTCCTAGCGGAGTCTGTCTAAAAATGTCCAAGAAGTCCCATACCCTGTCATTCCGAGCGAGTGAAGCTCTGGCGA
>CAYUVA010000082.1:0-3640 GCA_964448115.1 uncultured bacterium
AGCCGGAGTTTACCCCGCACTTGATGCGGAGCGGGAATGACATGGGGGTGCCCGTTGGCGAAACAAATCTTATGTCAAGAGCAGCCCCCATCCCGACCTATTCGGGAGGCATGAAAATTATGACCTGCGAAATTGCGCTATCTTTCCAGGGAAGTAATTTAAAATTGCTCCTACTCCACTACCAGATACGGCCACGGGTGGCTTCGGTTGCCGAATAGGTCCTCGGATATGAGTTCTAAAAGAATGCGCTGCTTGTATAAGCCGCTTGGAACCTCTGCCTCCGGGAAGTAGTATAACTTTCTGTCCGCATCGAGTACGCTCAAATCAATGCCCAGGTAAATTTCGTTCTGGTACAGACTCACGCGCACCAGGGTAAAATCACCCATGGCAGCATAAGCGATCATGGTAAAGATGCCTCCGGACTCGGAATTGATCCGGGTATCATCGTATCCGGCAGCTAATATCTTGGGGAGACGAGGTGCGTAGGTTGCAGTCGGCGTAAATGTAGGCTCTGGTGTTGGCGTATTTGATGGTTCTTCAGTAGGAGTACTGGTTGGAGTACTAGTTAAGGATGGCACAATGGTCGATGTCGGTGTAGGGGGTGGTGTGTCGGTTGCTTCGGGAGTATCGGTTATAGTCGGCGTGTTCGTGGGAGTGGGAGTATAGGTCGGTGTATTCGTGATAGTCGGTGTCGAAGTGGGTAGTGAATCTCCAACCACCGAGTTGATGAACATGTGCAGCGCCATTGGAGCGAAGCCGTAATTGGTGTAAAGGATCTCCCATTGCTGATAATTGGGGTCGTTGGCAGTTCCGTTGATCACTACATTATGTGGTATGTATCCCTGGGAATATGCATTGAAAGCCACACGGCTGAAATCCTCAAGCACCGGAAAGGTTAGACCATGCTGGTTTATAAAGTTTATGGTCTGAGCGTGGTTTTCCAGGCTCATACCCATCACCATCACTGGCACGCCATTGCTATTACCGCCATTCTGCTGATAGTACTGCCAGAAATCTGTCTCCAAGTGTGGAGCCTCCACACCACAGGAACTTCACCAATAAGCAAAAAAATTAAGCAGGATTACATGACCGGAGAATTGATACAAGGAGTAACTCTCTCCCCAGGGATCGCTTAGCTGCCAGTTGGGTGCTATGTCCCCAGCCTGTAAGGTAGCATGAACCGAGCTGCCCCCAAATAGTATCAGAATGATGTTTGCTAGTACTATTACTTGTCTTGGGTGCAATGTCTTATCCCCTTTTATTCTTTTAGGCTGCTATTTCTCTATCAAATATAAGGATTTCAATCAAGCTGGTAATCGTTTACCTTTAAACATCAATTAGTTATATTTTATTCCCCAAGGGATAGGTAATCCTGGTTGACAAGATCCTTTGAAAAGCCTAATATTCAATGCTAATGACTCAACGGGCAAATAAAATCAAGGTGAGTATTGTACTTCCCACCTACAACGAGGCTGCTGCACTGCCTTCTGTGTTGAATGACCTACAAAAGGTCATGGATAGCAGCAGCTATGATTATGAGATAATTGTCGTAGATGACGGCTCCACTGATAATTCCGCCCAGATAGCTAAAGATCTCTGCGTCAGGGTTATCCGACATGCTCGTAATCGTGGCACTGGTCGCAGCCGAAAAACAGGCATCAGATACGCTAAGGGCGATATTGTCGTTATGACTGATGCAGATGGAACATATCCAGTAGATCGAATTCCGGATATGCTTGCCTATTTTCCCTCTTATGATATGGTAATCGGTGCTCGCGACAAGGAGGCTGGAACAGTAAAAGCGCTCAGAAGGCTGGTAAAAGCGCTGATATTGACTTTGGCAAACTTTATAACCGGAGAAAAAATACCAGACCTGAACTCAGGCTTAAGAGCCTTCAAGAAGGATGTCGCACTTAAGTTCTTCAATATACTTCCCGATACGCACTCATGGGTATCGACCATAACCATAGCATTTCTAGCCAATGAGTATCGAGTCAAATTTGTCCCCATTGATTATTTCCCTCGCATAGGCAGATCTACCTTCCATCCATTCGTGGATTCATGGAACTATCTAAGCCTGGTGATCCGCACCATCATGTACTTCAATCCATTGAAGATCTTTCTGCCAACCAGCCTTTTTATATTCTTATTCGGCATAATAAAGCTGATATACGACTGGCGGGTGGTTTCAGACATCAAAGAATCCGATATAATGATAGTCATTATCGGTGTGCTGGTCGGGATGATGGGCTTTTTAGGCGATCTGATAGTAAAGGAGCATAAATCGAGATACATAAATACTAGCAGCTCGGAGGATTACGGTGAGGAAATCTAGGGCTATTTTTATAGATTCGATATAATATGTATTATATACTACAAATTATAAATAAAGGTTAACATAATGGACAAAATCAGGGTAGATGCAGTTATTTTCGGTGGCGGTGGTGTAGGCTTATGGATATTAAGTGAACTTGTTGAAAAAGGTTACCATGCAATCTTACTTGAGAAAGATAAACTTGGAGAGGGGCAAACCATTTCATCTCAGGGCATAATCCATGGCGGTCTCAAATATTCTCTTGGCGGAAGGATAACTACCTCAGCAAAAGAGATTAGAGACATGCCATTAGTATGGAACCAATGCCTAGCTGGAGAAAGAATGCCTAATCTAACAAAAGTAAAGATACTTTCTGAATACTGTTACTATTGGCAAGCCCCCACCATTACCTCAAAGATTTCGCAGATGGTTGCGAAATCAGCCTTAAAAGCATCCCCCATCAGTGTAAGCAAAGAACAAAGACCTATATTTTTAAGATCCTGCCCTGGCGAATTATTCAAGACTAAAGAGCGGGTAATAAATACTGCTTCCTTTATTGAGAACTTATTCCATACATATAAGGATTGGATTCTTCATTATGATCCATCTTATCTCGAAGTTATTAAAAAGCCGAAAACAGAAATAAGCATATCTAATAAGCTAATAATTATTCCCCAATATGTAATATTTGCCGCTGGAAAGGGAAACAATGAGCTGAGGAAACAATTTGGAATAAAAGCTGATAAAATGCAGCTTAGACCTCTTCATATGGTGATGGTCAAAGGGAAACTACCCATGCTTTTCGGACATTGTATCGAGGGGAATTCGACCAGGATAACGGTAACCTCTATGAATTACGATGATTTTACTGTATGGCAGGTGGGTGGCAATCTCGCCGAGAAAGGGGTTAGGATGGAGCAAGATGAATTGATCGAAAAAGCCTATGAGGAGTTAGCATTGCTATTGCCAGATATTGACTTTTCATCAAGTGAGTTCTCCTCTTACATGGTAGATAGGGCAGAGAATAAAACATTAAGCGGTGGCAGACCAGCCAGACCTTATGTAGTTCAGAAAGATAATATTATAACTGTCTGGCCCATAAAGTTGGCGTTTTTCCCCCTTTCAGCTTACCTTACATCCGACTTAATTGATAAACCGAGCACTGATATAATCAACAAGGAACAAATTATTAATCTTTTAAATCAACATGAGAAACCTAGCATTGCTAAATTTCCATGGGAAACCAACAGGATCTGGAGAAAGGTAAAATGACCAAACCTAACATATCACCTATCGGCTATGGAGCTTTCAAAATAGGGCGAAATC
>CAYUVA010000083.1:0-3366 GCA_964448115.1 uncultured bacterium
GAGTAAAAATTTGCTACTGCGATCCGATCACTTGCCGTATAACTTACTGATTTTACTGCACTTTTCAAAAATCCGAGAACCTAAAAGTTACAACTTATAACTATCTTGCGGTAAATACTTGAAAATTAGTTCTCGGATTTTTTGTCCTTGCGCTTCTCGGATTACCATGATATGAATAACCTGTCTTACCTTGAAAAGGAGGGTGAACTATGTTTGAAGAGTTCCCGCATCTAACTGATTTCAAATACTATTTTGTCTCTTTTACCCTGCGTATTCACCATCGCTTCACGCCTCACTTCTATCATGGTGGGGCAATACATGGCTTCCTCAAGACTTTTCTAATTTCCGACAACCTATTCGACCTGATCCATATCCATCCTCAGGATACCGGGGTGCCCTCCTTCGGTTCTGGTGAATTCTTTCGATTTAGCCTTGCGGTTGCAGGTGATCAAACGAGCTATCCCTTTATCCGAGAGCTTATGCTCCAGGGACAAGATCCAGGCTATTTCAAGGAGACCGATATCCTCGGCGGGAATTACGAGCTTATCGAAATAAGGGATCTTGCAGTCGGCAAGGCGCTCGATGAAGGGGAGATGCCGACTGTGCTTGATGCAGGTTTTCTAGCAGCCGAATCCGAGAAGCTAGGGCAATATAAAAAGTTTACCCTGCATTTTGTCAATCCCTTACGAATTACAAGGCAAAAGCCTGAGAAACATCATTCCTTTTTTGATGAACATCACTTTGACATAGACCGATTCTTTAAGCTGCTCGGTCGCCGTATAAAGGTGCTATGCGAGGAGCTTTATGATGCCAAACTCCATATTCCATTCGCCGAGCCTCCCGAGCTCGAGGTTGTACAGAATCAGCTATTCTGGATGGATGCGCCGAATCCGAGATTCAAAAGCGGAGGCGCCATCGGGAGGGTAACTATCGCAGGCGACCTGCGCCTATGGCTTCCGGCCCTGATACTGGGGCAATTCTTCGGAGTCGGGCAGATGCTCGGTTACGGAATGGGGCACTACCGGATCCTAGGCGCATCCATCTTCGATATAGAAAGGTTCTGGCATCCTGACTGGATTAGTCGGATACTGGATACGGAGAACCTCCAAGGGGCTTATGATTACATCAAGAGCAAAAGCAAAGCCAGATATGATGAGATCAGCATCTCCAGGCTTGCAGAGCAGGTGCGAAGCGGCGAATATGCTCCATCTTCGCTCCAGGGACTAGTGTTAAAAAGCGATGGAAAAAAGCCTCGCTTTCTTGCTATCCCTAATATGAGCGATCGCACATTGCAAAGAGCAGTGGTGCAGGTAGTTGGCTCCGCCATAGATAAGCTGTTACAGGATTCTTCTTATGGCTATCGACGTTACTATAGCCGCCACGGCGCTGCACGGAGGCTCGACGAGCTTCGGGAGCAAGGGTACTCGTACGTTCTGGATGCAGATATACAGAGCTTCTTCGACAATGTTGACCTGGAGCTTCTCCTACTTCGATTTCATGCATATTTTCCCGATGATGACCTTTTAGAGCTGGTAAGGGGATGGCTTTTTGCGCCGGTCTGGTTCAATGATAGGCTGTTCAACCGCAGCCTCGGTGTTCCCCAGGGGGCGCCGATATCGCCAATCATGGCAAACCTTTTTCTGGACAAGTTCGATGAGAAGGTGCAGGCTCTCGGTTTTCAACTGGTCAGGTACGCTGACGACTTTCTAATACTGGCAAAGCGCAAAGAGCATATAGAGCAAGCAAAGATGCTCGCCGAGGAGTACCTCGAAGAACTTAGGCTGAAGCTGCACCCGGAAAAGACGGAAATAACCGACTTCGAGCGCGGTTTCCATTATCTTGGTTATCTTTTCTTGCGCTCACTGAAATTGGATGTTGGAGCCAGGAAGCACGAGGATACCTATCCGACTGAGGACGAGATCGAGGAGCTTGTCACTCGCAGTTGGCAGTGCATGCTGGCTGACCCACAACGAGAGTGGAGACCGCTGGACAAGTATATGACAGAGCATCGTTACCGGGATAAAAGAAAGAAGCGACTCTTTTTGGATGGCGATGGCTTTTACTTAAAGACAAAGGGCGGTCTGCTTGAAGTTCGCCAGGGGCATGAACTGCTCGATGCCATGGAGTATAAACGAGTAGGAGAGATACATATCATCGGCAAGACCGGCTTTGCCGGCGCAACCTTGAAAAGATGCCTGGCAGAGAAGATCCCGGTCTTTTTCTACGGCGATGACAGCGGTTACCTGGGCACCCTGCAAGCGAAGCATAACCTCGATCTAGTCGCATCATCCAACCTGTTCAGGATGTTATCATACGCAGACGAAGCGAGGGCAATCGAGCTTACAAGGGCTATAGTCCAAGCCAAACTTCATAACTCGCAGGTTACGCTTCGCAGGCAGCGCAATCCATTACTGTCAGACAATATAGACAATATAAAATCGTTGATTAAAAGGACGAAAAACGCGACCAGCATTGAAACGCTAAGAGGCTTGGAAGGCGAAGGGGCTGCTGTTTACTTCAAGGCAATCAGCAAGATCATACCTAGAGAGTTCGGCTTCACCCATCGCCAGATGCACCCATCGCCAGACCCGGTGAATGCGATGCTTTCATTCGGCTATACCATGTTATGCAACCAGGTCGCCGCGATGCTCCTGGCTCAAGGCATCCCAGTGCAGGCAGGCATCATGCATACATCACCGCGAAACCCTGTGGCGCTAGCTAGCGACATGATGGAGGAGTTCCGCTTCCTGGTCGATCAGGTCGTTCTGCGCATAGTCCACCTGGGTCAAGTGAAGCCGGAGAACTTCTTGATCGATGATGAAAAACATGCCTGCTATCTCGATGATACAGCCAAGCGCGCTCTGATCGTGGCTTTCCAGGAGAAGCTCGACTCCGAGGTGAAGCTCAGCCCGCAAGATGAACCGCTCAAGTATCGAGAGATCATGTATGATCAGATTGATAGTTTCTCTGATTTTATACGAACAGGACAAAGGAGTTATGCTCCATTCAGGATATACTGATGCTGACAATAGCTGTTTACAGGGTTCATGATCAAAACCGCAGGGCTAGATTGATTCGTTTCCTGAACAAGTATGGTGAAAGGCTGACTACGAATTGCCACCAACTGTGGTTCTCGGAAAAGGATAGGCTAAAGGTGTGCAATCGCATCACAGAGATACTCGATGGCGATGACTGGATAAGATTGTATAGGGTCTGCAAGCGCTGTATTAAGGGATCAATGGTGTATGGACAACTACCGCCACCAGTGGAGAAAGATGTGATATTTTACTCATCCGAGAAGCGAAAGGACGAAAAATCCGAGAACTAATTTTCAAGTATTTACCGCAAGATAGTTACAAGTTGTAA
>CAYUVA010000084.1:0-2709 GCA_964448115.1 uncultured bacterium
TCGCCAGAATAAAAACATAGATAAGCTAGTTAAGACGCTTATCAAATACTGTGATGAGGATGATATCATAAAATATAAGGAATTAACTTATAAAAATACTTTTTATCGAACAGAAAATGGGAAGCGGGTCAAGGTAGAGCTTGATGAAAGGCTGGTGATAATTTGCACATTTTTAAGATATAGAAATCATATTTTTCAACAACTTACAGCTCTCAACTGTCAAACTCGGGAAATACAATAATATTATTTAATATTTAATAATAAAATTAATTATTAATGATCCTCTCGAGCTATCTCCCCCTATAATATTCCACCTGGGTTTGTTCGGGATCGGTGCCGCCGGCGTGGATTCCTGTGTCCCACAACTGGTGCCCCAGGTCAGCCTCTATGAAGCGCAATTTACGCTCCTGTTGCGCAGCCTCTTTATCTCTCCCCAGCTTGCGGTAGATCTTTGCTAGAAACAGGTGTGGCAAATATGCATCTAAGGTAATGCTTCGCCGGTGCTTGAGAGCATTTATAAAGTCGGCTTCAGCCTGGGAATAATTGCCTTTCAGATAATGGACGATTCCCAGTTCAACATGAATGACTGCGAACTGAGGTTCATTGTTTAGTGCCTGCTCAAGCAGACTCTCCGCTTCCTGTAGCCTATTTTGTTGCATAAGCACCCGCGCCAGGATTATATGGGGCATGAACCCCCGTCTGTCCTCAGCGACCAGCTCACCAAGTATCCTGGCAGCGTCATCTAATTCTCCGGCATGTATCTGTGCGTTTGCGATTCGGATCATGCGGTTGAGCCACAGGTTCCAATTTTTATCATGCAATGGTTCGGGTATCTGTTGGGCAGCAAGCATGACTTCATCGAGCAATGATTTTCCCCCTGAGCCTTGCTTGAATACTGGAAGATCCGCCTTGTCAGGTGAGATGAAGACCATCTGTGCAAGATCGTGGATCGCACCAGCCCTGTCGCCCAATAATAAATATAGCATCCCTCTTCTCTGGTAGGCATCGGCGCCGACCGACTGCAAGGGATTATCTTTGATAATCTCCGTATATTCCCGTATCGCAGCCGGGTAGTTACCCATGGCACTTAAAAGATCCCCCCTGATCAGGCGATATAGATAAAGGTGTGGATTTAGCCTTATCGCCTGGTTGATATACTCCAACGCCTGGGAGTTATCGCCCTGGTTCCTATGCCAGATGGCAAGGTAGTATTTGGTATGGGCGTCGTTGGGGGTCAAACTATCTGCCAGCATGAAATAACTCAAGGAGCGCTGCATGTACCCTTTCATCGCCAAATCCTGCGCCTTTTTCACACATAGCAGCGAGAAATGAACATTCAAAGCAAGTACCATAATCGCTATCAAGGCTATTGAGATATATTGAGAATACCTTGATTGATTCCGCTTTGCTTCATTTACTAGGTTTATCTGGGCTGACAACAGCCCGGCAATGACGAAGAGCAGATACCCGTTCTCCTTTATCCAGAGACGATGGTTGGCAAAGCCGTCCAGCAGGTAGGCTGTCAGCGCGCTTAAAATGGCTAAGTAAAAATACCTCGCTTGCGAGTCATTGGTAATCCATAAGCCCCTGAGACAATTGAAAACAAGCACGCCTAGCAGAGCAATATAGGCTACAAATCCGACACTCCCCACGCTGGAGAGCATCTCCACATAGGTATTATGCGAATCGACCAGGAACTGGTCAGTAACGCTCAGTCCTAGCTCCTTGAAATATGGCTTTAGGATATATCGTTTGGTCGCTGGACCGGGACCGACAATTGGATAATCGGCGTAAATCTGCATTGAAACTCGCCAGACATCGTATCGTCTCGTCTTAGTAATATCGAATATAGATTTTATGCGGTGCTTTACCGGTGGAGGCATTGCTACAGAAAGCATAATTGCTAGGACAATCATTACAGCTAATGCAAAGAATAATCGCTTCGGCTTCAGGATGCCCTTGTAGCCACTCGCGATGGCATGGGCTGTATATAGTAACAGGCTCAATGCTATGCAGAGATAGGCGACTCGGCTATAGGTCAAATAGATGCCTAAGATGTTGACCAGCAGGCTTGCGGTCAGCAGGAGCTTTATGCGGCGGCGCCTAATGGTTTGCGTCAGGTAAATCCCCAAAGGAAAGGAGATGAACATGGCAAAAGCTATATAGTTCGGCGCTGAATCCAATGGCCAGGTTCTGAAGCCGAGACCCTCGAACCAGCCCAAGATCAAGATACGCTCTGCGACCTCGTAAATGATGCAAAGTGAAAAGACTGTACCTAATGAATATATGGCAATTGCTAAGTCTCGAAGCCGCTGAGGTGAGCTGACACCATCGCTCAAGAGTAAATACAAAGTAAAATATTGCAAGCAAAGCGCCAGCACCTTGTAACCGACAAAGGGGTATATGGAAAAAATAGTCGATAAAGCGACGGCTGCCACAAAGCAAAATAGATATCCAGTGAAATGCCTCTGCTTATTGGTTGGCTCCGAGAATAGCGCAGCTAACAAGCCGACTAAAAGCACCATAGAAAGATGCCCCATATCCCGTATCTGCTCGTTACCATAAGCATTCGAGGCGATAATGATGGCGACCAGCAGAGCTGCATAAGGTAATGAATTCTTTCTAAGCCCGATGAGTATGATTATAGCCTGGCAGACGAGGTAAAGCCCCAGAAACACAAGCAAGCCCTCATCGACCCTGGCGAGGGTC
>CAYUVA010000085.1:0-2689 GCA_964448115.1 uncultured bacterium
AAACGGAGAATCGGAGAGTTCGAAAGGGATATGCCTGGGTTGCACCTGCAACCGTGGGGGTTGCGGGTGCGAGCCAAGCGTTCGTTCTCGAACCGGAGAATGGGCTGCGATGTCCGCCACGGCGTAACCCCTTGCAAAAACGGGGGAAGCGGAGTTTCATGGCCCTCCGCTTCCCCCGCTCTATCCGTTAACCACGGACCTCGAAAAGTCCGTAGGTTTTTATCTGGCTCCGCAGGAGGGACTCGAACCCCCGACCAAGTGGTTAACAGCCACCCGCTCTACCAACTGAGCTACTGCGGATCCAATTCGCTTTACAATATAAGTCTCTATTCTAGCTTTGTCAATATCTACACACGCCACCGACCATGTTCTTACTTGGCTTCCAATATAACAGAATCCCTACCCTGGACAAGTCCCGTTTGTTGATAGCTTCTCCTCGACTCTGTATGAGATCTACTTTGGCGCTGAGTATGTAGCAGACTAGGTCTGTTGTTTGAGCAGGTCAAAGACCGCCTGGAGTGCATAATCGAGCTTTGAGGGATCTTTTCCACCGGCTTGAGCCATGTCTGGTCTCCCGCCTCCGCCTCCGCCGGTTAATTCGGCGACCTTTTTTATGATGGTGCCAGCATGGAACCTGTTGGTCAAATCATCGGTTACGCCGGCAACCAGGTTGACCTTATTATCTAGCACGGATCCGAGCACGACAATGCCGCTCCCCAGTCGTCTCTTTAATTCATCAAGCGAGTTGCGCAAATTTGAGATATCAAGCTCATCCATACGCAGCGCCAACACCTTGATGCCATCGATTATCTTTGCTTCCTCAAGCGGATCGCCGGCTTTCATTGTTGCCAGGCGATTCTTGAGCGCATTTACCTGTTTTTCAAGCAGCTTGTTTTGCTCGATCAACCTGTGGAGTCTCTGCGGCAGTTCATCGCTTGTGGAGACCTTGAGCAGCTCTGCCATATCATCCATCAGCGCACGCATGCCCTGGATGCGCTTGATGGCGGTAAGAGAGGTTACCGCCTCCAATCTTCGAACCCCGGCGGAGATCGCCTCCTGGTGGGTGATGAGGAAAGCGCCTATCTCACCGGTTGCATCGACATGAGTCCCTCCGCATAGCTCGCGGCTGAAGCCGCCGACATCGATCACCCGCACCTTGTCGCCATATTTCTCATCGAATAGTGCGGTTACGCTAGAGTCGAGTGCTTCCTGTAACTGCATCCAGGTCTTTTTCACCGGATGATTCTCGCTGATGCGTTGATTTACAAGTCTCTCCACCTTCTCGATCTCACGATCGGAGAGCTTAGCGAAATGGGTGAAATCGAAGCGCAATCGATAAGGCTCCACCAGCGAACCGCTCTGCTTGACATGATCGCCGAGAACCTCTCTTAGCGCCCAATGCAGCAAATGCGTTGCCGTATGATTCCTCGCAATCAATGCCAATCTATTCGTATCCACCTTTGCGATCACCTGGTCACCAACTTTAGGTTGTTCTCCAACTAGCTTAGTGATATGCGCCCTTAAGCCCGGGTAGGGGATCACGGTATCGAGCACCATGCCGATTGTCTCTCCTGTCAGGCTTTGCAGCTCTCCAGTGTCCCCGACCTGCCCACCAGATTCTGCATAGAATGGTGTTTTATCCAAAAACACCAGGTATTCGTCTTTATTATATCTATCGCCCAGTTGAGTTCCATCGATAACATGGACGACCTTTGCCTTGTATTCACTTGTTTCATAGCCCAAGAATTCGTTATTTCCTACCTTTTGGAGGATATCCTTGAAGATTCTTATATCATCGGTATCCAATTGAGTTTCCCCCAGGGCGGCTCTCGCCCGCTCCACTTGCTTGCGCATCTGCTCATCAAATCCCTCGTAATCGACTGTTTTTCCGTGATCTCGTGCAATATCTGCGGTGAGATCCAGTGGAAAGCCATAGGTATCGTACAGCTTAAAGGCAATCTCGCCTGGTATGGTATTAAGTTTCTTCTTTTTAAGATCCTCAAGCACCTCATCAAGAATATTCATGCCTATTTTCAGGGTCTGATTGAAGCGTTCCTCCTCGTTGTATGTGATGTTGGCTATATGGTTTCGCGCCCTGTCTATCTCCGGGTAAACATCTTTGAAGGTATCAGCCACCACGCCGAGCGTCTTGTATAAGAACGGCTCTTGTAAGCCAAGCTCCCTGCCATATCGAAGCCCGCGCCTCATTATGCGCCGAAGCACATAGCCCCGGAACTCATTGGAGGGGAATACATCATCGGCAAGCAGGAATGCTGTGCATCGGGCATGATCCGCTATGACCCTGAAGGCTGGGTCGAGACGCGCATCTTTGCCATATTTCAGCCCGCTTAACTCCTCAACGAACCTAATGACAGGCAGCAGCAAGGAGCAATCAAAAACCGTATCCAACTCATTATAAAGCAATTCGAGCCTCTCCAGTCCCATGCCGGTATCGATGCATGGCTTATCCAGCAGGTGCAACGAGCCATCTGATTGGCGATTATACTGCATAAAGACCAGGTTCCACGCCTCGAAGTAGCGGTCGCAATCGCAGCCTACATCACAGGTTGGCTTTCCACAGGAATACTTTGCGCCGCGATCATAGATTATCTCAGAGCAAGGACCACACGGACCGGTATCAGCCATCTGCCAGAAATTATCCTTTTCTCCGAAGCGATAGATGCGCTCT
>CAYUVA010000086.1:0-2228 GCA_964448115.1 uncultured bacterium
ACCCCCTAGATTCCCCCCCCCGCCGACCCAAAGACCCCGTTATCCCACATACCCTCAAGGCGAATGAGTTTTATACTCTAAAAAAAAAAAATCTTTACCATAGTGCTTAAATTACAATAATGGAGTCATCCTCTGCCAGGATAATTTCCCCGGTGAAATTATTTCTGGCATCCTTGAGCGGATCCTTTATGGTCTCCAGTTTCTCCCCCAGATGAACCAGTACTAGCCTCTTCGCCTTGCACTCAGAGGCAATACTTGCAGCCAGCTTGGGCGTCGAGTGCCCTACGGCAAGGCTATAATCATCCTGCTCATCTGGAAAGCTGGCTTCGTGCACCAGTAAATCCACCTGGTACGCCAGGCTAACCAGGTTCGCGGAGTAGCCGGTATCAGACGAGTAACCCAGGCTCTTTTCATCCGGCAAATCGATGCGCAATCCAAAACAAGTCCTGCGATGCTCCACTGGGGTAAACGATATATGGCACCGGAGGGGGAGTCCAGATTCAATCGCGTGGACTAAAGGAACATCAATAAGGATAAGCTCAAAGGGCAAACTATCGGGCGTGATCTCGACTGCCTCCAGGAGGCTGAGCGAGGTCTGGATCCCCTCCCGGTGGCTGAGGAAAAACAATGGTTTTTTTCTTTTCTTTAGCCTCAGGTAATGGAAAAGCGAGGGCAATCCATAGATATGATCCGGGTGAGTATGGGTGATCACCACTGCATCGATCTCCATCGGACTCAGCTCGTGCTTGAGCAGCTTGTGGACAGGAGATCCTCCACAGTCGATTAAGATCGATTCATTTTCACCATCCACTGCCAGGTATGTGCAGTCCCTTAGTTTAGTTGGAACCGCAGAAGATGAACCTAGGATATGCAGTTTGCTCATAAATGAATATTCCTTTCCCTACGAGATAATGAACTTACCAGGCAATCATCGCCTGTTCAACTGCTGATTTAAATGGCTCATTTCATCGAAATATCAACTTGACAACTTTTGTTGTAAGATGCTAAATGCAGTCAACTTATTGAACCTCCCTGTGGGACTTTTTCGGGGGATGACCAGATGAACAAGGAAGACATCCTTGACATTGTTAAGGACCAGAAGATCCGCAGCATCCAACTATGGTTTACCGATATTTTGGGTAACCTTAAGGGTATCACGGTAACCTCGGGCGAATTGAGCCATGTATTAGTCGAAGGACAGGGCTTTGACGGCTCTTCGATCGAGGGGTTCGTGCGCATCGAGGAATCGGATCTGATCGCGGTTCCTGACCTGGAGACCTTTACTGTTCTGCCCTGGCTTTCGGGTGGAGAACGTATCGCCTTCATGATCTGCGAGATCCGCAATCCTAACGGCGAGCTTTGCATGATGGATTCACGCAATGTGCTCAAGATGCACCTTGAAAGGTTGAAGGAAAAGGGTTTAACCCTTTATCTTGGACCGGAGTATGAATTCTTCTATTTTGCTGACGGTGAACAGCCCAAGATTCTCGATTCCGGTGGCTACTTCGACTTCATGTTCGTAGAGAGCCTGACAAATGTGAAGCGAAAGACAATCTTTGCCCTAGAAGAAATGGGGATACCGGTCGAGGCGAGCCATCACGAGGTATCGACCAGCCAGTACGAGGTGGATCTGAAGTACCAGGAAGCGCTGCGCATGGCTGATATAACCATGATCTTCAAGTTTGTGGTAAAAAAGATAGCCCTGGAGAATGGCTTATTTGCCAGCTTCATGCCCAAGCCGATATACGGAGTAAACGGCTCCGGGATGCACACGCATCAATCGTTATTCAGAAACGGCGAGAACACCTTCCACGATCCCGATGACGAATTCGGTCTTTCGCAGAGCGCCAAATACTATATCGCTGGCATCCTCAAGCACTGTCGTGAGATAACGCTGGCAACCAATCAGTGGGTCAACTCATACAAGCGGCTCATTGTTGGCTTCGAGGCGCCCGTATATATATGCTGGGGCAGGAAGAATCGCTCAGCCTTGGTGCGCATCCCAGTGAGCACCTCACCGGAGAGGACTCGCATCGAGTATAGAGCGCCTGATCCAGCATGCAATCCATACCTGGCTTTCTCTGCAATGCTTTGCGCTGGAATGAAGGGCATTGAGGAAAAATTGGAATTCCCCAAGCCGGTTGAGGTCGATCTCTACCGCTTATCTCCTGAAGAGCGCAAAAAGATAGGCGTTAGAGCGCTGCCGGATAGCCTGGAGGTCGCAATAC